>NZ_JBTAMQ010000010.1:0-101647 GCF_054404255.1 Vibrio phycocola
ATTCCTTTCCGAACTCAGAAGTGAAACGAAATAGCGTCGATGGTAGTGTGGGGCTTCCCCATGTGAGAGTAGAACATCGCCAGGCTTACTTTCTGTTTTCAGATTTTGCAAAATCTGAAAGCAAAACTAGTTGAAGCATAGTTATATAAGACTTTGATTGGTTAGAATTTAAAAGCCCGTTTACTTAGCGGGCTTTTTTAGTTAAGAATTTTTGCTGATATAGCTCAGTTGGTAGAGCGCATCCTTGGTAAGGATGAGGTCCCCAGTTCGACTCTGGGTATTAGCACCATATTTGCTTAGCGACCATAGCACTTTGGACCCACCTGATTCCTTTCCGAACTCAGAAGTGAAACAGAGTAGCGCCGATGGTAGTGTGGGGTTTCCCCATGTGAGAGTAGGACATTGCTAGGCTTTAATTTTGAACCCCAGTCAAATGACTGGGGTTTTATCGTTTATGGACCAAGATATCCATTCTAAAGCCGTCATTTATTCTCGCTACTCCTAGATCACGATAAGCTCATTTTTCAATTAACTCTCAATTTGTTCAAAATATGCCAACTTCCTTTGCATATAGATTTAATTTTTAACTTTAAAAAGTGATTGTTTTGAGCAATATTGAAATTAATCAGGTTGCATAGGTAAGATCCGTCAGTTTAATAACCCGCTCTCTATTTACAGAAAATGCAACAAATGACAGTCTGTTCACCATGTACATAATATTCAAACTCTAAGGATGTAATAATGCATCGGCTATTAGCTTACTTATTGCCATTGGTACTATTAACCGCTTGTCAAACTGAAGCTGAGCCAGAGTCAGTAGAAAACACTGTTGAATATGTGATTCAAATTGGTGATGTCTACATGGAAATGACGACAGAAATCATTGAAGAACTAAGCGCTACAGATGAGATGAGTGAACAGCTGGACATACTGTATGAAAATTTCGAATCACAGTTAGATCGAAGTGACACTTATTTGGGAACCGATACGCTTAATGCCGGTATTCGAGATGATATCGGAGCCTTTATTGATGCAATGCAAGTGGAAGAGCCAGTAAGGGGGGCGATTAAGCAAAATGCGCGACAAATGCAATCTGTACTGGGTACAGACTTTTCACTGGAAGATACACGCACAAGGGCTAAAGAAATAGCAAACGACTACGCGGAGGTTCAGGCATGTTATGTGTATTTGGGAGTAAGCATCACTGATGTTTATAATTTTCGTCGCTATTTAGAATCATTGACCTATAACACAGAGAGCCGAGCGCGTCGTTCATATGAGTTTGATAAGCGCTTAAGTGGTGGTGTATACAGCCTTTTGCCAGATGAGGAGCAATATTGTGAATAAGACTCCTATTGCACTTCTTTTTATATTTGTCACCTATTTGCTAATAGTAAAAGCAAACTCCTTTCAAACTGAAGCTGAGCCAAAGTCAGAAGAAAACACTGTTGAATATGTGATTCAAATTGGCGATGTCTACCTGGAAATGACGACTGAAATTATTGAAGAGCTGGCTGCTACAGAATCGATGAGTGAGCAGCTGGATATACTGTATGAAAATTTCGAATCACAGTTAGATCGAAGTGACACCTATTTGGGAACCGATACGCTTAATGCTGGTATTCGAGATGATATTGGAGCCTTTATTGATGCAATGCAAGTAGAAGAGCCAGTTAGAAATGCGATTAAGCAAAATGCACGACATGCTCAAGCTGTACTGGCCACTGACTTTTCACTCGAAGATACACGTGACGTAGGCGAAGAGATATTGAACGACTATACGAAGGTTCTGTCATGTTTTATGTTTTTGGAGGTAGACATCGCAAATGTCTATAACTTTAATGAAAACCTAAAGTCATTGACCTATAACACCAAGAGCCGAACACTTCGTTCATATGAGTTTAGTAAGCGCTTAAGTGGTGGTGTATACGGACTCTATCCAGATGAGGAGCAATATTGTGAATGAAATACTCAATAAAAAACGCAGCCATAGGGCTGCGTTAAATCGTTTAATCTACTGACTAAAAATCTAAACTAAGAAGCTTGGAATGTTCGCTTCATATTGAGAGATCTTTTCTTCGTGTTGTAGAGTCAGACCAATGTTGTCCAATCCATTCAGTAAACAATGGCGACGGAATGCGTCTATTTCAAAACTGTATTCTTTGCCATTTGCTGACACCTTATTCGCTTCTAGATCGACCGTGACCTGAGCGCCTTCCGTTGATAAAACAAACTCGAAGATTTCATCGACTTCTTCTTCGGTTAAACGAACAGGTACCATTTGGTTGTTGATCGAGTTGCCGTAAAAGATATCTGCGAAGCTCGGTGCAATCATGACTTGAATACCATAGTCAGCTAGTGCCCAAGGTGCATGTTCACGAGATGAACCACAACCGAAGTTTTCTCTTGCGAGAAGGATCGATGCACCTTCGTATCTCGGTGCATTCATCACAAATTCTGGGTTTGCTTGTTCACCAGCGTCATCTAAAAAACGCCAATCATGAAATAAATGCTTACCAAAGCCAATGCGATTTACTTTTTGTAAAAACTGCTTAGGGATGATGGCATCTGTATCGACGTTCGCTGCATCTAGAGGAACGACTAAACCTGTGTGTTGTTTAAATCCTGTCATTATAAAATCCTCTATGGTTATTTGAACGTACGAATATCGACAAAGTGACCGGCAATAGCGGCTGCTGCGGCCATTGCTGGGCTAACTAAGTGAGTACGACCATCACGACCTTGACGACCTTCAAAGTTACGGTTCGACGTAGAAGCACAACGCTCTTTTGGACCTAAGCGGTCGTTGTTCATCGCTAAGCACATAGAACAACCCGGTAGACGCCATTCGAATCCAGCTTCGATGAAAATCTTATCTAGACCTTCTGCTTCAGCTTCTGCTTTTACTTGTTCAGAACCTGGAACGACGAGGGCTTGTACATTTTCAGCTACCGTTTTGCCTTTTGCTACAGCCGCAGCAGCGCGCATGTCTTCAATTCGTGAATTGGTACAAGAGCCGATAAACACTTTATCGATTGGAAAGTCAGAAAGAGACTTTCCAGCTTCAAGCCCCATATACGCCAATGCTTTCTCGGCAGAGGATTGCTCTACTAATTCGTTAATGCTACTTGGAGATGGGATCTTCTCATCTACTGCCATTACTTGGCCCGGGTTAGTGCCCCAGGTGACTTGAGGTTTAATATCAGCACCTTGAAGTGTGACAACGGCATCAAACTCAGCATCATCATCGCTTTTCAATGTTGACCAATACTCAACCGCTTTTTCCCAGTTTTCATCACTTGGTGCAAATTTACGACCTTTCACATAATCAAATGTGGTTTGATCTGGTGCGACTAGACCTGCTTTCGCTCCTAATTCAATGGCCATATTACAGACGGTCATTCGACCTTCCATTGTTAAGTCAGTGATCGCTTCACCGCAAAATTCAACCACATAGCCAGTACCGCCAGCCGCGGTAGTCTCACCAATGATCGCAAGGATAATATCTTTTGCCGTAATACCAGGAGCCACTTTCCCTTGTACTTCAATCTTCATTGTTTTTGCACGAGCTTGCTTCAATGTTTGGGTTGCAAGTACGTGTTCAACTTCAGATGTTCCGATACCAAAGGCAAGCGAACCAAAAGCGCCGTGTGTTGCAGTATGTGAGTCACCGCAAACGATGGTCATACCTGGAAGCGTAATACCAAGCTCTGGGCCCATAACATGAACGATGCCTTGGTACTTGTGGTTAAGGTCGTAAAGGGTAACGCCAAACTCTTCACAGTTCTTGGATAGCGTTTCCATTTGAATACGAGCCATCTCACCAGAAGCATTGATATCTTTCGTCGTGGTTGAAACGTTGTGATCCATCGTTGCAAATGTTTTACCTACTTGACGAACAGGACGACCTTTTTCACGTAAACCATCGAATGCTTGTGGTGAGGTGACTTCGTGAACAAGATGACGGTCGATATATAAAATCGGATTTTCACCTTCTGCCGCTACCGCGACATGAGCGTCATAGATTTTTTCATATAAAGTTTTTGCTGTTGACATTGCTTTTTCCTTGAGCTCATAGAGCCGTTGGAGCAGAGGGCAAGCCCTCTGCCATCAATTTATGAATTTAGTACGTAACTCGCAATTTTATCGCCCATTTCTGATGTAGAAAGTGGCGCTTTGTCTGATGCAAGATCTGCGGTTAGTTCACCAGCTTCCAAGGCTTTACTAACGGCGGCTTCAATGGCTTGTGCTGCTTCTTCTTCGCCTAAGCTGTAACGTAACATTAGCGCTGCAGAGAGGATTTGAGCAACCGGATTTGCGATGTTTTTTCCTGCGATATCTGGCGCACTACCACCTGCAGGTTCATACAAACCAAACTTACTTTCATTCAAACTTGCGGATGGTAACATACCCATTGAGCCAGTAATCATGGCACATTCATCAGAGATGATATCGCCAAAGATATTCGAACAAAGCATGACATCAAACTGAGAAGGATCTTTGATTAGCTGCATTGTTGCGTTATCGATATACATATGTGAAAGCTCGATATCTGGGTAATCTTTAGCAACTTCTTCAACCACTTCACGCCATAAGATTGAGCTTTGTAGAACGTTCGCTTTATCGATAGAGCATACTTTTTTATTTCGTAGGCGAGCAGATTCAAAACCAATTTTTGCGATTCGTTCAATCTCATAACGGTGATAAACCTCAGTATCGAAAGCTTTTTCGTTTGCGCCTTCGCCTTCACGTCCTTTCGGTTGACCGAAGTAAATACCGCCTGTTAGTTCACGAACAACCACAATATTGAAGCCATTTGTAGAGATATCAGCTCGCAACGGTGAAAAGCTCTCTAAGCCATTGTGAATTTGTGCAGGGCGAAGGTTACAAAAGAGTTGGAAATGTTTTCGCAATGGAAGCAATGCGCCACGCTCTGGTTGATCGTTTGGTGCTAGATGTTCCCATTTAGGACCACCGACAGAACCAAATAAAACAGCATCCGACTCTTCACATCCTTTTAAGGTTGCATCGGGAAGCGGGCAACCATGATTGTCGATGGCAATACCACCTACATCGAATGCGTTTTCTTCAAACTGAATGCCGAACTTAGTTTCGATAGCACGCAGTACCTTCAATGCTTGTTGCATTACTTCAGGGCCAATGCCGTCGCCGGGTAAAACCGCTATTTTATAAGATTTGTCTGTCATGGGAGTCCTTTACTCGTTATTTTATTGACCAATTAATAGCCTCTAACTATGAAGAGGCTAAACAGTCTAAGGCCTTATACCGTAAATACTTTCTTTTGTTTGATCTCTTCGATCTGATCGGCACGGTGAATACTATTAATCACGTGCAGCAATGCTTGACCAGATGCTTCAACGATATCGGTTGAAACCCCGGTACCATGATATTTTCGCCCTTTGTAATTCGCGATAATATCCGCTTGGCCTAAGCCATCTTCACCTTCTCCTTTCGCAGTAAGGTGGAATTTATCGAGTACAATATCGTAACCAGTGACTCGATAGATACATTGATATAAAGCATCAACAGGGCCATTACCCACAGCGGCTTCACACTGTTCTTCTTCACCACAAGACATTTTAATTGTGGTGGTTGCCATGATGCTGCCTGATTGAACGCTTAAGTAATTTAACTTATAGAAGTCATCTTCATCTTTTAGATTCGAGAAATACATCAAGGACTCTAGATCGTAATCAAATACTTGCCCTTTACGATCAGCCAGTTTTAAAAAGTCGGCGTAAAGTGCGTCTAGGCTATATTCATCATCTTTGTAGCCCATAGTGTCCATATGACTTTTCACGGCAGCCCGGCCACTACGACTGGTTAAGTTCAATGCTTGATTCTTAAGTCCAATAGACTCAGGAGTCATAATTTCATAGGTATTTTTATTCTTTAACATGCCATCTTGGTGAATACCTGAAGAGTGGCTAAATGCATTGCTACCGACAATCGCTTTGTTACTTTGGATTGGCATATTACAAAGCTGGCTCACTAATCGACTCGTGCGATGGATTTCTTCGTGTTTTAACTGCGTGTGAACACCCATAAGTTCTGCGCGAGTTTTAATGATCATTGCGACTTCTTCGAGAGCGGTATTCCCAGCGCGTTCACCTAGACCATTAATGGTTCCCTCGACCTGTCTTGCTCCTGCTTGTACAGCAGTAATTGAGTTTGCAACGGATAAGCCTAAGTCATCATGACAATGAACCGAAATAATGGCTTTATCGATGTTTGGAACACGATTAAATAGGGTCTGGATTATACCACCAAATTCACTTGGAACGGTATAGCCGACAGTATCTGGAATATTAATTGTGTTGGCACCAGCATCGATTGCGGCCTCTACCATACGACATAGATTATCTATCGGTGTTCGGCCTGCATCTTCACATGAAAATTCAACATCATCGGTGTATTTTCTAGCGTGTTTAACTGCTTTTACGCCCATTTCAACTACTTGGTCATAGCTGCGGCGTAATTTATCTTGAACGTGGACAGTCGACGTCGAGATAAAGGTATGAATACGGAAAGCTTCCGCAACCTTTAAGGCTTCTGCAGCAACGTCGATATCTTTTTCAACGGCACGAGAAAGCGCACATACTCGACTACCTTTTATGTTTTGTGCTATTGCTTTAACCGATTCAAAGTCGCCAGGAGAAGAGACTGGGAAACCCGCTTCGATCACATCCACTCCTAAACGTTCTAGTGCATAGGCAATCTGTAATTTTTCTTTTACTGTTAAACTTGCTGATAATGCCTGTTCGCCATCGCGCAATGTCGTATCGAAGATTATGACTTGATCGTTCATGTTCGCTCCCTAGACCGATTATTTAATCGTTATATTTTATAATTTAAGTAAAAAAAAACCCGCATTCTAATGCGGGTTTCTTGTATTCGTTGTGGTATTTTCGTCCACAGCCTACCCGCGTGATTTGTCCACGATAAGGAGTAGGTCCAGCAGGATAGAAAAACGAAAAGTCATATTAACTCTTACCACTAATTAAGATAACAGATTAGTACCGTACTCATGGTTCAAGGTCAAGCCTAAAGTTACTTTTTACTCATAAAAGTGCGTATTTTTGTTTTTGTATCGTTGAGCAACGGTATTTTGCATGACTTTGGCAAGCGATCGTTATCGGAGGAATTAATCTAAATTCATCTTATAGACAAAAAAAAGTCACGGCTCTGTCATCTTAGCGCTCTAGTTTAATGGTTAGGAGAATGACATAAGGAGTTTCCGATGAAAGTTACCGATTCAATTGTTCGCTTTGATTTGGCTTTTTCTCTGTTTTGTTTGAAGCATCGTTTTAATCTTCCGGTTGCCCGAGTCAGTAAGGAAGTTTCCCGAACAGGTGATGGCCATTTCTACGTAATGCTTGCCGTTTTTGCTTGGCTATTAGATGAAGAGTTGGGAGGTGTGTTTGTTGCGGCAGGATTGTGTGCGTTTTTGATCGAATTGCCAGTGTATTGGATGTTGAAGAATTCGTTTAAGCGTCGTCGTCCTCAGGAATTATCCATTCTGGTGACTGCTTTTATTACACCTTCTGATCGTTTTAGCTTGCCTTCTGGACATACAACAGCCGCTTTTCTTATGGCCTCAATAATCGCCTTTTTCTACCCTTCATTTTCGGTGTTGGCTTTTTCGTGGGCCTGTGCGATTGGCGCTGCGCGGATTTTGCTAGGAGTACACTTTTTTACAGATGTTGTGATTGGAGCTTTGCTAGGGCTTTGTTGTGCAGAACTTGGTATTTGGTTTGCCTTGGAGTTTGTCATTTGAGAATTTTATATGGTGTACAAGGTACGGGGAATGGTCACATAGCTCGAGCAAGAGCGATGGCTGAGGCGTTTAAAAATAACAATATCGACGTTGATTTTTTATTTAGTGGTAGGGAAGAAAGCAAATACTTCTCGATGGAGTGCTTTGGTAATTATCAGACTCGCTCAGGTTTAACCTTTGCGTCTGAAAATGGGAAAGTGAGTTATTTAAAAACGTTACGAGATAATAATTTTATCCAGTTGAGCCGAGATATTAACCAATTGAACTTATCAGGTTACGATCTTGTGATAAGTGACTTTGAACCGATTACAGCATGGGCAGCTCGAAAACAACATAAAACGTGTATAGGACTAAGTCACCAAAACGCCTTTCGCTTTTCGGTACCACGCAAAGGGTCGACTTGGATAGATAGTCTGATTATCAATCGTTTTGCTCCCTCTGATCATTATATTGGATTGCATTGGTATCATTTTGAACAACCAATACTACCTCCTATTGTTCATACATCTCGTTATGATGTCGAGAACAAGGGGTTTATTCTAGTTTACTTGCCGTTTGAGCGCCTGAGTCATATTAGTGAATTATTGTTTCGCTTTAGTAATCATAAGTTTATTTGTTATCACCCAGATGTTGATACACAAGAGTTTGTTGACAGTATTGAGTTTCGTCCCCTTGACTATCAACGGTTTCAACATGATCTACATAGTTGTTCGGGAGTAATCGCGAATGGAGGATTTGAGCTTCCATCTGAAGCAATGTCGTTGGGTAAAAAGTTGCTTCTTAAACCTCTTGATGGTCAGTTTGAACAGCAGTCCAATGTCGCAACACTGGAGATGCTTGGGTTAGCGACCAGTATGAATCATTTGGATGCTTCAGCAGTAAGGTGTTGGTTAGATGAACAGCAAGCTGATCGCGTTGTTTATCCCGACGTTGCTAAAGCGATATGCGAATGGGTAATACAAGGAAATTGGGACGACCAGAGAGAACTGAGTAAGCGATTATGGCGTCAAGTTGATTTTCCAAACTATGCCATAACGGGAGATATGACGATACAAACAATGACCAACCTTTAATATCAAATAGAGATAGTGTTTAGGGATGTGCCTAGTGAATATCGTTTAATTGGGCTATAAACTTATGCATTGCATGAATGTTACTAGAAAATATATATATAAATACGATTTTATGTTTTTTAATATTAAATAAAAGTAATGTTTATCAGTTGGTTATATTGTTAATTCTAAAATCTAATCAATTCTTATCAATATACTTGTCACCAATCAGCCAGATGATAGATAGTAAGCCTCAAGAATAAAAATATACCTAAACGATGTTAAAATACAGGCTCTTTTAAAATGTGAATGAGCAGGATTTCTATCGTAACCCTATTCGTAATTGAGGCTAATCGTGATTGAGAAAAATGAATCTTCAAACCCATTTGATGCTTATCGTATGGAAAGCACGTTACGTGGCGTTGACCTAAATCTATTGACCGTTTTTGATGCGGTAATGCAAGAGCAAAATATTACTCGTGCTGCTTATAATTTGGGTATGTCACAACCTGCCGTGAGTAATGCGGTTTCGCGTTTAAAAGTGATGTTTAATGATGAGCTTTTTATGCGCCAAGGGCGAGGTATTCAACCTACACAACGCGCACGCCAACTCTTTGGGCCGATTCGTCAGGCCTTACAGTTAATCAGAAATGAGTTACCTCGAGCTTCATTTGTCCCAGAAACATCGACTCGCTTATTTAATCTTTCTATTGGTAGTCCGCATGATTTAAGGTTTGCTCCTAAGATTTTTGCAACAATTAATGAGCAAGCTCCTGACATTCAATTGCATTTGGAAGCTGACTTTGATCAAGGTTTGGCTTCACGTCTACGTTATCAAGAAGTTGACTTCGTTATTGATTACACGAGTTTCGACCAGGAAGGTTTCTGCAGTACAGAGCTTTTTAAGGATGAGCTTGTGTTGGTTGTATCCAAGGTGCACCCGCGAATTAAAACGGGTATCAACATTGAACAATTATTGAAAGAAAAGCACGCTAAACTGTCTCAAATGCATGGTATAAAGAGCTTCACAGAGCAAGCTTATAGTAACTTGGATTGTCCTTCTCACTATGAAGGAACAAGTCTAAGTAACGTGTTGTATGTTGTGAGCCAATCTGAATTGGTAACGATAGCGCCACGTTGGCTTGTTGCTGCGTCTCCAAATCATGATCAATTGCAAATGCTACCTGTTCCATTTGATTGCAAAGAAATCAGTGTTTACTTATCGTGGCACGAATCCAGCGAAAAAGATAAAGGGCATACTTGGTTGAAAGAGCAGTTGATGTTGGTATGCCATGATGTCGTAGCGGCACAGTAATATTTAGGAAAGTTCGCAAAAAATTAGCGATGTAATGACTTGATTTTGTAAACGGCTTTTGCTCGAATTCCGAGTGAAAGCCGTTGTCGTTTAAAAGTTCGAGATCTCAAACACAAAATCTGAAATAAACGGTTAGACCAAAAGATAAGAAACAGGTACAGTTGCTCACTCCTTGAATAGGAACGACTATATCAAGGACATAGCCCGAGACTTGCTTGTGCTCGAGTTAGGCTAAAAATAAGCCCTATACTATGTAACATCAAATCCACTAACCGACCACGTTAGATGAGATGTTGATAAGGAGAAAAATATGACGATGTTATCCGGCGCAGAGATGGTGGTTCAATCTCTGATCGAAGAAGGTGTTGAGCAGATTTTCGGGTACCCTGGTGGTTCCGTTTTAGATATCTACGATGCTTTGCACGCAAAAACTGATCAAATCAAACATGTTCTTGTTCGTCATGAACAGGCTGCAACGCATATGGCAGACGGCTTTGCTCGTTCAACCGGTAAACCTGGTGTAGTACTGGTTTGTTCAGGACCAGGCGCAACGAATACCGTTACTGGAATCGCCACAGCTTATATGGATTCTATTCCCATGATCGTTATCTCGGGAAATGTTCCCAATAACCTAATTGGTAATGACGCCTTTCAAGAATGCGACATCGTCGGTGTATCGAGACCCATTGTAAAACACAGCTTTCTTGTAAAAAAAGCAGAAGACATCGCTGAAACGTTTAAAAAAGCATTTTTTATTGCATCAACTGGCCGACCTGGCCCTGTAGTTATTGATTTACCTAAAGATATTTTAAACCCACAAGTCAAGCTTCCTTACGATTACCCCAAAAAACTAAAAATGCGTTCTTATAACCCAACGACGTCTGGGCATAAAGGGCAAATTAAAAAAGCACTTACAGCTCTTATAGCAGCGAAGAGGCCTGTAATGTACGTTGGTGGAGGCGCTGTAATTTCTGAAGCTGATACTCATTTACTAAAGTTGTCAGAAAAACTGAACATTCCCGTGGTCAGTACATTGATGGGGCTTGGTGCTTTTCCTGGTACACATAAAAATGCACTTGGTATGCTCGGCATGCATGGTGTGTATGAAGCTAACATGGCTATGCATAAATCAGATCTGATTTTTGCTATAGGCGTGAGGTTTGATGATCGGACAACCAATAACTTAGATAAGTATTGCCCCGATGCAAAAGTCATTCACATTGATATCGACCCGTCATCTATTTCTAAAAATGTACGAGCGGATCTTCCTATTGTGGGGTCAGCTGAAAAAGTACTGGAAGTTATGAATGCTCTTCTTGAAGATCAATTTTCATCTCATGAACAACCTTCTTTAGATGAGTGGTGGGATTCGATTCAACAGTGGCGTGGAAGAGACTGCCTCGCATATGAAAAATCGAATGATCGTATTAAGCCACAACAAGTTATTGAGACTCTTCATAAAGTGACCAACGGTGATGCCTATGTTGCTTCGGATGTTGGTCAACACCAGATGTTTGCGGCATTATATTACCCATTTAATAAACCTCGTCGCTGGATTAATTCGGGTGGTCTTGGAACGATGGGGTTCGGCTTACCTGCCGGAATGGGAGTAAAGTACTCACACCCAGAAGAAGAAGTTGTTGTGGTAACAGGGGACGGTAGTATTCAGATGAATATTCAAGAGTTGTCCACTTGTTTACAGTACAACATACCAGTGAAAATTATTAATCTAAACAACCGTTTCTTAGGAATGGTTAAGCAATGGCAGGATATTATTTATCAAGGTCGCCACTCTAACTCATATATGACCTCGGTTCCTGATTTTGCGGCAATTGCAGAAGCTTACGGTCACGTAGGTATCCGCATCTCGACACCAGATGAACTGGAAGACGGATTAACAAAAGCATTGGCGATGAAAGATCGTTTGGTGTTTGTGGATATTAGCGTTGATGAAACGGAGCACGTATACCCGATGCAAATTAAAGGTGAGGGTATGGATAACATGTGGTTGAGCAAAACGGAGAGAACCTAATGAGACATTTGATTTCACTATTACTAGAAAACCAGCCTGGTGCACTTTCTCGCGTAGTTGGTTTGTTTTCTCAGCGTGGCTTTAACATTGAAACATTAAATGTATCACCGACTGATGATGCTACGTTATCTCGCCTAAACATCACGACAGAAACCAATGAGATGCAGTTAGAGCAAATCCAAAAACAACTGCATAAATTGATCGATGTTTTAAAAGTTCAAGAAGTCTCTGAGAGTGATTATATTGAACGCGAATTGATGTTAGTTAAAGTCAAAGCGACGGGGAATATTCGAGCTGAAGTCCAGCGAACAGCAGATATTTTCCGTGGACAGATCGTAGATATTACATCATCACAGTATACGGTTCAGATGACGGGGCCGACAGAGAAGTTAGATGCTTTTGTTACTGCAATGGGAGACATTACCGACGTTATCGAAATCGCTCGTAGTGGTGTGGTAGGAATGTCACGTCGAGAACGAGCGTTGAAAGTATAGCTATTGCAACGACAATATATATTGATAATAAAGAGCCAGCATATTGCTGGCTCTTTATGTATAGATAGTGTGCGAAATTGGTTATTTTAATCCTGCATTAATATCAGACACATCTTGTTCACTAAGCGTTCCAACGGATTGGCGTAATTGCAATACACTTAGAATGTAGTCGTATCGAGCATTTGAAAGATTACTATTGGCATTAAATACACGACGAGTTGCGTCAAGTACGTCTACAATCGTTCGAGTTCCAACATCAAAGCCTGCTCGAGTTGCTTCTAAGGCAGAACGTGCTGACACTACTGTTTGGCGGTAGGCTCGAATCGCGCCAATTGAAGCATTGATATTGTTGTTGTTTGCTCGAACGTTTTTAGTAACAGAGCGATACGTTGCTTCTAAATTTTCTCCTGCTTGAATATAACCATATTCTGCTTGCTTAGTATCTGAGTTAACTTGCCCACCAGTATACAGCGGCATAGAAAAATTGAGTCCGATACTCAGACTATTAATAGGATCGTAATAGTCATAATAGCTATTGTCAGAGTCGAATTCACGAATATGATTGAAACCGCCATCTAGCGTTAAACTAGGAAGAGAGCCAGAGCTCGCTAATTTAATTTTATCCTTCGCAAGATCTAGCCCAATACGAGCCGAGAGAAGCGATAGGTTTTTTTCTTGTGCTTGTTGAACTAGTTCGTCTGGTGTTTGTTCTTGTTTTGATGCTGAAAAGCGCGATGTATCGAGGGCATCAAGTGAGTCATAGCCTTTGCCTGTGATTTCACGCAATTCTTCGAAGCTGTTCGTCAGTGAGTTCTCACCTAGTACTTCATCAGCTAAAACGCTGTCATATTGAGCTTGAGCCTCATGAACATCAGTAATAGCAGAAAGTCCGACATCAAAACGTTGCTTGGTTTGTTCTAACTGACGAGCGACGGAGGCTTTTTCTGAACGTATGAACGCCAAACTGTCTTTTGCTCGAAGTACATTAAAATAGGCTTGAGATACTCTGACAATTAGATCTTGTTGCATCATGGCGTACTGAGAATCCGCTTGACGAGCTATTTTTTCCGTAATATCCAGAGAGATCCAGCTAGAGCGCTGAAATAGTTCTTGTGATACGCCAACTCCCACCGACAATTGGCTACTGTTTGCGCCGTCGTAGTCACTGCGTACAATATTGTATCCACCAGAAAGGTTAACTTGAGGTAGCGATACCCCTTTAGCTGAGTTTATTGCCTCATATGCCGCATCTCGTTGTGCTTCCGCACTGAGGAGTTGAGGATTATTTTGTTTAGCTTGCTCATAAATTTCCGTCAGGTTTTCAGACCAAGCTGAAGAGGACATCCCACCAAGGGTTGTCGCGATGATTAGAGGGAGAATTCTTTTCATTGGTCTTAATTCCTACCGTAAATCTAAAATGGGAGAGCGGTCAGTGTAAACGAATACGTTGTATTAGTTTACACTAAATTATTTAGTTGCCCAGTTGTATAGTTAAAATTCTGACGCATTTATTAGAGAATTACTACTATTTGCATAAAAATTTTGGCAAGGTTCTTGGTTAGGCGTGATAACCATGATTAACTAGAGCCTGACAAAAATGAGGTTGATAATGCGTCATATAAAGAAGCAATGGAGAGAGTTTACCTCTCAGGATGTTAAAATAGTAAAAAAAGAGCTGCTTTTTCAAGGCTTTTTTAAAATGATTAAATATCACTTTGTTCATAAGCGTTATGAAGGTGGTGAAAGCCGAGTTGTTCAACGAGAATTGTTTGTTCGTGGGCGAGCTGCGGCACTATTACCGTATGATCCTATTACCGATCAAGTTGTATTAATTGAACAGATTCGTGCTGGATCTTTGGAGCACGCGAATCCATGGCAAATAGAAATCGTCGCCGGAGTTGTCGATAAAGAAGCAGAAAGTGCAGAAGAACTGGTGCGGCGTGAAGCCGTTGAAGAAGCGGGTGTTGATGTTGGTCGTATAGAACCGATTACCGCTTTTTATCCTTCCTCGGGTGGATGTGATGAAGTCGTGGATATTTTTGTTGGAGAAGTTGATGCATCGAGTGCACAAGGCATTCATGGATTGCTTGAAGAAGACGAAGATATTAAAGTAATGGTTCTAAGTCGTGAAGATGCATATCAATTAGTGAAAGATGGTACGATAGAAAACGGTGCATCGATTATTGCTCTACAATGGTTAGAGATAAATCAAAAAGAGTTAAAGGCAAAATGGCTCAAGTAACATTTCAAAATACGTATCATGTTGATTTTCAAGACTTGATGCGAGTATATGAAAAAAATTATGCCAAATTAAATGCACTGTTACCTTCGAGGCCACAAGTCGATGATGTTCGGTGCTACCAAGCTGCTTCGCTACAGTATCAGTTAAAAGTGACTGAGGTCACAAAGTACACAACTTTAGTGAAGGTGTGTCAAAGTGATGATTTATCCGTATTTCCATTACCGACGATGTCTGTCAGGTTATATCACGATGCACGAGTCGCGGAAGTTTTCGAAACAGAGTTGATCAGTCGAGTACAAGCTCGTTATGATTATCCAAACTCTAAAATGGCACAAAAAGATGAAAAAGCACAAATTAATCGATTTTTAGGTGATTGGCTCACTTTTTGTTTAAAACATGGTATTAGTCGGGCCCCGATTAATATTGGTAAGAGTAATTGATTTAGGTTTATGAATTTTGGACGTATCGCTTTCTGTTAAGCAATCTGACATTGCTAGAGTAGTACAGATTACCGACCCTCATTTATTTGGGGTTGATAGCGGTTGTTTGTTGAGTGTGAATACATCAGAAAGCTTCCTAGCCGTTGTTAACTCAGTTAAGTCTCAGGCATTTGACTTTGATGCGATTCTCGCGACTGGTGATATATCTCAAGATCACAGTGAAGCGTCTTATCTCCGTTTTGTTGAGGGCATCTCTTTATTAGATCGCCCTTGTTTTTGGTTACCAGGAAATCATGACTACCAACCTAATATGAATGCAGTGTTACCCAACAAGTGTGTGACTCAGGCAAGTAATGTATTGTTAGGAGAGTATTGGCAGGTTATTAGTCTCGACTCCCAAGTAAGTAGTGTCCCATATGGTAAGTTGAGTGATGAACAATTATTGTTGTTGGACGATAAACTAACTCAATATCCGGAAAGGCATGCCTTAGTACTTTTACATCATAATTCTCTCCCTGTTGGAAGTGCATGGCTTGATATGCACTGCTTACGAGAACGTGAACGTTTTTGGGAAGTAGTCGGGCGTCATTCAAATGTTCGAGTCGTTGCATGTGGTCACGTTCATCAAGATAGCCAAAATCAATATCAAGGCGTAGAGGTATTAACCACACCATCAACATGTATTCAATTCAAACCGAATCATGATGAGTTTGCGTTAGATAGCACTTCTCCTGGTTGGCGTGAAATTGAATTGTATTCCGATGGTTCTATTGCAACTCAAGTTAAGCGCCTCGATAACGGGCTATTTTTGCCTGATTTCACTTCCACGGGGTACTAACCTCGTGAGTTCAAAACCTTCATTACTGCTCTATATCCATGGCTTTAATAGCTCTTCAGAATCTTTTAAAGCACAGGCCATGAAGCAATATTGCGCAACAAATCGACCAGATATTAAGGTCGTAATTCCCAATTTACCCAATTACCCAGACCAAGTTGCTCAATCTCTGACTTCTATTATCGATGACTATATTCAAGATTATACAATCGGTTTAGTTGGCAGTTCTCTTGGTGGGTATATGTCAACATGGCTTAACGCTAAGTATGGTTGTCGCGCTGTGGTCGTGAATCCGGCAGTAAAACCGTATGAGTTGTTAGTGGATTATCTTGGTAAGCAACAGAATATCTATACCAAGGAAGAGTACTGGTTGGAAAGTAAACATGTTGCTCAACTTAAAGCTCTTGATATTGAAACCATTATTAATCCCAAACAATTTTGGTTAATGCAGCAAATGGGGGATGAGGTGCTAGACTATCGTCAAGCAGTTGAAAAGTTTAGCCAAGCTAAGCAGACAATAGAAGAAGGCGGTGATCATAGCTTTATTGGATTTGAGCAGTACGCTGAGAGAATAGTTCAATTTCTTGAGCTCTAGCTCATTTTTGTATTAAGTCACAATATTATATATGATTTTTTTGTCGTTATTTATCATGATTCAACGACTTAGAAAATCTGCTCTTCTTATTTATTTGCCGTCAAATCCAGTCACTAGTAGAGTTTTCAATAAATCGACATGTGTTTTAACAGTTGGATTTTGCTACTATGGATTCATGGTTTTTATCGTTTTTTGATTGATATAAGCACTCCAAAATATGACAGAACAATATAATGCTGGTGCCATTGAGGTACTGAATGGTTTAGAGCCAGTGCGCCGTCGCCCTGGAATGTATACCGATACTGTGCGTCCTAACCATTTAGGGCAAGAAGTTATCGATAATAGTGTCGATGAAGCATTGGCAGGACATGCCTCTAAAGTGCAAGTCATTCTTCATGCCGATCAATCGCTCGAAGTTATTGATGATGGTCGAGGTATGCCCGTTGATATTCACCCAGAAGAGAAAATCTCTGGGGTCGAATTGATTTTTTGTAAACTGCATGCTGGTGGTAAGTTTTCGAATAAAAACTATCAATTCTCTGGTGGTTTGCATGGTGTCGGTATCTCGGTTGTTAATGCGTTGTCAAAACGAGTTGATGTGACCGTACGACGTGATGGTCAGGTGTATGAAATTGCATTTGAGCATGGTAACAAAGTGTCAGAGTTAGCCGTAACTGGGACGTGTGGACGTCGTAATCATGGCACAAGCGTTCATTTTTGGCCTGATGTCAGCTATTTCGATTCACCTAACTTTTCAGTGTCTCGCTTAATAAATAACTTGCGAGCAAAAGCGGTGCTGTGTCCTGGTCTAGAGATTACCTTTCAAGACAAGGTAAATAAAAAATACTATCGCTGGTTTTATGAAGATGGTCTTAAAGATTATCTTGCGGAAGGCGTAAAAGGTTACACCTTACTTCCAGAAGAACCGTTTACTGGAGAGTTCGTTGCTGAAACTGAAGCTGCAACATGGGCATTGATTTGGCAACCAGATGGCGGTGATATGATCACCGAAAGTTACGTCAACCTCATTCCAACAGCTCAAGGTGGTACACATGTCAATGGTTTACGCCAAGGGTTGCTTGATGCAATGCGTGAGTTTTGTGAATTTAGAAATCTATTACCACGTGGTGTTAAGCTAACGGGTGAGGATGTCTTTGATCGCTGTTCTTACGTCTTATCAATCAAAATGCAAGATCCACAATTTGCAGGGCAAACTAAAGAGCGTCTATCTTCTCGTCAAACCGCCGCTTTTGTTTCTGGTGTGGTAAAAGACTCTTTCAGCTTATGGTTAAATGAAAAACCTCAATTAGCCGAACTACTGGCTGAGTTATGTATTTCTAATGCTCATCGCCGGATGCGAGCAAGCAAGAAGGTTGTTCGTAAAAAGATTGCATCAGGCCCAGCCCTTCCTGGGAAATTGACCGATTGTACGGTACAGGATTTATCTCGCACTGAATTGTTCTTAGTGGAAGGGGATTCTGCGGGAGGAAGCGCGAAGCAAGCTCGCGACCGTGAGTTCCAAGCGATTATGCCTCTCCGCGGGAAGATTCTAAATACGTGGGAAGTGGCTGCTGATGAAGTGTTAGCGTCTCAAGAGGTTCATAATATTTCGATTGCGTTAGGCATTGACCCTGATACCGATGAGTTGGAAGGGTTACGCTACGGTAAAGTCTGTATCCTAGCGGATGCCGATTCCGATGGACTTCATATTGCGACGCTTTTATGTGCTCTATTTGTAAAACATTTTAAAGCGTTGGTTAATGCTGGGCATGTGTACGTTGCAATGCCACCTTTGTATCGAATCGATTGTGGAAAAGAAGTATTTTACGCACTCGATGATGAAGAAAAAGACGGTGTACTAGAACGCCTGAGTAAGAAAAAAGCCAAAATTAATGTACAACGATTTAAAGGACTGGGTGAGATGAACCCGTTGCAGCTAAGAGAAACGACGATGGATCCAAACACTCGTCGGTTGGTGCAATTGACGATCGATGATACAGAAGCAACCGATGAGATGATGGATATGTTGCTAGGTAAAAAACGTGCGGATGACCGACGTAATTGGCTTCAACATTATGGCGATATGGCAGAGGTATAAATAGATGTCGACAGAGATGAACTTTGACGGTGTAGAACAACTGCCGCTACGTAAGTTTACTGAAGAAGCTTACTTGAATTATTCCATGTATGTCATCATGGATCGTGCCTTGCCATACATTGGTGATGGGCTTAAACCTGTTCAGCGTCGAATTATTTATGCGATGTCTGAGCTAGGCCTTTCCGCAGCCTCAAAATATAAAAAGTCAGCACGGACCGTTGGTGATGTGTTAGGTAAATACCATCCTCACGGAGATGCTGCTTGTTATGAAGCGATGGTCTTAATGGCACAACCATTTTCGTACCGTTATCCATTGGTTGATGGTCAAGGCAACTGGGGTGCACCTGATGATCCCAAATCGTTTGCTGCGATGCGTTATACCGAAGCGAAATTGTCTAAATTTGCCGAAGTATTATTGGGTGAGTTAGGGCAGGGGACGATTGAATGGCAACCCAACTTTGATGGCACGATGCGAGAGCCGCAAATGTTACCCGCTCGCTTGCCGCATATTTTACTTAATGGTGTGACCGGTATTGCGGTTGGTATGGCGACAGATATTCCACCTCACAATGTGCGTGAAGTTGCCGCCGCTACTATTCATTTGATTGATAAACCTAAATCGACGCTCACAGATATCATGGAGTATGTTAAAGCGCCGGATTATCCAACTGAAGCTGAAATTATCTCGCCACCGGTAGAGTTAGAAAAAATCTACCGAACTGGTCGTGGCAGTATAAAATTACGTGCTGTTTGGCATAAAGAGGGGAGTGATATTGTTATTTCAGCGCTGCCTCACCAAGTTTCTGGTGCCAAATTGCTAGAGCAAATTGCCAATCAGATGCGTGCCAAAAAGCTGCCAATGGTTGAAGATTTGCGTGATGAATCGGATCATGAAAATCCAACACGAATCGTTATTGTACCGCGTTCGAATCGCATAGATTGCGATATGCTGATGAACCATTTGTTTGCTTCAACGGATCTTGAAAAAAACTATCGTGTGAATTTAAACATGATTGGTTTGGACAATCGTCCGCGAGTAAAAGGTTTGGTTGAAATTTTAAGTGAATGGATTGTATTTAGACGTGAAACGGTCAGACGTCGTATTCAGTATCGTTTGGATAAAGTACTCGCTCGATTGCACATCCTAGAAGGTCTTTTAGTTGCTTACCTTAATCTTGATGAAGTGATTGAGATTATTAGAACGGAAGATGAGCCGAAAGCCGTTCTGATGGCACGGTTTGGGATCAGTGATATTCAGGCAGATGCGATTCTTGATACTCGATTGCGTAATCTTGCCAAGCTAGAAGAAATGAAGATTCGTGGTGAGCAAGATGAATTAGAAAAAGAGCGCGAGAAATTAGAATTATTATTGGGCTCAGAACGCCGCTTAAATACCTTGCTGAAAAAAGAAATTCAAGCTGATGCAGATAAATATGGTGATGATCGCCGCTCACCGATTGTAGAGCGCGCTGAAGCAAAAGCCTTGACCGAGCGAGACTTGATACCAAGTGAGCCGATTACCGTTATCTTATCGGAGAAAGGTTGGATTCGTCATGCTAAAGGGCACGATGTTGATAGTGCTGGTTTGAACTATAAATCGGGTGATAAGTATCTTGCTCATGCTGTTGGTAAGAGTAATCAGCAAGCCGTATTCCTAGGTAGTGATGGGCGAAGCTATTCATTAGAATCTCATACGTTACCCTCTGCCCGCTCGCAAGGAGAACCGATCACTGGGCGCTTAAGCATTACTGAAGGCAGTACTATTCGTAAAGTAGTGATGGGAGATGATGAGCAGCTTTGGCTAGTTGGTTCAGATGCTGGTTATGGCTTTATTTGTAAAGGTAGCGATCTCTTATCGAAGAATCGCAGCGGTAAAGCTCTAGTAAACTTACCAGCCAATGCATTAATCATGGAGCCACAACCGCTCAATGATCTCGAATCTGATGAGATTTTGGCTATTACTAATCAAGGCCGTATGCTGCTTTTCCCGATCAAAGATTTGCCGCAGTTAAATAAAGGTAAAGGGAATAAGATCATCAACATTCCTTCGGCGAAAGCGAAAGAAAGAGAAGAGTTTGTTAGTTATTTAATGACGATCCCTCTAGGGGTTACTGTTACTCTATACGCTGGGAAGCGTAAACTAGGATTGAAACCAAGTGATTTAGATAACTTCCGTGGTGAGCGTGGACGTCGTGGTGGTTTGCTGCCTCGAGGCTTACAGCGAGTTACTCGTATTGATATTGGCGATGGCCCGACAATTGACGATAAGTAGAAGCTAAAAAGCCGGGATTACCCGGCTTTTTTAATGTTTAAAATTAATCAAACAATTAAACAACATCCTCAATCGCCCATTTCACGACTCGGTCTAGTGACCAGTTTCCAGGGCCCTTAGCAATGATTAGCAACGCGAGTGTTGCCCATGTTAAGTGAGTAGCATAAGCATCTGGATAGACAAAAATCTGAATCGTCATTGTCATTACAAATAAGCCTAATGCTGCCAATCGGCTAGCTAAACCAAAGATAAGCAATATTGGTAATACATGCTCAGCAATGGTAGCCATGTACGTGGCCAGTACCGGTGGAATCAAAGGTAAAGCGTATTCATACTCGAATAGATAGAATGTTGTCTCTTTTATCGACGGCCAACCTAAAGTGAATTCTCCAGTGACAAAGTTGATGACTAAGCCATCTATCTTCGTTTGAGCAGAGAGCCAAAAGATAGCAGCAAGGCTCAATCTAGCGAGAAATAAAATCATGCTATCAGGTATTTTGGGTAGTAATTCTGCCTTTTCGGCTAATTCAGAATATTTCATTGGGAACCTCATACTATCTCAGTAAAAATGGGCAGCTCAAGTAATTGACCTATTAGCTGCGGCAATTTGTCTTCGTTAATTCCTTCGCAAGCTTGTGCTAAGGATCGTTTATCTTTTAGCTTTTCTATAATTTGGAATAGTTCTTTATTTATGGCGTAACAATGTCCCCACAGCCCTTGTTTAGCGAAAAGCAGATACTCAGATTGTTTCCAATCAAGTTGATTTAAATTGATTTCACTATCTGGTTGGTGAGCAAAGTAGAGTGACCCTGCCGCATAATTTGTGCTCCAAAGCGAGACGGTTTCCGCTATGAGCCATTGACCATCGAGTGCGTTTTCATGAGTAGACAATTTTTGAGTAAGCTCAGCTTTATCTAGCACTGATTGTTCTATAGATAAAGTTAGACATAGCAATTGATACTCAAGATACGCCACTTCCGTTAAGTAGGCATGACTTTTTAAGGGTGGAAAATTCTCAATAAATTGAGAGAAATGTTCTCCAAGATGACTTAAAACTGGCGAAGTCGGCGGATGATGTTGAATATACTCTTGAGCTAGTGCTTTAAAGTACTCTTCACCCAATAGCTGTGCGCAAACCGGGAATGTCTCTAACACGGCTTCAATCAATGAGTGAGCGACATTATTTTGATAGACCGCTAAACGTATCTTCGCTTGTGATGTCGAAGGTGCGTTTACCCAACTGAGATCATTCGATTCAGAATTAGATGTGGGCTTTCCTAGGCCTAATATCGAGGTAAATTCACTGTTCATCATAAGTCCTGCAATTTAGTTGCTGCTGCATCACGACGGTAGTGATTGGCTTGATTTGCTTGCGCTTGGAATACTTCGAACTCAGGAAGTTGGCCATCCCATTCAATTAAGGTCGCAATATCACCGTGGCGTGCTAATAGTTCTAAATAAAGTTGCCATACTTCATCATCTACAGGGCGATCATGAGAATCAATACGTAGAGCAGGGGTGCTCTTCTCATCTAAAGCAAATCCGGCTAGGTGAATTTGTTCAACATGCGTAATCGGAAATTTATCTAGGTACTCGCGTGGATCCGCTTTATGATTAAAGCTACTCACAGCAACATTATTGATGTCGAGTAATAGCCCACATCCTGTTCGTTGTACAATGCTCTGAATAAATTCAATTTCTGACATGCAAGTTTGGTTAAATGTCAGGTAAGTTGCTGGGTTTTCAAGTAGAATTTTTCTCTTCAACTTATCTTGAACTTGTTCAATATGTTGGCAAACACGATTGAGAGTTTCTGCAGTATAAGGTAACGGTAATAGATCGTTGTAAAAAATGTCATCATGGCTCGACCATGCCAAATGCTCTGAAAATACAATAGGCTCAACTCTATCGACCAATTCCGCAACTTGGTTGAGATGATGAATATTGAGTTCATTCTCCCCACCTATCGACAATCCTACTCCGTGCACCGTTATTGGATAATCTTGACGAATTTTTTCAAGAAAGTGGCGATTTGGGCCACCAGCAGCAAGATAATTTTCAGCATGAATCTCAAAGAAACCAATTTCAGGTTGCTGGCTGATAATTATGTCAAAGTGCTGTGGCTTTAGACTCACCCCTGTACCTTGGGGAAAAGAAGGTGTTTCTACACCTTCATTGGTCGATAAATTGTTCATATGTATCTTCTCACTTAAAACTCTTTAAGTTGACCGAATCCAGTATCTGAAGTTGGCGATTCCATTGTTGTACAAGTACCAGCAGGAACGAGCTTCCAAGCATTACCTTGGTGGTCGACTTTTGATGTGCCAGCACATGAGGTACCAGGACCTGCAGCACAGTCATTTTGTCCTGCTAAAGCGACACCAAAACACTTTTCTTTGTCAGCTGCATGAGCGGGCAGAGTTGCTGCGGCTAAAGTAACGGCAGAAGTTAATGCAATTGCCAATGTTGATTTTGTTGAGTTCTTCATAAGATTTCCTTTCAAGTTTTATGTTTAGTAAGTAATGCAGCAAGTCGTCACTAATTACTAGATTCTTAGTTATTATTCGTGATGATTTATGTGCATTTCACATCATGTTTTATTAATGAACTTGGTTAGAACGCTTTGAGTTGCCCAAACCCAGTGTCAGATGTTGGAGACGCCATTGTGGTACAAGTTCCAGCAGGAGTATATTTCCAAGCGTTACCTTGATGATCAACTTTTGATGTTCCAGCACATGTAGTACCAGGACCTGCAGCACAGTCATTTTGTCCTGCAAGAGAAACCCCATAACATTTTTCTTTACTTGCAGCTTGAGCTGGTAGTGTTGCTGCAGCAAGTGTAACGGCTGACGTTAATGCGATTGCTAGTGTTGATTTTGTTGAGTTTTTCATTATTGTTCCCTTCATTTTTAGTGTTTAAGGTTTGACGAGATAAGTCGTCAATCTATTACACATTATTAATATTTTTTCTTAATTTAGGTTGATTTGTTTTTATCCGTGCTATTTAGTCTGCAACTTAAAACTCTTTAAGTTGACCAAACCCAGTGCCAGAAGTTGGAGATTCAATTGTGGTACAAGTACCCTCTGGAACAAGTTTCCAAGCATTACCTTGGTAATCCACTTTAGATGTCCCTGCACATGACGTACCTGGGCCTGCGGCGCAATCATTTTGTCCTGCTAGAGCAACACCGAAACATTTTTCTTTGTCAGCAGCATGAGCTGGCATTGTTGCGGCGGCGAGTGTTACGGCTGAAGTTAATGCTAACGCTAATGTTGATTTAGTCGTGTTGTTCATATCAGTACCTCACTATTTAGTTTCTAGTATTTGACGTAATTGGTTATCGAAATGTTACAAATAAATTCATTATTTTTAATTGTAGTCACTTTGTCAGAATTTTCTGGCTAAAAGGAAAATTTGATAACTTAAAATTCTTTAAGCTGACCAAAACCAGTATCAGAGGTTGGTGATTCCATTGTGGTACACGTTCCTGCAGGAACCAGTTTCCAAGCGTTGGCTTGATAATCGACTTTTGATGTACCAGCACAAGAAGTGCCTGGGCCCGCTGCACAATCATTTTGTCCGGCGAGGGCGACACCAAAACATTTTTCTTTATCGGCAGCATGAGCTGGTAGAGTGGCTGCAGCTAGAGTAACTGCAGAAGTGAGAGCAAGTGCTAAAGTTGACTTTGTTGTATTGTTCATAAGTGTGTCCTATTTGTTTGGATTCACTTATTTGACGTAGCGTCGATGTAATCTATTACACCAAAATCGAAATTATTTTTCTTTTTTTTCTTTTTGTAGGTAAGCTTTTGAAATGTTACTAATTTCTTCCATTTGATTACCAAAGCGGCGGCACCCAGGACACATAGCTGTGTGCAATGTGAGCGCGACTTTTTCTTTCGCGTCTAAAGGCCGTTCTAAACGCTCTGAGAGTAATTGGGTAGCTTCTTTACAACTTAACATCATGCGGGTCCTTCTTGACAAAACCAGTTATTTTCGAGGCACTCGCGTAATCGTAAACGTGCTCGGTATAGAGTGACGTTGAGATGGCTAACGGTGATCTCTTCATTTTCAACAATTTCGTTACTTTCAAGCTCGAGAAATTCTCTCATCATAAACAATCTTGAATACCGAGCAGGTAACCCATCTAAACACGCTTCGAACACTCGCCAAAAATGCTCACTCTCGATACCAGTATCTGGTTGATTCCATTTGGCAGGGCGTTCGTGTTTATGCCAATGACCATTTTCTTTAAATAATTGGTCCATAAGTGCATCGCCGTTTAGACCTTTCCCTTCCTCTAACTGACTTGCAACAGTGAGTCGCTTTTCTTTGCGCAAAAGATCGATCAGTTTGTTTTTCAAGATTGAAAAAATCCAAGTTTTGATTGCTGATTTTCGTTCAAACTTATCTAAATGTTGATAAGCTGAAATCATCGCTTCTTGAACTGCATCTTCCGCTAATTGGTGGTCTTGGACCTGTAGTTGAGCAAACTTCAGCATATCAATGCGCAGTGATTCCATATATGCGTTATCCATAAATGGATTAGCACTCGATTCAGGTTGTTCGAAGCTCGATTCAGTAACTGAGTTCATAATTGCTTCACCTTCATATTTGATTAGACGAACAGTAGGTTAATTTTATAACACTCTAGAGTTAAAAAAAGTTCCATAACGAAAAAAAGAGCCGTTTCGGCTCTTTTATTTCGCATTTCTCAATTATTATAGAAATTCCAAAAAATATAGAAATTATAGATGTTTAATGTTTGTAGTCTTGAGGTGTTTCTGACCAACTGTCACCATCTGACATATCTGGTGCTCCGGGGATGGAAACTTCTTCATTCGCCCATTCACCAAAATCTATCATCTGGCATTTTTTACTGCAAAATGGGCGGAACGGGCTGAGTTCGCTCCACTCAACTTCTGTAGCACACTGTGGGCATTTTACTTTGGCGATTTTTTTTGTCATGTCAGTCAAACTTTAAGATGAATGTGAAATATTAATTAGCTGCAAATAGCGAGTTCAAATTCGATATCTTGCTGCGTCGCTTTGCCGGACTCAAATTCAATAAACTTAATGGCAAATCGGTTTTTATGACCTGAAATCATCGGAAATACACCATGCTCTAATGGAATGTCGAGACGAAGCATACTCGCATTTTCAGTATCACTTTGGAAAAAACCTCTTGCGGCAAGTTTAGGGTGAGCACTTCCTGTTTGACGTGCAAGTTGAAGCCACAGTTCCAACCCTTGTTTTAAAGGGAGCAAAGGGTCGGTCCATTTATGGGCATCACTTTGCTTTTGTTCTATTGGAAGAGATAACCAATAGTGAAGCGCAGGTAAATCGAAACTACAAGATCCACCAGGTAAGCTAAAGCGCTGCTTGATGGAGTTGAGGAAGCGATCTTCTTTCAAAGAAATGCCAAAGCGCTCTGATTTCATAATATTTTGATGCGCATTGTCTATATCATTCAATAAAGCAAGCAAAGTGCTTTGATCAACACCTTCGACATCAAGCCAACTACGATACATCACTCGTTGCTTATCGAGATCTTTTGCTAATTCATTACGAAGTTGTATTTGCTCGGAGATATCAATTAAGTCAAATAGGGAGCGAAAAAAAAGTTGATAGTCCGACTCACGAGAAAATAGAGTTGCTTTGTCTATTTGAGCTAGCAACGATTCGACTCTCAAATAGATTCGTGTTTTTTCATTTAATGGATGTTCAAACTTATGCGTAGTCATCAGTTAGCCTTTATCTATACAGATTTTATTTTTACAATTTTTTGTCACACATGGCTAGATACTTTTGATGTAATTTCGTGACCATTTGTAAAAGTTCATTATTTGAGAGTTGATTTTTAATAACATCATCGGCAATCGCTAAGCGCTGTTGACGTGATGCCTGTGATGCAACTATTTGTTCTGCTTGTTCTCGATCAGTTTTATCTCGTTGCATCGTGCGTGTTATTTGTATTTCTTCATCTACATCAATAACTAATATATGATCGGCCATTGATTGAAGGTTATTCTCTACCAAAAGTGGAATTACTAATAACGTATAAGGAGAATGAGTTTGAGCGAGTGCTTCAATCATTCTTTGCCTTATCATGGGGTGGAGCAAGCTATCTAACCAGACTTTTTCTTTAGGATGGCTAAATATAATCTTTCTTAATGCTACTCGATCCAGTGTCCCGTCAGATTGAATTACTTTCTTTCCAAAATGTTCAGCTATCTTATTTAAACCAAGGGAGTTAAGTGATACCACCTCACGAGCAATAATATCAGCATCGACAATTTCAATACCAAAGTGTTGCTGAAATAGATTAGCCACCGTCGTTTTACCGCTAGCGATGCCACCTGTAACACCGATAACTAGCCCCATTTACATTGCCTCATTAAGAAAAATACCAACTTAGTATGTTAAATTTCCATATTAATACGACCCAACCTGCTACTGCTAAGTAAGGGCCAAAAGGAAACGTATTTTCAAAATTCTTACCTTTAATGATTAACATCGTAATACCAGCGATGGCGCCGACGAGAGATGAGACAAAAATAACCATGGGTAATGATTGCCAACCAAGCCAAGCTCCTAAAGCGGCAAGAAGCTTGAAATCGCCATAACCCATACCATCTTTACCAGTTAAAATTCGAAATATCCAATAAAGCGACCAAAGGGATAAGTAGCCGAACATTGCACCCAATACCGACTCTTGTAATGAAATTGGTGACACTTGACTGATAGAAAGTGCGATACCCATCCACATTAGTGGCAGAGTTAAATTATCCGGTAGCAGCATTGTATCTAAATCGATAAATGATGCGGCGATTAAAACATAAGTAAATACCATTAAAGCGATAGCATAGCTGCTTAATCCGAAGTGAATCGCAATAACTCCACTTAAAATTCCACCGAGCAGTTCTACTAATGGATAGCGAACAGAAATAGGCTGATGGCAATCGTGACATTTTCCGCGTAATAAAAGCCAACCAACAACTGGAATGTTATGCCAGGGACGGATTTTATGATGGCAATGCGGACAAAAAGAGTGAGGCAAACTTAAATTAAGAGAAGGCGTTGGATCGAGTTTAATATTGTGTTCTGGGAAGGCTTCTTGCAATTCCTTTTTCCAATTGACTTCCATCATCTTGGGCAGACGATAAATAACCACATTTAAAAAACTACTGATAATAAGCCCGACTAACGTAGCAAGTAGTGGGAATAACCAGGTATTGTCGTAAAAAACATCCATTCAATATGAGCTCAAAGTGTTGCCAAGACAAGGGTATAGGTAAAGTAACACCCGAATGCGAATCAGTATACTATCCTAATACGTTCATTAAGTTAAAGATTGGTAAATACATTGCAACAACCAAGCTGCCAACAATGAGACCCAACGTAACGATAACTAATGGCTCAATCAATTTTTCTAGATTATCGACCCTGTTTTCGACGTCTTGTTCAAATGTTTTTGTTACTTGATCCAATGCTTGCTCTAAAGTACCAGACTCTTCTCCAACCATAATAATCTGAATAGAAAACTCTGGAAATAGATCAGTGCTGCGAAGTGAGGCATGAAGAGAGGTTCCGGATGAAAGTTGAGAACCCACCGAAGAAATCGTGTCTATGAATTTAAGGTCGTTGGTTGTTCGTGCAGCGCTATCGATAGCTTCTAGTATTGGAATACCACAATGATAGTTGGCTGATAACGTTTGACAGAATCGAGCGATCGTCGCCTTTTGACTTAATTGACCGATTATTGGCAATTTGGCTTTTATATTTGCCCAGACACGTTGAAATCGAGTTGATGAGCGTAATAGGTAACGTACAAGTAATGAAAGTAGTAGTGTGAGGATGAGAACTCTATTGGCTTGATATGTTAAAAAGTGGGAGATCGATAAGATGTTTTGAGTAAACCACGGCAGTTCAGCTCCCAAGCTATGAAACATCGAGTCAAATTTAGGGATAATCTGGGTAAGCATCAAGTAGGCCAAAATCAAAGCAACGACGAACACAACACTTGGATAGATCATGGCTTTTTTTACCTTTGTGATGAGCTGTCGTTGTTTTTCGATATGCAGTGTTAAGCGTTCAAAGGATTGTGCTAACTGCCCGTTACTTTCACCAGCCTTTACTAATTCAGATATAACTCCTTTAAAGGATGGATGGCTTCGAGCAAGGGCTTGTGCCATGGTTGAACCGTTGGCGATCTCTTGGCGTAGCCTTTCTAACAACTGAATAAGTCCTGCTCTGGTTGCTTGTGAGGAGGTGAGCTCAATTATTTGCAGCACTGAAAGGCCAGCAGAAAGCATAGTTGCAAACTGGCCGAGTAAAAGGTCGCGCTCGTGGCGAGTAATTCGTTGGTCAATGAGCTCTACCCGTGTTAAGCGGCGCTCAGTGATCTTGGTAATCATTAGCTGTTGTGGCGCTAATATAGTAATAGCCTGCTGTTGAGATAGAGCAATAAGGCTCCCTCGTTGTTGCTTTCCTTCTGGAGATATACCCTGCCAACGATATTTATAAACCGGAATTTCGCTATGAGCTGATGTCGGTATCATGGTTTCCCGTCCATTATTGGTTGATGATGGTCGAATCGGGATCGATTACTCGTGATAACTCTTCGAGAGATGTTAGTCCTTGCTCAACCAGTGTTAATCCTTGTTGCCATAACTCACAGTGTCGTTTAGTTTTTGCTTGAGGCTGATAAAAATCATAGATACCGACCCGTCCTCGATAGCCGGATAAGCAATGTCGGCACCCATTTAAATTTGCGAGATAGTGCCTGCTCAAGCCGTAAGTTCGAGAAGGGGGATTTACGATTTGTTCAGATTTACAATGTGGGCAAAGTTTCCGGGCGAGGCGTTGCGCAATAACCATTTTTAAACTTGCTTCTAACTGATAGTCCTCAATGCCCATTTGATTTAATCTCGTTAAGGTTTCACTCGCGGAATTTGTATGCAGTGTTGAGAGAACTAAGTGACCAGTTTGCGCAGCTCGTACTGCCATCTTAGCGGTTTCTATATCACGAATTTCTCCGACCATGATGATGTCTGGGTCTTGACGCAATAAAGCTCGCAGTACGATTGAAAAGTCTAGCCCGATGGTATCGTTGGTTTGAATTTGATTGATGCCAGACAGCTGAATTTCAATAGGATCTTCTACCGTTGAAACGTTGCGCTGCTCTTGGTTGAGATATTGCAATATGGAATATAGCGTTGTGGTTTTTCCGCTTCCTGTCGGCCCCGTGACAAGAACGAGCCCCTGTGGAGCTCGTAGTTGGTTATGTAATAGAGTTAGTTGGGAGTGAGATAATCCCAGTTTATCGATTGTGGTATGTGAGTGGCTGTTGCCGAGAATACGGAGGACAACTTTTTCGCCCCAAAGTGTCGGTATGGTTGAAACCCGAAGATCGAGTTTACGTTGTTGATCCAAAGAGAATTTAATTCGGCCATCTTGAGGTAATCTTTTTTCTGCAATATTGATTTGCGCAAGTATTTTCAACCTAGAGGCCAGCCTGCGATTTAAGTGAGTATCAGGCGTGTGAGTCGTAGTCAGTAGTCCGTCAACCCTCATTCGTACTCGATAGTGCTGTTCGAACGGCTCAAAATGAATATCAGAAGCACCTTGCTGTACGCCATGAAGGATGATTTGGTGGATGTATTGTCCAATTGGCGTCGTATGAGTCTGTTCTTCATTGGATTCGACGTTATCGATATCAGATGGCTCAAGTGGCAGATTTGATGGTATGAATTGATAAGTAGAGTTCTTCGGTTCTGCTAAACGGGGACCATTTAACCTTTCGACAAGTTCGAGTGCTTGAGCGATATCGCATAATTGGCGTTGGATATGAAAGCCAGTGGCAAATTGAAACGCAAGTACACTTTCATGGTTACTGGGATCGGTTACGGCTAAGGTTAACCAGTTTTGCTGCACAATAACGGGTATTGCATGGTAACGTTTTACCAATACTTCGAGATCTAAATCGTAGATCAATTCCATCGATGACTGAAAATCGATGGGGTGCAGGGGCAATTGAAAAATTGACGCACAATGCTCAGCAAGCGCAGCCGTTTCTATATCAGGTTGACTTGCGATAGCTTGTACTAAAGCAATTTTCCGTTGGCTGCACAGATCATCGATACGTTCAATTTGGGAGGTGTTTAAGAACTCACTGTCCTCAAGCACCTCAAGTAAGTCGGACTGGCTCATCCTAAGTTAACTACTTGCCGCACAAGATTTTAATGTGACTTCAGTATTCTGTTTACATTGCCAGCCGTTGTCTGCGGACTTCGTAAAGGTTACGGTTTTGCCCTCGAGCTGAGCATCGGCTGAAAATGTAAATGTAACCGTGCCAAAGGCAGTGTCGCTAGAGTCGGGGGAGAGTGCTATGGTGCCGAGTGGTGTCATGTTTGCGCTGGCGCCAATTTCTGAGAATTGGCCATCAGTGGGAAATTTATCTTCATTCTGTATATAAAGATCAATATTGGTGAGTAATGAACTTACAGTACTCACTGCAACGGACGCTTCAGATGTTTTGGTGTGGTTTTGATACGCAGGGACGGCTACTGCGGACAAAATACCAATAATGGCAACCACAATAAGCAGTTCAATTAAGGTAAAACCGGATTGGTTTCGTTGACGATAGCTTGGCATCGTTTTCTCCTCGATCTCTCGGGTGTGTGATGGGAGAAATGAGAATGGAGGAGTTCAAATTTAGGTTCGAGGGTTGCAGCGGGGCTGTTCGGTAAGAGAGCGTGTTTATCATGCTCGATAAACACGCTCTTAGATTTATTTTATGATCTGACTCGAAAGGCTAGTCTTGTAAGCGCATCGAAAGATCAAGAGCCTGAACGTGCTTGGTCAGTGCGCCGACAGAGATGTAATCGACCCCCGTTTCCGCAAACGTGGCAATGGTGTCGAGCGTGACATTACCAGACGTTTCTAGGTCTGCACGGCCAGCATTGATCTTCACCGCTTCTTTCATCATATCGATCGAGAAGTTATCAAGCATAATGATATCAGCGCCTGCATCGATAGCTTGTTGGAGTTCTTCCAAGCTTTCAGTTTCGATTTCAACAGGTTTACCTGGGTTAAGAGCTTTAGCTTGAGTGATCGCTTGTTCGATACCACCACAAGCGATGATGTGGTTTTCTTTGATTAGATACGCATCGAAGACACCAATACGGTGATTGAAACCACCACCGCAGGTAACCGCGTATTTGAGCGCATTACGCAGTCCCGGAATGGTTTTGCGTGTATCCAATAAGCGGCACTGCGTTCCTGCTAATTTCTCAACATATTTTGCTGTGATAGTCGCGCAACCAGAAAGGGTCTGAATAAAGTTCATTGCGTTGCGTTCACCGGTGAGTAGTGCTCGAGCTGGGCCTATTAAAGTACAGATTTTTTGATTAGGAATAAGAGTATCGCCATCGTTTACATGCCAATTAATCTCGACTTGGTTGCCAAGTTGCTTGAATACTTCTTCCGTCCAAGCTTGACCGCAAAAGATGCCCGCTTCACGAGTGATTAAAATTGCCGTACTCTGTTTATCATTAGGGATTAGAGATGCCGTGATATCGGCACTAGGGTCGAGCACGCCACCGAGATCTTCTTTTAATGCTTCGGTGACAAAGTTAGCAATATCACGCGGAAGTTGCTGCTTAAGATAATCGAGGCGAGCTTGGCTATTATGAGTATTTTTCATCGCATTTCTTATTCTGAAGTTGAACAGTGTGGGCATGATACGATGACTGTTACGGAAATTCAGCTATAAATAACAAAAAGAGAGAAGTTGTGGTAACACCAATGCTTTTTTTATGAATGATGTGAACACTGAGAATGCTATGGATAAGAATAATATAATGATTGATGATTTGGGTTGGTATACATCCGCACGAAAAGTGGAATCCCCTTATTATAACCAGCGCCCATCGTCAGAGGATATTTCGTTGTTGGTGGTACACAATATCAGCCTACCACCTGGAGAGTTTGGCGGTCCCTATATCGAGCAGCTATTTAGTGGCACTCTTGACCCCAACGCTCACCCGTTTTTTAACGCCATTGCTGGTCTGAAAGTATCAGCGCATTGCCTAATTCGCCGCGACGGAGAAATTGTTCAGTTTGTTCCTTTTACCGCTCGAGCTTGGCATGCGGGGGCTTCGAGTTTTGCTGGGCGTGCCAATTGCAATGATTATTCGATAGGAATCGAGCTTGAAGGCACGGAGTTTGTTGCTTATACCGAAGCTCAATATCAAGCTCTAACCAACGTTACACTCGCTATACAACAGCAATACCCAGCTATCTCCCAGCAACACATTACTGGTCACCAATATATTGCTCCGTTGAGAAAAAGTGATCCTGGACTAAGCTTTGATTGGCGGCACTACCGTACCTTGCTTAAAGCTCAGTGCTGAATAATTAAAGACTCTCTTGGTATTCTTGAAGGATTTGTTCACACCAAGTGGCAATACGTTCATCGCTCAATTCATATTGAGAGTCCTCATCTAACGCTAGGCCAACGAAAAATTCTTGATCTTCAGTTAGGGCTTTGGAGGCTTCAAATTCGTAACCTTCATTTGGCCAATATCCTAAGAATGTTACATCAGAATCAAGGAGTTCATCATGCAGTAAGCCCATAGCGTCAAGATACCATTCGCCATAGCCTTCTTGGTCGCCTAAACCAAATAGCGCGACATGTTTACCTTTAAGATCGGGTTGTTTGATGCGATCCCACGCGGCTTGCCAATCTTCTTGGATCTCGCCAAAGTCCCAAGTTGAAATACCGAGAATTAAAAAGTCATAATTCGCCATGCTTTCTATATCGGTGTCTTTCACATTATGAATATCAACGAATTCTTCTCCGATGATGGCGCGAATTTTTTCTGCAGCCATTTCGGTATAACAGGTGGTGGAGCCGTAAAATAGACCAATTTTCATAATGTTCTGGATACTAGTAAAGAATAAAGGAAGTGTACTCTGAAGCAGGAAAGGGCTCAAGGTCGAAACTTCTTGGTGTATTTTTTGTCAACTATTGAAACAACTTTGTTGGTTAGCTATGTACGTTTTGTGTTATTAAGAATAAATAAAAGGGAAAAACGAGAGTGGTAGAGTAAGTGAACCCGAAAGTCTCACCTGATCAAGGCCTGATTGAACAGTTTTTAGATGCGATGTGGGTAGAACGCGGCTTGTCGGAAAACACTGTGTTATCTTATCGTCGTGATATTCAGAAATTGTCACAATGGTTAGAGTTGCACGATCTTTATCTTAATTGTGTATCTTTCGAAGACCTTCAGAGTTATCAATCTTGGTTGTTTGAGCAAGGTTATAAACAAACATCTCGAGCGAGAATGCTGTCTGCTATTCGTCGCTTGTTTCAATATCTGCATCGCGAGAAAGTAAGGGATGATGATCCTAGCGCGTTACTCGTCTCTCCTAAACTGCCACAACGATTACCGAAAGACTTAAGTGAGTCAGATGTCGATTCTTTACTTAACGTCCAGAATATTTCTGATCCTGTCGAGCTTCGAGATAAAGCGATGCTTGAGTTGCTTTATGCCACAGGGCTTCGAGTCACTGAGTTGGTGAGTTTGACGATGGAAAACATCAGTTTGAGGCAAGGTGTCGTTCGAGTTTTTGGTAAAGGAGGAAAAGAGCGTTTGGTGCCGATGGGAGAAAATGCGATTGAGTGGATCGAGCAATTTATTCATTCCGGCCGCCCATTACTGTTAGGAGAGAAAACGTCAGATGTATTGTTTCCAAGTCGACGAGCTCAAATGATGACGCGGCAAACCTTCTGGCATCGGGTTAAACATTATGCTGTCGTTGCGGGTATTGATGTCGAAAAGCTATCTCCTCACGTCTTGCGTCATGCTTTTGCTACTCATCTACTTAATCATGGTGCGGACTTACGTGTTGTCCAAATGTTGTTAGGTCATAGTGACTTATCAACCACCCAAATTTATACACATGTCGCCACTGAGCGATTAAAACAAATTCATAGCGAACATCATCCAAGAGCCTAAAGAGGATTATTTATGCGCGTTTTACGCCAACTATTATTCATCATTTCAGCGATTAGCGTACTACTAACATCGAGTCTGAGTTGGGCTGATTCAGGGGATAATATAAAAGCAAAACTGGCCAGCATTGGTGTTATGGTCTCTGAGGTGAAACCTTCAGAAGTAGATGGTTTGCTAGAGTTAACGACTAATCAAGGAGTGTTATTTACCACATCTGATGGCGAGTACTTTATATCTGGTACGCTTTATCATCTTAGTGATGATGGTAACCTCACCAACGTATTAGCTAAACGTCAAGCGCCAATCAATGCAAAAGCGATTGCGGAATATCGTGATGATATGATCGAATATAAAGCTGATAATGAGAAATATGCAGTAACTGTCTTTACAGACATTACTTGTGGCTATTGTGTAAAACTTCACAGCCAGATGAGTGAATACAATGCGTTGGGGATTACGGTTCGATATTTGGCTTTCCCACGTCAAGGCTTGAATAACGAGGTGGCTAACGTGATGGCTGATATCTGGTGTGCTGAAGATCCAAAAAAAGCGATGAACGACGCGAAAGCCCACCAAAAGCTTCCCCAACCTATTTCTGACGAAGCCTGTAAGAGTAAGGTTCCAAATCATTATAACCTTGGACATACATTGGGAGTCCAAGGTACTCCTGCAATCTTTTTACCTGATGGTTCAATGCTAGGTGGATATCTTCCACCTCAGACTTTACTGGAACGTTTGGAAAATCTTTAAAGTAGATATTTATGATAGAAATTCAGCGACGCACGAAGGTAGAAGATCATTCATTACCAGACTCAATACCGACGCTGCTCAGGCAGATTTATTCCAGTCGAGGTGTGGAAAATGAGCAGCAACTTGATAACGGAGTACGTTCACTTCATAGCTATCAAAAATTACATGGTATTGATCGTGCCGTAGAATTGCTGTTCGAAGCCATAAAGCAGCAACAACGAATTATTGTTGTTGGCGACTTTGATGCCGATGGTGCGACGAGCTCTGCACTCTCGGTATTGGCGTTGCGCATGCTAGGTAGCAATAATGTCGATTACTTGGTGCCTAATCGTTTTGAAGATGGATATGGCCTCAGCCCCGACGTTGTCGACCAAGCTATTGAGCTTGGTGCAGAGTTTATTATGACCGTGGACAATGGCGTGTCTTCTATCGATGGCGTTAGTTATGCTAAAGAGAAAGGCTTGGTGACTGTGGTGACCGACCATCATTTGCCGGGTAGTGTCATGCCAAATGCCGATGCGATGGTGAATCCTAATTTACCCGATTGTCATTTTCCTTCAAAAGCGCTTGCGGGTGTTGGTGTCGCATTCTATTTGATGATGGCATTATGTGTGGCGATGCGTCAATCCGGTTGGTTTCAAGCTCAAGGTGTGAGAGAGCCGAAACTGATGGAACTGATTGATTTGGTTGCATTAGGCACGGTCGCGGATGTTGTGCCATTGGATGAAAATAATCGAATTCTCGTTCATCAAGGATTGCAACGAATTCGAGCAGGCAAGGCGAGACCTGGCATTCAAGCATTGATTGAAATTGCGAAACGAGATGCTCGACGTTTGGTTGCAGCGGATTTTGGTTTTGCACTCGGCCCTAGAATTAATGCTGCTGGACGTCTGGATGACATGTCATTCGGAGTCGAACTGCTAATGTGTAATGATATTCATGCTGCTCGAAGAATGGCCAGTGAGCTCGATGGGTTAAATCAAACTCGTCGTGATATCGAGCAAGGGATGAAGCAGGAAGCACTCGCATTTTGTGAACGACTTCAATTTGGCGAAAAACATGACCTTCCTTATGGCATTGTATTGTTTCAGCGAGACTGGCACCAAGGTGTGATAGGTATTCTCGCATCTCGGATTAAAGACACTTATCACCGGCCTGTGATTGCGTTTGCCGATGGCGGAGAGGGGATTTTAAAAGGCTCTTGTCGTTCTATTTCTGGACTCCATATGCGAGATGCGCTCGACCTTATTGATACCCAAAACCCCGGTATTATTCTTAAATTTGGCGGTCATGCTATGGCTGCAGGTTTAAGTATTAAAGAAGAAAACTATCAACAGTTCGTTGCTCTGTTTGATCAAGTCGTGCGGCAATCTATTGATGAGAGTGCGTTAAAAGGCATTATTATGAGCGATGGGGAATTAGCTCCAGAAGAGTTTTCACTGAGTACGGCGGAAATTCTTCGGGCTGGTGGGCCTTGGGGGCAGTCGTTCCCTGAACCTATTTTTGATGGGGAGTTTAAAGTCTTACATCAGAAATTGGTAGGGGGCAGTCATTTGAAATTGATGCTAGAGCCTCTACATAAAGGCTTCTCGACCAACAAAATGATCGATGCTATTGCGTTTAATATTGATGTTCGTCGTTGGCCAGATCCTGCCGTAAAAACCATTCAGTTAGCCTATCGACTCGATATTAATGAGTTTCGGGGTAATCAAACTCTTCAACTTATGATTGAGCATATTGAAGCTCGATAAGCGGTATTATTTACCAAAGATTGGAGTAAATTAAGAGGACTATAGGGTTCTCTTGATTTTATTTGTCATACAAAAATCCTTTCCTAGCAATGGCTTATGTTACGCTAATAAATGGTATTACCAATATTGAGTAATTAAAAAGCATATTTTTTGTAAGGGAATTGTGAACGTGTGATCGATTTCATGATTTATATCAATTTTCCGCTAGACAAAAAGCATCCTCATATGTTAATTTCTTGTGCAATTTAAATTGGTATTACCAATTGGCTACGAAAGCAGAAGAATGATAAATATGACCTATCAAAGGATTCGTCAACCAAAACTGTCAGATGTAATCGAGCAAGAATTGGAAAGATTGATTGTCGAAGGCATATTGGCCCCAGGACAGCAACTTCTTCCAGAGCGAGAGTTAGCGAAACAATTTGATGTTTCTCGTCCCTCAGTGCGTGAAGCTATCCAACGTTTAGAAGGAAAGCGTCTTCTTACTCGTAAACAAGGTGGTGGAACTTTTGTTAGTGAGAAAGTTTGGACCAGTTTTTCTGATCCCTTGCTAAACTTACTGTCAAACCATTCTGAAACGCACCTTGATTTGCTTGAAACTCGTCATGCAATGGAAGGGATAGCAGCTTATTTTGCTGCGATTCGAGGTACTGAAGAAGATTTTAAGCGCATTAAATCTTGTTTGAGTCAGATTGTGCTTGAGCAAAACTCAGCGAATGTTGAAGTGGAAGCCGAGAATGTTGTTGAGTTTTTAATAGCATTAACAGAAGCCTCTCATAACGTTGTTTTACTTCATATTGTTCGTAGCCTTGCACCTTTGCTTGAAAAAAATGTGCAACAGAATTTAAAGCTCTTACATCGTCGCCCTGAGGTGATTGAAAAAGTAGGTAAACACAGAGCTAGCATCGTTGATGCGATACTTTTGGGGGAACCTGAGAAGGCCCGTGAAATGTCACATTCTCATCTAGCTTTCATTGAAGAAACATTGTTGGATTTAAGCAAAGAGCAGACTCGTCGAGAGCGTTCTTTAAGTCGAATTCAGCAGAGTGATAGTGAATCATAGCTATTACTCCTTCGTTTTTAGATCAAACCAACAAAAAGGAAAGATCGGCATGTCTGACATGAAGACTGACGTAGACGCAATGGAAACCCAAGAGTGGCTTGAAGCTCTTGAGTCAGTTGTACGTGAAGAGGGTATTGAACGTGCTCAGTACCTACTTGAGCAGGTATTGGAAAAAGCTCGTTTAGATGGCGTAGATATGCCGACTGGCGTGAACACCAATTACATCAATACGATTCCAGCAGATAAGCAAATCGCTTATCCTGGCGACACGACTTTAGAACGTCGTATTCGCTCTATTATCCGCTGGAACGCAATTATGATTGTATTGCGTGCATCAAAGAAAGACTTGGATTTAGGTGGTCACATGGCCTCTTACCAGTCATCTGCAAGTTTCTATGAAGTGTGTTTTAACCACTTTTTCCGTGCAGCAAACGACACCGATGGTGGCGATTTAGTCTATTATCAAGGTCATATTTCTCCGGGTATTTATTCTCGTGCATTCGTTGAAGGGCGTTTGACAGAAGAGCAACTTGATAACTTCCGTCAAGAAGTGGATGGTAAAGGAGTTCCTTCGTATCCACACCCTAAATTGATGCCTGAATTCTGGCAATTCCCAACGGTATCAATGGGTCTTGGCCCTATCTCTGCAATTTATCAAGCTCGCTTCCTTAAGTATCTTGAAGGACGCGGAATGAAGGATACTTCAGCACAACGTGTTTATGCGTTCCTTGGTGACGGTGAAATGGATGAGCCAGAATCACGTGGTGCTATTTCATTTGCTGCTCGTGAGAAGCTAGATAACCTATGCTTCCTTGTTAACTGTAACCTACAACGTCTTGACGGTCCGGTTATGGGTAACGGTAGCATCATTCAAGAGTTAGAAGGCCTATTTAAAGGTGCTGGCTGGAATGTTGTTAAAGTTATTTGGGGCGCAAACTGGGATTCTCTTCTAGCGAAAGACACTTCTGGTAAGTTGCTCCAGCTAATGAATGAAACCATTGATGGTGATTACCAAACGTTTAAATCGAAAGATGGTGCCTACGTTCGTGAACACTTCTTTGGCAAGTATCCTGAAACTGCAGCACTCGTTGCGGATATGACAGACGCTGAAATTTTTGCTCTTAAGCGTGGTGGTCATGATTCATCGAAACTGTACGCTGCATTTAATAACGCAAAAGAAACCCAAGGCAAACCAACTGTTATTCTAGCGAAAACAGTTAAAGGTTACGGTATGGGTGAAGCAGCTGAAGGTAAAAACATCGCTCACGGTGTGAAGAAAATGGACATGACTCATGTTCAGCACCTACGTAATCGCTTAGGCCTTGAAGATCTTCTTGATGATGAAGCTATCACGAAATTGCCTTACCTCAAATTGGAAGAAGGCTCTGAAGAGTACAAGTATATGCATGCTCGTCGCGAAGCATTACTTGGATATACACCTAAGCGCCAGCCTAAGTTTACTCAAGAATTCAAAGTGCCGACTCTTGAAGATTTCGGTCCACTATTGGTTGAGCAGAAACGTGAAATTTCTACCACAATGGCTTATGTTCGTACTCTAAATATCTTATTGAAAGATAAGAATATTGGTAAGAACATTGTTCCAATTATTTGTGATGAAGCACGTACTTTTGGTATGGAAGGTTTATTCCGTCAGGTTGGTATCTACAACCCACATGGTCAAGACTACACACCTGAAGATCGCGGTGTTGTTTCTTACTATAAAGAAGCTACCTCTGGTCAAGTGCTTCAGGAAGGTATCAACGAATTAGGTTCAATGGCGTCTTGGGTTGCTGCTGCGACATCATACAGCACCAACGATCTACCAATGATCCCGTTCTACATTTACTACTCTATGTTTGGTTTCCAACGTATTGGTGACATGGCATGGTTAGCTGGGGACCAACAAGCTCGCGGTTTCCTACTTGGTGCTACTGCTGGTCGTACGACGCTAAATGGTGAAGGTCTTCAGCACGAAGATGGACATTCACACATTCTTGCAAATACGGTTCCGAACTGTATCTCATACGATCCAACTTTCGCATACGAATTGGCTGTCATCATGCAAGACGGTATCCGTCGCATGTATGGTTCAGAGCAAGAGAATGTGTACTACTACCTAACTATCATGAATGAAAACTATGCGATGCCAGCAATGCCAGAAGGCGCTGAAGAGGGCATTCGTAAAGGGATCTACAAGCTCGAAACTCATGCTGGTAGCAAAGGTAAAGTACAGCTTATGAGTTCCGGTACTATCATGAATGAAGTGCGCAAAGCTGCAACAATCCTAAGTGAAGACTACGGTGTTGCCTCTGATGTCTTTGCTGTGACGTCATTTAACGAGCTAACTCGTGATGGTCAAGCTGCAGAACGTTTCAACATGCTTCACCCAGAAGCAGAAGCGAAAGTACCTTACATCACAACCGTTTTAGGTAGCGAACCTGCAATTGCAGCGACTGACTACATGAAAAACTACTCAGAGCAAGTACGTGCGTTCGTACCAGCAGAGTCATATAAAGTATTGGGTACTGATGGCTTTGGTCGTTCAGATAGCCGCGAAAACTTACGTCGTCATTTTGAAGTAAATGCTGGCTATGTTGTGGTTGCTGCTCTAACAGAACTTATGAAACGTGGTGATATCGAAAAATCTGTCGTAGCAGAAGCTATTAAGAAATTTGATATCGACACTGAAAAAACGAATCCACTTTACGCTTAATATAGGTAGGAAATAGCAATGGCAATCGAAATTAATGTACCAGATATCGGTGCGGATGAGGTTGAAGTCACTGAGATTCTAGTAAGCGTTGGTGACAAGGTTGAAGAAGAACAGTCTCTTATTACTGTAGAAGGTGATAAAGCTTCTATGGAAGTTCCAGCTTCTCAAGCTGGTGTTGTTAAAGAGATCAAAATCGCTACGGGTGACACAGTAAGCACTGGTTCACTTATTATGATTTTTGAAGAAGAGGCGGGTGCAGCAGCACCAGCTTCTGCTCCAGTTGAAGCTGCTCCTGCAGCGGCCGCTCCAGCTGCGGTAGCTGAAGTAAAAGAAGTTCATGTCCCCGATATCGGTGGTGATGAAGTTGAAGTTACTGAAATCATGGTAGCCGTTGGCGATAGCGTAGAAGAAGAGCAATCTTTACTTACGGTTGAAGGCGACAAAGCATCAATGGAAGTACCAGCACCATTTGCCGGTGTGGTAAAAGAAATTAAGGTAGTCTCTGGTGATAAAGTGACGACAGGTTCTCTTGTCTTCATTTTTGAAACTGCAGGCTCTGCTCCAGCAGCAGCGGATCCAGCTCCAGCAGCGGCTCCTGTTGCGGCGGCTTCAGCAGCAAAAGAGGTCAACGTACCTGATATCGGTGGTGACGAAGTTGAAGTTACTGAAATCATGGTAGCTGTTGGCGACAGTGTCGAAGAAGAGCAATCTTTACTTACTGTTGAAGGCGATAAAGCATCAATGGAAGTACCTGCACCGTTTGCTGGTGTAGTAAAAGAAATCAAAGTTGCGACCGGCGATAAAGTAACAACGGGTTCGTTGATCATGGTATTTGAAGTTGTCGGTGCTGCACCAGTAGCTGCCGCTGCTCCTGCGGCTCCAGCCCCAAGTGCTCCAGCAGCGAAAGCCGCAACTCCAAGTGCAAGTTCGTCTGCATCAACGGGTGATTTCAAAGAAAATGCTGATTATGCTCATGCTTCTCCAGTTGTTCGTCGTTTAGCTCGCGAGTTTGGCGTTAACCTTGAGAAAGTAAAAGGGTCTGGTCGTAAGAGCCGAATCCTAAAAGAAGATGTTCAAAGCTACGTGAAAGAAGCATTGAAGCGTCTTGAGTCGGGTGCTGGTGCATCTGGTAAAGGTGATGGTTCAGCATTGGGCTTACTACCTTGGCCTAAAGTTGACTTCAGTAAATTTGGTGATACAGAAGTTAAACCGCTATCTCGTATCAAGAAGATCTCTGGTGCTAACTTACATCGTAACTGGGTAATGATTCCTCATGTTACACAGTGGGATAACGCTGATATCACTGAAGTTGAAAGCTTCCGTAAAGAGCAAAATGCAATTGAAGCGAAGAAAGACAGTGGCATTAAGATCACGCCGCTTGTTTTCATCATGAAAGCTGTTGCTAAAGCGCTTGAAGCCTTCCCTGCATTTAACTCTTCTCTTTCTGATGACGGTGAAAACTTAATTCTTAAGAAGTACGTGAATGTTGGTATTGCGGTTGATACTCCAAATGGATTAGTCGTTCCAGTCTTTAAAGATGTGAACAAGAAAGGCATCTACGAGCTTTCAGCAGAACTTGCAGAAGTCTCTAAGAAAGCACGTAATGGCAAACTAACGGCAGCAGATATGCAAGGTGGTTGTTTCACCATTTCTAGCTTAGGCGGAATCGGTGGTACTTCATTTACACCAATCGTAAACGCACCTGAAGTTGGCATCTTAGGTGTCTCTAAATCTGAGATGAAGCCAGTATGGAATGGCAAAGAGTTTACTCCGCGTCTACAACTTCCATTGTCGTTATCTTACGACCACAGAGTAATTGATGGTGCCGAAGGTGCACGTTTCATTACTTACTTAAATGGTTGTTTAAGCGATATTCGTCGTTTAGTTCTATAAGTTAAGCGTAAATCCAAGGCGGCAATAGCCGCCTTGATTAATCTTAAAAAGCATATTAATTACTAGGTCAGTTCGATTGAGCTAAAAGATACTTGATTGAATTGTTGTATGGCTCACAGGCTCTGGTGAAATTCTTTTCAACCCATTAACATCTCTGTAAACTATTTTGGTTTATATAAGACATGGTTTGAATCATCGAGTGAATCGATTGAAGCCCGCATCAGCCTGTTAAGGATAACGACTACAAGAGGTCAAAATGAGCAAAGAAATCAAAGCCCAAGTGGTAGTACTTGGTGCCGGCCCTGCTGGATACTCCGCTGCTTTCCGTTGTGCAGATTTAGGTCTTGATACCGTTCTAGTTGAACGTTATAGCACCTTAGGTGGTGTATGTTTAAACGTCGGTTGTATTCCTTCTAAAGCGCTATTACACGTAGCGAAAGTTATTGAAGAAGCGAAAGCACTTTCAGAACACGGTATTGTTTTTGGTGAACCACAGACCGATATCGACAAGATTCGTCTTTGGAAAGAAAAAGTTATTACACAACTAACTGGCGGTCTTGGCGGTATGGCTAAGATGCGTAAAGTGAATGTTGTAAATGGTTTTGGTAAGTTTACTGGCCCGAATACCATTGAAGTTGAAGGTGATGACGGCAAGACTGTTATTAACTTCGATAATGCAATTGTAGCGGCGGGTTCTCGTCCGATTAAATTGCCATTTATTCCTCATGAAGATCCTCGTATTTGGGACTCAACGGATGCACTAGAGCTAAAAGAAGTTCCTGGCAAGCTATTGATCATGGGTGGTGGTATCATCGGTCTCGAAATGGGTACCGTATATCACTCACTGGGATCTAAAGTCGACGTTGTAGAAATGTTCGATCAAGTGATTCCAGCTGCTGATAAAGACATAGTAAAAGTTTATACCAAGCGTATTAAAGATAAATTCAACTTAATGCTAGAAACGAAAGTTACGGCAGTTGAAGCTAAAGACGACGGTATCTACGTGTCTATGGAAGGCAAGAAAGCACCTGCTGAAGCAGAGCGCTATGATGCTGTACTTGTTGCTATCGGTCGTGTGCCTAATGGTAAGCTTCTTGATGCTGAGAAAGCTGGTATTGAAGTTGATGAACGTGGCTTCATCAATGTTGATAAGCAGCTTAAGACCAATATTCCACATATTTTCGCAATTGGCGATATTGTTGGTCAGCCAATGCTTGCTCACAAAGGCGTGCATGAAGGTCATGTTGCTGCAGAAGTTATTGCTGGTAAGAAGCACTACTTTGACCCGAAAGTTATTCCTTCAATTGCTTACACTGAGCCAGAAGTTGCTTGGGTTGGTAAAACAGAAAAAGAAGCAAAAGAAGAAGGTCTTAACTACGAAACTGCGACTTTCCCTTGGGCTGCATCCGGACGTGCGATCGCATCAGATTGTGCTGATGGTATGACTAAGCTTATCTTTGATAAAGACTCTCACCGTGTGATTGGTGGTGCTATCGTTGGTACTAACGGCGGTGAACTACTTGGTGAAATTGGTCTAGCGATTGAAATGGGTTGTGATGCAGAAGATCTCGCATTAACTATCCATGCTCACCCAACGCTACATGAGTCTGTAGGCTTAGCGGCAGAGGTATTTGAAGGTACCATTACCGATTTGCCTAATGCGAAAGCAGTGAAGAAAAAATAATCCTATCTTCTAGGTTATATACTTAGATGCGAAGATAAAAAAACCGCAGCACTTGAAGTGCTGCGGTTTTTTATTATGTGGTACGTTATTCAATTACTTGCGTCGTTGATAGATACAAAGCATATCAAGGTAGCAATGGACCATTTCATCAATTTCTTGTTGATCGGTGGTACGGTTAGCCTGAATGAATAACGTGTAGAACATTCCCAAGTATAGGTCAGATAAATGTTCTGGTGAGTACTTGTCACATACGTCGCCATGTTCAATGGCTTTCGTAAACATGTTTTTCACAAGCAGGCGATTAGTGTGATTGGTTGAAACAAACAATGGCCATACTTCTTCGCGAGTCGATGCACTCCATTCAAACCAAACTTTTATCCAATGACAATCTTCTAGTACAAGACGAGTCATCTCATGAGTTAGGTTATACAAATTATCTTTGATGTAAGCATCGATATCGATATTGTCTGCTAGGAAATTAGAAAATTGATGTACTACGTGAGTTAACACATCATCGACCAAATCTTCTCTAGTAGGGAAGTAGTTGAAAACCGTTGCGACGGAAACCTGTGCAATATCTGCAATATCAGCATGGCCGCCACGACCAATACCGCGTTTTGCAAATACTTCTAAGGCTATTTCCATTAACTGAAGTTTACGCTTTTGGGGGGATAAGCGAGTCCGGGGGCGTTTTTTTATTATCGCGTCCATATATTTTTTTCCTTGCCAATTAACGTTGATTTGTTATCACATCTTGGTGATATTTTTATTATGGATAGTGCATTAATAAGTGTAATTGTGCATATGCAATTTATCAATAGATCAATTGATAAATTACATTATGTAACTTACACATTACTATAGTAATTGCATATATACGATTTTGGTATTTAATATTGCAAATACTAATAACTAAACTGTTATTTTGTCTGGTTGCGCAGTAATGGTAATATATCGGGTTCAAATAAAGAGTGAATGGCAAACTTGCAAGGCGAGTTGCTTAAGTACTTAACATCGATTAATGAGAGAGTCATGGCCCATAAAATAGAAGAGATGATTTCTGAGCAACAAGTTAAACAGAGAATCCAAGAGTTAGGACAAGAAATTTCCGAGCATTATAAAGATAGCGACAATCTCGTTTTAATCGGACTTCTTCGTGGTTCATTTATCATTCTTGCTGACTTAGCGCGAGCAGTTAGCGTGACGCATCAAATCGACTTTATGACAGCATCAAGTTATGGAAATGGTACTGAGAGTTCTCGTGATGTTCGAATTTTAAAAGATCTAGATGATGATATTGTTGGTAAAGATATCATTTTAGTTGAAGACATCATTGATACCGGTAATACGTTAAGTCGAGTAAAAGAAGTATTAAGACTTCGTGAGCCAAATTCAATTGAAGTGTGTACTTTGTTAGATAAGCCCTCTCGCCGTGAAGTTGACGTAGATGCTCGTTGGATTGGCTTCTCGATTCCTGATGAGTTTGTCGTGGGGATGGGATTAGATTTTGCTCAGGATTATCGTCACCTCCCTTATATCGGTAAGGTAACGTTAGAAACCGAATAACGTTACGCTAACGAGTATCATGACAAAAATGCCCAGATTTTTCATATCTAGGCATTTTTATTAGACGCTGAGGTTGGTATTCGCTATCGGTGGCAAAGAAGCTTGAAATCTTTATTGAGGATTTTTTCCATCGACTTATTGTAATTTTCTTCAACGATTTCTGCTGAATCGCAACGAACCCCTAAATATTCCAATTTCCCATCTTCAATACCGTAAACCAAACCATGGAGCTCGAATTCTTGACCTCGTTCCCATGCATTCTGCAATATTGTAGAATTGGCGAGGTTATACACTTGCTCTGCTACGTTGAGCTCGACCAGTTTGTCCGCTCGATATTCTGGGGCCATACTGTCGATGTAAGTACGATGCTTTTGGTATATGTCTCGAATGTGCAGGAGCCAATTATTAATCAGCCCAAGTTTAGGGTTAGCTAGAGTTGCTTTGATGCCACCACAATCGTAGTGGCCACAAATGATTAGATGTTTAATCTTCAGAACATCAACGGCATATTGAACAACTGAAAGGCAGTTTAAGTCAGTGTGAATTACTAAATTAGCAACATTTCGGTGAACGAATAACTCTCCAGAATGCAGTCCTGTAAGCCGTTCTGCTGGAACTCGGCTATCAGAGCAACCTATCCATAGAAAGTCAGGGCTTTGTCCTTCGGCTAGTTGTGCAAAGTATTCGGGATTTTCAGCTTTGATCGATTCAGACCAGCGCGAATTGTTTTCAAACAGTTGTTTAATTTCTGGCATTGTCCTTCCCTTAATGCGGTGAATTAGGATTGGAAACCAACTCACACAAAACACGAATTGTTGAACGTATCGTTTGGCATCAAAATGTGTGCGGAGTCACTATACACAAAGTTTACATCGTTGATTAGCGAAAATAGTAACAAAGTTTTAGTTCTCAGAGATGCTATTGTATTTGTCACGAATAAATATCAGCGTCGGTCGTAAATTCCTGTTAAATTGTGATGAATGAATTGAGCGATTACTAAGTCGCAAGAACAATTGAAAATAGAGACGTTTACAACCTATGAATGCATTAGAAATAAGAAGTTTGCGCAAAACTTATAGTGGTGGTTTTGAAGCGTTAAAAGGCATTGATTTAGACGTAAAGCAAGGCGATTTTTATGCCTTGCTTGGTCCTAACGGAGCAGGTAAATCAACCACCATTGGCATAATCGCTTCTCTAGTGAATAAAACCTCAGGAAAAGTATCGGTATTTGGCCATGATATCGACACTCGTTTGGAAGAGGCGAAGCAACATTTAGGCTTAGTCCCGCAAGAATTTAACTTTAATCAGTTTGAAACTGTCGAGCAAATTGTCATTCAGCAGGCTGGCTATTATGGGGTGCCTCGTGCATTAGCAAAAGAGCGTGCTAAGAAGTATCTTACTCAGTTGGAGTTGTGGGAGAAGCGAAACGAACGAGCGGGAGCGTTATCTGGTGGCATGAAACGTCGCTTGATGATTGTTCGCGCTTTGATGCACGAGCCGAAATTATTGATTCTCGATGAACCGACAGCAGGTGTTGATATTGAGTTGCGCCGCTCGATGTGGACGTTTTTACAAGAGATAAACAGCCAAGGTATTACGATTATTCTCACGACTCACTATTTAGAAGAAGCTGAAATGTTGTGTCGTAACATTGGGATCATTCAAGCGGGTGAGCTAATTGAAAATACGTCGATGAAAGCATTGTTGGGTAAGCTTCAAGTTGAAACTTTTATTCTAGATGTCGATTCTTCAGAGACCATTCCGCAACTTAATGGTGTTTTGAAACAGGAAAACAAAGAAGGCTCAATTGAGATTGAGTTGGAAAAATCTCAAGGGTTGAACGATGTTTTTAGCCAGTTAACACAACAAGGGGTTAAAGTGCTTTCGATGAGAAATAAAGCAAATCGATTGGAAGAGCTATTTGTTAGCCTAGTGAGAAACGAAAAATGAGAAGTACTATGTATCAAATTTATTGGACCGCGTTTAGCAGTTTAGTGAGAAAAGAGATCAATCGTTTTACGCGTATTTGGGTACAAACATTAGTGCCGCCAGCGATTACAATGACATTGTATTTTATTATTTTTGGTAATTTGATTGGCTCACGAATTGGGACAATGAATGGTTTTTCTTATATGGAATACATCGTTCCTGGGTTGATCATGATGTCGGTGATCACGAACTCATATTCCAATGTTGCTTCCTCGTTTTTTAGTTCTAAAATGCAGAAGAATATCGAAGAGTTATTGGTTGCTCCAGTCCCAAATTACGTCATTATCGCCGGTTATGTGATGGGAGGCGTAACACGAGGATTGCTGGTTGGCATGTTGGTTACCTGTGTTTCATTATTCTTTGTCGACCTTCAAGTTGAGCATTGGTCTGTGATTATTTTTACCGTGTTTTTGACTTCTGTTGTCTTCTCACTTGGTGGGTTAATTAATGCAGTCTTTGCGCGCACATTTGATGATATTTCGATAGTACCGACTTTTGTGCTAACACCACTGACCTATCTAGGTGGCGTTTTTTATTCAATATCCTTGTTGCCTGAGTTTTGGCAGGTTGTGTCTAAAATTAATCCTATTGTGTATATGGTTAATGCTTTTCGTTATGGTTTTCTTGGTGTTTCTGATGTGAGTATTGTTAGTTCGTTTAGTGTTTTGGGTGTGTTTGTTATCTTACTATATTCGGTAGCGCATTACTTAATTGCTAAAGGAACTGGGCTTCGTAGCTAGTTGAAGCAGAAACGCTTCAGTTTTCCTATTGATTCAGGTGAAAATAGGGGACTGAAGCGTTGTATTTTGTTCAGTAATGATTAGATTAGGCTGACGACCTGATTATCGATTAATCGAACATCACCTAAAAAAGCAGCCATTAGCACAACCGCCTTCTCAGTATCTTGATTGATCGGTTGAAGTGTCTGTTCATCTCGAATAAAAACTTCATCAACCTTCATTCCTGCCTGAACTATTTCGCTATTTGCATTCATAATTAACGCTTCGGTATCTCGTTCACCTTGAACCAAATTCTCACCAATACCTTTCATGATACGCGCTAAATGCGGTGCGACAGCTCGTTGTGAAGTGGTAAGGCGGTTGTTTCGCGAGCTCATGGCTAAACCATCGGATTCTCTCACCGTAGGCACGCCAATGATCTCAATATCTAAACACAAGTCTTCAGTCATCTGACGAATAATCGCAAGTTGCTGAAAGTCTTTTTCGCCAAAGCAAGCAACATCGGGTTGTACGATATTGAATAGTTTTGTCACGATTGTTGCGACGCCACGAAAATGACCGGGACGAGATTCCCCTTCCAAGATATTAGACATGTTTGGAACTTCAACAAACGTCTGTTGATCCAATCCTTTTGGGTACATGATATCTGGCGTTGGCGTAAATACCGCGTCGACTCCCTGTTTGGCGAGTTTAGCGAGATCATCATCCAATGTACGAGGGTAGTTCACTAGATCGTCGGCATTTTCAAATTGCATTGGGTTGACAAAAATACTGACGATAACAATATCGGCCACAGCTTGAGCTTGACGAACTAAGGTTAAATGTCCTTCATGGAGATTTCCCATCGTTGGCACAAACGCGATCCGTTTTTGTGCCAAACGATGCGCGTTAATAACTGTTCTTAGTTTTTTAACTTCTGAATAAGTTTCCATCGTGATCTACCGGCTTAAGCAATGGTATGGTCGGCGTCAGGGAATGATCCGCTTTCTACATCTGCAATGTATTTAGCGGCTGCCTTGCGTATATTCCCTGTTTCAGCAAGAAAGTCTTTGGAAAACTTGGGCATGTAGTTCGCGGAAATACCTAGCATGTCGTGCATAACCAAGATTTGACCGTCGGTTTCTGGCCCTGCTCCAATGCCAATTACGGGGACGTCGACGGCTTCCGTGATCATTTTCGCTAAGCTAGATGGGACACATTCCAACAGGATAATTTGAGCGCCGGCACTTTGTAGGGCAAGTGCATCATCAAGCATTTGCTTTGCTTGCTCATCACTGCGTCCTTGAACTTTATAACCACCAAAAATATTGACAGACTGTGGGGTTAAGCCAAGGTGCGCACATACAGGAACAGCACGTTCAGTGAGCTTTTTAACGGTGTCGACTAACCATGCCCCGCCCTCTAGCTTGACCATATTTGCACCAGCTCGAATAATTTCAGCCGCGTTTTTACATGCTTCTTCTGGAGTAACGTAGCTCATAAAGGGCATGTCAGCCATTAACAAGCAATTAGGGCTTCCTGCACGTACACTACGCGTGTGATAGGCAATATCTTGAACCGTAACAGGGAGAGTGTCACTTTGCCCTTGTAATACCATACCAAGCGAATCACCGACGAGGAGTACTGGCATATTCTCGCTTTCGAATAATTGTGCAAAACTGGCGTCGTAAGCGGTGGATGTCGCAAACTTTCGGCCTTCACTTTTGCATTTAATTAAATCGTTGATTGTGATTTTTTTCATTGTAAATCCTTACTTGGCGTTGGCGTGCTGCCAAATACTGAGGCCATTTTTGTCGACTTGTTTGAGTAAGTCGGTTAATTCGGTCCCATCAGGGAGTATTAAATGTGGGGCAATTTCAGCGAGTGGGTAGAGGACAAACTCTCGAACTTTCATTCCATAGTGAGGTACTGTTAGGCGTTCACTGTCTAGAATTTGTTGACCAAAGAGAAGAATATCCAAATCTAGGCTTCGTGGTCCCCAGCGCTCATCCTTGCGCACTCGACCATGCTCTAATTCGATCTGTTGAGTTAAATTGAGCAGTTCTAGTGGTGCCAGTTGTGTTTCTATCTCGACAACGGCATTGATGTAGTCGGGTTGATCTTGTGGCCCCATTGGCGAGCTACTATACAGTTGAGATGAGCGAATAAAGCGAGTACGTGGAATGCTCTTTAATGCGTCTATTCCACGTTGTGCTTGTTCAACAGGATCATTGAGATTACTGCCGATGGCAATAAATACGGTCGTCATCACGACGATTTCGTCTTATTACGTGGCGTACGTCGACGACGAGGTTTACCTGGCTCCGTCGATGATTTGCCTAACTCATTCACCATTAGTTGGCGTAGGTTGCGATCGGCCTTTTGGAAAGCCTTCCACCATTCAGCCAGTTTTTTAACTTCACCGCCCTCAAGCTCGCCTCGCATCAGCAATAAATCATACCCAGCTCGGAACTTATTTAACTCAAGTAAACGGAAAGCTCGTTTGCCATTGCGACGTTCTAAACGAAATTGCATCTGCCACATTTCACGAATAGTAGTGGTATGACGACGCGGAATCGCAAGACGTTTAACAATGCGATCGAGCACCTGATTGGCCGCTTCCATCATTGCATCGTATTCGGACAGGTTTAATTCTGTACTTAACTTATCGGCAATGGATTTCATCGGATACCAAAATATGGCCGCAAACATAAACGCAGGGTTGACGCGTTTTCCGCTTTCGATGCGCAAGTCGGTAGAATCAAGTGACAGATCAAGCATTTGCTCTGTCATTGATTCATGGTCTTCGGTGAAATGTTCGGCAACGATAGGGAACAGTTGCTGAAATAAACCATATTCCCGCATGAGGTGATAGGTTTCTAGCCCTATACCTGACTGAAGCATCTTTAATGACTCTTCATAAAGGCGTGCAGGTGGAATATCGCTAAGCAATGGTGCTAGGTCTTCAATCGGCTCTGCGGTCTCTTCTTCAATATCGAAATCGAGCTTAGCTGCAAAGCGAATCGCTCTTAGCATTCGAACCGGATCTTCTCGGTAGCGGGTTTCTGGGTCACCGATCATTCGAACTAGTCGATCTTCGAGATCTTCAATACCACCGGCATAGTCATGAATACTGTAGTTAGCTATGTTGTAATACATTGCGTTGACAGTGAAGTCTCGGCGCTCTGCATCTTCATCAATCGATCCATAAACATTATCACGTAATAGCATTCCAGCATCAGACTGTGAACTGGTTTGACTGTTGTTTTCCTGATGATGTCCACGGAATGTGGCGACCTCGATAATGTCACGTCCAAACATCACGTGTGCTAGACGAAAACGGCGACCAATAAGGCGACAGTTGCGAAAGAGTTTGCGCACTTGTTCAGGCGTTGCATTAGTTGCAATATCGAAATCTTTTGGCTCTTGTTTTAACAAGATATCGCGCACACCGCCACCGACTAAGTAGGCTTCAAAGCCGCTACTGTGGAGTCGATATAATACTTTAAGCGCATTATCGCTAATTTGCTTGCGTGAAATACCGTGATCTTCACGTGTGATAACGTTCAGTGAAAGGTCGAAATAACGGTGTTCAATGTGTGTTTTCTGTTCTTTTTTATTCATCGGCTCGGACAAAATAGCGATTAACTATCTTGTTCTTTATTAGTGACCAAGAGTCTATTGACTCAATTTGCGGCTAATAATAGCTCAGGCTAGGTCATTTGAGAATTAAAGTATGATCTCAGTTTCGTTAGGTAGTTGGCATATTTGCCAATTATTACATCCCCAGTCGACAATTGTCGCGACGGATTCTAGTGCAACGTCCTGTGGTAACTGAAATCCAAGAAAGCGCATGGCTTGGATTAATGTGGGTCTTGGATCTGAAATATCAATGGCAGCTGCATGATTTTGCTTTGAGAGTTTACGCCCTTCTTGAGCCATTGCTAGTGGTAGATGAAGATACTGAATGGGCTGATGTCCTAATATTCGATATAAACTCATTTGACGTCCAGTTGGTTCGATTAAATCAGCACCACGGACCACTTCGGTCACCTCCTGAGCAATATCATCGAGGACGACGGCTAGGTTATACGCGAAAAGGCCATCTCTGCGTTTTATAATAAAATCCTCGCCAGCTAATGCGAAAGGGATAAGTGTGTTTCCGTGAAGAACATCATTAAACTGTGTTACAGGATGTTGCATCTTGATACGAACCGCACAATCTTTGCTAGAGGAAATTAGCTTTGTTCGACAGAGACCGGTGTAATATCCACCCATGGCTTTAATCTCTTTTCGACTGCATGTGCAGTAATAAGCTTCACCCTTTGCTAACCATTGGTCAATTTGAGCTTGATAAAAATCATGACGCTGACTTTGATAAAGGATCTGTCCATCCCACTCTAGTCCATAGCATTCGAGAGCTTGTAGGATTTGTTGGGTTGCTCCGGGGACCTCTCGTGGAGGGTCGAGATCTTCGATTCGAACCAACCAATCACCTTGATTAGCTTTGGCTTGAAAATAGCTACCAAGCGCTGCAACTAGAGAACCAAAATGCAGTGGCCCGGAAGGGGAAGGGGCAAATCGACCAACGTAATTCATATTAATAGGCTTGAAAATCCATCACATAACTGACCTTAATTAGGCTAAGAAGGTCATGATGGTAGCGAAAATAAAAAAAGGGAGCAATCGCTCCCTTAGTATTGGTTTATTTGACTTGTTAGCCTTGCATTTGACGTTCTTTGATCTCTGCAAGAGTTTTACAGTCAATACAAAGATCGGCTGTTGGGCGTGCTTCTAGACGACGTACGCCGATTTCAACGCCACAAGATTCGCAAAAACCAAACTCGTCTTCTTCAATTTTGATTAGGGTTTTTTCAATCTTTTTAATTAAACGACGCTCACGATCTCGGTTGCGTAGTTCTAAGCTAAATTCTTCTTCTTGAGAAGCGCGATCAACAGGATCAGGGAAATTCGCCGCTTCATCTTGCATGTGGTGTACTGTTCTATCAACTTCATCTCTGAGCTGGTTACGCCACGCACTTAAAATTTTAGTGAAATGTGTCACTTGGTCAGGTGACATATACTCTTCACCAGATTTCTCTTGGTATGGTTCCACACCAGCAATGGCTAGGATGCCAAGCGTTTTCTTTTTAGATTCAGGCATACAGCATCTCCTACAAACACCTAGTCAACTGCATGAGCAGTATTTTAAGGCGGGTATCTATAGCAAAAAGTACTATGTGTGGCAACCACTCATTAACAAACTGCGTTTAATATGCCACTCGCATCAAATTTTTATCTTTTCAGATGAAAAAGGAATCGCTGTTGTTAGTTTTAGTGATTGATTGGTAAATTGAGCTTTATAGCACAATACCTCGACACCAGTATTTATTGCTTCTAATAGTAATAATGAATATGTTGCATCTATATGGTGGGCAGGCGACACTTTTTCAATCCCTGAATGCAAAATAGCGAATAATAATACTGCTCTATCGCCATTTTTAACGACTTCGATTAACTCTCGTAGGTGTTTTTGCCCACGAGTCGTAACGGCGTCGGGAAAGTAACCTTGACCGTTCGCGTCACTTCCTTCAGTTTGGTCGAGTAAAGTGACACTTTTTACTTCGATGTAACAATCTCTTCGATTGGGAGAGCGAAGTAGGATATCGATACGACTGTTTTCCTGCCCATATTTCACTTCTGTTTTAAGTTGTTCGTAATTCAGAAGTTCATCAATTTGATGATCGTTGATCGCTTCAACACATAGTTGATTGGCGCGCACTGTATTTACGCAGATATAATCATTTTGTTGAGTATAAGTGAGTTCCCAACTAAATGGGTATTTTCTCTTAGGGTTATTGGATTGCGAGTACCAAATGGTATCACCGGGAGTCGCGCACCCTGTCATCGCTCCTGTATTGGCGCAATGGATGGTGGTTTCAGTGCCGTCATTTAATTTAATATCGGCAAGAAAGCGTTTATAGCGCTTGATTAAGATTGCGGATTTTAACTCGGGATCGAACTGCATTTATCTACTGTTTTTATGTACAATGATTCCTTCATTAAATCATAAGGGGTTTGCTTTGCAACAATTGCCTATCGAGTCAGTGATCCCTCAGTTAATTTCTGGTATCCAATCACACCCTCAGATTATCTTGCAAGCAGCGCCCGGAGCGGGTAAATCGACCTATTTTCCTTTAGCTTTGTTACGTAGCGATACCGTAACGGGCAAAATTATCATGCTCGAACCTCGACGTTTGGCCGCTAAATCGATAGCTAACTATGTTGCCGCTCAGCTTAATCAAGAAGTTGGGCAACGGGTAGGTTATCGAATAAAAGGTGAAAGTAAGGTGAGTGACCAAACTCAGTTAGAAATCGTCACTGAAGGTGTACTCACTCGGATGATCCAAGATGACCCTGAATTGAACGGTGTTGAGGTCATTATATTTGATGAATTCCATGAACGCAGTTTGCATGCAGATTTAGCGTTAGCCTTATCGCTCGAAGTTCAAACAGCTTTGCGAGATGACCTGAAGTTGGTGGTGATGTCAGCAACATTAGATGGTGATGCGCTCCAGAATTTGTTGCCAGAAGCATTGATGATCGAGTGCGAAGGGCGGTCGTATCCGATTGAAGTCCGATATGCGCCACTCAATCCCAACGATGATGTATTCATTAAAATGGCGCAAAAAATCACGTCATTATGCGATAGTGAGACCGGCTCTATTCTCGCTTTTTTACCCGGTATTTCTTCTATAAAACGCGTAGAAGCGGCATTGAATGACTCTTTATCTGGTCGTGATGATATTGTCATCGCCCCTCTTTATGGCCAACTTAGTTTTCAAGAGCAGCAACGAGCAATCAAACCCGTGACGTCTGGGCTGCGAAAAGTGGTATTGGCAACAAATGTAGCCGAAACATCGCTAACGATAGAAGGGGTTCGAGTCGTGGTTGATTCGGGGTTAGAGCGACATGCTCGTTTTGATCCGGTAAGTGGCGTAACCAGGTTAGAGCAAGTTCGAATAGCACAATCTTCAGCCCAACAACGTGCTGGTCGAGCGGGGCGAATTGAACCTGGTATTTGTGTTCGGTTATATTCTGAATCTCAATATCAACAACAAACCAGAGTACCTGTCCCTGATATTTTACATTCTGATCTCACTAGTACTGCATTGGAGTTATCCAACTGGGGAGTACGAGATGTAAAAGAATTAAACTGGCTCGACACACCACCGCAAGCGTTGATTGAACGTAGTAGAGAATTGCTTATTACTCTCGGTTTAATTGATCAGCAGCATCAATTGACCACTATGGGGCAGCAAGCGTATCAGCTCGGAATAGACCCTCGTTTGGCTAGTATGCTATTGCAATCAAGACTGTTAGGAAGTAAAGGGATGGTGAGTGCTATCGCATGTGCGGTGTTAATTGAAGAGCCCGACTTTAATTGTACCGATTTAACGATGGCATTCCATTTGTGGCAACAAGGTAAACACAGCAAACGTCAGCGCCTGATGACTCGATCTAAACAGTTAGCACGCAAACTCAATGTATCGTTTGAGTTATCTAAAGTGGATGAGCAGTGTTTAAGACTTGCGGCGGCTTTAGCGTTTCCCGATAGAATCGCGCAACGTCGAGGCCGTTCAGAAAGCTATGAATTTAAACTGGCCAATGGTCATGGGGCTAAGCTACGTCAGGAATTCCTTTTCTCTCAGGCAAGTTATCTTGTGGTGTGTGACTTGATGAGACATCACGGAGCCGACAGTCAAATTCAATTGGCGAGTGACATCTCTTTATCTGAATTAATGGAATACTTGACGCATTTAACCAAGGAGGTTGATCATCTCGATTGGGATGAAAAGCGAGGTCGTTTGATTGCGGAACAACGTGTTATGTGCGGTCAGTTAGTGCTAACTACTCGTTTATCGCAGGAACCTGACCAAGAAAAAATAACACAAGCTTTGCTAAATTATGTTCGCCGCTATGGCTTATCTGTATTAAATTTGAATCAACCCACTATCGAATGGCTTGAGAGAGTACGGTGCGCTGTTGAGTGGCTCCCAAATGAACCTTGGCCAGAGTTTAGTGAGTTTGGGTTATTGGAAAATCTTGAAGTTTGGTTAGAACCCTATATGAACAATATTCGTACTGCCAAACAGTTGAGTAACCTTCCTCATGCAGAAGCGCTCAAAGCTTATCTCGGTTGGCCTTTAAATCAACAACTGGACCAATGGCTGCCCCCTAAATGGAGATTGCCGACTGGAACTCATAAAGCGATCCGATATAGAGTGGGATCGGAACCAACACTCTCGGTTCGAATCCAAGAGGTGTATGGGGAACAAACTTCACCAGTAATTGCACAAGGATCAAAGCGATTATTGCTTGAGTTGCTATCACCGGCTCAGCGGCCGATTCAATTAACTCAAGATTTAGCGGCATTTTGGGCAGGATCTTACAAGGAAGTACAAAAAGAGATGAAAGGGCGGTATCCCAAGCATGTTTGGCCTGATGATCCTGCTAATCATATTGCAACCACTAAAACAAAGCGGCACTTTAACTGATGACAGATAAGAAACCGACAACTCGTGGCTCAGCGACGTCAAAAAGTACACCTAAACGCAGTTCAAAAACGCAGAGTAAATCTGGTACTTCAAAGAAAAAAGGGCAGGAAAAAAAGCCTCGCGGTTGGTTGAGGAAAAGCTGGAGCGTTGCCTGGAAACTAGGGGTGGTTGGGTTTACGATCTTGGTGTTTTATGGTTTTTATTTAGACGATATTGTTAAGCAGCGCTTTTCTGGGCAGCTCTTCAAGCTCCCTACCGTTGTATATTCACGCATACTGACCTTATCTCCTGGTGATGAAATCAGTCTGAAGGAAGTTCGACAAGAATTGGATGTACTTAATTACCGCAAGGTAACGCAACCACGTTATGCGGGGGAGTATTCGTCTTCAGCGACACGAATTGAGCTGATTCGGCGACCGTTTGAATTTTCCGATGCATCAGAGCCAGAACGTCATGTGATGCTCCATTTTGATGGTAACGAGTTGATGCGTATTCAATCGTTAGGAAGCCGTGGAGATATGGGTTTTTTACGTATTGAACCCAAGTTACTAGGAATGTTAGAAAAAAACAGCGAAGAGCAGAGACTATTCCTACATAGAGAGCAATTTCCTGAAGTGATGGTGGATGCGTTGTTGACAACAGAAGATCGTAACTTCTATCAGCATGATGGTATTGCTCCTTTCGCGATTGCTCGAGCGGCCGTTGTAAACTTGAAAGCAGGACGAACGGTTCAAGGCGGCAGTACATTAACTCAACAGCTAGCTAAAAACCTATTTTTGACCAGCGAACGGTCGTTATGGCGTAAGTTCCGCGAAGCTTTAATGGCACTGATTATTGATTACCGCTACAGCAAAGATCGAATTTTAGAAGGTTACTTGAATGAAGTGTATTTGGGGCAGAGCGGTGCCCAAGCGATTCATGGCTTCGGTCTTGCTTCTCGACTTTACTTCGGACAGCCTCTGCAAGAGTTGAGAATAGATCAACTTGCTTTGTTGGTGGGAATGGTTAAAGGGCCTTCATACTATAATCCAGTGCGTTCTCCTGAACGAGCGAAAAAGCGCCGTGATCTGGTTTTAAGACTGATGATGGACCACGATATTCTTACCGCAAAACAATACGCAATGGCTGTTGAGCGTCCATTAGATGTGGTTAAAAACCCAAGTATTGCTCAGCGTCAGCCTGCCTATTTCCAGCAAGTTGCCATTGAATTGAAACAGCAGGTCGGCGATTCCTTTGAATCTGATAAAGGGCTAAAAGTCTTTACAACGCTCGACCCGGTTTCACAATTTGAACTAGAACAAGCGGTATCAAAAACCATCCCTCAATTAGGCTCTGCACAATTGGAATCTGCGGCGGTGGCTGTTGATCGTCATAGTGGTGAGATTCGAGCTATCGTTGGCGGGAAAACGGTAGGATATGATGGGTTTAATCGTGCTCTAAATGCGAGTCGACAAATTGGTTCATTGGCGAAACCTGCGGTGTATTTGACGGCATTGAGTGATCCCCAAAAATATACTTTGGCAACAACATTATCTGATAAACCTATTGCATTGAAATCCAATGATGGTGAGGTGTGGTCACCGCAGAACTTTGATCGTAAATTTCGAGGAGAAGTACCACTTTACTTGGGTTTGGCAAAATCCATTAATGTCCCTACAGTCGATTTAGGGATGCAAGTCACCATTGATGAAGTTAGTAAAACCTTGGTTGCGTTGGGCATGGATAGCCAGGAATTACGCTCGGTTCCGTCTATGTTCCTTGGGGCGTTTAGTCTCGCTCCAATTCAAGTTGCTCAGCTCTATCAAACGATAACCAATTCTGGAAAACGATCGAGATTGTCGGCATTACGTTCTGTGGTTGATGTTGATGGTAACGTGCTCTATCAATCGTTACCTAAAAGCTCTCAATCAGTGCGACAGCAAGCTGCATGGTTGACGACTTATGCGATGAAACGAGCGGTATTAGAAGGAACGGGAAGAGCGTTAAATACGCGTTTCCCTTCCGCTGGCTTAGCTGGAAAAACTGGAACCAGCAATGATACTAGAGACAGTTGGTTTGTTGGTGTAGATGGTCGGGAAGTCACGACTATTTGGGTTGGCCGAGATGACAATAAATCAACAGGCTTAACCGGTGCAACGGGCGCTCAACGGGTCTATTCAAATTACCTGGCCAAGCGCGGATCGGTCGTATTATCGCTGCCATGGCCAAACGGAATCTCAATGTTCGGTTTTTCCCAAAATAAAAGTGGAGGATTAACCTTAGATTGCAGCAACGACTTTAAGTTACCCATCTGGGATGAAGATGGTGTTTATCAACAAGCGTGTCAAAAACAGAAAACACCAAGCGGTTGGATTAAAAAGTTATTTAAGTGGTAGCGCTACGAATGAACCTGAACGGAACAAAAATCTTGATGATGGGAAAACATGGGTTGCGAGCAGTATGGTTGGTAAGTCTCTCGATATTGGGATCAACGACGACTGCTATGGCGACAGTGAACGACGATGCATCCATACAAGCACGCAAGTCTAGCGAGCGTCCTGTTATTGCGTTAGTTCTAGCGGGAGGGGGAGCAAAAGGAGCCGCTCATGTGGGGGTTTTGCAGGCACTTGAAGAGATGCACATTCCGATTGATATTATCACCGGAGCCAGTATGGGGGCCTATGTCGGTGGTTTATATGCCAGTGGTCAAACCGCAGAGCAGATCCACGAACATATTGATCAGGTGGATTGGAATAGCGGTTATCGTGATCAAGTTGATCGAGGTTTACGCCATGTTCGGGAAAAAGAATTTGAAGATCGCTATCAATTAGATGCTGATCTTGGGTTTCGTTATGATTCACTTGATATTCGTGTCCCTAAAGGTGTCATTCAGGGGCAAAATATGTTGCGCCTCATCCGTCAGGCTGCGGGTCATATCCCTCGTCTCAATTCATTTGATGAATTACCGATTCGCTACCGTGCGGTGGCAACCGATATAGTGAATTTAGAGCCATTTATTTTAGACAGTGGCTACTTGGTGGATGCTTTTATGGCAAGCATGTCTGTTCCAAGTATTCTTCCACCTTATGAAGTTGATGGGCATATATTGGTCGATGGTGGTGTCACTAATAATATGCCAGTGGATGTTGCCCGTTCGCTGGGAGCAGACATCGTCATTGCCGTAGATATTAGTACTGATTATAAAAATGCTGAACAGTTCACCACTTACATTACTGTCGCTGACCAACTTTCTAACTATTTAGTACGTCAAAGTTCGCAGAAACAAGCAGAAGAATTACTAGAAGGGGACATTTATTTAAAGCCCGATGTTGGCGATATGGAAACGATAGAGTTTGACCGTCTTGATGAAGCGTACCAGAAAGGATATGAATCGGTTCACCAAGCCTTCGTTTCTTTAGAAAATCTCGCTATGACACCTTCTGATTATGTTGAATATCGTAATAATATCGAACAGGCCGCATACCCCACTGCTCGAGGTGAGACATGGCAATTTAGCGCACTCAAACTGGTCAATCAGAGTCACTATAGTGAAGCAGTATTGAGCGAAATGTTAGATATCCCTCTCAACCAGCCCCTTTCTACTGAACAGATTGAGCAGCGGATACGCCAGTTGTATGCATTAGATCGGTTTGAATTGATTTTTTACGACGTTGATTCTTCTGGTGGTTCAGATCAGTTAATTGTCCATGTTCGAGAAAAATCTTGGGGGCCGAACTATTTAACATTTCGCTTAGCGTTAGAAGATGACTTTGATGATCAAAGCCGATATTCGGTAGGGATGAGTAACAGCTTTACAGATTTAGATTCTATTGGCAGTGAATTGCGACTTGAAATGGAAATGGGGACAGATCGCCGTATTGGGTTGGAGTATTTTCGTCCGCTTACTTTAGACCAACAAGTTTTCACAAGCACCTCATTAGAGTATCAAAATGAACTGCGTAAGTTTTCTGATGAAGATGTAGAAGTTGCTGGTTTGAGTGCGGCCGAGAACTATTTTGAGGTGAACTATGTCGAGTTGGTGGGTGAGTTGTCACTTGGCTATCAATATAACCCTTGGGATGAATTTGAATTTGGGATGCGGATTACCGACGGTGAAGCGAGATTACCTTCCCAAGGTGATATGGAATATCAACGCAGAGGAGTTTATGCACGCTACCAATTCGATACATTGGATAATTCTAAATTTCCTCGAGATGGCGAGTATGTTGATATGGAGTTTATGCGGTCGCACGATAAAGCGGAATTAAGCGATAATAGCAACTCGAATCGATTAGATGAGTGGGTTTCTGAATATAACTTATCGGCTATTATGGCGAGAAGCTTTGAACGTCATACCTTAATGGTTCAAGGCGACTTATCTAGGTTGGATAGTAAGCGGTTTGATTATCCAATTAATCCGCTATCAATAGGAGGATTTCTGAATCTTTCCGGCATTCCAAGTAACAGTCTAAGTGGTCAAAATAAAGCTTACGCCAGTCTGAATTATCGCTATCGCTGGTTTGATAACGACTTTGGCGTGTTTACTTCTCCAGTCTATTTAGGTGCTTCCTATGAGTACGGTGGAGTATGGTCTAGTTCTAATTTATCGCTATCGAAGGCGCCTTTATTCAATGCAGGAGCTCTTTTTGCAGGAATTGACTCACCGGTTGGGCCGATTATGTTCGGCTATGGACGAACTGAAAATAGCTATGACTCGATCTATTTAGTCGTAGGAGCCAGCTTTAAATAGTAAATAAATGTGTATTTGACGAATCTTGAACTAAGACTTTAGTCGTAAGTTGAGGGCCCGCGCCAAGTGAACTCATTTTCATTTAGGCGTATCTTTGCTATTCTGGATGGACAGTTTGGAGTTCTCGGCAACCATTTAGGTTCACCGTGAGCGCCAAGTTTCCAAGGACGTTTACCCTAAAAGCTATAATAAATGGGGTCAACAGCAAAAAGAGGAAGAAGTCGTGCTCGAAGCCTATCGTAAACACGTCGCAGAGCGTGCTGCAGAGGGAGTTGTACCTAAACCCCTAAATGTAGAACAAGTCACCGGTCTGGTTGAATTATTAAAAGCGCCACCTGCTGGCGAAGAAGCATTTATCCTAGACCTTTTAGAAAATCGCATTCCCCCTGGTGTTGATGAATCTGCTTATGTAAAAGCGGGCTTCTTGGCGGCGATCACCCGCGGTGAAGAATTATCACCCCTTGTAGACCCAACAAAAGCGGCTCAGCTTTTAGGTACTATGCAAGGTGGTTACAACATCGAGCCTCTTGTCAGCTTACTTGATAACGATGCATTAGCAGCAACAGCCGTTGAAGCCTTGTCTCATACTCTATTAATGTTCGATGCGTTTTATGATGTCGAAGAAAAAGCGAAAGCTGGAAATGAGTTTGCTAAACAAGTTATGAATTCTTGGGCAGAAGCCGAATGGTTCTTATCGAAACCTGCGCTGCAAGAAAAAATCACGTTAACCGTATTTAAAGTAACAGGTGAAACGAATACAGATGATCTGTCACCTGCTCCTGATGCATGGTCTCGTCCAGATATTCCAGTTCATGCGTTAGCCATGCTTAAAAATGAACGTGAAGGAATTGAGCCTAATCAACATGGTTCAATCGGTCCTATCAAGCAAATTGAAGCCCTTCAAACGAAAGGCCACCAATTGGTTTATGTGGGTGATGTTGTCGGTACCGGTTCTTCGCGTAAATCAGCAACAAACTCAGTATTGTGGTTTATGGGTGATGATATCCCATTCGTGCCTAATAAACGTGCGGGCGGCTATGTACTTGGTGGTAAAATTGCCCCAATTTTCTTCAATACAATGGAAGATGCCGGTGCATTGCCAATTGAAGTTGATGTCACCAAACTAAACATGGGTGATGTTATCGATGTTTACCCATTTGAAGGCAAAGTTTGCAATCATGATACAGGTGAAGAATTAGCTCAATTTGAACTAAAAACAGACGTATTAATTGATGAAGTTCGTGCTGGTGGTCGTATTCCATTGATCATCGGTCGTGGTTTAACAGACCGTGCTCGTGAAGCGCTAGGTCTTGAACCATCAACGGTATTCCGTCGTCCAGTTCCTGTTGCTGACAGTGATAAAGGTTTCACATTAGCACAGAAAATGGTCGGTAAAGCATGTGGTGTTGAAGGTATTCGCCCAGGAACTTACTGTGAGCCGAAAATGGCGACAGTGGGTTCTCAAGATACCACTGGTCCTATGACTCGTGACGAGCTCAAAGATTTAGCTTGTCTTGGTTTCTCTGCTGATTTAGTCATGCAGTCTTTCTGTCATACCTCTGCTTATCCAAAACCAATCGATGTTAACACTCACCATACTTTGCCTGATTTTATTATGAATCGTGGTGGGGTGGCATTACGTCCAGGTGATGGTGTAATCCACTCGTGGTTAAACCGTATGCTATTACCTGATACCGTTGGTACTGGTGGTGACTCGCATACTCGTTTCCCATTAGGTATTTCTTTCCCTGCTGGTTCTGGTTTAGTGGCATTCGCTGCGGCAACAGGTGTTATGCCGTTGGATATGCCAGAGTCAGTTCTGGTTCGATTTAAAGGCGAAATGCAACCGGGTATTACGCTACGTGATTTAGTTCATGCGATTCCGTATTACGGTATTCAGCAAGGCTTATTAACCGTAGAAAAAGCCGGTAAAATTAATGAATTCTCTGGTCGTGTTCTTGAAATTGAAGGGGTTGAACACCTTTCTGTTGAACAGGCTTTTGAGTTATCAGATGCATCAGCAGAGCGAAGTGCTGCGGGTTGTACCGTTAAGCTTTCAGAAGAGTCAATTTCTGAATACTTGAACTCAAATATCACCATGTTGAAGTGGATGATTTCTGAAGGTTATGGCGATCGTCGTACCATTGAACGCCGTATTCAAGCTATGGAATCTTGGTTAGCTAATCCAGCCTTGATGGAAGCTGATAAAGACGCAGAATATGCGCATGTTATTGAAATCGATCTTGCTGATATCAAAGAGCCTATCTTATGTGCTCCAAATGACCCAGACGACGCTCGTTTATTGTCTGAAGTTCAAGGAACAAGTATTGATGAAGTCTTTATCGGTTCTTGTATGACCAACATTGGACACTTCCGTGCAGCAGGTAAACTGCTAGAGAAGTTCAATGGTCAACTGGATACTCGTCTGTGGATTGCACCACCGACTAAGATGGATAAAGACCAACTTACTGCTGAAGGTTACTACGGTATCTTTGGACGTGCAGGCGTTCGTATTGAAACTCCAGGTTGTTCGCTCTGTATGGGTAACCAAGCTCGAGTTGCTGATGAATCAACAGTTATGTCGACTTCTACACGTAACTTCCCTAACCGTTTAGGTACGGGTGCGAATGTGTACCTTTCTTCAGCTGAACTTGCGGCAGTTGGTGCTATTATCGGTAGAATTCCAACGATGGAAGAGTACTTAGAGTACGCGAAACAGATCGATGCTACGGCTGCTGATACGTATCGTTACTTAAACTTCCATACTATGGATTTCTATACCAATAAAGCGGATTCAGTGATTGTGCAGCAAGCGGTATAAAAGCGGTTAGATACAATCGACTGAAAAATGAGATAAGGAGCTCTTCGTGATGAAGGGCTCTTTTTTTGTGATAAATCGTGTTATTAAAAAATGCAGTGACAGGTTTATTGGACTAGACAAATAAAAAAGTCACCGCGAGGGTGACTTTTTACTTTTGTAATTTGATTTCGCTAATTACTACTTAGTGGAGGATACGCGCGCGCAATGTACCTTCGATTTTTTTCAGTTTCGTCAGTGCTTCTTCTGAACGAGCGGTTTCCACATCAATAACAACATAGCCAAACTCTGGAGAAGTTTGCAGGTATTGTGCTGCGATGTTAATACCTTCTTCAGCAAAAATGGTGTTTATCTGATTTAGAATACCAGGACGGTTTTCGTGAATATGCAGTAAACGAGAACATTCACGTAATTCCGGTAATGATACTTCAGGGAAGTTAACGCTTGATAAGGTTGAACCGTTATCAGAGTATTTTGCAATCTTGCCAGCAACTTCATAACCAATGTTTTCTTGCGCTTCTTGAGTTGAACCGCCTACGTGTGGCGTTAACAAGACATTATCAAACTTCAATAATGGTGACTCAAATGGGTCAGCATTGGTTTTTGGTTCAACAGGGAACACATCAATGGCCGCGCCACCAATGTGTTTAGACTCAAGTGCAGCTGCTAAAGCATCAATATCAACAACGGTACCACGCGCGGCGTTAATAAAAATCGCACCCGGTTTCATTGCTGCAAATTCAGCTTCGCCCATCATGTTTTTCGTTCCTGCGGTTTCAGGTACATGAAGAGAAATGACATCCGATTGATTCAATAGTTCTGTCATTGATGCTATCTGAGTGGCGTTACCTAACGACAATTTATTTTCTACATCGTAGTAGAAAACTTGCATACCTAAGTTTTCAGCGACAATACCTAATTGGGTACCGATGTGACCGTAACCAATGATACCAAGTTTTTTTCCACGAGCTTCTACACTGTTGTCGGCACTTTTTTTCCAAACACCACGGTGAGCAAGGGCATTCTTTTCAGGGATACCACGGAGAAGTAATAAGATTTCACCAAGAACAAGTTCGGCTACACTACGTGTGTTTGAAAATGGGGCGTTAAATACAGGTACACCACGTTTTGCCGCTGCTTTTAGATCAACTTGGTTTGTACCAATACAGAAACAGCCAATACCAACGAGTTTTTTCGCTGCATTGATGACTTTTTCAGATAAGTTAGTACGTGAACGAATACCAACAAAGTGAGCATCAGAAATTGATTTTAGAAGCTGTTCTTCATCAATTGAGCCTTTATGGTATTCGATATTGGTGTAACCGGCAGCTTGAAGGGTTTCAACGGCAGAGCTGTGAAGGCCTTCAAGGAGCAAAATTTTAATTTTATCTTTTTCTAGTGATACTTTGGCCATTATTCTCGTCCTTAATTATGCAAAAGGAGGACAAACGAGTCATATGGGCTGCTTACTGTGTAAATTTTACATTTTAGCAACACGCAAACGTTTTCCTCATGCGTATTCTGTGCGACAAATTAACAAAAAAAAATCTTTTTGGGTAAGAAAATTATGTCATAAGCCATAATTTTTTTACGATATGTAATAAAACGGCACGGAATGGTACCGTTTGTTAAGAAATAACACTAACTACGAACCAAAATAGAGACTTATTCTTCTATTTTTGTTCCCTGAGGAGTGCCTGTAATCACTACATCTGCGCCACGATGAGCAAACAGCCCATTTGTGACAACACCAGGAATATTATTTAGAGTGGCTTCAAATTCTTTCGGAGCAGTAATTGCTAAGTCATGAACATCAATAATGATGTTGCCATTATCGGTAATGACACCTTCTCGATAAACAGGGGTGCCGCCTAATTGAGAAAGTTGACGAGAGACTTGCTCACGAGCCATCGGGATAACTTCAACAGGGAGGGGGAATTTTCCTAAAACATCGACAGCTTTGGTGCCATCAACAATACAAACAAATTTGTCAGAAATAGCGGCGACAATTTTTTCACGAGTTAAAGCTGCACCACCGCCTTTAATCATGTCTCGTTCAGGATTGATTTCATCGGCGCCATCGATATACACATCGAGTTTCTCAATGTCATTACAATCGTAAACGGTAATACCGAACGCTTTTAATTTTTCAGTTGATACGATGGAACTGGATACCGCACCTTTTATGTCATCTTTAATCGACCCAAGTGCATCGATAAAATGATTTACGGTTGAACCTGTGCCAACACCAATAATGCCGCCTTTAACCACATACTTTAATGCAGCCCAACCCGCTTCTTTTTTCATCTCATCTTGAGTCATGTTCATCTCCGGAACGATTACATTGATAAATAATTCGCGGCGATTATAGCGTTATTTTTGAGCTAATCCCAAGTCCATATTTTGCTTGGTGTTATTATTTTTGGTAATGGTATATCCCATGTTTCATTTGGTAAGGCATCGACTCGCTGACAATCATGAGCTAAACCAATCGGTGTTGCTCCAATACCTGTTTTAAACCAAGTAGATAGCGTTCGATCGTAATATCCGCCACCCATCCCCAATCGTTGTCCTTTTGTGTCAAAAGCCACCAATGGGGTAAAAATAATATCGAGCTGATCAACGGGAATAATCAGATCTTTTTTTAGTTTTGGTTCAGAAATTTTATAACGGTTTAACGTCATTTCAGTATTGGGTTGATAACGCAAAAAGAGAAGGTTACCGGAAGAGAAAGGATGAATCACAGGCAGATAAACGGATTTGTTTTGTTGCCAGAGCTGTTTTATTAGCGGGAGCGTATCGAGTTCACCATCGGAAGATAGATAAATAGCGATATGTTGTGCATTTTGAAGCTCAGCTAACGTGTTGGCTTGTTCAACTAAATCAGCGCTAGCTTGTTGCTGGAGTGCAGAAGAAAGTAACCGACGTTGAGTTCGAATCGTCTTACGAACGTATTGTCTTGAATGAAGAGTCATGTGGAATACCCCAAAGTGCCGTTGAGAATTAATGGCCCTTGAACCAGCGAGTTCAAGGCGGGTCAGCAAGAACCACCTCAGGCTTCTCGGTACTAGCCGAGCTTGCACAATAGCGATTGAATACTAACCCTTGGATGTTGCTTATCGGCTCGGGGACGTAAATCCTCTGACGAACACCCCAGGGTAAAATTTAATTCTAGTTCAAATGACCAAAGTGTTAGGCTTCGGCAGTTTTGCTCAACGCCTGTTCTAGAGACTCGGTAAGTTTTTCGAGCCTATCGACGAATTCTGATTGATTGTTTTCTTTTTCGCCTTTCAACGTCTGTAACTCATAGCTTATGTTTAGAGCCATAATAGTCATAAGATTGAGTTCATTGTTTACTTTTGTTCGCTCTGCCATTTCTTTTAGTCGTTGATCTAAATCTTGCGCAGCCTTTATCAACGACTCTTCTTGCCCTGAAGGACAATTGACCCGAGTGAGTTTTCCTAAGATTTCAACGTCTACTACTTGAGTGCTCATGAGTTAACCATCGTTTTTTTAACCTATGTCAGCAATGATACTATCGTCACTGTAAGAAGGAAACTATAGGTAAAGGGCTCGTAAGATTCAAGTGTTTCCCGTGATGGATGCTGAAATGCTAAATCAACTACTCAAAACTTAGACAATTCATCAACTCCCGAGGATAATTTATCGCTTTTATCGTTTCGACAACCCTATATCAGTGGTAGGATTAATTTAATTTTTAAGATGATAGAGCTAACCACCATGAGTGATAAACCAAGCGAAATTAAACTTCCTGAGTACCAATCTTTTTCAAATGATTTAAAAGCTGCAATGTTGGCTGTGACTCCGGCGGAAGTTCAAGGGTTGCTCTTAGGTATGTTAAGCGGTGGTTTAGATGTTGAAGACAAAAGCTGGCAGCCACTGTTATTTGACTATACAAACGATGGATTAGCATGGCCTATTGCTGTTCAAAAGAAAACAGAGCAGTTGCTGCGTTTCTCTCAACAAGAACTGATTGATACGGATATGGCGCTAACACTATTGCTTCCCGATGGCGAAGGAAAAGAAGGATTGTTTGAGCGAAGTGATGCGGTTGCTGAGCTGGTAAATCATATAATATCAGGCATTGGTCTAATTGGACTCGACCTTCGTAAACTGACTACCGAAGGTAAAGAGGCAATTAGCGATCTTGAAGAAATAGCCAAATTAGGCATTGATGAAGATGATGACCTCCCTGAGCAAGCACTATTATTGGAGCAGGTTATTGAGCATATTAAAGTCTGTGTCCTGACCTTACATGCCGATCATGGTTTTGTAGCGAAACCAAATGCTAAAGCGCCGACAGTGCACTAAGCACTCATTAGGGAACTATTTTAAGGTAATGAATAGATGACTATAGAATCGAGAGATTTTGATGTCGTTATAGCTGGTGGTGCAATGACTGGTGCGACGTTAGCCTTAATATTATCCAACGCTATGGGTGATAAGGTGTCGATTGCGGTAGTGGAACCTTATCTAGCCGAGAGCTCCGAACATCCTGGGTTTGACTCTCGATCGATCGCTTTATCATTTGGCACCGTAGAAATCTTAAAGCGTTTTTTTTTATGGGATGAATTAGCGGTTGCCGCGACTCCCATTGAACATATCAGCGTTACCGATCAAGGTCATGCAGGAATGACTGAAATTACAGCTCAAGAGCACCACCTTAGTGCGTTAGGCTATGTGGTTGAATTGGCTGATGTTGGTAAGATTTACGCTAATATGCTTAAGGAATCCAGCTCGATAACGTTTTTTTCACAGAAGCGAATTATTGATGTTCAGCGTTCAATTGATTCTGTTGCGATCACATTGGATGATGATTGCGTTATTAATAGTAAGCTCTTGGTTGCTGCCGATGGTGCTCAGTCAGATAGCAGCAAGCAGATTGGTTTAGCTTTAGACGAACATGACTTTAATCAGGTTGCCGTGATTGCAAATATTGGCTTGTCTGAAGATCACAATGGACGAGCGTTTGAACGCTTTACTCAATCAGGTCCATTAGCATTGTTGCCCATGAGTCAGAATCGAATGTCGTTGGTTTGGTGTGTGTCCCCTGATCGCGCTGATGAGTTAATGCAGTCAGAGGATTCATTGTTTCTTGAGCAACTACAGAGTCAATTTGGGTGGCGCTTAGGTGCATTGAAAAAAGTCGGACAACGCTCGAGTTACCCCTTGGTGCTACGCTCTCGACCGCAGACAATATCACATCGTTTTGCTGCTGTTGGGAATGCTGCACAAACCTTACATCCTATTGCTGGTCAGGGATTTAATCTTGGAATTCGAGATGTATCAACCTTAGTTGAATGTTTACAGGCACAAGTCTCTCAAGATAATCAATTGGGTATAGACTTAGATTTGGGCAAATACCAAGGGCTCGAACAATATCGTCAGCGCCGAGAGCAAGATCGAGAGCTTACGATAACAATGACTTCTTCTCTGGTTCATCTATTCTCAAATACTTGGTGGCCAACAGTTGTTGGGCGTAATCTAGGATTGATGGCATTCGATACACTTCCTGCGGTAAAAGCTCCCTTATTTAAGCGCACACTGGGCTTAGTCTCTCGTTGATAAAGGTAACAATATAATGCAAAGTTTTGATATAGCGATTGTTGGTGGCGGTATGGTGGGGTTGACGCTTGCCGCTGCATTAAGTGAAACGGATTTACGTATCGCGATTATCGAAAGTCATACCCCTAAATCAACGATGAGCGATTCGATTGATTTGCGCGTTTCGGCGTTGAATCGCTCTAGTGAAAAAATTCTGCGTCATATTGGTGCTTGGAATGGCATTGTTGAGCGCCGTGCTGCCCCTTACCAAGGGATGCGTGTCTGGGAGCAAGACAGTTTTGCTTCTATTGAGTTTGACGCGCAGATGATAGCTCAAAATAACCTTGGCCATATTGTCGAGAATCGTGTGATTCAATTATCTTTACTTGATCGAGTGACACAGCAGTCAAACGTGACCTTGTTTATGCCAAACCAATGTCAAACAATGGCGACAGGTGAGAGTGAAGTGTGGCTGACTCTGGATAATGGGGCGTCACTGACCGCAAAACTCGTCGTTGGAGCTGACGGTGCAAACTCATGGGTCAGAAAGCAAAGTGATATTCCATTGACTCATTGGGATTATGGTCATAATGCGATCGTGGCCAATATAAAGACGGTAGAACCCCATCAAGGGATTGCACGTCAGATATTTACACCGCAAGGCCCATTGGCATTCTTGCCTTTAAATGACCCCCATAGCTGTTCGATTGTATGGTCTACAGAACCTGACCGGGCAGATGAGTTGCTTGCACTTTCTGCAGCCGATTTTGAGCGTCATTTAACCGTGGAGTTTGATAATCAACTTGGTCTAACGACCTTGCTTGGTGAACGTGCCGTCGTGCCTTTAAAAATGCGTTTTGCTAGAGATTTTACTCGTGAAAGAATTGCCTTAGTTGGAGATGCTGCACACACCGTTCATCCTTTAGCAGGTCAAGGGGTTAACCTTGGCTTACTGGATGCGGCCTCATTGGCTCAAGAACTGATCCTCGTCTGGCAACAAGGAAAGGACGTTGGTGTACGACGTAACTTACGTTCATACGAGCGTTGGCGTAAAGCAGAAGCGGCAAAAATGGTTGCTTCAATGCAAGGGTTTAAAGAGCTGTTCTCTGGTGAAAACCCTGCTAAAAAGTTGATTCGAGGCGTGGGGATGTCGTTATTTGATCATTTAAGTGGTCCTAAGCATCACGTTATAAAGCGAGCACTTGGACTTGAAGGTGAACTGCCAGATATAGCCGTTGATTAATTTAGATAAATTAGTCGGTCTGCGTATAAAATATAAGAGGTTTATTGGTTGCTTAAAAGTGGTCTTACGTTGAGTACAACTTAGACTCAATGACCACTTTTAGAGCATTAATTATGTTAAGCCGTTGTTGTTAAGCTACTGCACAACGGAGTTTGCTGATTTCGAGATTGATTTCTTTTACGGTTTGGTAGTGAAGTTGCTGTGCTTCTTCAGGGAGAAGCAATTTACCGTAATTAAAATCGAATTTACCGACGCCATAAATATAAATAGAACCTTTAAAAAATCGAGAAATATGTTTAGCAATCATACTTGGTGTATATCGCTTGAACTGTCTCATACTCATAACTGTTCCTTCTCTTGTTATTATCTAATTAGTATAGACGTCAGATTTAGTATATGAGGGATGTCTGATGAAAAATGTTACCTTTTACGCCATCAATCTATAACTATGTGCACCAAACTACATATTTGGCTATTTATTTCTATAAATTTAAACTATTTGTTGATTGTTTAATTCAATTGTTGTCACGAACATTGTGTAGAAATTAGCGGGATACACCTCAACGTTCTTTTATTGTTAATATCGTAATATCAACAAATTACAGTTTTATTATAGTAAAAACCCACCAGGTTTTCTGGTGGGTAAATAATCATAGTGGAATGAATATTACAGTCATTTAGTTGCTGAATTTTTCTAGAATGCGAAATCCACTTTCACATAATACGTTCGACCAACTTCAGTGTCTTCGTAGTCTTGGTCAGATTCATCTAAACGCTCATCGGTAAGATTTGTGATACCTGTTTTGACGGTGAAATTGTTATTGATATCGTATGATCCACCAATTGAGAATATGGAATATGGGTCAAGCGACTCATCGCTACTATCTTTCTGTTTTCCTGTGTAATTAACACCAGCAAATAATGCAAGACTGTCTGAAGCGACCCAGTTTAAGTTGATATTGGCCAACCATTCTGGTGTATACGATATGTCACTGTCATTGGACTTATCTATGGCGCTGGTATAAGTCGCATTAGACACGAGAGAGATGCTTTCTGATACATCGAATTCGCCTTCAAGTTCGATACCTTTCGTTTCAACACTTTCGAAGTTTTCGTATTGAATAATGGTTGCACCATAATTGCTGTATGGATCGGTATCTCTATCGATTAAGTTCTTAACATCATTAAAGAATAAAGTACCCTGGACGTAACCTCGATTGGCATAATACATAGTAGAAAATTCGTATGTTTTTGAGGTTTGTGGTTTAAGGTCTGGGTTGCCGATCAATGTACAGTCTCCTCCACAACTCACGAGCCCAAAATCTTCAGATGATTGGAAGATAGTCGGCGCTTTAAACCCTTCACCGTAGCCACCCTTAAACGTAAAATTATCGATACCGTTATAAACAAAATAAACCCTTGGGCTAAAGTCATTTCCATATTGGTTGTTGTGGGTTATTCGTCCACTTACCGTTGCTGTTAGATCATCACTAATTGAATACTCGTCTTGTGCGTAAATGGCAGTTTGAGTTATGGAGCGATCGGCTGTGTAGTCGCGTTGGTTATCCACACTGGTGTAAAAAACTTGTCCTCCAATCGAGATAAGTTGGTTGTCATAATCAGTTAATTCAAATCGACCATCAAAAGTGTGGTTACTTTGTACCATATCAGCTTCATCAACGAGGGGGTGAGCGTTGTTTTCATGAACCTTAGAGTTTTCGTAGAAGTAAGAGAAGTCCGATTCACCCCAATCCCAATTGCGACTGTGCCCAAGAGTTGAGGTGAGCTTTTCACTATCGTAGAAATTTACACTTGTGGAGTTGCTGGAACTGGTATAGCTGTATTCTGTTCTGTCATCGTCGGCGAACGCGAGATCAAAATAAATTTCATCTCGGTCTGTCGGTAACCATGTTAAAGCTGCTCGGATGGCTTTTTGTTCTTGTTCTGCTTGGGGAGTGAAGTCATCTCCTGCATTGTCAGGGAACCAAGCATCTTGTTTGCTCACATCGACTGAAAGGGTATACATAAGTACATTAGGGATAATGGACCCAGTAATAAATGCATTACCATCCTTCAACTCGCCATCAGCATTAGAAACCAAACTATGAGCATTGTTGTCATCTGGAGTGCTATAAGTGAATCCTCCCGATACATGGGTTTCTTCGTCTGGCTTTTTCAAAATAATATTAACCACGCCTCCAATAGCTTCACTACCATAGAGTGAAGACATTGGGCCTCGAACGACTTCAATTTGCTCAATCGAATTGAGTGGAATACTCGATAAATCAAACGATGCTCCACGAATAACGGTTTCACTGGAGCTAGTACGTCGTCCATTGACCAAAATTAAGGTGTAGTTACCATTTGAGGAGTTTTGGTTGTGAAGGCCGCGAATAATGATTTTATTTTCGCTCCCTGTACTTTTGGATATGTGGACACCAGCAACGCTCTCCAGTGCTGTCGTAATATCTGTAGCAGGAAGCTTATTGATTTCCTCGCTAGTGATTACAGAAATCGAAGCGGGGGCATCTTTAATGGAAGTCTCGTGCTGCGCTGCAGTTACAACCATAACGTCCATATCGTGGTTACCTTCATTTGCAAAGCTGGATAAAGGTGTTGTCGATGAGAGCGCTATCGCCACTGCAAGGCTTAATTTTGATGATGTCATGGTAATCCCTTATTAGATTGAATCTTTATTTTTATTGGTAAAAAGTGTTGTTAAACCCTGCACCAACATAACTCGCCAGCTAAAGTAGTCGTGACCACCCGGTGCTTCTTGAAAAGTGGTTGTATACCCTTTTTCTAATAACGCTTTATAGAGTTGTCTGTTGGTGTCTAGGATGTTTTTTGAGGCAGGCTCTATTTCGAATAAACCAGCATTTAGGTAAATGTGAATAGGCTTGTTGGGTTCGGATCGAATGAGATCAGCCATCCAATTGTTGGTTGACTCTGAGGAGGTATCCGACTGAGGTGCCCACCAGAAAGAACCTGATTGACTAAGTACATTGCCAAATTTCTCGGGATGTTGAAATGCGATGTGCATTGAGGCTAAACCGCCATAACTTGAACCCGATAAAATCGTGTCTTCTGCATTCGGGCAAATTGTCTGTTGATCACAAAGCCATGGCATAAACTCTAAGGCTAGAAAATCGGAATACGCTTTATTGGGAGTAAGTTCTTTTCCTCTCATGCTGGGGAGCGGAGTGTTGATAAACACGGCGCGCATCGGTGGCACGATATTTTTCGCGATCAAATTGTCCAGAATGATAGGTGTTGGTACTTTATCTAGATAAGCGTCGCCATCAAACAGAATTAAAAGTGGCGCATTACTTTCAATCGGATAGAGACTATTGGGCTGGTAAATACTCACTTTTCGAGGGAGTGAGTTTTCGTTGCCATTATAGATAAAATCAGTGACTGACCCTTTGGGGTTATTAATATCATTGACGAAATTGTCGTTGATGTTATGAGAGAGTGTTAGCGTTGAAGCCGATCCAAATAAATTATCACCTTCACCAAAGTTTGGGTTAGGGTTTAATCGATCGGGCTGGGCGGTTGCAAGTACAGCCCTTCTTTGTTCTCTGTTTTTACTGTCAATGAGTTGGGGAACATTAGGCGCGATTTGATATGACAGCCGAGTGTCTGGCGGGACTTCAAATGAATGGAACCAAATACCACTGTTACCCAACTGTCTTAGATGTTCATGACCACTATAGGGAGCGCCGAGTAATCTAACGTTATTGGCGATACCTTTATAAAGAAAGGTCACAATGGCATTGCCATTTTCTTTGTATTCAACCAGCGGTGCTCCACCTCTGGTTTTTAACTGCAGCCAAAAACCTTGTTCAGCTTTACTTGTATCTTGATTGAGTTGTTTTTCCGTCTTCATAAGAAGAGGACTAATGATGGGGATATCTGGTGAGAGATATTGGTTGTTTTTTAATGCTAACTCATTAAGGCGCAATTCAATATTTACAGGAGTTTGTTTAACGCTGGTAAATTCAAATTGGTAGTCATCAGGTTGCTCGATGAACCAAAAAATCTCCACCTCTTTGCTTGGTGAACCAATAAGAGTCTTTACTATCTTTCCTTGTGAATTTCGGATATTTACTTTGGCCAAAGTAGAGTCACTGCGAATATATCCTCGTAAATAGCGAGGTTGGTCGACAGGGATTACGACGGATTCTTTCTGATTCGCATCGAAATGATGGGTCTGATCGAGTGTTAATGTCATTGCGTTTGTGTGTCCTACCCAAGTTGCAATCAATGCTGCTAATACAATCCATTTCATTGGAATTAAAATTTCCTGTAATGATATTTATTCGCATTTATGGTAAGTTTATTTTTCGAGGTGTGACAGCATATTCACTTATGCAAAATCACCATGTTGTTATGAGAAATTGGCAGGTTCCTATGACGAAAAAATTCAAGTCATCGCTTCAAAGAAGTGCATTGATACACTGGGATAATACTGAAAAGAGACAGGTACTTGTCTCTGACAGTCCTAACTCACCAAAAGAACTCGTTGTAGGTCAACTTATTCAATATAAAGTGAAAAACAGTTTCTCTCTAAGTGGCGGAACGTCAACGGAATTGGCCGATTATCAGGTTGTTTCGACAGCTAAAAAATCCGTAATTTTGGTTATTTTGCTGGAAGGAAAGTTGGATATTAGCTATGACGATCTTCGATTTGTATTTGATGCCAGTACAGGGCCAACAGGTGTCGTGGTAAACCTGACAAAACCCGCTATTTTCAGGCGGATTATCGAGAAAGGTAATCATGTTACTAAGCTAAACATTGTTATACCTATAGACTGGGTCGAAGATCGCATTGAATCTGGATCAAATGTTGAAACCTTTATTAATCAACACATGGCAAACTGTAGGTTAAATTTGACTGACAGGTTAATGGCGTTGACTTTAGAGATTATTCACCAACGTTCCCCCAAGGGTATCTTGGAGAAAATGGCACTAGAAACATTAGGTTATCAGTTTCTTTTTGAGATTTTTGAACAGATTGGAATTAACGATAACGTGGCATTTAGTGGGGTAAAAACAACAACAGAGATGGGTGTAAAAGATCGGAAAGGGGGGCGTTCATTGGATGAATTAGTCTCGTATATTGAAGTTAACTTAGATCGGACGTTGCCGGGGAAAGAACTGGCTCATTACAGTGCAATGAGTGAGTCCAACTTGCAGAGAAAGTTTAAAAGCAAATTAGGCTGCAGTATTCAAAGTTATATTCGACGTAGAAGGTTGGAAATCGCTCGTCAGCATCTAGAGCGTGGGACTGCCAGCGTGACAGAAGTGGCTTATAACGCAGGTTATCGACACCCTTCAAATTTTACCAATGCCTTTAAGAAAGCGTTCGGGTATCCACCAGCTGTATCGGCAAACCGAGCAAACTAAGGGAAAATCGACTATTTCCCCTTAGCTGTCTTGTTGTTTGCTAAGAATCGTTATTCTTCATCGAGAGAGTATGGCAGTGCTTCAATTTTCCAAATGGCATCCAGCTCTTCGCTTAGTCGAAGTTGAGTCGTTGCTTCTAAATTATTAGGCAATATGATGAGCCCTGTCGCGTGATTATCATTGAATTGGAAACTGGTTAATAACGTGCCTGCTGAGCGCCAATTTTCTCCAACTGAACGTTCCAAGTTAATGTTATCTGCATTCGACCTTGGTCCGCTAACTCGATACATTGCTCGTTTGTTGGTACCTCTGTATTTTGCTCGCGCAACGGTTTCTTGGCCTGTATAGCACCCTTTCGTAAATGAGATACCACCTAACGCATGTAAGTTTAGCGCTTGCGGAATATGTTGAGCTTGTTCCGCTTGAGTTAATACAGGGTAGTTTTCGATAATATTAAGTAATGTCCATAATGAATCATCACAGATGGGTGCAGAAAACTGCTCAGAAAAAGCTTGTGCGTTTTGTGGGCTAAACATAAGCAGCCAACGTTGATTGGAAATCTTTACAGCACTACCGCCTTCAATGCGACGAACATCCCCAGTTTGATCAGGAGTTAGCTTATCCATATAGCTCTGTACATCTTTTCCAATGAGCCCAAGGCAGATATCACTACCTTGTTTTAATTCAACTTTTGAGAAGATCGCGTACTTTTTAAGTTCTTTTAGTTCAGTTTCGATAGCCGATAAAGGCTGAAACAACGCAACCTCATCGTTATGATGGAAAAGAGTAAATACCGACCACATTTTTCCCTTGGCATCGCAATGAGCACCTAAGCTAACGTGTTCCGCGGTTAATGCTTTGACATCACAGGTGACCTGTCCTTGAAGAAATGTTGTTGAATCCTCGCCACTTAATGAGATGTACCCCCATGATGAGAGAGGTGAGAGCGCCAGAGAAGGAAGGTCTTCATTGCTAGCGATTGAAGTGTGGGTAACATCGTTGTATCCGGTCATAATTATTGTCCAACAAATCTATTTCCACCTATGTTAAAGCGGATCGCAAATTTTGTCAGCAGCTACCGTTGTGTGATTGAGCCACTAGTTGGATTTGTTCTCCCTTGTTACACTAATGAACTCATAAACATAACTGGGGATAGAGAATGTATTCAAACCAAGAGAAAGCTCGAATCAAGTGGGCGTGTCGCCGTGGAATGTTGGAACTTGATGTTGTTATCATGCCTTTCTTTGAAGAGTGTTTTGATTCTCTAGATGAATCTGAGCAAAAAGATTTTGTTTCTTTGTTGACGTGTGATGATCCAGATTTATTTTCTTGGATAATGCAACACACTAGAAGTGATAACTTGGCTCATGCTTCCATGGTGGATAAAATCGTTGCTCATAACCTCAGTAAAGTCCGTTAAACTCTACTGTCGGCCTTCTATTCTTGCCTCTTTAGTTGAATTCTCCGTTGTGATGTTTGCTTTAGAGGTAATATGGTTATCCTCTCTTTACGCTGTTGTTCAATTGTTTTGTTCTTTCACGATTATTCGTTGGTTCCAGTCAACATCTATCCTTAGTGCTGAATTGCGCGGTGAAGTCACTTATCAAACAGATGGGACGCTAAATACGTTCGCGGGAAAAGCGCGACCAATTACATTGTTCTCAACACGGTATTCAGCTGTATTTTTAAGTATAACGTGTGGCTCAGATAGGTATTTACTGTGGCGTGATAGTTGTAAAGAGTCGGATTATCGATGGATTATTTTTAATGAAAAACGGAGGCGTTCAGCCCCCGTCGAACATTGAATATATTAATTGAATCTATTAGTAGTCTTTTGGATCGAGAACCGTAGGGCCACTATTTTCAAGTTGATCTGGGTAATCGAGAGTATAATGTAACCCTCGGCTTTCTTTCCGCTGCATAGCACAACGTACCATCAACTCCGCAACCTGTAGTAGATTGCGCATTTCAATTAAGTTATTAGAAACTCTAAAGTTACTGTAATAATCGTGCGTTTCTTGTTTCAGTAGATCGATGCGGCGTAGTGCACGCTCCAGGCGTTTGTCTGTGCGGACGATACCCATGTAATCCCACATAAACAAGCGTAATTCATGCCAGTTATGTTGAATAATCACTTCTTCATCTGAGTTACCAACTTGGCTTTCATCCCAGGCTGGTAAGCCGCTAGCTAATGTAGATTGCGGAAGTGTTTTTAGTAGCTCTTGAGAAGCCGAACGAGCATATACAACACACTCTAGCAGTGAGTTAGAAGCCATACGGTTTGCACCATGAAGTCCGGTGTAACTTACTTCGCCAATGGCATAAAGCTGTTTTAGATCAGTGCGACCATTTTGATCGACCATAACACCACCACAGGTGTAGTGTGCTGCTGGGACAATCGGGATAGGCTCTTTCGTTATATCAATGCCCAGTTCAAGTAGTCGGGAATTGATCGTTGGGAAATGTTTCTCAATAAAGTCTGCCGGTTTATGACTGATATCGATGTACATGCAGTCTGCACCGAGGCGTTTCATTTCATAATCTATTGCTCTCGCGACGACATCACGTGGGGCCAATTCACCTCGCTCATCAAAATCCTTCATAAAGCGAGAGCCATCGGGACGGATTAAGTGGGCACCCTCGCCACGTAATGCTTCAGTTAGAAGGAAATTACGAGCTTCTGGGTGGAATAAGCAAGTTGGATGGAATTGATTGAATTCGAGGTTTGCGACACGACAACCCGCGCGCCATGCCATCGCCACACCATCGCCAGAAGAGACGTCAGGATTCGATGTGTATTGGTAAACTTTTGATGATCCCCCGGTAGCTAAAACAACCGATTTGGCACAGATGGTTTCAACATGCTCATCATTGCGGTTCCAAACATACGCACCAATGACTTTATTCGCATCACCACCTATTTTATCTTCAGTAATTAGATCGAGTGCATTGTGGCGCTCTAGTACTGTGATATTAGGGTGGTATTTCACATTGTCTTGTAATGAGTTCTGCATTGCCATACCCGTGGCATCGGCAGCATGGAGAATTCGTCGATGGCTGTGTCCACCTTCGCGGGTTAAATGATATTTCGGGTTTGTTTCTTTACTATCTTCATCAAGATCAAAAGGCACACCGCCATCGATAAGCCACTGGACTGATTGCTTGGCATTCTCAGCAATATAACGTACCGATGCTTCGTCACAGATTCCGGCTCCAGCGACCAATGTATCTTGCACATGGGATTCAACACTGTCCGATTCATCGAATACTGCGGCAATACCACCTTGAGCGTAAAAGGTAGAACCTTCACTCCAAGGCCCTTTACTAAGGACAATGACGTTGCATTTTTTTGCGATATGCAGGGCTAATGTAAGTCCTGCTGCACCACTACCAATCACTAGTACATCACATTGATGTTCTTGATTTGTGCTCATAACTCGTGTATTTCCTGATGATGTATGGAACGGTTAAGCCTAGAACGACGCAGTGTCTATCTTAACTCTGTTAAGCTCGAAGACTGAATCATAATTTTGTCACGTATTTGTAAAAATATAAACACGATATGTCGCGTTAGTCTATTAGACTTACTGACAATAAAACCATGAGTTTACTGTGTTTACTTGTTTATTTTCATTGCTGTTATTGGGGAGCAATTGTTCATTATTCTTTAAGTGGGATTGATATTCGAACTATCTGGACGCATATTTACCGTACAACATAATATTCATGAAATATCATTGATTTATATTCAATCTCAAAATGTGAGAAAAAATAATAAATCTTGGGAACTTAAACGACTCGACCCAGTCTCACTATAGTGCTCGTGGTAGCAGTGGTGTCAATACTATTTTTGCAGTATTAATATCCATATCTGAGAAGGTAAGGGAGAAACAATAGGAGTAGGCGCTCTAATGAACGAGCCGTTAACTGATCAAGTATTGATTGAGCGAGTTCAGAGTGGGGATAAGCAAGCATTTAATCTATTGGTCTCTAAGTACCAAAATAAGGTTTGCAATCTTATTTCCCGATATGTGAGCAATTCAGGTGATATCCCAGATGTCGCACAAGAGACCTTTATTAAGGCATATAGAGCGTTACCTTCTTTCCGAGGAGAGAGTGCATTTTATACTTGGCTATATCGAATTGCTGTGAATACCGCGAAAAATTATCTTGTAGCGCAAGGACGACGTCCTCCTTCAAGTGATATCGATGCAGAAGATGCAGAAAATTATGAAAGTGGTGGTGCGCTTAAAGAAATATCGAACCCAGAGAACATTTCGCTGTCGAATGAATTGAAGCAGGCTGTGTTTTCAGCGATAGGCTTACTACCAGAAGATTTAAAAACCGCAATGACATTAAGAGAGCTCGAAGGTTTGAGTTACGAAGATATTGCTGCGGTCATGGATTGTCCCGTTGGAACTGTTCGCTCTCGTATATTTAGAGCTCGTGAAGCAGTTGAAAAGCACATAGCTCCGCTTTTATAACCTAATTAAAGGTCGATATTATGGTGAATAAAATGGCTGATGAAGAAAAACTTTCAGCACTCATGGATGGAGAGTTGGTCGATACCGCTTTTATTAGTGAATTGACTCAGGGTTCAGAAAGTCAGAAAACTTGGCGTCATTATCACCTAATCGGTGATGTGATGCGTGGTGATGAGCCTAAACAAGAATGGAATATTGCTGATAGCGTCGCTCTTGCATTGGAAGATGAAGAGCCACATACGCGTTTTTCTCAGTCGGTTGAACCCGATGTAAATGTTGTACCGATAGAGTCTCAACCTAAACCGCAACAAGCTCGCAGACGTTTACCTAGTTGGTTATCCCATCTTGGTCAGGTGTCGATTGCTGCAAGTGTCTGTTTAGTCGTGGTCTTAGGCATTCAACAAAGTAGCACTCAAGAGGCGACTGCTAATCAACAGGTTGCCCCAGTGTTGCAGACGGTACCATTGGCTGGCATTGCTGAGCCTGTGAGCTTGACTCGTGAATCTGTAGAGAAGCAGACTACAACGGACAATACAGCTCAAGACCAGCGCCGTCGAGTGAATGCTTTACTTCAGGATTATGAGCTACAATTGCGTTTAAATAGTGATGCAGCTGTTCCTTCATCTAGTCATCAAGAGTCTATTACTGAATGAATAAATTACTGATCAGTGTCGTTGCGCTGTTCAGTTTGGGTAACTCTTCCGCCTTTGCTGAATCAATGCCAGCAAAGGCGTTGTTACTTGATATGAACCAAGCCAGTCATCAGCTCTCGTATGAGCTTTCCTATATTTTTATTCAAAAAAATGGCATTGAGCCACTACTTTACCGCTACTCGGCAGATGAAAAAGCCAACCTAGCTCACCTTATTTATTTAAGTGGTCCAGTCAGAGAAGTCATCAAACGCAATGATGAAGTTAGCTATATTGAACCAGGGAATGAACCTTATACGGTAAAGTCAAATTCCATGGTGGCACCAATATTTCCCTTATTGAATTCTAACGTTGAAAGGTTGAGTCAGTTTTACGATTTCGTCAATATTGGTCGAGGTCGTGAAGCGGGTGCGGCTTGCCAAGTAATACGAGTTGTACCTAAAGATGGTTTACGTTATTCATATGTCTTATGGGTGAGTGAACAAAACAAGTTGCCACTTAGAGCAGACTTAGTTGATCGCGATGGGGAAGTGCTCGAGCAATTCCGTACGATTTCTTATAATGTGAATGAGCAATTACCTCAATTAATGTCTGGTTTGAATACGGCAGAACTTCCTGCGGTATTATCTCTACCGAGTAATGAATTGAAAGATGCAACGTGGTCAGTTGAATGGTTACCAAATGGATTTGTATCTAAAGAGCTTAGTCGGTATCGTATGGCTATGGTCGAGAAAGAAGTGGAAAATCAATTGTTCTCAGATGGCCTATTTAATTTTTCAGTTTATGTATCTGAGTTAGATGATACATCACTACACGATCAGTTAATTCGTCAGGGAAGGCGGACATTGCTTAGTGTGGTAAAAGGAACCAGTGAAGTCTCAGTTATAGGCGATATTCCACCGTCAACTGCGAAACGAGTGGCTGAGTCGGTTACTTTTAACACGCCTTAATATAGAGAGTGGAACTATGATGACTGCACTTGCAACGGTAACGGGCGTAACCCCTTTGGATAATGGTTACCACGTTGATTTGAGCTGCCAACAACAGACAAGTTGTAGCGGCTGTGCCTCGTCAAAAAGCTGTAGTACTGGCGTTGTTTCAAAAGCGATGGGGAACAAGTTATTACGTTGGAGTTTAACCACCGACTCTGTTGTGACCCCTGGCCAACTGATCGAGATCGGGTTCCCTGAAAAAAGTTTACTTCAATCGGCTTCGCTAATTTATTTATTGCCTTTATTTGCGTTATTGCTAGGCGCTGCGGTTGGGGATATCTGGTTAGCGCCGATGTTAAGTGGTGGTGAAGGTGTCGTGATTGTCACCGCAGTATTGTTTACTACCGCCGCTATTTGGCTTGCTAAGCCTTTGACAAAACGTCTAGAACTGCAAACAAAGGATCAAGTCGTTATTGTTAGAATTCTCGGAGAACCGGTTGGTTTGTGAGTTAGCACCGAATTTTTGATGCGAATTTGGTTGAAATTGGGTAGAATCGGCCAACTTGATTTGAATGTACTGCCCAACTGCGTCATTCATTTTCTCCTTTTACCTTTAGAGCTAAGTCATTTCAGAATCTATGAAGCACATTCGTAATTTTTCAATTATCGCCCATATCGACCACGGTAAGTCGACTCTATCCGATCGTTTAATTCAAGATTGTGGTGGACTATCTAATCGTGAAATGTCGCAGCAAGTCCTTGATTCTATGGATCTTGAGCGTGAGCGTGGTATCACTATCAAAGCACAAAGCGTAACGCTGGATTATCAAGCTAAAGATGGTGAGACTTATCAACTCAACTTCATTGATACACCAGGACACGTTGACTTTTCTTATGAAGTATCGCGTTCATTAGCGGCCTGTGAAGGGGCGTTATTGGTGGTCGATGCAGCACAAGGTGTAGAGGCTCAAACACTAGCCAACTGCTATACCGCGATTGAAATGAACCTCGAAGTGGTACCAATTTTAAATAAAATTGATTTACCTGCAGCGGATCCAGAGCGTATTTCAGAAGAGATAGAAGATATCGTGGGTATCGATGCGATTGATGCTGTTCGCTGTTCTGCTAAAACCGGTGTTGGAGTCCACGAAGTTCTCGAGCAAATAGTCTCCACCATTCCTGCTCCGGAAGGTGACCCTGAAGCGCCAACACAAGCATTAATTATCGATTCATGGTTTGATAACTATCTTGGCGTCGTCTCTCTTATTCGTGTTAAAAATGGGGCTTTGAAGAAGCACGATAAAATTAAAGTCATGAGCACTGGGCAAGTCTGGGGCATTGACCGTATTGGTATCTTCACGCCTAAACAAATCGATACTGATGGCCTGAATACCGGTGAAGTAGGTTGGGTTGTTTGCGGTATTAAAGACATCCTTGGTGCGCCTGTTGGTGATACATTAACGACTGCTCGAAACAGTTGTGAAGAAGCATTACCGGGCTTCCAGAAGGTGAAACCACAAGTTTACGCTGGTTTGTTCCCAGTTTCATCGGATGACTATGAAAGTTTCCGTGACGCTCTCGGGAAGCTAAGCCTCAATGATGCTTCGATGTTCTATGAGCCAGAAACATCAGCAGCACTTGGTTTTGGTTTCCGTTGTGGCTTCTTGGGTTTACTCCACATGGAGATTATTCAAGAGCGTCTGGAGCGTGAATACGATTTAGACCTGATCACGACTGCACCAACGGTAGTATACGAAGTGATACTCAATAGCGGTGATACCTTGTATGTCGACAGTCCTGCTAAATTACCCGCGGTAAATGATATTGCTGAGATTCGTGAGCCAATATCACGATGTAATATTTTGGTGCCACAAGAGTATTTGGGTAACGTGATTACGCTGTGTGTTGAAAAACGGGGTGTTCAGGTTGATATGGTTTACCACGGTAACCAAGTGGCATTGACTTACGATGTTCCAATGGCGGAAGTGGTGCTCGATTTCTTTGACCGTTTGAAATCAACTTCTCGTGGTTATGCTTCTCTTGATTACTCATTCCAGCATTTTGAAGAATCAGATATGGTTCGTGTAGATGTGTTATTGAATGCTGAGAAAGTTGATGCGTTAGCGATTATTACTCACAAAGACAATGCACAGACTCGTGGTCGTCAGTTGGTCGAGAAGATGAAAGAGTTTATTCCTCGTCAGATGTTTGATATCGCGATTCAAGCGGCGATTGGTAATCACATCATTGCGCGTTCAACAGTAAAACAGCTGCGTAAAAACGTTCTTGCTAAATGTTATGGTGGTGATATCAGCCGTAAGAAAAAGCTGTTGAAGAAGCAGAAAGAAGGTAAGAAACGGATGAAGCAGATTGGTAATGTAGAACTGCCTCAAGAAGCGTTCCTTGCTATTCTTCATGTTGGTAAAGATTAATGATGAGTCTGTTCTAACAAACTCTCGGTGTGATGTTTTGCAACCGTGTGTTTGTTGAGACCCAGTTTGGTTAAATTACTTGTTTAAGTGAAAGAGTTCCGGCTCTTTCACTTTCGTATTTTTTGGATAAGGGAAGTCAATGGCGAATACATTTTCACTCTTGTTAGTGATAGTTACTTTGGTTACGGGCATTGTGTGGGCGATGGAAAAGTGGGTTTGGGCTAAAAAACGCCAGCAAAAGCTAGCTGAAGTCGAAGCCAAGACCAATGGTCTCGACCCTAAATTGGTCGATAAAATAGCACCACAACCTTGGTGGATTGAAAACAGTGTATCGATTTTCCCAGTGATAGCTTTGGTATTGGTGGTTCGATCATTTATCTACGAGCCTTTTCAAATTCCATCGGGCTCGATGATGCCAACACTGTTGGTCGGTGATTTTATTCTTGTTGAAAAGTACGCCTATGGTCTAAAAGATCCTGTATGGCGGACTCAATTGGTTGAGACTGGTGAAGTCGAGCGTGGTGATGTAGTGGTATTTAAATTCCCACCAAACCCTAAGATTGATTATATTAAACGTGTAGTAGGTATGCCTGGAGATACGGTGCGTTATAGTGCACAGAAACAGGTTTGTATTCAATCTAAAGGAGACTCGAGCTGTAAACCTATTGCGCTTAGCAATATCGTTGAAAGTGAGTTTATGCAGTCAAATCGTGCTTTACTTCAAGCAGATGAGTCTCTTGGCGATGCTGAGCATCAAATCTTGATTAACACACAACGTATCGACAATGTGTCAGCCTATCAACCACGTCCAGGTGTCAGTGAATGGGTTGTACCAGATGGGCAGTACTTTGTAATGGGTGATAACCGTGACAATAGTGCCGACAGTCGTTATTGGGGCTTTGTACCAGAAGGTAACTTAGTCGGCAAAGCGGTTGCGATTTGGATCAGTTTTGAATTTGAACGTGATGCATCGAGTGCATTACCATCTTGGATACCAACTGGGGTACGATTTAATCGTATCGGGGCAATTAAATAAGGTGATGTATTCACCCAATTATGTTGAGAAGAGATGAATCCTCCTATTAACCGATTAGAAAAACAACTCAATTACGAGTTTAACGATGCTCAGCGACTTGATTTGGCACTGACTCACCGTAGTGCCTCTGCTCTTCACAATGAGAGACTAGAGTTTCTGGGAGATTCGATTTTAAGTTTTGTTATCGCAGATGACTTGTACCATCGTTTTCCTAAGATAAACGAAGGGGACATGAGCCGGATGCGAGCAACGTTGGTGCGTGGTAACACGTTAGCTGAGCTTGGGCGAGAGTTTATCCTTGGAGATTACTTAAAATTAGGTCCAGGTGAATTGAAAAGCGGCGGGTATCGCCGAGACTCTATTCTAGCTGATGCGGTCGAAGCCATCATTGGCGCTATTTATCTTGATAGTGATATCGAAGTCGTTCGTAAAGTCATTTTGAGTTGGTATAAAACCCGACTTGATTCTATCGAACCTGGCGTTTCACAAAAGGATCCGAAAACGCGTTTGCAAGAGTTTTTGCAAGGGCGAAGAAATCCGCTTCCTGTGTATACAGTAACGAACATTAAGGGCGAGGCACATGATCAAGAGTTTACTGTGTCTTGTGAAGTGGCGGGATTAGGAACTCCAGTCGTAGGTAAAGGGACGAGTCGACGCAAAGCTGAACAAGCGGCGGCAGAGCAAGCACTAGAGCAGTTAAGCCATGTCTAACAAAGAACAATCTGAACAAGATTTCGATATTGATGCGTTTTTTGCATCGGATCAAGAAACCTCCGCAGAAGTGGTTGAAAGTCAACCAGAGGACCAACATTGTGGCTTTATTGCTATTGTTGGACGGCCAAATGTCGGCAAATCGACATTGCTCAATGCGATATTGCAGCAAAAGATTTCGATTACTTCACGTAAGCCTCAAACCACTCGCCACCGTATTATGGGGGTCGAGACTGATGGGAACTATCAGGCGATTTATGTTGATACTCCAGGGCTTCATATTGAAGAAAAGCGCGCAATTAACCGTTTGATGAACCGTGCGGCAAGCAGTTCGTTGAGTGATGTCAATTTGGTTCTATTTCTCGTTGATGGAACCCATTGGACTGCCGACGATGAAATGGTACTGAATAAACTTAGAAATGCGAATTTTCCCGTCGTATTGTGCGTAAATAAAGTCGATAACGTAAAAGATCGCAATGAAGTTATGTTGCACATGCAAGCCATGGGCGAAAAAATGGACTTTGTTGATGTTGTCCCAATTGCGGCGAAACTTGGTAAAAATATCGATGTTATTCAAAATATTGTGCGCCAACATTTACCTAAAGCGGTGCATCACTTTCCAGAAGAGTATGTAACGGATCGCTCGCAGCGCTTTATGGCGTCCGAGATTATTCGTGAAAAGCTCATGCGCTTTACTGGTGAGGAATTACCTTATTCGGTGACTGTTGAAATTGAACGTTTTGATTACAATCCCGATAACGACGGCTTTCATATCAATGCCTTGATTTTGGTTGAACGAACTGGTCAAAAGAAAATGGTGATTGGTAAAAACGGCGAGAAGATCAAAACAATTGGTCGCGAAGCGCGTCTTGATATGGAAGCGCTATTTGAGCGCAAGGTTTATCTAGAAACCTGGGTTAAAGTGAAATCAGGTTGGGCTGATGACGAGCGAGCTCTACGTAGTTTGGGTTATATCGACGACTTGTAATAAAGTGATTCTAGGTGATGTCAGTCAATATTAGTGATTGACCTAGGGGCTGGGAATTCAATGTTATGCCTGAAAATGGTTTGCAGCGTGCGTTTGTCCTACACCGACGCCCATACAGTGAAACGAGTTTAATCATTGATGTATTTACTGAGCATCAAGGTCGTTTATCATTGCTGTCGAAAGGGGCCAGACGTCCACGCTCTGGATTGAAAAGCGTGCTTCAACCTTTTACACCGATGTTGATTAAATGGTCGGGAAAAGGATCAATGAAGACGTTGCGCCAAGCCGAGCCCATTAGCTTAGGGTTACCATTAAGTGGGATCAACCTCTATTCGGGTATGTATATCAACGAATTGCTTTGTCGAGTCATCGCAAGCGAAAGCCCACAACCCGCCCTTTTTTTTGATTATCTTGATGCGCTTACCGAGCTGGCGCATAACAATAACCCGGAACCTGCATTACGACGTTTTGAATTGGCATTATTGTCCAGCCTTGGGTATGGTGTCGACTTCTTGCATTGTGCTGGAACAGGAGAGCCTGTTGAAGCAAGTATGACTTACCGCTTTCGAGAGCAACAAGGGTTTATCGCTTCAGTGCGACAGGACAATTTAACGTTTTTCGGAGAAGAGTTAATCGCAATTAGCGAGCGTCGCTTTATCACTAAAGCACAACTTCATGCGGCGAAACGATTTACTCGTATTGCTCTTAAGCCTTATATCGGCAGTAAGCCGTTAAAAAGCAGAGAACTATTTTTGCCAAAATCTGGCATATCAAAATCACGGAGATTAGGACAATGAGTTCAATTCTATTAGGTGTAAACATCGATCATATTGCGACATTACGTAATGCTCGTGGGACAAAATATCCTGATCCTGTTCACGCAGCAGAAGTGGCTGAACGAGCAGGGGCTGATGGGATTACTATTCATTTACGTGAAGACCGTCGCCATATTCTTGATCGCGATGTGCGTTTGCTACGTGAGACCATTCAAACTCGAATGAACCTCGAGATGGCGGTAACCGATGAAATGGTGGATATTGCATTAGAGACCCAACCAGAATTTGTCTGCCTTGTTCCTGAAAAGCGTGAAGAGCTGACCACAGAAGGTGGGTTAGATGTTGCTGGCAATCTAGAACGAATTAAAGCGGCGACTCAACAACTTGATGCTGCAGGAATTAAAGTGTCTTTGTTTATTGATGCTGACCCGCGTCAAATTGATGCCGCAAAAGCATGTGGAGCTCCGTATATTGAACTTCATACCGGTCATTATGCTGATGCTGAAAACGATGCTCAACGTGATGCCGAGTTAAGTCGAATCGCATCAGCAGCAACGTATGCAACAGAGATTGGGATTACGGTAAATGCAGGGCACGGCCTGACGTATCATAACGTTGCACCGATTGCGGCGTTACCAGAGATTTATGAATTGAATATCGGCCATTCAATCATTGGGCGCGCAGCGTTTGATGGACTAAGCAAAGCTGTCGCTGATATGAAAGCGGAAATGGAAAAGGCGCGTCGTTAATGGCAATAGTAGGCATAGGCACTGATATCGTTGAAATCGAACGAATCCAAGAAGCAATAAACAAATCCGGTGATAAATTAGCTCAGCGTATTCTCACAGAAGAAGAGCTGGCAGAATATAATTTTCATCACCACCCCGAACGCTTTTTAGCGAAACGTTTTTCAGCAAAGGAAGCCGCTTCAAAAGCACTAGGTACAGGTATCGCTCAGGGCGTTTCTTTTCAGGACTTTTCGATATTAAATGATCAACTCGGTAAACCTAAGCTGACAATGACAGGCCGAGCCGAACAAATTTCACAATTAATTGGCGGCAAAACAATGCATGTCAGTATTTCAGATGAAAAACATTATGCGACTGCGACGGTGATTATTGAATCGTAGCTGTTTTCGTCGCAACAATGAGGCTAAAAACTAATTGAATGCAGTTGTTTGCAACGATAGCTTTTAGGAAATATAGCTTTTAGCCTCATTAACAACCTTTTCCATTTCTTCAAGTAACTCAAATAGTTCAGGCTCTAACTCTTCAACGGTCTTGTTTTGACGTAAGGCGTGCTCTATCACTGCACAGATTTTTTTCAACCTTGGAACGCCACAATAAGCGCAACTGCCGTGCAGCTTGTGAATATGCTGAAGCAAATCTTTGTGTTCAATTTTACCGGCTATAGTTTGGTCAATATGGATGATTATTTCTGGAATGGAATCAACTAACATACGTAACATGTCTTGAGCCAAATCGAGCTTGTTTGCTGCTTGTTTTAAAGCACTCTCCCAGTCGATGACAGAGAGTTCCTGACCACTTTTTAGGTTGGATGACATATTATTGGAAACAGGCTGGGTAGCTGGGATCTCAAGTTTCTCTATTTGATGTTCATAAGGGTATGGATTCCAATGTACCAAGACTTGTTGAAGAACATGCTCTTCGATTGGCTTTGTAAGATAATCGTCCATCCCTTCATTTAATAATCTCTCCCGTTCACCAGGCATTGCATGGGCAGTAACAGCAATAATCGGAGTATCGCTATTGAACGATTGACGTTTGATTTCCTTAGATGCAGATACTCCATCAATTTGGGGCATCTGAATATCCATTAATATGATGTCAAACTTTTGCTTTATCGATTCTTCAATAGCATCTTGCCCATTGGTACAACTGACAACAGACTTAACTCGTTCACATAGAAGCGCCGTAATTAACTTTAAGTTGGCTGGGTTGTCGTCTACCGCCATCACTTTTAAGGGAAGTTTATCTAGGTTAGGTGGAGAAATTAGATCGATACTTCTATCGGATTTAACTGGGTGAAGATCGAGCATGGCTTGAATGATTTTTTTCCGTGAAAGAGGTTTGGTAACACATTTCACTGGATGATGTTTCATCAAGTATTCAGCCAATGCTAGCTCGGTACTTGGTGTGCCAATAATGACATTAGGTGCAAGGTTAAGCACTTGGCGAACTTGTGGTTCTATTGTGATTAATGAGTTATTGCTTGATAGTGCTAAATTATAAATAACATAATCATAAAGGCCTGAATTGGTCGGCACTTCATTAACACTTGTGACATTAATACCCACGCTTTCCAATGTTTTCTGGAGCAGTCGCTTAACCCGTTTATTTGTTTCGATCAGTAACACTGAACTTCCAGCAAGGGGCTTAGGATCAAACCAGTCCGAAATAGGTATTTCTGTTTTCGTTAAGTGCAGATTAAACCAAAAAGTTGATCCTTGGTGTAACCGGCTAGTCAGGCCGATTTTTCCACCCATCTGACTGACTATTTTTTGGGTGATAACCAATCCTAATCCGGTTCCACCATAGCGACGAGATATGCTGGCGTCTGCTTGGCTAAAGGCTTGAAATAGTTGAGCTTGTTGGCGCTCTGAGATACCTATTCCTGTATCTCGAACAGAAAAGAGCAATTCGAAACAATCATCATGTACTGACTTTTGCTCGATAGTGATGTCAATATTCCCAGACTCGGTAAATTTAATCGCATTGCCGACAAGGTTAGTCAGTACTTGCTGAATTCTAAGCGGGTCACCAACCAATCCAATCGGAATATTAGGATCCACTCTTAATGTGATTTCGAGGCCTTTTTCGTGCGCACTCGTGGCTAAGAGATCGATTACCTCTTCGAGATTTTGTTCAAATTCAAAAGGAATGTTCTCTAGCGCTAACTTACCGGCCTCTAATTTGGAGAAGTCGAGAATGTCATTAATGATGTTTAAGAGGTTATTAGCCGACTTTTCAATGGTTTGTAAATAATCTTGTTGGTTTTTGGATAGCTGGGTTTTTAACATTTGTCGTGTAAAACCAATAACGCCATTGAGTGGAGTGCGCAGCTCATGAGACATGTTTGCCAAGAATTCAGATTTAACTCGAGCGGCTTCTTGAGCATGTTTTTTTGCGATGTCGAGTTCAACGTTTTGAATCTCGAGCTGTTCTAATGTTTCACGTAAATCAGACGTTGCTTGGTCGATGCTATGTTGCATTTCACCGTGATACTCGGATAAGGATGCCGCCATGGCATTGATGCCTTTTTTTAGTTCATCCAATTCTCCATGCATGGTGCCTTCAATTCGAACGTCTAGGTGGCCGCGTCGAATACGGTCGAGCATGTTTTTCATATGAGTAATAGGGCGCGTAACGTCGTACATCAAACGGAAGGCAAATAACCCTGAAAGCGCAAGCCCAAGAATTAAAACCATAATTGCGGCAAAAATTTCTTGGTATTGTTGTAAACGTAGTGACGAGAGATCGAGTTCAATTGCAATATAACCAAGTACTGGAATTCGCCGAACATCAGTAGAACCATCAATTAAACGACTTTCTGCTAAGATCGGCGTTCGTAATATTAAGGTGTGGTTGTCTTTCATTACCGCTGTGCCAAGCGTCGGTATTGGTTTATTTCGTGCAAAGGTTAAAGATTCAAAGTTGGGGTGGAAATTAGACGTCACAAATAACTGATGTTTGCTGTCAAATACTGCGATACTGCGGACAAACTGGGAGTTTTTTCGGTGTGCGTAACTGATAATACGACGAACGGATTCCCGACTTTGATTTCGTAGCGATTCTTCGCTCGCAATTGCAAGAGGCTCGATAATATTCGAACCTGCATTGATGACCTGATTTTCCAAGTCTTGATAGCGATTAAAGGAGAAAAAAGCACATAATGCTAAGCCTATAATCAAAGTTGGCGCTAGAGTTAACGTAATAACTCGCGCTCTTAGTCCATATCGATTCATTATTCTCTAAACATCGTTGTGTGGATATGGGAAAATAGCCCCAAAGCTTATGAATACTCCGAGACCGTGTCTTGGTAAGCTTAATCAGTTCAGTACTATTCGACAATCACTGTTAACTTTTAACCGTGATTTTTATAAGCAAATTGCGACACTTCTTCAGCTAGGCATAGATAATGGCACGTTTTTTCCAACCAAAAAAGAAAACTTCACACAATAGTAAGCACATTCCTTTAGTGATCGAAAAACTTGATCATCAAGGTTGTGGTATTGCTTACTATCATCAAAAACCTGTTTTTATCGATGGTGGATTGCCGCAAGAAGAAGTATTGGTTCAGTTTAATGAAGAGAAAAGCAAATATGCTAGGGCGAAAATTGTAAAAATCTTAGAGCGAAGCCCTCTACGCCAAAAGCCATTTTGCTCTCATTACCATATGTGTGGCGGATGCGACATGCAGCATCTATCTCATTCACAACAAGTCACTCATAAAGAGAAAACCTTGAGCTATGTGATGAATAAAGTCACAAATGAAAAGATAGAACTGGAACCCACGATTTCAGCGAGTGAACAGGGATATCGACGCCGAGCTCGAGTCAGTTTGCGTTGGGACAAAAAGCAGAACAGGTTAGAGTTCGGTTTTCGTCAGAAGCAAAGTAAGAACATTGTCACTATTGAACAATGTCCAGTATTGGAACCTGAGCTGAATAAACTACTTTCACCTTTAAAGTTATTGCTTGAAACTTTTCATTCTCCTGAAACACTTGGGCATCTCGAAATGGTGCTTGCAGGTAGTGGTGCTGTCATTGTGCTACGTCACACAAAAGCGTTGAAAGCAAAAGATCAAGAGGCGTTGATTGAGTTGGCTGCGTCATTGAATGCTACGCTTTATCTTATGCCGCAAAACAACGAGCTTGAGTATATTGATGGGCCAGTACCGGTTTATTCTGAAGTTGGGGTATCGGTTGAGTTTAAACCAAATAATTTTATTCAAGTTAATCGAGCCGTAAATCAAGGTATGGTGGCGCAAGCAATAGATTGGCTTCAGCTTGAATCGAATGACAAAGTGCTCGACTTATTTTGTGGTGTCGGTAACTTTAGTCTTCCTATTGCTAAATGCGTAAGCGAATTGGTGGGAATAGAAGGCGTCGATAGCATGGTTGAGCAAGCGTCGGCCAATGCGGCATTAAATGATTTGAAGAACGCGACATTTTTTCAGGCTAACTTAGAGAAAGATTTGCGAGAAACGTCGTGGGGAAATGAGCAGTTTGATAAGATATTACTCGATCCCGCTCGAGCAGGCGCGCAGCAAGTTGTAGCACAGTTATCACAATTTTCTCCGCAACGTATCGTATATGTATCCTGTAATCCAGCTACATTGGCGCGTGATAGTCAGGTATTGATAGAGCAGGGGTACCACTTGGAAAAATTGGCGATGTTGGATATGTTCCCTCATACTGGCCATTTAGAATCCATGGCATTATTTGTTCGATAAATAGATTCATAACAATCGATAGTTAGATTCACAATATAGGTATAGAAAATGGTTGCGGTAAGAAGCGCACATTTAACGTCAGACTCGGTATTTCAGCTTGATAGCTGGATGAACAGCTTGGGTCAAGACAAGGCGACAACAGAACGTTTGACAAAGGTTTATCAATCGATAGAGCAGATTGGTGCGGATCAAAACCTAAAAACGATGGTGTTGTGGCGTGGTCGAGAAATGATCGAAATCTTAGTGATGCTGTCAATGGATCGAGCCACTTTGGTGGCCGCTCTACTGTTTCCGGCTTTTGTGAACGGTGTGATGAGTCGTGAACAGTTGGAAGAAGAGTATGGCAAAGAGATCATTAAGCTTATCGATGGTGTCGATGAAATGGCTGCAATCGGTCAACTAAACTCGTCAAGCCAGCATCACGATGCGTCTGAACAAGTGGATAATGTCCGTCGAATGCTCCTTGCAATGGTCGATGACTTTCGCTGTGTGGTGATTAAGCTGGCAGAGCGAATCTGTAATTTACGGGAAGTCAAAGACGAGCCAGATGAGGTTCGTCGCCAAGCGGCAAAAGAGTGCGCCAATATCTATTCACCATTGGCAAACCGTCTGGGTATAGGGCAACTTAAATGGGAAATGGAAGATTACGCTTTTCGCTATCAGCAGCCGGATACCTATAAACAGATCGCGAAACAGCTTTCCGAACGTCGTGTTGTTCGCGAGCAATATATTAAGAATTTTGTCGATAATCTTCGTGCTGAAATGAGCTCATGCAGTATTAATGCGGATGTTAGTGGGCGACCTAAACACATCTACAGTATTTGGCGAAAAATGCAGAAGAAAAACCTCGCATTTGATGAGCTATTTGATGTGCGAGCGGTACGGATTATTGCCGACAAACTACAGGATTGTTATGCGGCACTTGGCGTCGTTCATACTCAATTTAAGCACTTGCCTCAAGAGTTTGATGATTATGTTGCTAATCCGAAACCTAACGGATATCAATCAATTCATACAGTGATCCTCGGGCCAGAAGGCAAGACTATCGAGATTCAGATTCGTACCAAACAAATGCACGAGGATTCTGAACTCGGTGTTGCAGCTCACTGGAAATATAAAGAAGGTAAATCGGTTGGTCGTAGTGGCTACGATGAGAAAATTGCATGGCTACGTAAACTGCTCGATTGGCAAGAAGAGATGTCAGATTCTGGCGAGATGCTAGATGAGTTACGCAGCCAAGTATTTGATGACCGAGTTTATGCCTTTACTCCGCGAGGTGATGTGGTTGATCTGCCAATGGGCGCGACCCCGTTGGACTTTGCGTATCATATTCACTCAGAAGTTGGGCACCGTTGTATTGGCGCGAAAGTGGGCGGGCGTATAGTGCCATTTACCCATAAGCTAGCCATGGGGGATCAAGTTGAAATCATCACGACAAAAGAAGCGAATCCATCACGAGATTGGTTGAATCCTGCAACAGGTTTTGTTCACTCAGGACGTGCTCGTGCCAAAATTAATGCCTGGTTTAGAAAACAGAGCCGAGAGAAAAACCTTGAGGCAGGCAAAGAGATTTTAGAAGCAGAACTGCAAAAGATCGGCGCAACACTGAAAGATGCAACAGATTATGCCCTGAAGCGCTTCAATGTAAATTCTCCTGAAGAGTTGTATGTCGGCGTTGGTAGTGGTGATTTACGCATCAACCAAGTACTGAATCACATTAATGCTCTAGTGAATAAGCCGACTGCTGAAGAAGAAGACAAACTCGCACTGGAAAAACTCAAAATTTCAGAAACGAAAACTTCGAGCACAGCTAAAACCAGTAAAGATGCGGTTGTGGTTCAAGGCGTAGATAACCTAATGAATCATATCGCACGTTGCTGTCGTCCAATTCCTGGAGATGAAATTAAAGGCTACATTACTCAAGGGCGTGGTATATCGGTCCACCGCAGTGATTGTGAGCAACTTGAAGAACTTCGACACCATGCACCAGAACGAATTATCGATACGGTTTGGGGGGCGGGAGTTGGTGGCACCTATATTCTGACGATTCGCGTCGAGGCAATGGAAAGAACAGGTCTATTGAAAGACATAACTAGCTTATTGGCCAATGAAAAAGTTAAAGTCGCCAGTATGAAAAGTCGTAGTGATTATAAACGACAAATGATTTTTATGGATTTTGATTTGGAATTAACCAGTGTAGAAATATTGTCTCGCATCCAAGGGAAAATTGAACAAACTAAGGATGTTTTATCCGTTAAACGATTGGGTTAATCAAGACCTATGGTTAAGACAAGTCAATTAAGGGAAGTCGATGTCGCATCCGATTGAAAAACTGCAAGAAATAATGGCGCAATTAAGAGATCCAGAAAATGGCTGCCCATGGGATAAAAAGCAGAGCTTTGAAACCATCGTTCCTCACACAATCGAAGAAACCTATGAAGTTGTCGACGCCATTTACAACAAAGATTACGCGAACTTAAAAGAAGAGCTTGGCGACTTTGTGTTTCAAGCCATTTTCTACAGCCAATTAGCACAAGAAAAAGGGCTGTTTGATTTCTCAGATGTGATCGATGAAGTCAATGCAAAGTTGATTCGTCGTCACCCTCATGTTTTTGGTGATCAAACTTTTGGAAGTGATGAAGAGATCAATGCCAATTGGGACAAAGTTAAAGCCGAAGAAAAGTTACAAAAACAAGAGAGTGACAAGGTCGACTCTATTTTTGATTCCATCCCACAATCACTTCCCGCATTAAGCAAAGCGAATAAACTGCAAAAGCGTGCCGCAAAGTATGGATTCGATTGGGATTCTATAGGCCCTGTGGTAGCGAAGGTTGAGGAAGAGATTGAAGAAGTGATGGATGAAGCTCTGCAAGTCAATATTGACCAAGACAAGTTAGAAGAAGAGTTGGGCGATATGATGTTTGCTATGGTGAATATGGTTCGTCATTTGGGCCACGATCCTGAAGCTGCATTAACCAAAGCTAACTTGAAGTTTATGCGCCGTTTTCATCAAATTGAACAAAAAGTTGCGCATAATAACGCTAAGCTTACCGATTACAATCTAAGTGAATTGGATGGCATGTGGGATGAAGTAAAGCGTGAAGAGAAAGTCCGGAAATAAAATGATCATATCAATGTGGTAAAACAGAGCTAGATCAGTTGTTTACTACATAGAGCAAGTCATTACATCAAATTTTGCTTTCAGAACTAAATCTGTTGAATTGATTTGAAGCAAAAAAGAAAACAGAAGAGTGTGATAAGTTTCACGTTGTGGCGGTTAAGGGGTTCTGGTATATTTGCTTCCCGTCCAGATGAACTCATTTCCCTCATTCAACCAACTTCAGGTTAAACATGACGACAAATTATATTTTTGTTACTGGCGGGGTAGTATCCTCCCTTGGTAAAGGTATTGCAGCAGCATCCTTAGCAGCGATTTTAGAAGCTCGCGGCATTAAAGTGACTATGATGAAGCTGGATCCGTATATTAACGTTGATCCAGGTACCATGAGTCCAACTCAGCATGGTGAAGTTTTTGTCACTGAAGATGGTGCTGAAACCGATCTCGACTTAGGTCACTATGAGCGTTTTATTCGCACCAAAATGACGAAACGGAATAACTTTACTGCAGGTCGTGTTTACGCAGACGTCCTTCGTAAAGAGCGCCGTGGCGATTACTTAGGTGCGACGATTCAGGTTATTCCTCATATTACTAACGCGATTAAAGATCGTGTTATCGCTGGCTCTGAAGGTCATGATATTGCTATCGTTGAAGTTGGCGGTACGGTTGGTGATATCGAATCACTGCCTTTTATGGAAGCAATTCGTCAGCTAGCGGTTGAATTAGGTCGTGAACGTGCAATGTTTATGCATTTGACACTGGTTCCTTATTTAGCGGCTGCAGGTGAAGTAAAAACCAAACCAACGCAACATTCAGTGAAAGAGCTATTATCAATCGGTATTCAGCCAGACATTCTTGTATGTCGTTCAGATCGTGTTATTCCGGCTAACGAACGTAAGAAAATTGCACTATTCTGTAATGTTCAAGAGAAAGCGGTTATTTCAATGAAGGATGTAGATTCAATCTACAAAATTCCTCAGTTAATTAAATCGCAAGGCTTGGACGATATTGTTTGTACGCGTTTTGGACTGGATGCTCCAGAAGCTGATTTGTCTGAATGGGAACAGGTTATTTACGAAGAAGCTAACCCAACAGGTGAAGTAACCATCGGAATGGTGGGTAAATACATCGAACTTCCAGATGCATATAAATCGGTGAATGAAGCCCTAATTCATGCGGGCCTTAAGAATCGATTGAGTGTGACGATTCGTTATGTTGATTCGCAAGACCTTGAAAATAAGGGAACAGAAGTATTAGGTGAATTGGATGCGATTCTCGTTCCTGGTGGGTTTGGAGACCGTGGGGTTGAAGGTAAAATTTTAGCGGCGCAATATGCTCGTGAAAATGGAGTGCCATATTTAGGCATCTGTTTAGGGATGCAGGTAGCACTTATTGAATACGCTCGTAATGTCGCAGGATTAGAAGGGGCAAATTCAACCGAATTTGATAAAGAATCGAAATATCCAGTGGTTGGTTTGATCACTGAGTGGATTGATTCAGATGGTGCGGTAGAAGCACGTTCTGAGCAATCGGATTTAGGCGGTACAATGCGTTTAGGTTCTCAGCTATGTCACGTAGAAAAAGGGACAAAAGCTCATGAGCTCTATGGAAGTGAAACGATTCACGAACGTCATCGTCACCGCTATGAAGTAAATAATGTTCTTCGTCCACAAATTGAAAAGGCTGGTCTTAAAGTCTCAGGGCTTTCAGCGGACAAGAAATTGGTAGAAGTCATTGAGAATCCAAACCACCCGTGGTTTGTTGCGGCTCAATTCCACCCAGAATTTACTTCAACTCCACGCGATGGCCATCCGCTATTCGCTGGATTTGTTAAAGCTGCTGGTGAATATCAGCGCTCAGAATAGTGAAAAGTTCTAAAAGGACCCGGGTAGTTGTATTTGTAACAGCTACCTTTAAATTTGATATTTAATTTCAAAATGAGAGGAAACATTAATGTCTAAGATCGTTAAAGTTCTAGGTCGTGAAATCATCGACTCACGTGGTAACCCAACTGTTGAAGCTGAAGTACACCTAGAAGGCGGTTTCGTCGGTATGGCTGCTGCTCCATCTGGCGCATCTACTGGTTCTCGCGAAGCTCTTGAGCTACGTGACGGTGACAAAGCACGTTTCCTAGGTAAAGGTGTTCTTAAAGCAGTTGCTGCTGTAAACGGCGACATCGCTGAAGCATTACTTGGTAAAGATGCAAAAGATCAAGCAGCTGTTGACCAAGTTATGATTGACCTAGATGGTACTGAAAACAAGAATAAGTTTGGTGCAAACGCAATCCTAGCAGTTTCTCTAGCAAACGCTAAAGCTGCAGCTGCTGCGAAAGGCATGCCTTTATACGAGCACATCGCTGAGCTTAACGGTACAGCTGGCGTATTCTCTATGCCTCTTCCAATGATGAACATCATCAATGGTGGTGAGCACGCTGATAACAACGTTGATATCCAAGAATTCATGATTCAACCAGTTGGCGCTTCTACTCTTAAAGAAGGTCTACGTATCGGTGCTGAAGTATTCCACAACCTAGCTAAAGTACTTAAAGCTAAAGGTCTAAGCACTGCTGTTGGTGATGAAGGTGGTTTCGCTCCAAACCTTGAGTCTAACGCTGCTGCACTAGCTGCAATCAAAGAAGCTGTAGAAGCGGCTGGTTACGTTCTAGGTAAAGACGTTACTCTAGCAATGGACTGTGCTGCATCTGAGTTCTACGACAAAGAAGCTGGCAACTACAACATGAAAGGCGAAGGTAAAGTATTCTCTTCTGAAGAATTCAACTTCTACCTACAAGGTCTTGCTAACGATTATCCAATCGTTTCTATCGAAGACGGTCTTGACGAGTCAGATTGGGATGGTTTCAAACACCAGACTGAACTTCTAGGTGACAAACTACAACTTGTTGGTGACGATCTATTCGTAACTAACACTAAGATCCTAGCTCAAGGTATCGAGAAAGGCGTAGCGAACTCTATCCTAATCAAGTTCAACCAAATCGGTTCTTTAACTGAAACTCTAGCAGCAATCAAAATGGCGAAAGATGCAGGCTACACAGCTGTTATCTCTCACCGTTCTGGCGAAACTGAAGATGCAACTATCGCTGATCTAGCGGTAGGTACTGCAGCAGGTCAAATCAAAACAGGTTCTATGAGCCGTTCTGACCGTGTAGCTAAGTACAACCAGTTAATCCGTATCGAAGAAGCTCTAGGTGCTAAAGCTCCTTACAACGGTTTAAAAGAAGTTAAAGGTCAGTAATCCTTAGGGACTTATTTACTTAATACTTTGAATACCCTGCCGACTACGGCGGGGTATTTTTTTGCCTGTAACTTAGTAAACGCAATGAGCCGTTCTGACCGCAACTAATCTGTATCGCAGAAGCTCTAGGTGCTAAAGCTCCTCTCTTT
>NZ_JBTAMQ010000011.1:0-128854 GCF_054404255.1 Vibrio phycocola
TAAAGGTCAGTAATCCTTAGGGACTTATTTACTTAATACTTTGAATACCCTGCCGACTACGGCAGGGTATTTTTTTGCCTGTAATTTAGTAAACGCAATGAGCCGTTCTGACCGCAACTAATCTGTATCGCAGAAGCTCTAGGTGCTAAAGCTCCTCTCTTTACAACGAAAGCGGTCTAAAAGAAGTTAAAGGTCAGTAATCCTTAGGGACTTATTTACTTAATACTTTGAATACCCTGCCGACTACGGCAGGGTATTTTTTTGTATGTAATTTGGTAAAAGCAATGAACTGTTGTGGCCACAATTAATTCGTATCGAAGAAGCTCTAGGTGCTAAAGCGTCTTAAAAAGGTTTTCGATGGCTTTGGTGCGGCGAATAAATAGCTCATCTCGAATGGCTTTCCCTTGAAAGCCATCAGCAATGATTTCTTGAGTATTGATTGAAACCGCAGCTTGATAGGCTCGTTTAAATCGCTCGGCTTGAGAGTAGGGAAGGTGTTCCATTCCTAGTCGCCCACAATGATCCGCCTGACAGCAGAGTAATACTTTATCTAAACGCTCTGGTTGTCTCCATACGTAGAGTTTATCGAAAATTTTTACGTAGGTACTGGGACGCAGCTCATTAGCTCTATGGATATTAGAATGCTGCTCACACACTGCTATGGCCAAGTCTCGATAGGCATTAGGTACTCGTAAGCGGAGACAAAGACTTTTGATGAGTTTTTGTCCGGTATGGCAATGTATCTTATGGCTGGGCCACTCTGCTATTGGTGTAATTCCTTTACCAAGATCGTGTACGCTAGCAGCAAAACGAACAGTTGTGTCTTCACTTAGCTTAGCAGCTTGCTCCGTAACCATTAGTGTGTGAACCCCAGTGTCAATTTCAGGGTGCCATTGTGCAGGCTGAGGAACACCAAATAGTAAGTCGATCTCAGGGAGAATGACCGCTAAAGCACCACACTCACGTAAGGTCGAAAGAAATACATGTGGTGTTTTCGTTGATAGTGACTTATGCCACTCTTGCCAGATTCGTTCAGCGGTTAAGTTTTCTAATTCGTTTTGCGCCACAATCTCTTTCATTAACTGCATGGTTTCTTCAGCGACGATGAAGCCAAGGTGGGCAAGTTTAGCCGCAAAACGCGCGACTCTTAGCACACGTAGCGGATCCTCAACAAATGCATCGGAGACATGTCGTAGCAATTTGTTATTGAGATCTTCCTGACCGCGATACGGATCAATAATATCGCCATTATCATCTTGTGCGATGGCGTTGATGGTGAGATCTCTTCTCTTTAGATCGTCTTCCAGCGTAACACTCGCGTCGAAGTCGCAAGCAAACCCTTTATAACCAGCTCCAGTCTTTCGTTCAGTTCTTGCGAGTGCATGCTCTTGTTTGGTCTTTGGATGGAGAAAAACAGGAAAGTCTTTCCCAACAGCTTGATAGCCACGAGAAAGCATCTCTTCAGGGGAAGAACCAACGACAACCCAATCTTGGTCATAAACGTCGAGGCCAAGCAGTTGATCTCGTACTGCACCGCCGACTAAATAGCGTTTCATCTGTTTACTCATTGCATAATTGTATAAGTTGAAATTATAGGTCGAGTCTGTCTTTATTAAAAATTTAGAATAACAAAAGTCAAAACAAAAAAGGTCGCCACGAATGGGCGACCTTAAAATATTACAGTATTAGGTTTATACCCAATCTGAACGGTTTTTCTTACGCTTAGGAATAATGTGCGGCAAGATAATACCGAAGAAGATTCCGCCTAGCATAACACCGCCACCATAGAGGAAGTATTTCATTAGTAAGTCTTCTTTTTGAGTGTCCAATTTTGCACTTAACTCACGGATTTGGCCTTGTGATGCTGAGAACTTGCTCATCATCTCTGAATAGTTTTGCTCTAACTCTGTTACTTGACGACTGCGAACTTCAAGAGATTCAACTAAGCCTTCTTTTTCGCGATTGGCATCACTTTCTGCACTGTCTAATTTAGCTCTTACTTCAGACAGTTCTTTTTCTAAGCGAGGTAGACGAACCGCCATACTTTCTTTCGACGTAATAAATTTGCTCTGTACCCAGCCTTTACGGCCTTTACTATCAACAATCTGCGTATAGCCACTCGCTTTATCAGATTGAAGCAACTTAATTTTATCACCAGCATTTACGCTACCCATAATTCGGTATTGGGCACTTGGCCCTGAATGCATGTAGGTAAACAATTTATCAGCAACATAAAATTGCTGTGCAAATGATGGTACAGAGAACACAGCAAGCAGTACCATAATCATCAATTTTTTCACGTTGAATCCTTTACAGATAAGATTGATAGGGCAAACAGTATTGAATATTTTCAGATAATATTAAGTTTCTTTATCTGGTGCAACAAAGAAGGGAGCCAAAGCTCCCTATTCTCAAAACTTTATCACGTTGTTACATTAACTTAACCGTTAGCTGACTTTGGTCGTTAGATAAACATCATTTCTATCACGTAGTAGAACACGACAGACAGTAGCGCGCCAGCAGGTAAGGTAATAATCCAAGATGCAACAATGTTTCGTACTACACCTAAGTTCAAGGCTGCAATACCACGAGCAAAACCTACACCAAGTACAGCTCCAACTAAAGTTTGAGTTGTTGAAATCGGTAATCCTGTACCAGAAGCAAGCACTACAGTTGAGGCGGTTGCAAGCTGAGCTGCGAAACCACGACTCGGAGTTAACTCTGTAATACCAGTACCTACGGTTGCCATGACTTTGTGGCCTAACGTTGCCAAGCCAATGACGATGCCAATCCCGCCAAGCGGCAATATCCACCAAGCAATTTGTATTTTTGCCGTAATGTTGCCCAAGTTTTGTACTGTTGCAACAATCGCTGAGAGTGGGCCAATAGCATTTGCGACATCATTTGAACCATGAGCAAACGCCATAGCACAGGCTGTAATCACCATTAACACGGTAAAGATACTTTCAACGCCAGCAAAGCTATGATCATCTTCTTTGGTTGAAAAGCGTCGAGCAATATAGATGTAACCACCAATCATTACCAATGCAGAAAATGACATTGACGCGAGCCATGCTTCACTTCCACTTAAATGTAAACCTACATGTTTAAGGCCTTTTTTAATGGTCACTAACGCGATGACCATAGTCGTGATAAACATGTATACCGGAACAAAACGTTTGGCATTAATTAACGGGTTTTCTGTATCGAAAATAAGTCGTTGAGCACTGCTAAATATAATGTAAGCAATCACACCAGAAATTAGCGGTGTCACAATCCAACTGCCAACGATACCTTGAACCGCTCCCCAATGAATGGCATCAGTTCCGACAGTGACACAGGCAAAACCGATGATTGCACCGATAATTGAGTGAGTCGTCGATACGGGCCAGCCCATGTATGAAGCTAGTAATAACCAAGTACCGGCCGCTAAAAGTGATGACATCATACCAAACACTAATACTTCCGGAATCTCGGTAAATAAGCTTGTGTCGATAACGCCTTTTCGAATGGTGTCAGTCACTTCACCGCCAGCTAAATAAGCACCAGCAAATTCAAAAATCATTGCGATAATAATCGCATTCTTTACAGTCAGCGCTTTTGAACCAACTGACGTCCCCATTGCGTTAGCAACGTCATTTGCACCGATACCGACGGCCATCATAAGTCCAAAGAAAGCCGCAACAAGGATGATAATCGTGCTGTAGTTTGCAAGTATATCCACTGAAATATCCAATTTATTAGTTAAACTAAACAATGCACTCTAGTTTCTAGCGGTTTATATGCGAGAAAAGTGTCTTGAGAGCAACATCGATTTTTTGTTGGTTATGAACGCGAGAGCATCAATTCTAGTCGAGCGCCTACGCGTTGAGCTTGATCGGCGATACCACCAATCCATTCGAAAATCTTATACATAAACATGACATCGATAGGATTGTATTTAGACTCAATGGCCATCAAATTTTGACGTAAATGAATCTGCATTAAATCGGTATCATCTTCAATTTCATCGAGCTGGTTGATCATCTCAGCAACTAAGGTTACTTCGCGTCCCTTAAAGCCGGTTTCGAGAAGTTCGTCAAGTTCATTGATAACTTTTTGAGCTTGATTTGCTGCATCTAAACAACGCTTCACATAGGCAATGAAATCATCTTGAAGTACTTCAGGAATGACCAATTGACGTCCAAATACACGCCCAGACACATCTTTCGCTAAGTTCGCTAATTTGTCTTGCTGAGTCAGTAGCTCAAGCATATCGGTGCGATCAACAGGAAGAAATAAGCCGCGAGGTAACTTAAGGCGAATTTCACGCTTTAGTACATCTGCTTCTTTCTCTAGATGAGATATCTGCGCACGAATTTCAGACGCTTTCTCCCAATCGGATTGAAAGCTCACTTCAAAAAAGTTAACGAGATGAGAACAACATTCATTGACACAAATGACGTGTTTTTGTAGAGGTTTGATCGGGGATTTTGCAAACAACCCCATAATAGTATTCATTGTCATGGTTATTTAACCCAAATAAAACATAACCGAAATAAGCAACTAATGCCGAAGACTGGCTAATTGTTAAGAGGTAATAAAGCGCGCATGTTAACTCATTCAATGGTGCTTTAAAACCGTTTTAGATCATGTCTAAGTTGATAATTCCATCTTGCTCAGTAGACCATTCCGCAATATCCTGTTACGACCATTGATTAAAGGGTTCATTATGGAAACTGAGATAGAGCTTAAGTTTTTTGTTTCTCCTGATTATTCAGATACTTTACTTACTATAATTAAAGAACTTAAAGTTCTTCAGCATAGTTGCCGTCAGCTCGGCAATATCTATTTTGACACCTCTGACAGTTGGTTACGCCAACACGATATCGGTATGCGGATTCGCCGTTGTGATGATGTTTATGTGCAAACGGTGAAAACTTCTGGTCGAGTGGTGGCCGGTTTGCACCAACGCCCTGAATACAATGCAGAACATGACGGAGATATTCCCAATCTATCACTTCACCCTGAAGATATTTGGCCGCAGGGTAAATCTGTTTCGCAATTGGAGCATGATTTAATTCCGATGTTTGCGACTGATTTTACTCGAGAGCAGTGGTTAGTTATGACACCGGATGGCAGCCAGGTCGAAGTTGCCTTTGATCAAGGAGAGGTTATTTCAGGTGATCAGCGAGACACCATCTGTGAAGTTGAATTAGAGCTTAAGTCAGGTCAAACCGATGCACTATTTACTTTGGCTCGTTCATTGAGTGAAAGTGGCGGTGCTCGTTTGGGCAACTTAAGCAAAGCCGCGCGTGGTTATCGCCTTGCTTCTGGGTATCAAAGTGATGAGGTTACTCCGCTTTCATTGGTGAAAACACACTCAACTGACACGGTTGAGTCGTGCTTTATTAAGTCGCTAGAGCATGGATTATCTCACTGGTCTTATCATGAGCAAATATATGTAGAACATGAAGGCATTGAAGCGCTTGATGAAATTCGTCACGCGATCTGTTTTATTCGTCAAACGTTAGCAGTATATGGTGGTGTCGTGCCACGACGGGCAAGTGCGATTATTCGTCAAGAGCTTAAATGGCTTGAGCAAGAAATCGGGTGGTTAAAAGAGAATGATTACCTCGATGACTTGCTTAAAGAAAAAGGCCATGTGCTACGAAAACTCGACGAACGCAAATCGATCGTTCAACACTTACACGCATTGCAGGAGAAGCATCCTTCACGTGATGACAACCTCAAACTGCTTCACTCTGGCCGCTATGCGGGAGTTATCATCGATTTGAGTCGTTGGATCTTAGCTAAAGGCTGGCAACCCTTTCTTGATGAAAAAGCAAAAGTAACAATGGCACAGCCGGTACCGGAATTTGCAGTTCAACAGCTTGAGTATGTATTGGATGAATTATGTATCGCGTTTCCATTAGAGGAGGCCTTATCGTCAGAAATGTGCATCGCTCAGAAGTACAACTTGACGCGAATATTGTATACAGGGATCGGCTTTGCCAGTTTGTATGATGCCGATGCTCGAAATAACTTCCGCTTACCTTGGGCTGATTTGCTGCAAGGGATTGATGACTTATTGGCACTGACCATCTTGCGAGGTTTAGTTGATAAATTAGAAGATCAAGACCAATTGACTCGTTGGCTGTCGCGCCAAGAAGCTTCTATTCTATATGCAATGGAGCAGACTCGTGCGAAAGGTATGTCTGCGATACCCTATTGGCATCCTTCTTAACTTCTCCGTATTTCCCTTGTGTAGCGTGACGTAGCGCAAGGGATTTCAACTTTGTTATTACTCTTTATATTAATTCCAATCATTTTCTTTTTTAAGAACTACACTTTTCATATGCGGTACGGCTATCGCATTCAAGTTCTCACTGCTTACGCCGATAAAATCAACATTATTCGTCGGTATATGATCGCCATGCTTACTATCGCCTTCTGTTTGAGAGACAAAAGGTGATGTGAGTATCTTTATTTGAGCCTAGATTTACCGTAGCTCAACACTGGGTGATGTCATGGTGAGCAGATAGTCGATATAAAGAACAATAAATGATGTAAACGGAGATTGAATATGGCAAAGCTAAGCTTTAAGCCGTGGGAAAGAGTGATTACTGATGTTCGCTTAATTCCAAAAATGATAATTTTAATGGTATTCAGTACTGTTCTTATCGTCGTTAAGCAGTTAGGCGACGCTAGCACGTTTTATCAAGCGTTACTGGATGCCACTCAACACGCTGAGATAGCACAAGCCCACTACGACGAATATATAATGACAATGGTGTGGCAAACGATCGCAATGATTGCGATATTTATTGGCTTGCTGCTTTTCACTGCTCGAATTATGTTGCGTCAAACTAACTACATTAGTGAAGCGATTCAATCATTAGCGAACCGTGATTTAAGTGCGCCAATTGAGCTTGAGTGCAAAGACGAATATGGTGACTTAGCTCGAGAGCTCGAGAAAACGCGCAGCCAATTGCAAGATGTGATTAAGCTCCAAGTCGGAAGTTCACAAGAGCTTGCAACATTGAGTGAAGTGATGACCATAGCGATGTCTGAGACACGGGATTCCGCTAAGGAAGAATTTATTGAAATTGACCAGCTTTCGACGGCAATGAGTGAAATGAGCTCGGCGGTTTCTACCGTGGCAGAGAATGCACAAGCCGCTTCGACACTTACAGAGGCAGCGTCTGAAAAAGCACAAACGGGACAAGACTTCGTCAATGGTACTGTATTGAAAATGAGTGACTTGTCGGATGATATTTCAAAATCCGCTGAAGCGATAACTGAAGTCGAAGATCGTGTTGCGGCCATTAGTAGCATGGTTGGCACCATTCAAGGTATTTCGGAACAGACCAACTTGCTTGCATTAAACGCTGCTATTGAAGCGGCCCGAGCAGGTGAAGCTGGACGTGGTTTTGCAGTGGTTGCCGATGAAGTGAGAAACTTAGCTCAAAGCACGCAGAAAGCGACGGTTGAAATTCAAGATATGATTGGCCATTTACAAGCTAGCGCTAATTCAGCCGTAGACTTGATGGAAAAAAGTGTGGTGGAAGCCGCTGAAGGGGTTAGTTTGGTGAGTAGCGCCGGTGATGAACTGAGCGGTATTGTTGGGCAGGTTAAACAAATCAATGAAATGAATTACGAAATTGCAGATGCTGCTGGAGAGCAAACCACCGTTGCACAAGATATGAATACTAATCTGAGCACGGTTAAAGAGTTGGTAGAAGCATCGGTCGAGGTCGTGACAGAGCTACTTGAAACAGCAGAGATGATGGAAAGCAATGTTACTGAATTAGATCAGAAAATTAGTTCGTTTCAAGTGTAATATGATTAAGGATTAGATATAACGTCCACTCTTTTAGGGTGGGCGTTTTTTATTGATGAAAATTTGTTATAACTAAGCGACATCCTTGGTTTGTAAGGAGCTTACATGCAACTTCCGCTAGAACTTAAATCCCATACTCAAAACCAGTACCAATTATTGGTTGAGCGTTATCCATTTATCTTGAGTTGGGATGAGGAATTAACTCAACAGCTCTATTACGTTATCGGATTAAGTAAGTTTTGCCACGATACCTTAATGCGTGATGAGGAGTTGTGTAAAAACTTACCGACTTTGATGGCGAGTCAGGATCGCAGTTGTTGTTATCGAGAAGAGTTACAAGTGCAACTCAGTCAACAGGATAACGAAGATAGTGGGATGGCATTTCTGCGCCGATACCGAAATCGAGAAATGTTGTATATCGCTTGGAATGACTTTGTTTCATCAGCCAATGAATTAGAACATTGGTCATTAGAAATCAGTTTGAATCATATTAGCGAATTGGCAGAGGCGATGATTTTCGAAACTTACCAATGGCAATACCGCTTATGTTGTAATGAATACGGGACTCCTTGTAGCCAACAAGGTGAGGCGCAACCCATGCTGATTATTGGAATGGGCAAGCTGGGTGGTGGGGAGCTGAACTTCTCTTCTGATATCGATTTAATTTTTGCGTATCCCGAAAATGGAGAAACTCAGGGTGCCCGACGTAGTATCTCAAACCCGCAGTTCTTTACTCGCCTTGGTCAACGAATTATTAAAAGTTTGGATAAATGGACAGTAGACGGGTTTTGTTATCGAGTTGATATGCGTCTTCGACCTTTCGGGGAAAGTGGCCCGTTGGTGATGAGCTTTACAGCAATGGAAGATTATTACCAAGAACAAGGGCGTGACTGGGAACGCTACGCGATGGTTAAGGCTCGCGTAATGGGACGTGAAATGTACTCTCATTATCAAGAACTGCGTCAAACCTTGCGTCCGTTTGTTTTTCGTCGCTATATCGACTTTAGTGCGATTCAATCGCTGCGACGAATGAAGTCCATGATACAAACCGAAGTTCGTCGTCGAGGCTTAGAAAACAACATTAAACTCGGTGCCGGTGGCATTCGAGAAATTGAATTTATTGTTCAAGTGTTTCAGCTAATTCGTGGGGGAAGAGAACCGTGTTTGCGTCGAAGAGGGCTTATAGGCACCCTTGATGCGATAGAGGAGTTGTCTCTTCTCAAATTAGGCGAAGTCACTATTCTACGTACTAGTTATCTATTCTTACGTCGTTTAGAAAACCTTTTGCAAGCAATGGAAGATAAACAGACCCAAACTCTACCCGATAACGAGGATGATCAAATTAAACTTGCTTGTGCAATGGGATATGAAGATTGGGAAACCTTGCTCAAGCAGACGTTAGAACACATGGCTGATGTTCATACTGTATTTGACGCTTTAATCGGGGACGACCAGCATAATGACGAAAGTGATATTGAACGCTGTTATAGCGAACTATGGGACTTTGCTAACAAAGCCGATGTCGTTGAGCAAATAATTGAACAAGATATTGGGTTAACCCAAGAGTCGGGCATTGCAAAGGCTCTGATTCAATTTAAACAAGAGCTTGCAAAGAAAACCCTCGGTCCACGTGGTCGAGAAGTACTAAACCGCTTGATGCCAAAAGTTTTCCAAGCAGTATTTTCTCACCCTAAGGGGCGTTTCGGATTTTCACGAGTTTTGCACTTATTGCAGAACATCGCGACTCGGACTACGTATCTAGAGTTACTCGATGAGCACCCGGCTGCGCTGACGCAATTAGTTAGATTGTGTACGGCAAGTCCAATGATATCTGAGCAGCTTGCTCGTTATCCTATTTTGCTTGATGAGCTTATCGATATTAAGCATCTGTATAACCCGATAGAACTAGATTCATATCGTAATGAATTACGTGATTACCTTGCCCGAATTCCAGAAGATGATATGGAACAACAGATGGAGGGGTTACGTCAGTTTAAGCAAATTTGTATTTTAAAAATTGCCGCAGCCGATGTGACGGATGTTTTGCCTGTTAGACGGGTAAGCGATCACCTTACCTATCTTGCGGAAGCCATCATCGAAGTTGTGGTGAAACAGGCATGGATTCAATTAAGCGAAAAATATGGCGAGCCGACCCATATTCATCAACGTGATGGCTTAGGGTTTGCTGTTGTTGGTTATGGGAAGCTTGGTGGTTGGGAGTTGGGGTATAACTCAGATCTTGATATTGTGTTTATTCATGATTGCCCTAGTGATGTGTACACCGACGGTAAAAAAGAGATAGATGGGCGTCAGTTTTATTTACGTTTGGCTCAACGAGTTGTTCATCTTTTCTCAACACGAACCCCATCAGGAATTTTATACGAAATTGATACTCGGCTTCGTCCATCAGGCTCGTCGGGATTATTGGTTTCATCAGTTGAAGCATTTACCGATTATCAACGTAATGAAGCGTGGACGTGGGAACATCAAGCATTGGTCAGAACGCGTATGGTGTTTGGTGATGAACCACTACAGCAAGCATATTCGAATATGCGTCATCAGATTCTAACCACTCAGCGTGAAAGCCGAACGCTAACGCAACAAGTGAGAGATATGAGGCAAAAGATGCTTGGCCACCTTGGGAACAAAAAACCGGGACGCTTTATGCTAAAGCAGGACAGAGGCGGCATTACAGATATCGAGTTTATAGCTCAGTATTTGGTGCTACGCTTTAGTCAAACTTATCCGAATTTGACACATTGGTCTGATAATATCCGTATCTTTGAATCCTTGGTGCAAGAACAAGTTATTACTGAATGCGAAGCTCAGCAGTTAATTACTGCTTATACATCGATGCGCAATCAATTCCATCGCCGTAATTTATTAAATCTTGATGGAGACGTTGATGAAACTAAGTTCGTTAATGAGCGTCAACATGTTATGGATATTTGGCAATCTTGGCTTGGTTAATGCCTTTTGCTTATTTGTCACTGTGATAAACTCTGCCGTAAAATATAAATTGGAGAATAAAAAATGAAGCCCATTTTGCCTGATTATCAGCAAGCTGGTGTGTTAATTGTTGGCGACGTTATGTTAGATCGCTATTGGTATGGACCAACAGGACGAATTTCTCCAGAAGCGCCGGTTCCTGTGGTTAAAGTTGAGAAAAATGAAGAACGTCCAGGCGGAGCTGCCAACGTTGCAATGAATATTTCGTCGCTCGGTGGTTCTTCCTATCTAGTAGGGTTTGTTGGTAATGATGAACCTGCTCAAGTATTAAATCAAAAACTAACGTCACTCAAAGTAAACTGCAATTTCGTCGAACTCGACGACTTTCCTACTATCACTAAACTGAGAGTACTAAGCCGAGGACAGCAGCTCATCCGGCTCGATTTTGAAGATAAAGTGGAAGATCTTGAACCCGCTTTAATTGAAAATCAGATGCGTCAATCTTTGCCTAAAGTAAAAGCGGTGATCCTTTCTGATTATGCCAAAGGGACACTTGAACATGTTCAAAACTACATTCAATTAGCGAAGCAACACGGAGTTCCTGTGTTTATCGATCCAAAAGGTGCAGAATTTGAACGTTACCGTGGTGCGACACTACTAACCCCTAATCTATCTGAGTTTGAAGCCGTGGTCGGTAAGATAAAAGATGACGATATGTTGGTAGAAAAGGGACTTGATCTGATAGAAAAATACGATTTTGAAGCTTTGTTGGTCACACGCAGTGAACATGGTATGACATTGCTACGCAAAGGTAAAAAGCCGTTCCACTTACCGACATTAGCGAAAGAAGTGTACGACGTAACAGGGGCGGGTGATACCGTGATTTCTGTACTTGCCGCTTCTGTTTCGGCAGGTAAAGAACTTGATGAAGCGTGTGCGTTAGCGAACGCTGCAGCTGGCGTGGTCGTAGGTAAAGTCGGTACCGCAACCATTTCAACGATTGAGTTGGCTGAAGCCGTTCACGGTAGCCAAGATACCGATTTTGGTGTGGTTGGTGAAGATCAACTAACCAAAGCAGTAAGAAAAGCCCAAGCTCGCGGAGAAAGAGTCGTGATGACCAATGGTTGTTTTGACATTCTTCATGCCGGTCATGTCTCCTATTTAAATCATGCGGCACAACTTGGCGATCGCCTTATCGTAGCGGTGAATAGTGATGAGTCGGTTAAGATTTTAAAAGGCCCTGGTCGCCCAGTTAATCCAACGGATCGTCGCATGGCTGTTTTAGCGGGATTGGGCGCCGTTGATTGGGTTGTACCATTTAATGAAGAAACGCCGCAGCGTTTGATAGCTCATATTTTGCCAGACCTTCTTGTTAAAGGAGGCGATTATAAACCGGAAGAGATTGCTGGTGGTGAAGAAGTGATCGAAGCGGGTGGGCAAGTAAAAGTGTTGAATTTTGAAGATGGATGTTCGACCAGCAGTATTATTGATGCAATTCGTGGCGGAAAAGGCTAATTTCGAAACGAAGCCGATTTGTCAGAATTAAACTAAACTGTGAGTAATAACTGAAATTTTATCGATAACATTGCATATCGTCTAAGCTGTAAATAAAGCTCACTTACAATGCAACGAATTAAAAAAAATTACAATTAACCTTTAGCAAAACGTTTATTTAAATCATAGCTTCATAAGGCTTCAATCTTTGACTATGGTGTAAGTATTAACAGTATTTTGCAGTAACTATGGATATAAAAAATGAGTACAGCAGCTCAGGTTATCGCCCAAAGTGGCATCGCGTTTGGAACGTCAGGCGCACGTGGCTTAGTGACTGATTTCACTCCGCAAGCTTGTATGGCATTTGCGTTGTCGTTTATGCAAAGCCAAGGTGAAGTTAAGAGAATCGCAATTGCAATAGATAATCGACCAAGTAGCCCTGATATTGCTCAGGCATGCATTACGGCAGCCAAATATTATGGCGCTGAAGTGGATTATTATGGGGTAATTCCAACCCCTGCGCTGGCAGTTACGTCAATTGCCGATGACATCCCCGCTATTATGGTAACTGGGAGCCACATACCATTTGACCGCAATGGGCTCAAGTTCTATCGAGCTGATGGTGAAATTAGCAAAACAGATGAGCAATCTATTCTCAATGCTGATATTGAAGTGCCAGAACTTGATCTTATTGATTTGCCTGTTGCATTGTCTCGAGCCGCGACGACGTATATTGATCGTTACACTCGCTTATTCCCGAACGATCTTTTACAAGGAAAGCGCATTGGTATCTATGAGCACTCAAGCGCAGGAAGAGATCTTTACGCTAAACTTTACACCGATTTAGGTGCTGAAGTTGTGTCACTAGGTCGAAGCGATCAATTTGTTCCGATTGATACGGAAGCCGTGGCCGAATCTGATATTGAAATGGCGCAAGCGTGGCAAAAAGAACACAATCTTGATGCGGTATTTTCCACCGATGGTGATGGCGATCGTCCATTATTAAGTGATGAAACGGGCACGTATTTACGTGGTGACATTCTTTGTCTTTTAGCAGCGAAAGCCCTGAACATTGATGCTCTAGCGATTCCAGTGAGTTGCAATACAGCAGTCGCTAAATGCGGCGCCTTTAAAGAAGTCGTTCTCACTAAAATTGGTTCTCCTTATGTTATTGAAGCATTGGAACCAATGGACAAAAATTACCCGGCTGTCGCTGGTTTTGAAGCTAATGGCGGCTTTTTATTAGGGAGTGATATTCAAGTTAATGGTGGCGAATTGACGGCCCTATTGACTCGAGACGCCGTTCTACCGGTTATTGCTGTTCTTGCAGCCGCAAAAAGTAAACCTATTTCAGCTTTATGTAATGAGTTACCGGCTCGGTTTACCGCCAGTGACCGTTTGCAAAACTTTGCTCGAGAGAAGAGTCTCAATATTATTGAACAAGCCATTGCAGCCCCAGAGAGCTTCTTAGCGAATGTTGGAATAACCGAATCTAACGTCATTCAACAAGATCAAACTGATGGACTACGTTTGACTCTTGATGATGACAGTATTGTTCATTTACGCCCTTCAGGTAATGCGCCAGAACTGCGCTGCTATATTGAAGCTGAAAGTGCGGAAAAGGCAACAAAATTGGTTAAGCAGGTATTGGGTGCTTTAGAACAATAAATACCGATGTCTTGACAATTTCTATTATAAAAAAGGCAATCAAGTTTGATTGCCTTTTTTATATTGAGCTAAAGAGATTGAATTATCAGCCGTTATAAAGAGTAGTTACTATTCAGGCGGTATTCACTTATTACGATACCTTTATCTTAGTCGGTAAGGTTGCTAGTCGTTGTCTGATTTGAGATGCATTAGATTGAATAATATCCATTTTATTTGTATTGATATTGTTGGCAGTATCAATTCTTAGAAGATCCGATACTCAACGCACTAATTGTTTTTCTATAGTTAGTTCTATGTCATCATATTGTTATTATGTGACCTATCTCTCTGAATGATGTTGTTGAGTTTTTTGATTATAAAACATAAAAAAAACAGATCATTTTCTTAAAAATAAACTATAACTAAGTATAGAAATTGAGTTTGTTATGTCGATTGAGACAAAAAAGTTTAACGATAGAGATAGTTGATGGTAGCAAGCATGTAGGGCGCTGAAAAAACCTAAGGGCGGTAGCATACTTCCTTGATGAGTAAAATTAAAATTCAGATTGGCGAAATAATTAGAATTAATAATAAAAAATAGGTGTGAACTAACTATGAGATATGGAAGCAGAATTAAATACTACGGTGAAGAATCAACCGTAGCATTCAAACTTTTTGACCTCATTGTCATTGCGTTACTTTTGTATACGGTGTGCTTATCATATGTTGGCTCTTTCTCTACGATATATCAATTAACCCTCAGTGTTGTTGTTATTTCCTTTTACCTTATCGCCGATTTTGCAGGTGTATACCAACCTTATCGTTTTGATTCGATGAGAGAAACATTTCTCTCAATTCTATCAGCATGGGCGATCTGCGCAGCAATCACACTCTGTTTTGGTTTTTTCTTAAAAGTTACTGAAGACTACTCTCGTATTGTTTTTGGCATCTGGTTTGTACTCACGCCAGTAATACTCGTTGGTTGGCGCTGGAGTTTTTCGATGGTGGTGAAAATGATTCGTCCACCTGAAACCGGAAAGCGAAAGGTCATTATCATCGGCGCGACGCGGTCTGGAATTCAATTAGCCCATGAATTAAAACAACGCGGGAAACAAAATGAAACCCTAGTGGGTTTCTATGATGATCGAAATGTAGAACGTGTTGGGTTAGCTGGACTGCCAGCACCATTACGAGGTCGAATTGATGATGCGCTGGAATTAGCTAAAATTCATTCTGTACAAGAAGTCTATATCGCGTTGCCGATGGAAGCGTCAAAACGGATTAAACAGATTCTCAATGCATTTGCCGATGCCAATGCTAGAGTCCACGTGGTTCCCGATTTCTTTACATTTGATTTGATGCAATCACGATTAAAAAATGTAGGTAGGGTCGTAACACTTTCCGTCTATGACTCGCCATTCTATGGTTTAACATCATTAGTTAAACGAATTGAAGATATTGTACTTGCTTCGATAATTCTTCTTCTAATTAGCCCGGTACTTATTGCTGTCGCAATTGGTGTTAAGTTGTCTTCTCCAGGCCCCATTATCTTTAAACAAGCTCGATACGGACTTGATGGTAAGTCAATTCGAGTGTGGAAATTTCGCTCAATGAAGGCGATGGATAATGGTGCGGTCGTAAAGCAGGCGACCAAAGACGATCCTCGTATTACAAAATTTGGTGCATTCATCCGCCGAACATCTTTAGATGAACTCCCTCAGTTTTTTAATGTCATAACTGGCCAAATGTCGATAGTTGGACCTCGCCCACATGCGGTGGCTCATAATGAAGAGTACCGAGGACTGATTGATAAATACATGCTACGTCATCATGTAAAACCGGGAATTACAGGTTGGGCTCAGATAAACGGGTTGCGTGGTGAAACAGAAACGCTCGATAAAATGGAAAAACGAGTTGAATTTGATTTAGTATATATTCAAAATTGGTCTCTTTGGCTCGATATAAAAATAGTATTCCTTACTGTTTTTAAGGGCTTCGTCGGGAAAACCGCGTACTAAGGCTTGAATTTTTTTGATGGTGAAAATAACCCATAAAGGTAGAAGATGTTGAATAGAATAATGAAATATGCACTCGCAACAGTTAGTGCTTGTTGTTTATTTATGGCATCAGCGCAAGCGGCATATACGCTTAGTGCTGGGGATACAATTCGAATTTCGGTATATGGTGAAGAAGAGCTCAGTTTCGATGAATATTTGATCGATAGCAGTGAAACACTCGATTACCCATATATTGGAAATATCGATGTTAGTAAACAAACGATTAAAAACCTGCAAGAGAAAATCACGCGGGGCTTAAAAGATGGCTATTTATTAGATCCTAAAGTGACGGTAAATATTGTGAAATATCGCAATATCTACATTAACGGTGTGGTGAACCATCCTGGTGGTTACGAATATCAGCCAGACTTGACCGTACAGAAAGCGATCGCACTCGCCGGTGGTTTTTTGGCCAAGTATCGTAAAACTAAAGGCATTTATTTGACTAAAGCTGACGAGATTAAAGGCTTAACTCAAGATCAAATTGAAGATTTATTAGATGACAAAAAGAAAGCGGATTTAAATGACCCAGTAGGTCCTGGTGATACCATTTATGTGGTGAGTTCTTTTTGGTAAGAATCGAGTTTTATTTAATAAATAACAAAGTTGATTTTTAACAAGTTATTGGCTCAGCGTACATTAGATATTAGGGTTATTGCATGCAGCATACATTTCAAGCGTCAAAGGCGGGTTCCGGTGATATTTTCGATATCTGGAATAGTATCAATATATTAAGGCAAAATTGGCTTAAAATTGTTTTGTTTTCGGTAATGGTTACCGTTCTTACTGTTTTAATCATGCTGCAAATAACGCCCAAGTATACTGCAACGGCGACGCTATTGATTGAAGCCCAAGAAGCTCAAGCGGTTTCTATTCAGAGTTTACCCGGTATCGATTCTACTCAAAAAGAATATTATCAAACTCAGTTTGAAATCTTAAAGTCGAATCAGATTGCTAATCGCGTTATTGATAAGTTGAAGTTGGAAGAGTTACTGGAATTTAATCCGGAACTAGAGCAACAAGAGGGGCTGATTAGCAGTATAAAATCGCTTCCACTATTATCGTCGTTGTTCGAAAGTGATGCGGATGTACGCTCACAAGAGGCGATAGATGAAGCCATCCACCAAAAGGTGCTAATTGCTTTTCATAAAAAAGTGGTGATTGATCCGGTAAAGAATACTCAGTTGGTGAATATTAGCTTTACTTCGGAAGATCCGGAGTTAGCCGCTGAGATAGCGAATGCCATCGGTATTGCGTATATCGAACAGAACCTCGATGCGCGATTAGAGCTAACAACTTACACCACTAACTGGATAAACAGTCGTCTCGCAGGCTTACAAGAGACTCTAATGGCCTCTGAGAAAGCACTATCAGACTATTTAGTCCAAGAAAAGCTCATCGATGATAGCGGAATTGATTCTTTAGCCAGTAAAGAGCTAGAGAGTTTAACAGAGCGTTTATTAGAAGTGCGCGATCGTCGTATTGAAGTGTCGTCTGCGTACTCAGCGTTGAAATCCACCAGTGCAAGCGATATCGCTGCGATTTCATCGATCCCAGCCATTTCAAATCACCCACAAGTGATTGCGATTCGAGCAGCAGAGCTTGAAGCTCAAAACGAAGTGAATGAGTTGAAAAAGCGTTATGGTGCAAAACACGACCGAATGATTGCCGCCATCGCACGTCTCGATGCAGTTGAAGCACGTGCAGCGAAAACCGTAGGGCAATTAATTACAGGTTTTGAAAAAGAAGTCCAAGCTCTACGTAGACAGGAATCTTTGATTCAAGCAACGATCAATCAGCGTCGTGATGAATTCCAGGGTTTATCGGTGAAGAAGACTCGTTATGAATCATTAAAGCGTGACGTTGAAACCAACCGTGATGTGTTAAATGTATTCTTAACACGTCAGAAAGAGACCAGCGCGACTCAGGATTTCAAAGCGTCGAATGCACGCTTTACAGATCGAGCAATGGTGCCTCAGCTTCCTGAATACCCTAAGAAAAATTTGATTGTTTTGATGACATTTGTTGCTAGTTTGGGCTTAGGGGTGATACTTGTTTTACTCAGTGCGATGATGAAAACAACGATTGAGTCCGTTAAGAACTTCGAAGACCGATTTGGACTTATTCCATTGGGTGGAATACCAAGCATTCAATCAAAACGCTTTAAGAAAAAACCACTCGATAACAGCGTATTGTTTGATAACTCAGAGTTGCCCTTCAGTGAATCGATTCGCTCGATTCGAACCTCATTGGTACTGAATAGTAATGGGCATAAACGATTGGCTGTAACATCTTCACTGCCGTCAGAAGGTAAAACAACCGTATCGATTAATATCGCGATGGCGTTTGCTAAGCTGGAAAATACTGTATTGATCGATTGTGACTTGCGTAAATCGTCAGTCGCAGAGCGTTTTGGGTTGAAGAAGTATCAGCAAGGTTTGAGCAATCATCTGATGATGGGAATGGATTTGACGGATTGTTTATACAAAGATGAGCAGTCAGGTTTGACGATTTTACCAGCCGGTATGTTAGCCTCAAGCCCGCAAGAGCTTTTAAGCTCAGATAAATTTGCCGAGTTATTGGATAAGCTAGAAGCTCAGTTCGACCGAATTGTGATTGATACACCACCAAGCTTACCAGTGAGTGATTCATTGATTATCGGTCAGTTGACTAAGAATGCGCTCGTAGTTGTGAAAGCTAATGGCACCAAACAAGATGCGGTTAAGAAAACCTTTAGCAAGTTACTGCAGCATGAGATTAGTATCGCTGGTGTGGTGATTAACCAAATTAGTCCACAGCAAGCTAGTTTAGAATATGGCTATGGACAATACGGAAGCTATGGGGCAACACAATAGAAGTGTAGCCAACCTATGTTAAGAAATGCTCATGTTCTCAATATCCTATGGATGTTTGTAGAAAGAGCATTTCTCTTACTCGGTGGCTTTATCGTTACCGTCATGGTAGCGAGGTATCTTGGCCCTGAACAACTTGGCTTGATTTCATATGGTGTCGCACTCGGGGCTTTTGCTATTGCTATTTCCCAATGGGGTGCTGATTACACAATCTTTAATACTGCCGCAACAAAACCTAAACGAAGTGCTTTTTATATTTACAGTACTGAAAAGTATCGATTCGCTCTCTATATTGCAGTTTTTGCCATAATCAATATCTGGTTATTACTATCAGGAAACTATGAAACTGATGACTATAATCTGATTGCACTTGTTGTCTTATCCCAAGTATTCTTGGCGCTAGATATCTACCAATTTCACTATAACGCGATATTAAAATCCAAAATCAATGCTAAATCGGCGATGTTTGCCAAAGTGTTGGCAATGGGGGCAAGAGCGTTATTTGTTTTCAATGATGTGAATGTCATATACTTTTTTATCCCATTTGTCATTGAAGGATGGTTGATTTTTTATATTAGAAGAAAGTGCTTTGATAAGGTTCAATTATCACGTTCAATGCATTATCGGAACAGCTATTTTGTAACAGGAATCCCACTGGTATTTACGGTTGCTAGCGTGACCATTTATGCAAGGATGTATGAGGTTATGTTAGCGAATGTTGTGTCTTATACTGCAGTGGGTATGTTTAGTATTAGCATTGCTCTTAATTATGCATGGAACTTTATTCCGAGTTCAATTGGCATTTCTTTGCTTTCAAAACCAATGCAAGAAGAAACAGAAGAAGAGATGATTAAAGGGTACTCTTTTGTTTCATTGGTTACTTTTTTGAGTGTAATTCCAATACTGTGCGTTACCTATTACATCCCCGATATGGTGATAAATCTAACTTATGGTGTTCAATATGAGGCTGCTTCACAGTTGCTCTTTGTTGTATCTGTAGCGGTTATCTTAAGTACACTAGGCTTTGTAACTAATCGAATGGTCAATTCAGTGAGTGGTGGCCGAAATTATTTGTTTAAGAAAGCATTGATTTCTTCACCAATCCTTATCGGGCTTAGTTATCAACTTATTAATCTTCATGGCTTTGTTGGGGCGGGGTGGGCCTTTATGCTAACGGAATTACTAAACCTCACTATTTTTAACTACTTTTTCAATAAAGGTATGGTCTTAAAAATTCACTTGTCAATTTTATCTTCGTTTCCTTATTTTGAAAAATATAGGTAATTTTTTTTCTATTATGAAAAGTAAAAGTGATTTTTTCCTTATTATGAAAAATATAAGTAATTTTTAATCTCCTTCCATAGAATATATTTGGGGCAATGCTATTTTATTCACTGCAGTAGTAAATCAGACTCAAGCATCTCTTAAGAACATCAACTAGAAGAACATAATACGTGATTAAAAATATTCTAGAAAAAAAGTCTAGGTGTATTCTTGGTACAGAGGTCAAAGTCAAATCATCGAAACAGATATTTAATGACATTAATGATGCAATAGATAAAAAATCACACCTTAAGTTAGCTTTTGCTAATGCGAATCTACTTAATATGGTTTATGAGGACATTGAACTAAAAAGGGCACTGAAAAGCTTTCATTTACTGAATGATGGTGCCGGAGTCGATGTTGTATCAAAAATAAAATATGGTGAAGTGTTTCCAGAGAACTTAAATGGTACGGATTTACTCCCTTTAATTTTAAAGAATATGAAGCGCGGTAACGTCTTTCTCTATGGAGCGAGAGAAGCAAGTGTGTCGGTATGTTTTGAGCGGCTGAAGCGAGAACATCCTCACTTAAACTTTGTTGGTTACTTAAATGGTTATGATAGATCTCATGATGAGATTGTAATAAATGCTCACTTGAAAAATAGCTCAATTGATATTCTATTGGTTGCTTTTGGTAATCCAATTCAAGAAAAGTGGATAGCACAGCACTGTAATCCAACAAATGTAAGAGTAGCGATTGGTGTGGGAGCTTTTTTTGATTTTCATTCAGGAATGATTAAACGAGCCCCAAAAACCTTGAGAGATTTAAGAGGTGAGTGGCTGTATCGTTTACTGTTGGAACCCAAAAGATTATGGAAACGCTATTTGTTAGGTAGCGCGCTATTTTTTAAACGAGCATTTTGGGGTTAATTAGAATTATTCATCATACATTTGGAATTTATTCTGATTATTTAACTGAATAAGTTTGTTGTAGTTTGATTGCATATAAAATTAGTCGCATTTCAATATGCTAATAATGTTGAAATTTTCATTAATAAAACATTAATAGTTTGTAAATGGACTATAATTCATTTGTTTAGAATTATGATGAGTTTTGATTAAAATATATTATGTCTATTATATGAGAATGGTTTGATATTTCTGCTTGTGGCAGTTCTTAGCAATACCGTTCTACTATAGAATCACCGCAAATAATTATAGGCTAGTAGTTGATTTAAACTTGTACTATTAAGCGTTAGTTTGGCAGATGGTACGTCCCTTTTTTATGTAAATTGGGAGTATTGGTACGGCTAAGTTCAGAACAATAACTTTTATAGTTAACATAGTAGCCACCAATAAGTGTACTTAGGATGGAGAAAAGTTAAATGGCGAAAATAAGTGTAATTGGTACCGGATTTATAGCTAGAGGGTTTATAAATCTATTGATAGACCATCCAAGGCATGAACTAGGTAAAATCCTGACGAGAAGTGATGTCAGTCAACGAGAAGAGTTGAATAACTTTCTTCCTAATATTACTGATGACTTGGATGAGGTTATTCAAAACTCAGATCTGGTCGTTGAATGCAGTGGTGATGCGATTTACGCCTGCAGTACTATCGATAGAATTCTTAAAGCAGCGATTCCTGTTGTCACTATGAATACAGAGTTCCACGTGACCGTTGGTTCGTATTTCATTGATAAAGGGTTAGTGACCGAAGCTGAAGGTGACCAACCAGGTGCTTTAGCCATACTGCATGAAGAAGCTGTTTCAATGGGCTTCAAGCCTGTTGCGTATTCGAATATCAAAGGGTTCTTAAATCACAATCCAACGTTAGAAGATATGACCTACTGGGGTAAAAAGTCCGGTATTAGTTTGGATATGGTGACGTCTTTTACCGATGGTACAAAAGTTCAATTGGAACAAACGTTAGTCGGTAACATGTATGGATGTACTATTGCCAAAGATGATTTGTTAGGCCCTTCTTATGATGACACGTTAGAGGGTGGCAAGTTTTTAGCTGAAGAAGCGAAGAAACTCGGTCAACCGATCACTGATTATCTATTGTCTCGCACATTGAAACCTGGCGTATTTATCGCTTGTGAACATAGTGCACACCAGCAGGCGAGTCTAAGTTATTATAAAATGGGTGATGGGCCATATTATGTGTTAGATCGACCTTATCATCTATGTCATATGGAAATGTTTAAAACCGTAGATAGAGTACTCAACGGCGGTGGTGTATTACTTGATAACAGTAAAACGCCGACTTTAAGTACTACTACGATTGCAAAACGAGATTTAAAACCGGGTGACCAGATTAAAAAAGGCATCGGCAGCTTTGATGTTAGGGGGATCGTGGTTAAAATCGCAGAAAACCCAGGACATGTTCCGATTGGTTTAATGGCAGATGTGACTATTAAACGAGAGATTAAAGCTGGACAACAAATTACGTTTGATGACATTGAGATACCAGATAGCCTTGCGGTTAAAGCATGGAAATCCATTGAGTCAAATGTGTTAGAAAATAGTTAGTATTGAAACGACTCCTCTTTATCAAATGAGGTCGTTTCCAAGCTTACCTTAAACATACTTTCAGCCATGCTCTGTAACTAGAGCAAGGCTGGTTTTTATTTATGCAATAGATCTGTGCATATAGAACTTCACTACACCTTATCAGTATAACTCCATCGGTGTTTATTAATTTTCTGACTTATAAAGTTACATAAAATTGATAAATTTTGACATAGAGTTTATTGATGCAACTACAGGTAATGTAACAATATATTCATGGTTTAACTATTTTATCTCGTGAGTATGTCCTGCTTATCATCAGTGTATATGCTGAACTTTTTAAGACGTATCTTGCCTTAAGTAGTATCTTTTTTTCGTTTAGGGACTGTTGTTATTAGTGCTAGAAAGCAAATGTTGTGAGTAAATTGACGTTAATTTGTTCGCTTCCTAACGCATAGCAAGAGTTAAATACATAGGGTATATGATGTTGTACAAAATATTTAAGCATGTAATGATCGTGTTGGGAGTAGGGTGTTTATTTGTCTCTTCTGTTCAGGCTGCCTATACATTAGGTGCCGGAGATACGATACGTATTTCGGTATATGGAGAGGAAGAGCTGTCTTTTGATGGGTATCTAATCGATAGTAGTGAGACTCTTGATTACCCTTATGTCGGTGTCATTGAATTGAAAGATAAATCACCCAAAGATGTTCAGGGCGCGATTGCTGCTGGGTTAAAAGGTGGATACCTTACCGATCCTAAAGTAACGGTAAATATTGTGAAATATCGTAATATTTATATTAATGGTGTGGTTAATCAACCTGGTGGTTATGAATACCAACCAGATTTAACCGTGCAGAAAGCTATTGCTTTAGCCGGTGGTTTTCTTGCAAAATATCGTAAGACTAAAGGTATTTATTTAACCAAAGCGGATGAAATTAAAGGTCTAACTCAAGATGAAATAGAAGATCTGTTGGACAATAAGAAAAGGTCAGATTTAAACGATCCAGTAGGTCCTGGTGACACCATTTACGTGGTGAGTTCTTTTTGGTAAGTACAATTTTGTTCCCGAACTAGGTGACATTAAATATTAGGTTTATTGCATGAAGCAGTTGTTCAAAGATTTAAATTCTAAAGATAGCGATCATTCTGGTGGCAATTCTAACAACGTAATTGACATTTCGCATTACTTGACAGCACTCAAGCAAAGCTGGATGAAGATTATTTTATTGTCTGTAATGACGACAGCCCTTTCAGTTTTGATACTGATACAAATAACGCCCAAGTATACTGCAACGGCGACGCTATTGATTGAAGCCCAAGAAGCTCAAGCGGTTTCTATTCAGAGTTTACCCGGTATCGATTCTACTCAAAAAGAATATTATCAAACTCAGTTTGAAATCTTAAAGTCGAATCAGATTGCTAATCGCGTTATTGATAAGTTGAAGTTGGAAGAGTTACTGGAATTTAATCCAGAGCTAGAGCAACAAGAGGGGGTGATTAGCAGTATAAAATCGCTTCCACTATTATCGTCGTTGTTCGAAAGTGATGCGGATGTACGCTCACAAGAGGCGAAAGATGAAGCCATCCACCAAAAGGTGCTAATTGCTTTTCATAAAAAAGTGATGATTGATCCGGTAAAGAATACTCAGTTGGTGAATATTAGCTTTACTTCGGAAGATCCGGAGTTAGCCGCTGAGATAGCGAATGCCATCGGTATTGCGTATATCGAACAGAACCTCGATGCGCGATTAGAGCTAACAACTTACACCACTAACTGGATAAACAGTCGTCTCGCAGGCTTACAAGAGACTCTAATGGCATCTGAGAAAGCACTATCGGACTATTTAGTCCAAGAAAAGCTCATCGATGATAGTGGCATTGATTCTTTAGCCAGTAAAGAGCTAGAGAGTTTAACAGAGCGTTTATTAGAAGTGCGCGATCGTCGTATTGAAGTGTCGTCTGCGTACTCAGCGTTGAAATCCACCAGTGCAAGCGATATCGCTGCGATTTCATCGATCCCAGCCATTTCAAATCACCCACAAGTGATTGCGATTCGAGCAGCAGAGCTTGAAGCTCAAAACGAAGTCAATGAGTTGAAAAAGCGTTATGGTGCAAAACATGACCGAATGATTGCCGCCATAGCGCGTTTGGATGCAGTTGAAGCACGTGCAGCGAAAACCGTAGGGCAATTAATTACAGGTTTTGAAAAAGAAGTCCAAGCTCTACGTAGACAGGAATCTTTGATTCAAGCAACGATCAATAAGCGTCGTGATGAATTCCAGGGTTTATCGGTGAAGAAGACTCGTTATGAATCATTAAAGCGTGACGTTGAAACCAACCGTGATGTGTTAAATGTATTCTTAACACGTCAGAAAGAGACCAGCGCGACTCAGGATTTCAAAGCGTCGAATGCACGCTTTACAGACCGAGCATTAGTGCCTCAGCTTCCTGAATCTCCGAAGAAAAATTTGATTGTTTTGATGACATTTGTTGCTAGTTTGGGCTTAGGGGTGATACTTGTTTTACTCAGTGCGATGATGAAAACAACGATTGAGTCCGTTAAGAACTTCGAAGACCGATTTGGACTTATTCCATTGGGTGGAATACCAAGCATTCAATCAAAACGCTTTAAGAAAAAACCACTCGATAACAGCGTATTGTTTGATAACTCAGAGTTGCCCTTCAGTGAATCGATTCGCTCGATTCGAACCTCATTGGTACTAAATAGTAATGGGCATAAACGATTGGCTGTAACATCTTCACTGCCGTCAGAAGGGAAAACAACCGTATCGATTAATATCGCGATGGCGTTTGCTAAGCTGGAAAATACTGTATTGATCGATTGTGACTTGCGTAAATCGTCAGTCGCAGAGCGCTTTGGCCTAAATAAATACCAACAAGGCTTGAGCAATCATCTGATGATGGGAATGGATTTGGCTGATTGTTTATACAAAGATGAGAAGTCAGGGTTGACGATTTTACCAGCCGGTATGTTAGCCTCAAGCCCGCAAGAGCTTTTAAGCTCAGATAAATTTGCCGAGTTATTGGATAAGCTAGAAGCTCAGTTCGACCGAATTGTGATTGATACACCACCAAGCTTACCAGTGAGTGACTCATTGATAATTGGTCAGTTGACTAAGAATGCGCTTGTGGTTGTGAAGGCAAATGAGACTAAGCAAGATGCAGTTGAAAAAACCTTCAATAAATTACTACATCATGAGATTAGTATCGCTGGTGTGGTGATTAACCAGATCAGTTCACAGCAAGCTAGCTTAGAGTATGGCTATGGACAATATGGAACTGAAGGAAGTTAATATAACCTAAAATGATCAAAATTTAGCCTTAGGTATATCGGAGAGAAAAATCGTATATATGATACATTTACTTCGTTTGATATACCTAGGGCTTTAGTTTATATCGTTAATTTATAAAAAGCGAAAAGTGAAAAGTGAAAAATAATTTATTTATAATAATTAGCCAAATATCGAGTTCACTAAGTAGCTTTCTACTTAGCATATATATATTAAAATTATGTACCTCTGAGGATTTCGGGAATTATACAATAATAATAAGCTTGTTTTTTTTCTCAATATCTATTTTTAATGCTCTAATATCCACCCCATTACTTATTGAAAAAGGTAAGTTTGGTGACGGCATTATTAGTCAGTTTTTTAAATTTACCATGGTTTATATAGGACTGGTTCAAGTACCAATACTTATTCTTTTATATTATTTAAATATCCCTTATTTTTATTTAGTCCCTCCTTTTTTAATACTTATAGTGATAACTAAAGAATTTTTTAAAACAGTCACTATCTGGAAATCAGATAATAAAAGATATGCATTTATGGATATCTTTTATTTGGTTATGATTACAGTATTTTGCACAATTGGCTACTTCTTGGGACTGAATGATATAGTATATATATACTTTATAATATGTGCGTCACATATTGTGTCTATAATACCTTATGCTATTCTCTTTAAAAATAAGATATATAGTACAAGCCCGAGCGACTATTCTTATAAAGATGAGTGGAGAAATATAAAAGATTCTTTATTTGGTGTGTTTGTAACTGAAATTAACAGTAGGGGTTATATATATTTCATTTCAGTATTTTTTGGAAAAGAAATATTGGCATTAATTAATGCGCCAAGGTTATTTACCAACCCAATAAATTCAGTCAGTTATGCCTATGTACGATTTCTTAAGCCTAAGATAGCGGCTCAAATAAACAGTGGTAATACAAAGAAAGCAATAGATGTAACTTTTAAAAGTTATGGGATATTAATATTTGTTATTTTAGCATTATTAGCATGTATTTATCTTCTGAAAGACTATATGTTAGATTTTGTATTTAGTAATTTTGATAAAGATAACGTAATGCTGATGTTCTATGTTTGGTCTGGTGTTCTGTTTATACAAGTGGCAAACATGTTTACTTCTTCTATATTACAAGTTATGAAAAAGTTTAGGTTTATATTAAGAACTTCTCAGTTTGCAGCATGTATTATAGCTATAGGTCTTACAATAATATATGGATTTTCGCTAAGTTATTATTATTTGCCATTATTATTAGTTGTTTCAGAATTTATTATGTTGCTAAGGAATTCAAGAATGTTGTTGAGATATAAAAAGACCAGTGAGAGTGATATCTATGAATAAGAAATTTCATGTATTCATATGTACTTATAATCGTAAAGAACACTTAAAAAGGTGTCTTGATTCGTTTATGAGTATTTATCCTAATTATAGAGATTTATTATCGGTTTCAATAATTGACAATGAAGATAGTAATGAAATATGTGAAATGATAAATTTAAAATATCCTGAATTCGAATATATTTCTGAGCCTCAAAAAGGTTTAGTGAATGCTAGAAATCGTGCGATTAAAGAATGTAAGCACGAATATCTGGTATTTATAGATGATGATGAAATAGTTAACGAAGACTGGATAAAAAATGCCTTAGTATTTTTAGACGAGCAGCCTTGTGAAGTTATGTTCGGTGGGGCAAAAACAATCTATGATGATAAGACACCAGAGTGGATAGTTAAACTTGATCCTTTTACTTATGGAAGTCATCAACATGGAAAGCTGATAGATGCTAGTGGCTCTGGTAATGTTTTTATAAAGCATGAATTATTTAGTAAGTATAATATATTATTTGACCATAACTTCTCTAAAACAGGTGGAGAAGACTCAATGTTATTTAGAACACTATTTACACATGGAGTAAAAATGGCATGGAATGATCGTATTTGGGTAGATGAGATTGTTGAAAGCAATAGATTGAATGCAGAATATATTCAAAGCCGAGCATTTAGAGATGGTCAATGTTATGCAAGAACATTTCTACCAAATACTTCAATTGTGAATAAAATTACATGGTTGTTCAAAAGATTGATCAAGGTTCCATTGGTTATAATTGCTTACGTTAAATATCGGACATCTTCAGATGAATATATTAAGTGTTCAGAAAAAGTTACTGTGATGCGAGAGCTAGGTCAGTGGTCATTCTGGATTAAAAATTCTTATTTAAAAATGTATGAATAGTATGTATATAGACAAAAAGATAGTATCCTATACTCTTATTTTATTTTTGCTATTACTGGTTCAGAGTGTTTTTGCGCCCAAGTTTGGTGCGGTAGACTTGATTGAATTAGATTTGGCTGATGAAGTAGAGAAATTATCCACCGGCTCATTATTTAATCAACTTATATGGCCTGTATGCTTTATTAGCGGGTTTTTGCTTTTGATTTATTCAAGGCAAAATTTTTCTAGTGATCATGCATTAAGAATTAAGGTCGATCTATTTATTATTTTTGCTATCTTTGCGTTTCTACTATTTGGTAGTGTTATTGCCGATTACCCAATGACTAGTTTAAAACGCTCGCTATTCTTTATTGTTTCAATGACTTCTATTGGGATGATAATAATGTCTAGAGATGATGATTTTGATATTTGGAATATATACTTTTTAGCCTTTGTTCCAATTCTTGTGCTCGATCTTGTTGCTGTAATGTTTTATAACGGGATAGATTTAAGCGATAGTTTAAGAGGCATTCATGGCCAAAAAAATATTGCGGGCATGACATATTCGATATTTACAATATATTTTTATAATTTATTATTTCTGTCAAAAGCAAGAATAGTTAGAGTTTTTCTCCTATGTTCAATAGTTATGCTTATTCTTACTATGTCAAAGACATCAATGACAATGACATTTGGCTTTATACTTCTTTATAGACTATTCGGCGAAGATAAATTAATTAAGCTAGCCGCGTTTGCTTTGATTACATCAACAATACTTACGATGCTTTATGTGTTGTCTGCTTTTGACGTCGACCCATTATTAATTACAGGACGAGGCGCTATTTGGGAGTTTGTTCGTACTTATATTGGTAATGATATCCTTCTTGGTATGGGGTATGGATCTTTCTGGGGAGTAGGTGATAACGCCTACAATGTATTATACGGAGAAGGCTACTTATCATTGATAAACCAAGCTCACAATGGGTATTTGGATCTCATGGTATCTGGCGGAATCGTTTTGCTGATGTTAACTACCGTATTGATTTTCCGTTATATGCAACTATGTAAAATATTGAAAGGCTATAGGTATAGTATTATTTCAATATATTTAGTTCTTTTCCTTGTTATAGGGAATATTACGGAGTCTACTATTTTTAATCGTCAGAGTTTTATATGGATAATTTTTGTCGTGTCATATTTTACATTGGCTCGTGAATACTTGGTAAATGGGGTTAAAGATGATAAGTAGTAGCTTATTTATTAGTTGGGTTAAATATCAACGCAGAACGAAAACTATTCAAGAACGATTTAATATGGAAGAATATAATCTTTCATTTTCATTTGAAAAACGCAATGTGCTGTTCAGAATTTTAGGCACACTTTTAAAATCATTTTTGAGTTTTATTAAGTTACTTCGTCATGATGGCATAGCATTTTTGCAGGTCCCAAGCGTCTTTCTATTATATTCAGCTTATTTAGCTAAATTTTTCAACTCTAAGTTATCGATTGTCGTAGATGGACATAATAATTTATTTTACGAATCAAGCTGGAGCCGCTTCCCATTTCTAACGCAGATACTCGCTAAGCAAGTTAAGGTGTTTGCACATAATGGACAAGTATTTAACTACGTGGGCGATGATTTTAAATCTCTTAGTAATGTTGAAGTTGTAAAGGATTTGGTACCCGAAGTAATAGAGTTAACTCCTGATCTAACTCTTTTAGAAAAATATGAGTTACCTACTGACTATATATTTATCCCATGTGGTCTAGGTCATGACGAGCCAGTTATTGAAATGCTCGACGCGATAAAAATGACCCCAGATATTAGCTTCGTAATAACAAAGAGCAAAGAGCAAGTGCTAAAGTTCATCAATGATACGAGTTATGAATTGCCAAGTAATTTGCTGTTTTTGGGTTTTGTCTCTGAAGAAGTATTTAACCAAATTCTAAACCAATGCAACTCAATATTGGTGTTGTCAACAAGAGAAGGCACTCAACCTAGTGGTGCTATTGAAGCTATGGCTGCACGAAAATCGCTAATCATCTCAGACAGCTCATTAACGCGAGAGCTATTTTCTGACTTCTCCGTATTTTGTGCTAACGACGCTCAGTCAATTTCAAACGCATGTTTGGCCTCAGTAGCTAACAATCAAAGTAATGTCGATTTTGATAGTATTATTTACGAGTATGAGAAAGATAGCTTGAGAATAATCTCTGGTTTACTGAATAAACAGCTGTCTTAATTTAGTTTCACTGTATTAGTTAAAAATATCAGTTCGCAGAAGTTAAGCCTCCATGTGAGGCTTAACTTATGATGGGCTATCGTTAGGGTAGTGGTCGTATCGTCGATGTCTATAAAGGTAAAATATATGACTAATAGGGTTATAAGTAGCGTAAACATAGAGGAAGTGAAATGAATAAGTCGAATAACAATATCCTGCTTATTGCGTCTGCTGGGGGACATTTAACTCAAGCATTATGTGCAATCAGTCAGTGTGAAAAAGTCATTTTGTGTACTAACTCTAAGGACTTTTCTGACCATAGAGTTAAGAAAATACTTGGGATTATCGATACCCAGTTTAACTACTTTTATCACTTTCTGAATGTTTTCATTGCTATGTATTACATACTGAAATATAAACCAAAAAGTATTATTTCAACTGGTGGGCCGATTGCACTAGGGTTCGGTGTTGCATCAAGAATATTGCGTACTAACTTTGTTTATCTCGATACTTTGTCTCGGGTTCAAGAGTTATCTAATACCGCTTCATTTATTCACAAACATAAGCTGGCTGATGACATGTATTGCCAGTGGGAAGCGATGGCAAAGGAAAAGAATCTCAAATATATCGGAAAATGTTTTGATATATTGAATGAAAATGTTGATGACAGTGCGTCATACCATACGACGGATACGCCAACGGTATTTGTGACCCTTGGAACAAATGACTATAAATTTGATCGTCTTCTTGAAAGGATCTCCAAACTGAGTATCTATCAAGACGAACGTGTTAAATGGATCATTCAAACTGGGAAATCAACGCTGACAAATCCTCCTGCAAACTATGAGGTTTATGATCTTTTACCTCGAGACCAAGTCGGTGGTATTGTCAAAGATGCGTCATTAGTGGTCAGTCATTGTGGTATTGGCAGTATTCACCTAGTACTCTCTTACAGTAAGAAGACGATGTTCTTCCCAAGAGTGGCAGAGCACAACGAGTTTTCAGATGATCATCAATTGCAAATTGCTAACGAAATCCGCAATGTAAACTTTGATGTTATTTTCCCTGAGGATGAGTTTACCGACATTACTTATGAAGAACTGTGTCAGTATCGCATTTATGATGAAGAACGTGACATCATAAACCAAGATTTTGCCCTTAAATTCAAGGACATTCTAACAAGTTAGATGGTATATTTCTTTCTTTTAGGGTGGTAGTATGCCGCCCTTTTTTAATATGCAGTGACGACAAGGGAAAGTTGTGAAAATTAAAAAAGAGCTGAATAAAGCCATTTTATCGAGCCTGCTTGGAAAGTATTTTCTCTATATATTCCAAATCGTATCATTAGCCATATTATCTCGCTTGTTTACGCCTGAAATGTTTGGTGTTGTAGCGGCATTTCAAGTTTTCATACTTTTCTTCCAATTGATCGCAAACTCAGGTTTAGCGCCTGCGGTCGTATACAAAGGTACTCTAACGACAAAAGAACGAAATGGGATTTTTTCGGCAACATTGTTGATCGGAATTGTTTGCTCAATCGTCTTTCTATTCGCGACGCCATATTTAGTCGTTTGGTTAGGGTTGGAGTACGTAGAAGTACTCTCATGGGTATTGGCAATTAATGTGTTGTTCTCAGCACTGTCAATGCTGCCAATGGCATCGTTGCAAAAAGACGCCAAGTTTATGATTTTGGCACGAGCTGAAGTCTATGCAGAATTAATTTCATTGGGGATTACCCTAATACTGTTTTACTTTGGTTACGGTGTTGAAGCATTGGCAAGTAAATTACTCTTCGTGCCGGTGTTTAGATTTGTATTTTACTATCTGCAATCGGCCGATACTGAAATTGGACAAGCCAGTTTTGGGCGCAACGTCTCCGCTATTTCCTCTCTCTATGCTTTCGCTAAATTCCAAGTTCTATTTAACGTTTTGAACTACTTTTCAAGAAACTTAGATACCTTGTTGATCACCAAATATTTTGGTGTGGCAACGGTCGGTTTTTATGAGAAGTCGTATCAAGTGATGCGTTACCCACTTCAATTGTTTACCTTCGCAATAACACCTGCATTGCAACCGGTCTTAACCAAATATAAAGATCAGCCCGATGTGATCGAGAAAGAGTATTACCCGATAGCGTTTAAACTCGCGATGTTAGGGATCTTCGTATCATCAGTTTTATTCTGGGGAAGTGAAGAAATTGTCTTTATTATGTTTGGTTCTCAATGGGCAGAAGCAGGCGTCTACTTAGCGATTTTCTCAATAAGTATTCCATTACAAATGGTTTTGAGCTCGACAGGTGGGATTTATCAAGCAGTGGGTGCATCCAAGTTGCAGTTCTACTGTGGGGTATTTAGCTCAATTGTTAACGTAGCGATGATCATTTCGGGCGTTTTATTAACCGATTTAGTTTTGTTATGTCAGTTATTGGTAGCCGGCTACGTGATCAATTTCATTCAATGCTTCTGGCTTATGCACAAACGTATATTCAAAAGTTTGTCACGTACGAACCTATTGCTTATTTTTGTTCTAATTTTAGTTCCATATCTAAATCTGTTGTTTTTTAATGCAACTACACTGGTCAAAGATGGACTGGTTTATTTAGATGCGTTTATCTATCTATGTGTACTATCAGGGATGAGTTTGGTTTTTACAGGAGTATGTTATGTGTTACTTCAAAAGTTTTATTGGAAGTAAAGCATTTATAGCCAGTTTAGTTTTTACAATATTGTTGTTTTCTTGGCCACACCGCGATGCCGAGGCCTGCTCCATTTATGTTACTAATGGGGTTTCTTCGGTAGATTCTGATGAAGAACCAGCTGAAGATGATCTCTTTTTCGACATTGAAAAGGCGTTGCAAAATAGCGTATCGGGCGACACCATTTGTTTTAAGCAAGGGATTTATTCCGCATTTGGTATCAGTGACATTGATGGCGGATCGGATTATATAACGATACGTTCAGTACCAGGTGAAGAGGTTGTGATTCTTAGCCACAACTATTCTGGGACGGGCGTTGCTATCAAAAATTCGAAGAATATTGTGGTATCGGGTTTGAAAATCACGGGTGGCTTGTACGGGATATATTCCACGGGTTCATCGGATATGACTTTCACCGGTAATAACATTTACGATATCGGCCAAGAAGGTATCGTCATCAAGTCAGAAATCTCTCAACAGCCACTATCAAATTTTGTTGTTCGCAATAATGTCATCAGCAATATCGGTAAGAAAAACTCTCAATATGGAGAGGGTATTTATCTTGGTGATGGTAGAGATAACTATAACGAAGAGCTCTACGATATTGAAGTTGTTGGTAACCACATTTTCAATTCGGGCAATGAAGCGATCGACGTAAAAATTAACGCCAAAAATGTCCTAATTAAGTCGAATACCATTACCGATACTCAGCTTCACTTTAATGGGGCGATCACTGTTGCGACTGCGGCGAGATACGGTGAAGATTCTAACGTTAGAATTGAGCACAATAACATTTCAGGTGTGACAAATATCAACGGTTATCGAGCAAACGGTATTGCCGTTGGTCATGGAAACGTGGTGATTAAAGATAATGTCCTCATTGAGAAAAGTGATAACTTCATTGGCGTCTGTGTATACACAACATTTGTTAATCGAAATGCGAATACTGTGACGGTTGAAAACAACAATATCATTACTTCTGGTGACAAAGTAGTCGAGAAATGCGCCAATGGTGGCATGGAAAACATGAACGAAGCAGCCAACGTAGTTTACAACTAAGGCTTATTTCCAAATAACGTTGATTCTGAAGTGAGTTCTATTTGCAATTGATAGTACTAATAATAAATAAGCAATTCTAGCGGTTCTCTTCGCTTCATTTAAATTTACCACTCTGATTTAACAGAAATATGTTTAAAACAACACACTAATATAACTCAGATAAATATTGGTGTGGGTTTTTATGTGCCATGTTAATCAATGTGACATATTGAAACAGAGTGTCTTAAACCTGAGATGAGTGAATAATGTTGTCATTAGTCATTCTATTTCTCGTTGTGTTGACCGACTAACAAGTGAATAATAGTCGTATGTCTAATTTTTGATATATAAATGGACTAGATTAAGTGATCTGTGGCAAAAAACGCTCGAAATAATACAGTATCGACGTGCTAGTTAGAACGTTGATGAGATAGAAAAAAGCTCATAATAAGAATAAATAAGTATTGAAAACAAGTGTATACGTCTACCGATTGAGACAATCTTAACGGTAAAATGGTTGGTTAGATTGAGCAAGTGGGGAGCTATAACCTAAGGGCGGTAGCGTACTTAATTCATGAAAAACTCACAGCTCAATTCATAAAAATATATAAAAAATAGGTAAATTCCACAGTTATGAAACATGGAAGTCGTATTAAATATCAGGGCGAAGAATCCGCAGTAGCCTTCAAGATTTTTGACCTCACGATTATTACCTCTCTTTTCTATGGACTGTCCATTTATTATCTTGGTTCGTTCGACATCATTTATGAATTAACACTGGCAGCCGTGGTGGTGTTATTTTATTTGGTCGCTGAGATAGCTGGCGTCTATTTAACCTTCCGATTTTCTACCCTACGTGACATATTTATTGCCATCCTTGCTTCCTGGACGGTGTGCATGGCGATCACGTTAGGCGTAAGCTTCTTTTTAAAAATCTCTGAAGATTATTCTCGTGTGGTGATGGGATCTTGGTTTGTTTTCACACCACTCTTGCTTATCGGCTGGCGTTTCGCATTTGTCTATGTAGTTCGCCTCCTGTTTCCAGCTGAAATGGGCAAGCGTAAAGTCATTGTCATAGGTGCGACACGTTCTGGAATTCAGCTTGCTCAAGAACTTAAGCAGCGTGGTCGCCAGAGTGAGGCATTAGTTGGATTTTACGACGATCGCGGTGTAGATCGAATTGGTTTAGTTGGCTTGCCTGCGCCCATTCTCGGCAGGATTGATGATGCCTTAGAATTAGCCAAAAGCCATTCAGTGCAAGAAGTCTACATTGCACTGCCAATGGAAGCCTCTAAGCGAATTAAACAGATTTTAAATGCGTTCGCCGATGCCAATGCCCGAGTTCATGTTGTTCCCGATTTCTTCACATTCGACCTCATGCAATCGCGCCTCAAGAACGTCGGCAATATGGTGACACTTTCAGTCTACGATTCTCCTTTTTATGGATTAACCTCGATAGTAAAACGGATTGAAGATGTCGTATTTGCATCCATAATAACAATTCTCATAAGTCCAGTGCTTTGCGCGGTTGCGATTGGCGTAAAACTTTCGTCTCCTGGGCCGATTATCTTTAAGCAAGAACGGTACGGTCTAGACGGTAAACCGATTCTGGTGTGGAAGTTCCGCTCAATGAAAGCGATGGATAATGGCGCAGTGGTGAAGCAGGCAACCAAAGGTGACCCACGTATCACTAAGTTTGGCGCGTTTATTCGTCGCACCTCGTTAGACGAATTACCTCAGTTTATTAATGTCATTACTGGGCAAATGTCCATCGTGGGGCCTCGTCCACATGCAGTGGCACATAATGAAGAGTACCGTAGCCTAATAAACAAATACATGCTGCGTCACCATGTCAAACCGGGCATTACCGGGTGGGCACAAGTGAATGGTTTACGTGGCGAAACAGAGACTCTGGATAAAATGGAAAAGCGAGTTGAATTCGATTTAGTTTATATCCAGAACTGGAGCCTATGGCTCGATATAAAAATAATATTTTTGACCGCATTTAAAGGGTTTATAGGTAAAACAGCGTATTAACCGTACGCTGTTTTCACATAAAGCTTTTACATAGCACTTTTTCTTATAGCTTTCTAATAGATGTACACACATAAAAGGGTAGATGATGTTGAACAAAATAATGAAATGCGCACTGTTGGTGTTAAGTGCCTGTTGTTTCTTTATAAGCTCTGCGCAGGCAGCATATACGTTGGGTGCAGGGGATACGATTCGAATCTCAGTTTACGGAGAAGAAGAACTCTCATTTGAAGAGTACCTTATCGACAGTGGTGAAGCACTCGATTATCCATATGTGGGTGTCATCGATCTTAAAGGAAAATCGCCTAAAGCATTGCAAGAAGCCATTGCAGCAGGTTTGGATGGTAACTACCTGATGGATCCAAAAGTCACGGTTAACATTGTTAAATATCGCAATGTCTATATTAATGGCGTTGTAAATAACCCCGGTGGTTATGAATACCAGCCCGATTTAACCGTACAAAAAGCGATTGCACTCGCCGGTGGCTTTTTAGCGAAATACCGTAAGACTAAGGGTATTTACTTAACCAAAGCAAATGAAACGCAAGGTTTAACCCAAGATCAAATTGAAGACCTATTAGATAACAAAAAAAGATCGGACTTAAATGATCCCGTCGGCCCTGGCGATACCATTTATGTGGTGAGCTCTTTTTGGTAATCGAGTTGTTTCCACCTATATTTTTATCGGTATTTAATATTAGCGCTTTTTGATTAAAGTAAAATCACGTACAGAAGTCTACAAATAGGTTAGGTTTATTGCATGCATCAAATACTACAAGACTCAAATTCAAAAGATATCATCGATCTTTCTTATTACTTCAAACTCTTAAAGCAAAATTGGTTGAAAATCACCCTGTTTACTATCATGGTGACAGGGCTTACCGTATTACTCGTTCTACAAATGACTCCGAAATATACAGCGACGGCGACTTTGCTGATTGAGGCACAAGAGAACAAAGTGATCTCAATTCAAGAAGTGGTTGGGATTGATTCGAGCCAAAAAGAGTACTACCAAACTCAATTTGAAATTCTAAAGTCGATTCCCATTGCTAAGCGTGTGATCGAAAAGCTTAACTTGGCTAAAAATCCAGAGTTTAATCATCACCTTGACCATAAAAAAACGCTTATGGAAAGTATAAAAGAACTTCCATTAGTCTCTTCTTTGCTTAAACACGATGGCCCTAAACCATTGCAAGAAGACATTGATGAAGCTATAAAGCAAGCAGTTATCAATAACTTTACAAAAAAATTATCTATTGGCCCAATTCGAAATACTCAGTTGGTAAAAATTAGCTTTACCTCGCAAGACCCGAAGTTGGCGACCAAAATTGCCAACGAAGTGGGGCGTTCTTATATCGAACAAAACCTAGAGGCTCGCTTAGAAGTGACCAAATATGCTTCAGGTTGGATTGCAGGGCGCCTAGCGGAGCTACAAGGTCAATTGGCTAGCTCAGAAAAAGCCTTATCAGACTACCTAGTACAAGAAAAATTGATCGACGACAGTGGTATTGATGCCTTGGCCAGTCAAGAGTTGGCTAATTTAACACAGAGCTTGTCTGAAGTTCGTGATCGCCGTATCGAGGTTGAGTCGGCATATTCTGCACTTAGAAATGCCAATACTCAGGATGTGGCATCAATTACCTCGATTCCCTCTATTTCTACCCACCCACAAGTAGTGGCCATTCGCAAGGCCGAATTGGAAGCACAGAATGAAGTTAATGAGCTACGTAAGCGTTATGGAGATCGACACGACAAAATGATAGCCGCTCAAGCCAGATTAGATGCAGTAGAAGAGCGGGCTGTAACAACCATTAGCAATCTCGTCAGTGGCTTTAATAAAGAGGTTCAGGCGTTACGTAGACAGGAAGCATCACTTCAAGCCACTATCACTCAGCGTCGTGATGAATTTCAATCATTGTCAGTAAAAAAGAATCGTTACGCCTCACTCAAACGTGATGTAGCCACCAACCGTGATGTATTGAATGTCTTTTTAACTCGTCAAAAAGAAACCAGTGCAACACAAGATTTCAATTCAACCGTTGCCCGTTTTGCTGCCGAAGCTGAAATTCCACAAGTTGCCAGTGCACCGCGAAAAAGCCTTATCGTTGTTTTGGCTTTTATTACTAGTTTAGGACTAGCAATCGTACTTGTGCTTATTGGTGATGTGATGAAGCACACGATTGAATCCAGTAAAGATTTTGAAGACCGTTTTGGTCTTATCCCACTTGGTTCGATACCTCAAATCAAGGCTAATCGCTTTAAGAAAAAACCTCTTGATAACTCGGTTTTATTTGAAGCGAATGAAGTCGCATTTGGAGAATCGATTCGTTCGATTCGAACCTCATTAATGCTTAATAATCGGGACAATAAGCGTCTGGCCATTACGTCTTCTTTGCCATCCGAAGGAAAAACGACCGTTGCAATCAATATTGCGATGGCTTACGCAAGCTTAGAAAATACGATTTTGATTGACTGTGACCTGCGTAAATCGTCAGTAGCAGAACGTTTTGGTTTTAAAAAGTTTCAACAGGGACTGAGTAATCATTTGCTTATGGGTACCGAACTTGCGGACTGCTTATACAAAGATGAAAGATCTGGTTTGACAATCTTGCCGGCTGGGATGTTGGTGACAAATCCACAAGAACTACTTAGTTCACCTAAGTTTGCTCAGGTTCTAGATACACTTGAGCAACAGTTTGCTCACATGATCATCGATACACCACCCAGCTTACCGGTAAGTGATTCACTAATCATTGGTCAATTAACGCAAAATGCATTATTGGTAGTTAAGGCGAATGAGACTAAGCAAGATTCAGTGAAAAAAGCGTTTGCTAAGTTAATTCAGCATGAAGTCAACATCCAAGGTGTGGTTGTTAATCAAATTAATCGTAAACTAGCAAATGTGGAATATGGTTATGGCGAATATGCCATGTATGAGTCTAATGTGGAAGAAAAATAGTAGTCATTGATTATTATTTTAAATGTAATTTGTAGTGAGTCATTGAGGACTTAACATTTTGTAAAATTTGAGTGTTCTAAAATGAAATAGCTCAGACTTATTCTTCCTTTTAGAAAACATCAGGATACCGGTATTAATGTCAAAGTTAATTTCAAAATTAAGTAATTCAAGGGATACACATATTCGAACAAGAAACTTTCGTCTGCTTATTTCAATTGGGACATCTGTCTTAGCAAAGTTTATCTCTATCGGTTCAACACTTATAACTACTCCACTGACACTCGGTTATTTGGGAGCTGAAGGCTTTGCTGTATGGATGGTGATCTCAGGGTTTGTAGCCTTTTTAGGTTTCTCTGATTTAGGTATTGGAATGGGGCTGCAGAATGCACTAAGTAAGTGCTGCGGTCGCGAAGATAAAGACTCACCTAAGTACTATATTTCGAATGCATATTTGTTGATTTCAGGATTAGCATTTTGTGTTGCTGTGCTTTCATATTTAGTTTTTAGCTTTTTACAAGTAGAAATGTTATTTAAAATAGAAGATCAAAAGTTTCTTCAAATTGCAGTTATTACTTTACAGTACAGTATCTATGCATTCCTAATTAATATGCCGATAGCATTAGTTTTACGAGTGCTCGGAGGCATCCAGAAAACATATATTGCAAATAATGTAAATGTGGTTGGGAGTATCGCAAGTTTATTGTCCATATTCTTATCTGTTCATTTTGACTTAGGATTAACGGGTTTAACAGTTCTATTTATAGTCTCACCATCATTAATTCGGCTTTTATATGGAATCTATTTTTATAGCAAAAATGAAGATTTAAGACCTCGGTTCGTGAAGCCATCAAAGGTGTATTTGTCTCCTCTAATGTCAGCTGGGGCTTGGACAGTGATGGTGCAATTGATTTATTCTGTAAAAATGAACATACCAACAATGATTATATCTTCAACATTAGGCATGGTCGCTGTCGCGGAATATACCGTAGCTCAAAAATTAATTGGATTAGCTGCCTCTATGATTGGTATGGCACTTCAGCCGTTGTGGGTGGTTTATGGTGAAGCATTTCATCGTGGCGATAAACTCTGGGTACAGAGCACACTTAAAAAATCGATAAAATTAGTGGTTTTGCTTAGCGTGATCGCCGCCGTCGCATTTCAGTTTGTAGGTGAGTTTCTCATCACTTTTTGGTTGGGTGGTCAGTTAATTCCTTCTCAAATGCTTATACTGGGGTTCTCATTATGGATGATCGCATCGAATATTAATATTTGTTACGCCATGCTGCTTAATGGTACCGGACATTTTAAAAATCAAGCGGTATTTTCGTTCATATGTGTAGGCGCAATGGTAATTATAAATAAGGCTTATGTTCTAGAGCTAGGTACTGTTGGCGTAATATTTACGACGTTTATTATCGCAGAGCTAATTCGTATCCCATTTTTTCACATTCAGTCCATTAAAATGATTAGGAAAATATCATGAAGCTTAATAAGCAAAGCTTGATTTGGTTGCTTTATAAACGAAAAAAAATGATAAAGTTGGTGGAAGGCTTTCATGCTCACTGGAATACTGATGTTTCACCTAATTCAAGTTTCTCTGAGTATGCACATATTTTAGATGGTGCAACGATTTCTAATTCATCAATTGGTAGGTTCTCGAGAATTAATGGTGCTACTTTAAGCAATGCTACCATCGGAGCATTTACCACCGTAACACGCCGTAGCGTTGTTGGTGGGGGGGGGGATCATCCGTTGGATCAAGTATCATATCACTCATTATTCTATATGCCTGATAAAAAACAACATCCGAATTTAACTTTAAGTACTATCGACAAATATCCTAATGCTTTAAAAAGAGTTATTATCGGAAATGATGTTTGGGTAGGGTCTGATGCCTTCATTAAACATGGTGTTACGATCGGTGATGGTGCTGTAGTTGCCTCGGGGTCTATTGTTACTAAAGATGTCCCGCCTTACGCTATTGTAGGGGGAGTGCCAGCTAAAGTGATTAAATATCGTCATGAAGATAAAGAGTTGAGAGCCGCTCTTATTGAATCACAGTGGTGGAATTGGCCTGTAGCGGCACTCCAAGTTATTTCGGATAATTTCGATAGAGATACCTCTCTTACAATTGAAAAATTTAGACAGATTCAAGACGATGCAAAAAAATATTTGGATTAATTTATAATCTCACTTAATAACGATAAATATGGCACATTTAATGGAATTTAATTTTTATTCTCGATACGAATCTGGTCATCGATTAGATTATATAAATTTTTGTAGTCAATACATGAACGGTGAGAGAGTTAGCTTTAAAAATATGCTAACAAGAAAAGAACCACTTCTTTTTTTAATGATAGAAGAAAATTTTTTTTTATATGTTCTTATTTCATTATTTAGAATTTTATTAAAGCGAAAAACTTCAGGTTTATTATTTAGAGGTGTCGAATGCACTAGAGGTAATTCACTAAGATTGAAAATAAAGAAAAACGTATTAATACTACTTAAGTACTTTGAAAATTCTAAAACTATTTCTATTATTCCTTTTTATTTAGATAGGAATTTGAGTGATATATGTGATGATTGGATCTATGACTTTCAATTTTGGGATAAAGAGTACTTGGAAAGTCAATGTAATAAATTAGAAGTTAGTAGGCATGAACATGAAATTAAGCGTATTGCAGCAGGACGAAAAATAGTATCCGCTATTGGTAAACAGGATGTAAATAAAGGTTTTGACAAGTTTATTGAAATGTCAAAGAAAAACAACGAAAAATTACTATTTATATCGGCAGGAAAAATTTCTGATAATTGTAGACATTTTATTAATGATATTGATGATAAAAATATTCTTTTTATCGATAGTTTTATTTCAAATAATCAATTAGTTGCATTATATCGATCTAGCGATTTCATCTGGAACTTATATAGCCCACAATACGATCAGTCTTCTGGTGTTTTTGGGCGCACGTTACAATATAAAAATAAACCAATTATTAGAAAAGGGTCTGTTTTGGAAAAAATAGCATTAGCAGAGAAGTTAGACCATATTTCATTAGAATATAATGAAATAATAAATACTAATTTGGCTTCAGGTGTAAACTCTTTGAGCACTCATCAACATTTCTTTGAAAATAAACAATCAAGTACCTTTCTTGATATATGTTTTTGATATGTTGAAGAAATAACTAAAATTAACCTTCGATCTTTTATTTGCTTAATGTAGTGGCAGTTTTATATTTATGGTTCTATCTAAACAAAAATTAGAAGTAATACTAGCGACTATTTTAGGGTGTCTAGTCGGTTTGATGCGCCCACATGCATTAGGAGAAGTTTACTCATTTCACCTATCATTTCTCATAACGGCAATCATTTTATTGATATACATTACGAGAAATAGAAGCGTTCATTATAATTTTAGATATAAACAGCCGCTCATTGTTCAAAGCAGTTTTGTTGCCTTATTTAGTGTTTATATGCTTTGGCACTCAGCAGTTATCGGATTAGTTGATGCTAGCTTCGTGTTTAAAGGAGTGCTATTGGCAATTCTCCCTGTTATTGCAATCTTCTACTCTAGCCAGGAAAAAAATAGGATTAGGGGTTTTTTTGATGGATTTGCTTTTGCCATTTTTATCAGTTGTTTTAGTATCACAATAAGTTTTGTTTTATTATCGTTGGGCATTACCTATGAAGCACTGCATGTTTATGATTATAGTTATACGTATGAAGCTAATGGCTATGTCATTTTCCCTTGGACGTTAACTTTCAATTTGGTTGATGTAGGATTTGGTCATATACCAAGATTAAGTGGATTTTATAGAGAACCTGGAGTCGTGCCGGCTTTTGCATGTTGGGGAGCAACCTATTCCTATTTACGGCGTTGGCCTATGTGGACAACAATATGCTTTATAACAGGATCATTGTGTTCTCTATCTAGCCTTGGCTTTATTGCTTTATTACCAGCTGTATTAATCGCAGGTGATTACTTTGGTATGAAGTTACGTAATTCACTATTTATTATAATTGCATTTACCTTAATTTTATGGCCGGTATTTTATTCGCTAGATGGAATTGGTATTCAAGCTAAAATGGATTCCGGTAGTGGCTCTTTTGCCGAGCGTTATGATCAATTTTGGGCATTTTTCGATATTGAGAACGTATTTTTTGGCGATGGTTCAGGTTGGAGTATTTATCATACTAACGCAATAAATATACTTTCAGCTTCCCGAACTTATGGGTTTATTTATTTAATTCTACTTATTTTAATATTGTCTTTTTCAATATTCCATAGTTTTTTATTTTTTTCCGGATGTATCCCATTTATATTAATATGTATGACCGCTCAACCTATCGTTATGGAACCTGCGGCTATCGCTGTTTGGTTTAGTTGGTTAATCTTTTCTTGGAACTATGATGAAAGTCGAATTTGATTTGTAGTGTTAGAAGAGTAATTAGATTATATAACTTAAGGTGATATTACAATAAAGACTGGTAATTATTATCACTATATTTATTTAGAATAATTTTTCTCAAATGGACAAATCAGAAAATTAAATTTCGAGTACAGATTAAGTAGATAAATTATGAATAAGTGTAGTTTAAAAAATCATTATGTAATGATGGATTTTTTAAGATTTTTTTGTGCTTTATATGTTGTTAGTTTACATCTAATTGGCAATTTGCTAGTCCCTGTGCATCGAATCTATCAAGGTGAGGTCGAAGCATATCAATTTTTTTATAGTAATGTGCCTTCATTTATATATTATGGTTGGATTGGCGTACCGATTTTCTTTACGATATCAGGTTTTGTTATCTCAATTAGCGCGGATCGGAGTACGTCAGCGGTACAATTTTTGGTTGACCGTGCTCTAAGGATATTTCCAGGGTTATGGATTTGCACACTAATATCGTTTGTTTTTTTAATAAACATGAAGCCAGATTTGTTATGGGGCGAGTTATTTGGTAGCTTTTTAAAAAGTGTAACACTATTTCCAATGGGGCCACATATCGACGGAGTTGTTTGGACTCTGATTGTTGAGCTAGTATTCTATTTTTATGTTTTTCTAATTTTATATTTTTTTGGCAAGAAATATATTGGAATACTAATATACATTTTGCTTTTCGGTTCGTTATTTTATCACGTTTTAGACATTTTAGTGTTAAATGAAATCAAATTGGCTGGGCAACTGGCTCGTAGGTTGGTGTTGGAGCATGGTAGTTTTTTTGCTATTGGTATTTTATTGGCCAGATATAAGAAGTTAGCTGGTTTTAAGTGTATTGTGCCTTTAGTTATTATAGGACTAATAGTATCATTTGTTAATATATCAGGTTCTGTTGAGTATATATTCAAAATTTATGGCGATTACGGTGCTTCTGAATCAGCCTTGTTCCCTTTTTTTATTTGGGTAGTATCCTGCTTTTTGATTCGCTCAACCCTTGGTAACGGAAGTGAATATTTTAAATTGGTGGCTAGGAAGGTAGGGTTAATGACTTATCCGTTATATTTGATTCACTATTTGGTTGGCCGTGGAATTTATGTTAAATTATATGAATATACTGACTTAACTAATTCACAACGTTTGATATGCTCTATTGCCATAGTCATTGCCATTGCCTCATTAATATCATCTTATTTAGAACCTACTTTTAGGGAATATCTAAAATCTTTAAAGATGTATAAGAAAATTACTCGCATTAATTAGGTTTTTTAATTTACTTATCATTAATCTTGGCAAGATTCTTATTCATCAGTACCAGTAGAACATCTATGCTAACATTTCATTAGAGTTATAAAATGTCAAATTCACCTAAAACCTTAATTGTATATCATTATATAGCTAAATATAGAAAGCCTATTTTTAGCGAACTCGTAAATTCTGGTAATTTTTTTATTGCTTCTGATGTCGTATCTAATAATGATATTGAACTTACAAATATTGATTTTCCTAATGATAAGTTTATCGCCTTAAAAAATACTTGGCTAGGAAAGAAAGTGTTGTGGCAATTGGGGTTAATATCTCATGTGATTACCGGAAAGTATGATTCAATAATATATTTAGGGGACCCAAATTTTATAACAACTTGGATTTGCCTGATATTAAATAAGTTCATGAAAACACGTTCTTATCTATGGACCCATGGATTTGTTCATAAACCTACCCTTAGTACTAAATTAAAGATAATCATGTACCGATTATCAGATGGGTTACTACTTTACGGAAACAATTCTAAAAATAAGTTAATTGAACGCGGTATCTCTGAAGAAAAACTCCACGTTATATATAATTCATTAGACTTTTCTAATCAAAAATCTCTAAAGAGTAAGATCAATAAGAGTCAGATCTTAGAAAGAAAGAATAGCTTGTTTAAATCTAACCATTTTCAATTGGTTTTTGTTGGCCGACTAACTTTCCATAAAAAGCTGGATATGTTGATTGAATTAGTAGATAGACTCAAGGGTAATCAGATATACGTAAATTTGTTATTGATCGGAGACGGAGAAGCTAGAACAACTTTAGAGAAAATGGTGGCTAATAAACCATCGCTGCTAGAACAAGTTAATTTTTATGGTAAGACGTATGACGAAAGCGAGTTATGTGAATTATTATTGAGCAGTGATCTTTGTATATCGCCTGGTGAAATAGGTTTAACGGCAATGCATGTTATGGGGTACGGTATTCCAGTGATAACTCATGATAATTTTGAGTTACAAATGCCTGAATATGAAGCGATAATTGAAAATAAAACAGGCATCTTATTCGAAGAAGGAAGCATTGATTCTCTAGTTAATACAGTTGTGCAGTATATAAATAACCCAATATTAAATGTTGATGAAAAATGTATAGAAGTTATAGAAAAGTATTATTCTCCTGAAAGTCAATTAAGACGAATTAACAAGGCTTTGAAGTATGATAATTAACCAGTTTAAACTTCATTTGCGCTTTATAAGAAATAGACTTCAAAACTTGTTAACATTTAGGAGAAATGTTCACTACACATCTCATGTGCACCTTTTTTCCGATATTAGCCGAGACATAGAAGTTGGTGAATTTTCTTATATTGGATCAGGTGCAACTATCCCACCTTATGTGTTTGTCGGGAATTATACAATGCTAGCAACTCAGGTTTCTATTGTTGGCGGCGATCATTGCTTTGACGTAGTGGGGACTCCAATTGTTTACTCCGGTCGGGAAGAATCAACGCCTACGCGCATTGGCAATGACGTTTGGATCGGTCATCGATGCATAATTATGGCTGGTTGTAAAATAGGCGATGGCGCAATTATAGCTGCTGGTAGTGTAGTTACGCGAGATGTTGGAGCTTGTGAAATTCATGGTGGTATACCTGCAAGTAAAATTAAAGATAGATTCAATAATGATGAAAAACTCCGCCATTTAGATATATTGAAAAATCAGACGTTTTCAAGGTCTACATCATCAAAGTCCAAATAATGATATTAACTTTAATCGCGAGACACATAAATAATGTTAGATATTACTGTAGTTATTCTTACTTTTAATGAAAGTAAGCATATAGAACGTTGTATAAACAGTTTGTTGGGTGTTGTTAGTCGAGTAGTTGTAATCGACTCATATTCTACTGATAACACTGTTGAACTTTGTCAATTTCTTGGTGCAACTGTATATCAACATGAATGGGTAAATTATTCGGATCAATTCCAATGGGGGCTCGATAATTCAGCTATTGATACCCAATGGACTATGAGAATGGATGCTGATGAATATTTAGAGCCAGAATTAATTGCTGAGTTGAAGTTAAAACTGCCAACAATGAATCCGGGAGTTAATGGTCTTTATTTGAAGAGGAAGGTATTTTTCAAAGGTAAATGGATTCGCTTTGGCGGTTTCTATCCTCACGTGTTATTAAGGTTGTGGCATACGGGTATTGGTCACATTGAACAACGTTGGATGGATGAACATATTGTAATTGAAAAACCTAATACAATAATTCTCGATCACGATATTGTAGATGATAATTTAAATAACATCGAGTGGTGGACAAATAAGCACAATAGTTACTCCACAAGAGAGATGATAGATTTATTGAATCATAAATATAAATTTATGGAAATAGATAAATCTCTTAATAAAACAAATGACCCACAAGCGAAGATTAAGCGGATTCTCAAAGAGAAAGTTTATTCTAAATTACCTTTAGGTTTAAGACCTTTATTATATTTTATTTATAGATACTTCGTTCGTTTAGGCTTTCTTGATGGAGGTAAGGGTTTTGTTTTTCATTTTCTACAAGCTTTTTGGTACCGATTGTTAGTCGATGTAAAAGTATCTGAAGTTGAAGCTCAAATTGATATCATGCCTGAGGCTGAAATTAAGCAAATAATTTACCGCTTGTATGGTGTTAATATTGACCACTAATAAGGATGTTATATATGATCTATCAACAACTAAACAGATTCTCACTTCCTGCTAATTTCAGAGGGCGTGGTGCAATCTGCGTTCAATTATGGTGGATTATTCAAGGATCCTTTTTTGCTTGCTCTCCCCAATTTGCCTATAAATGGAGAAATTTTTTACTCCGTTGTTTTGGTGCTCAAGTTGGCAAAAATGTAATAATTCGACCAAGTGTGAAAATCACCTATCCGTGGAAAGTTAAGATTGGTGACAATGCTTGGATAGGGGATCATGCAGAGTTGTATAGCTTGGGTGAAATAGAAGTTGGCAAAAATGCCGTTATTTCTCAGCGTTCTTACATTTGTGCTGCGAGTCATGATTATACCACTCCATCTTTCGATATTTACTCCCAAAAAGTAGTGATCGAAGAACAAACTTGGATCGCTACCGATGTCTTTGTTGCCCCTGGAGTGACTATTGGTAAGGGAGCTGTTATTGGTGCAAGAAGCTCTGTGTATAAAGATATGCCTGAAGGAATGATTTGCATGGGTAACCCCGCTAAACCAATTAAACCTCGAGTAGAATTATGAAGATAATATTGCATAGTCTTAATTACTCTCCTGAACTCACGGGAATTGGCAAATACAATGGTGAAATGGCTCCTGTACTTGTGGAAGCTGGTGCTGAAGTAACAGCAGTGGTTGCCCCTCCTTATTACCCAGAATGGCAAGTTGGAGAAGGACACTCACCACTTAGCTATAAAGCCGAAAATATCGATGGCGTGAACGTATTACGTTGCCCTATTTACATTCCAAAGAAAGTCTCTACGCTTAAGCGCTTGTTGCACTTATCGAGTTTTGCACTTAGTTCTGGACTTGCCATGTTAGGGCAAATTTTTAAGTCTCCAGATGTTATCTTTGTCGTTCAACCCACCTTTTTTTGTGCTCCTGCTGCTTTATTATTGGCAAAGCTAACTCGCGCTAAGGCTGTTATGCACATTCAAGATTTCGAACTTGATGCGATGTTTGGCTTAGGCATGATGGGCGAAGGAAGACTGTCTAAGCTGGCTCGCAGTGTTGAATCTTTTTGGCTGAAACGTTTCGATGCAGTTTCTAGTATCTCTTACACCATGTTGGATAATGTAAAAAACAAAGGAGTATCTGAAGACAAGTTATTGTTCTTCCCTAATTGGTCAGATACGCAATTTGTTAATCCTCGCGTTGACAGTAGTAAACTTCGTGAAGAGTTTGGCTTCGATAAAAGTGACAAAATTGTATTATACGCAGGCAACATGGGAGCTAAGCAAGGCTTAGAAATGGTGCTTGATGCAGCTCATCATTTTCAAATCAATCCGAATGTCAAGTTTGTCTTTGTCGGTACTGGTTCGGTTTTAGACAAACTGCAAGCCATTGTTAATGACAAAGCGCTAAGCAACGTATTTTTCAAACCTTTGCAACCTTGGGATAGAGTACCAGAAATGCTTGCAATGGCAGATATCCACCTCGTCGTGCAACGTAAAGGTGCCGCGGACGCGGTATTACCTTCTAAATTGACTAATATTCTTTCTGTTGGAGGGCACGCTTTAGTTACTGCTGAAGCACACACAGAGCTTGGGATATTGGCAGACAAGCATCCTGATATTTATCAATTGGTAGAACCGGAAAATCTAGATGCCTTTGTTAAAGGTATTGAAAATCTTTTAGAAAATGATTTAACTCAACCAAATTTAATTGCAAGGCGTTACGCGGAGCAGTATCTTGATAAATCGGTAATACTTGAACGTTTTCATCAAGATATGCTTGCATTATCAGAGCAGTATCAATTAGTTTAGTAGGTTATTATTTACGCTTAAATAATTAGAATACCAATATTTATTTATAGGAAATTACAATGTCAAAGAAAGTGGCTTTAATTACGGGTATTACGGGCCAAGATGGTTCATACCTTGCTGAACTATTATTAGAAAAAGGTTATGAGGTCCATGGTATTAAACGCCGTGCTTCATCGTTCAATACCTCTCGTATCGATCATATCTACCAAGATCCTCATGAGACTAAAGCAAATCTGTTTTTGCATTATGGCGACTTGAGCGACAGTTCAAACCTGATCCGTATTATCAAAGAAGTTCAACCGGATGAAGTGTATAACCTTGGTGCACAATCACACGTTGCCGTATCGTTTGAATCACCAGAATACACTGCAGATGTCGACGCAATGGGCACACTGCGTTTATTAGAAGCGATTCGCTTTTTAGGCTTAGAAAAGAAAACCCGTTTCTATCAAGCATCCACTTCTGAACTATACGGTTTAGTGCAAGAAATACCGCAAAAAGAGACCACGCCATTTCACCCACGTTCGCCTTATGCTGTGGCTAAAATGTACGCTTACTGGATTACTGTTAACTACCGTGAAGCCTATGGAATGTATGCGTGTAACGGTATTTTGTTTAACCACGAATCACCCCGCCGTGGCGAAACCTTTGTGACCCGCAAGATCACGCGTGCATTAGCCAATATTTCGCAAGGTTTAGAGAAATGTCTATACTTAGGTAACATGGATTCGCTGCGCGACTGGGGTCATGCAAAAGATTACGTTCGTATGCAATGGATGATGTTGCAACAAGATAAAGCAGAAGATTTTGTTATCGCGACCGGTAAGCAAATCTCGGTTCGTGAGTTTGTCCGCTTGTCAGCACTTGAACTTGGTATCACTCTTGAGTTCTCTGGTAAAGAAGAGCAAGAAATCGCGACCGTTGTTGCCATTGAAGGTGATAATGCAGCGGCATTGAGTGTGGGTGATGTGATTGTGAGAGTCGATCCAAAATACTACCGCCCAGCAGAAGTCGAAACCTTATTAGGTGACCCCGCAAAAGCAAAAGAGAAGCTAGGTTGGGTACCAGAAATCACAGTAGAAGAGATGTGTGCCGAAATGGTACGTGAAGATTTAAAACAATCTCAACAGCACGCTTTATTAAAAGCGAGTGGTTTCGATGTCAACGTATCGATTGAATCTTAATTAATTTTTTCATTTATGTTCGATTGTTAGAAATAAAAGCCAGTGAGACCACCTATGTGATTCACTGGCTTTTTTTATAGCATGCGGATTTATTATGGAATTCAGCTATTGTAGGAATGAAGGCATTATGAGTAAAAAACGTGTATTTGTTGCGGGTCATAAAGGAATGGTCGGCTCGGCGATTGTTCGTCAACTTAGCCAAGAAGGTTTGGTTGACATTATTACCCGTGATCGCAGCGAGTTAAACTTACTTGATCAACTTGAAGTCAGAAAGTTTTTTCAAGAACAGCAGATAGAGCAGGTCTATTTGGCGGCGGCAAAAGTGGGCGGTATTGTGGCGAATAATACTTATCCTGCTGAGTTTATTTATGAAAACTTAACCATTCAAAACAATATTATTCACAGTGCTCACGAAGCCGGTGTTCAAGAATTATTGTTTTTAGGCTCTTCGTGCATTTACCCAAAACTGGCTGAGCAGCCAATGCGAGAAGATGCATTACTAACGGGAACATTAGAAGAGACTAACGAACCGTATGCAATTGCTAAGATTGCTGGTATTAAAATGTGTGAGTCATACAATCGTCAATATGGCCGTAATTATCGTTCGGTAATGCCAACCAACTTGTATGGTATGAATGATAACTTTCATCCAGAAAACTCCCATGTGATTCCTGCACTGCTGCGTCGTTTCCATGAAGCGAAATTAGCCAACCAAGCGGAAGTTGTAGCGTGGGGTACGGGTAAACCGATGCGCGAATTCTTATATGTCGATGAAATGGCGGCGGCGTCTATCTATGTGATGAATTTGGACGAAGAAACCTATCAAGCCAATACTGAACCCATGTTAAGCCATATTAATGTTGGGACGGGTATCGATTGCACCATTCGAGAGCTGGTCGAAACCGTGGCAAAAGTGGTGGGTTATCAAGGTAAAATTGTCTTTGATACTACCAAGCCGGATGGCACACCACGTAAACTGATGGATGTGTCACGTTTAGCTAATCTAGGTTGGAAAGCACAAGTGTCATTAGAACAAGGATTAGCGACTACGTATCAGTGGTTCTTAGACAATCAGGATACATTCCGCAAATAGAGCAGAGCATAGATCAAGCGTTTTGTCAGTGATGATCTTTACCGAGCGGTTTTTTGGTCATCACTTGCTTTATCTAGCGTAATTCTCTACTAACGATGTTGCTAACGCACTAAATTTAAAGTTAAGTCTAATGTTAGGCTAACTTCTTCTTTACACACTCATCACCATTAGCCTTGAGAAACGGCTTATCATGCGATACTCATAGACTCACTTTTTTGCTACCACTATTCTGTTAAACATGGATGTCTTATGACTATAAAGCACCTCTTTTTCGTTGGTCTGTTGCTGATTACATTCTTTTTTTTCTCTCCGATGTCAATGGCAAACCCACAATCGGTTGAAATCTACGTCTCGCCGAATGGTAACGACAAGTGGTCAGGGCAATTTGCTAATCCAAATACTTCAGTAACTGATGGGCCCGTAAGGACATTAGAGAAAGCTCGAGATATTGTCCGACGTTTAAAAAAGAATAACAGTTCTGCTACGATCACCGTTTACATACGTCAAGGGATTTATGTTCGTACAAAACCATTTGTTTTGGGAATAAAAGACTCTGGAACTAAAAACGCTCCTATTCTATGGCGTAATTACAACAACGAAAACGTACAAATTATTGGTGGTGTTGAAGTTAGTGGGTTTAATGCTATTTCAGATAAGGCGGTTTTAAATAAACTATCTAAAGCAGCAAAAGCGAATGTACTTCAACTCGATTTAAAATCTCTCGGAGTTACGGATTATGGAAAGGTAACTTCAAGAGGTAGCCCTGGTTTTGAGTTGTTTTTTAATGATAAACGAATGCAACTAGCACGTTGGCCAAATGAAGGTTGGACAATGATTGCAGGGGTACCGCAAACAGGGACTTTAATTCATAAAGGTAACTTAAATAATTCAAAAAGTGGGAAGCATTTCGGTCGCTTTAGTTTTTCAGAAGAAAGGCCACTTAACTGGAGTAATACCAACAATATCGTTCTCCATGGATATTGGTGTTGGGATTGGTACGATGAATTCTTACAAGTCAAATCCATCGATAAAGAGAACCGCGAGATCCATATAGCTTCACCTCATTCGCTCTACGGGTTGTGTGAAGGGCAGCGTTACTATGCTCTGAATATTCTAGAAGAGCTGGATCATGCGAGTGAGTGGTATCTGGACCGTAAAACTGGGATGCTATATTTTTGGCCTCCGCACGTGATATCACAAAGCCGATCTTATATTTCTTTGTTATCAAAACCTTTGTTTGTCTTAAATAATACGCATAATATTTCCATCACTGGTCTTACATTTGAGTTTTCTCGTGGTTCAGCTGTTGTGATAAATGGTGGTTCGGATAATCATATTGCAGGATGCACGATTCGTAATATAGGTGAAACGGCTATTAAAATTAATGGTGGTGATCATAACGGTATAACTTCTTGTGATATATACGATGTGTCGTCGAGTGCGATTAATTTATTTGGCGGTGATCGAAGCTCTCTAACTCCTGCTCATAACTTTGCGGTTAACAACCATATCTATAATTACAGCTCGTGGATTCGAACCTATCAACCAGCGATAAAAGTTAAAGGTGTTGGTAATCGAATTGCTCACAACGCAATACATGATGCACCGCACGCGGGGATAGTTTTATCTGGTAATGAGCATATTGTTGAATATAATGATATTTACCGTGTTGCAAAAGAGACTGGGGATGTCGGGGCGTTTTATATGGGGCGTGACTGGACGCAGCGAGGGAATGTCATTCGCCATAACTATTTTCATGAATTGACGGCTAGTGGAGTGTTTGGCGTTAATGCTATTTATTTGGATGATTGGAGCAGTGCTACAAATATTTATGGGAATGTGTTTTTTAAGGCTGGACGCGGAATAAAGGTTGGTGGTGGAAGAGATAATATTGTAAGGGATAATTTTTTTATTGATTCAAATCCATCTATACAGGTTGACTCTCGTGGAATTGGTTGGGGGAAGTACTTTTTTGATGGTACGAATAAAATTCTTTTTGATCGGATGGATGCGATGAACTATGACAAGCCACCATATAGCGTTAAATACCCAGAACTCCTAGATTTGTATGGTGATGACCCCGCAATCGCCAAAAATAATCGTATATTTAATAATCTTTCAACGAGTGATAATTGGTTAGATTTAAAAGATGGCCTTGATTTGAATATTGTCGATGTACACGACAATATTGTTTTTCAGAGGGAAGGCGAATATCTAAACCCAAGAGATATAGTATTGCCGGAAGATAATTTTATTGAAGTTTTTGACGGTCAGCTAATGGTCGATGAGAGTATACAACTTCAATATGATATTAAGGTTCCCGATCTGAAAAACATAGGGAACTTTGAAGATGAATTTAGAAGCATAAGGTAAACATGTACCTAGACCAACCCACATTTTCAACCGTAATAGAAAGTACCCCCTTGGTGTCGATTGATCTCGTCGTACTTGACCAAAATGGGCAAGCACTGCTTGGACAACGACTAAACCGCCCAGCGAAAGATTACTGGTTTGTGCCCGGTGGTCGAATTCAAAAGAACGAGACGTTAGAAAGTGCATTTCAACGCTTGACGCAAGAAGAGTTGGGGACGGCATTTACTATTGACCAAGCAAGGCTATTGGGCCCATTTACACATCTGTACGATGACCATGTGTTTGGAGAAGAATTTGGTACTCACTATGTGGCGATTGCGTATATTTTAAAGGTCAATCGCGAAGAACTAAACTTACCGCTGCAGCAGCAACATGGAGCGTATCAGTGGTTCGATGTGCAACACTTGCTCTCTTCAAGCGAGGTTCACCTTCATACTAAATGGTATTTTGAGACTAAATCTAGTGACTGAGTTACAAAGCCGGGGATGCGTCGGTTTTGTAGCGCATTCACACTTTCTAACCTTTTTCTGCTTTCCTTTCTCTTTCATAACCTGTAAATGACATACTGAGTTCATTCCCTTGTAATGTTCAGCGTTGCGTTTAGTCATGGTATATGCCAATTAAAGCGAGTGTTATTTTTAGTTTTATTCATAAGATGGGCAAATAATGACGTCGATTTCGATGATATTACTATTGTGTTGATGGCTTTAGATGTGAATAATGCTCGTTCGTCTAATTTTTGATAAATCATTTTGTATTATATTTGCCAGATCCGATGTTAATGGACTGAATATTTCCAATATAATAACGTGATTGAACAGGCACTTATCGATAAGCATTGCTCAAAAGTGACGCATCTTACCGGGAAGTTTGAAGATCGTGAATATTGAACCACATCTTCAATAGCGTAAATAGTGTTTAGGATTGAAGCACCTAGAGCGTTAATGTAACCTAGTGGCGCTTGCGTGAAGACGCTTTGAATTGAATCTTAAAAATCGAACCAAACCCATAAAAAATAGGTAAATTCCACAATTATGAAACATGGAAGTCGTATTAAATACCATGGTGAAGAATCAGCCATAGCCTTTAAGTTTTTTGACCTTGCGATTATTACTTCTCTTCTTTATGGATTGTGTATTTATTATCTCGGTGAATTTGAAACTATTTACGAATTAACCTTAGCGGTTGTTGTGGTTCTCTTTTATTTGATTGCTGAGGTTGCAGGGGTTTACTTTACCTTTCGCTTTTCTACCCAACGAGACATATTTGTCGCCATTCTTATTTCTTGGGCGATATGCATTACTATCACATTAGGTGCTAGCGTTGTCTTTAACGTATTAGATAATTACTTCCGTGTGGTGGTTGCGGCTTGGTTTGCTGCAACACCTGTATTATTAATTACCTGGCGCTTAGGGGTGGGTTATATCCTCCGTTTATTATTCCCTGCCGAAATGGGAAAGCGTAAGGTTATTGTGATTGGAGCGACGCATTCAGGTATTCAACTTGCACATGAACTTAAGTTGCGTGGCCGCCAAACCGAAACCTTAATCGGGTTTTATGACGACCGTGGTTTAGACCGAATTGGCTTAGTTGGTCTGCCAGCACCGATTCGGGGCCGTATTGACGATGCCCTAGAGTTAGCAAAAAGCCATGCGGTACAAGAGGTGTATATTGCTTTGCCAATGGAAGCTTCGAAGCGTATCAAACAGATTTTAAATGCGTTCGCCGATGCCAATGCGCGCGTTCACGTTGTCCCTGACTTTTTCACCTTCGACTTAATGCAATCGCGATTAAAGAATGTCGGTAATATGGTGACACTCTCGGTCTACGATTCTCCATTTTATGGTTTTACCTCGATGGTGAAGCGAATTGAAGATGTGGTGTTTGCTTCTATCATTACTGTTATGATCAGCCCAGTACTTTGTGCGGTAGCACTTGGCGTAAAACTGTCGTCACCAGGGCCGATTATTTTTAAACAAGAGCGTTATGGCTTGGATGGCAAGCCGATTTTGGTGTGGAAGTTTCGCTCAATGAAAGTGATGGACAATGGCGATGTAGTCAAGCAAGCAACCAAGGGCGACCCACGTATTACCAAATTTGGGGCTTTTATTCGTCGCACATCACTGGATGAATTACCTCAGTTCATTAACGTGATTACCGGGCAAATGTCGATTGTTGGGCCGCGTCCTCATGCAGTGGCACACAATGAAGAGTACCGCAGCTTGATTAACAAATACATGCTGCGCCACCATGTAAAACCTGGGATCACCGGTTGGGCTCAGATTAATGGTTTACGCGGTGAAACAGAAACATTGGATAAGATGCAAAAACGGGTTGAATTTGATCTGGTGTATATTCAGAACTGGAGTTTGTGGCTCGATATAAAAATCATCTTCTTAACGGTATTTAAAGGCTTTGTTGGTAAAACAGCCTACTAACACAGCCACTAACACAGTCTAGCGTAACAAGTGAGGGCAGTTTTTGTTCGGGTTTTATCGACCCAAACGAAACTGTCCTTTTTATATTTATCACTCACTTCTATCTTGTCTCTCGCTGTTCTGAAACATCTAGCTGATGTTTCACAATAGTGAAGCAGAAAACCGCGTCTAAATGCTAAGACATTTTCATTAACTGCTATAATTGTTATTTTTAAGTCAGAGGTTTTACTGTAGCCTGACTCTATGCTTACAAAGGTCATCGGTTGATTTATAAAAATCCGGACCTTATTTTAACAACGTCCTTTGGTACTCAGCGTAAAGTTCGAGTAGGAATATGGAGTAGCAGTTTATGAATGCAGAATTAAAACTTGATCATCCCATTGAGGGGAAGCGTGTTAATTTTGTTTTGGTTACCTTTAACTCTGCCCCTCATATTGAAAAATGCATTGATTCTTTACTCCGAGTGCAGAGTAAACATCTGGTTGATATTGTCGTCGTTGATAATGGTTCTAAGGATCAGACGCTAGAATTATTAGCGCAATATGGCGAGAAAATTAAGGTGATTGCCAATGGTAAGAACCTTGGTTATGGCAAGGCGAACAACATTGGTTGTTTTAGTCATAAGGCTGATTTTTACTTTATTTTCAATGTTGATGCGTATATTGAGGATAACTTTTCATTAGATAAAGTGGTCGATCGCTGTGTTGAAAATGAAGAGCGCTACGCCATCATGGGCACCCGACTTCAATATCCCGATAAAAGCACACAAACCTCATCATTTAGCCATTCTAGTGCTCTGAAGTGGGCGATGCTATTAGCTGGCGCGAATTACGTTGTCAAAGCTGGAATAGCGAAGTCGCGGTTTGTGAAGGGGCTGTTTTCCTATTCTGAGATTTGCCGTTCATATTTAGATAATCACCAAGCGGTGGTCAATGACTATAGTGTTGAAACTGTGGGCTGGATCAGCGGTGCAGCGATGATTGTTAGCCAGAGTTACATTGAAAAATATGGCTTATTCGATGAGAATATTTTTCTATACGGTGAAGACGAAGACCTTTGCATTATGGCGAAATCTCGTGGTTATTTAGTTGGGGTGATTAACAGTGATCCCGTGACTCATGTGCATGGCTGGGGAACGGTGAATCGATTTAATAAAGTCGTAGCTGATTTGAAATATGGGTCGTTGCAATATTTTATCGATAAGAATTTTTCGAATACCTTGATGAAAAAGTGGATGATGAAGGCATTATTACCCTTTCATGTGTATGGCATTGCTGGAGGCGTTAAAGCTCTGTTTACGAAACAAGATATTCAGGCGGTCTCTGCTAGTGATGCCCAAAATAAAGGTAATACGATCTATGATTACCAATAAGCAATAAGCAATAAGCAATAAGGAATCAATTATTATCAGCCGTGTTTTCTAAGGTCAGTTATTTTGCTGGCCTTTTTTTTGTTCTAAACTTTTGTTTTTAGTTTTGGTTATATATGTTGTTTATTTGCTATTTATATAGATAAAAGTGTTGATAGTTTGCGTAAGATCTAGTTGTGGGTGCTTTGTTTGGTGTATTTTTGCGGCATATAAAACCAAATAGAGAATGAGATTGATGAATAATACAAAGCAAGGTGGCCCGTTAGGTGCACTGATTAATGCGAGTTTAGTAGTGCAAATTTTTATCGGGATAATAGCTGGAGTGTTGCTTGCGGTATTATCACCAAGCAGTGCGAGTGTTGCTGGTCTTTTTGGTAGCCTATTTGTTGGTGCGTTGAAGTCGGTTGCTCCTATCCTTGTGTTTGTGTTGGTTGCCGCATCGATTGCAAGCCATCAGAAGGGAAGTGAAACTCAGTTGCGTCCCATTATTATACTTTACCTTATTGGTACATTCGCTGCGGCCCTAACAGCGGTTACTTTTAGTTTTGTTTTACCGACGGAACTTGTTCTCGTGACAAACCAGGCGTCACTCGCACCACCACAAGGTATTGCTGAAGTATTGAACACTCTTCTATTTAAAGTGGTTGAGAACCCTGTAAGCGCTCTTATCAATGCGAACTATATCGCTATCCTTGCATGGGCTGTTGGGCTTGGTGTCGTACTTCGTGCTGCGGGTGATAGTACAAGACTGATGTTGACTGATCTTGCTGACGGTGTGTCTAAAATTGTAAAAATGGTGATACGTTTTGCACCTATCGGGATCTTTGGCTTGGTTTCTCAGACGATTGCAGCAACCGGATTTGATGCATTACTAGGCTATGCCCAACTGTTAGCTGTGTTACTTGGTGCGATGTTGTTTATTGCATTAGTGGTTAATCCATTAATTGTATTCTACAAAACGCGTCAGAACCCATACCCACTGACTTTGCGTTGTTTACGTGAAAGTGGCATCACTGCATTTTTCACGCGTAGTTCAGCCGCTAATATTCCTGTAAATATGGAGCTTTGTCGTAAATTGGAGTTGGATGAAGATACCTACTCTGTATCAATTCCTCTTGGTGCGACGATCAACATGGGTGGCGCTGCGATTACGATTACCGTATTAACACTTGCAGCAGTACACACGTTAGGTATTCAAATTGACTTCGCAACAGCGTTATTGCTCAGTGTTGTGGCGGCGGTATCCGCATGTGGCGCGTCTGGCGTTGCAGGTGGGTCACTATTATTGATTCCATTAGCGTGTAGTTTATTTGGTATTTCAAATGATATTGCAATGCAAGTTGTTGCGGTTGGGTTCATTATTGGTGTGGTTCAAGACTCAGCTGAAACCGCACTGAATAGTTCTACTGATGCTCTGTTTACTGCAGCGTGTTGCCGAACATCTAAAGAGAGCGCAGCAGACTTAAATTTGTTACAGAATGGTTAAGTAGGCTTGTTCTCTCCAATAAGTTAATGCTATCTTTATGCCCTCATCGCGAGGGCTTTTTTATGCCCCTGTGATAGTTTCGTAATTTTATTTGCGATTACTAACATTGATATTGTTTCTCTTGATATCATTGCCCGACTACTTACATTTTGTTCGTTCCTTTCTGTGCTTAAATATCAATAGATTGTATAGAAATTTAGAGTTGGCCTGCCATCGGGCGGATAAAACACATCTATTTAATTGATAAAGTGGATGTTTGGAACTACATTTTTTAAGTGGGTTGCAAATCGAAAGTCGTCTTGGTTATGCACGTTAATATGCCGAGATTTTTGACTGAACAGTATGAAGTATGTGTCACATTTCGCTTGAAGTAATATGAATTAATGAAGATATATAGGCCAATTTCACATCAGAAGTGAAGGGTTGCTTATAAGAAATAAGAGTCTTAAAAAGTTATGGAACTACGCATTAAAGTAAAGGAACAAGCATTACCACAGATTGCTGCATCAGTTGTGACGGCAAAGCGAAATGAAGTCTTTCATGTACAAAAAACAATATCAGGTGTCTATTTATGAAAGTAGCAATTGTCCACGATTGGTTAACACAGACAGGTGGCGCAGAGCTTGTGCTACAACAGTTAATCGAGCTATATCCTGATTGTGAAGTTTTTTCACTGTTGGATTTTCTTGAACAAAAAGATCGTGATTTTTATTTGGCAGGGAAAACGGTTAAAACCAGTTTTATTCAAAAACTGCCATTTGCAAAGAAGTTATATAGAAACTACTTACCGTTAATGCCGATTGCGATTGAGCAGTTTGACTTTTCTGGTTTTGACGTCGTTATAAGTAGCAGCTATGCAGTGGCAAAGGGCGTGATTACCAGTCCAAATCAGCTTCATATTAGTTATTGCCATTCTCCAATACGTTATGCATGGGATATGCAAACTCAGTATTTAAAAGAATCCAATATGAAATCGGGTCTAAAGTCGATGTTGGTGAGGTATCTTCTGCATAAAATTCGTATTTGGGATCACCGAAGTGCAGCATCAGTAGATCAATTTATTGCCAACAGCAACTTTATTAAAAAGCGTATTAATAAATTTTATAAGCGTGATTCGGAAGTGATCTTCCCACCAGTCGATGTCTCATCTTTCGCCTTGCAAGAGACGAAGGAGGACTTTTACGTAACGGCATCAAGAATGGTTCCTTATAAAAAAATATGTTTGATCGTTCAGGCTTTTTCTAAAATGCCTGATAAGAAACTTGTGGTTATTGGTACTGGGCCGGACTTTGACAAAATAAAATCCTATGCAAGTGATAACGTTGAGTTAATGGGATATCAACCGTATTCTGTTTTAATTGAGAAAATGCAAAAAGCACGTGCTTTTGTGTTTGCTGCAGAAGAAGATTTCGGCATTGTTCCACTAGAAGCTCAGGCGTGTGGAACGCCGGTTATTGCGTACGGTATCGGCGGAAGTTTAGATACTGTCGTTGACGGTGAAACCGGTGTTTATTTTCATAAGCAAGACGAGCAATCGTTAATACAGGCTGTGGAAAAATTTGAAACATTGTCTTTCGATCCTTTGGTCATACGTAAACATGCTGAAGGATTTTCCTCGGAAATATTTAGACAAAATGTCGGTAAATTTGTTGAAGATGAATACAAAAAATATCATGGCATCGTTGAACCAGCTACGATTGATGAGCCAAACTCTGTAACAGGCATTGAAAGAGTCGAGACTGAAAAGTATGAAGTGCCTACAGAAAAAGATTCGTTGAATGTATCGTAAGCCGTATTTAAATGGAACGACATTGAAGTGGTTAGCTTTAATATGATTGCGTTTTAATAGGATTATATGGCCCTCTTTTGAGGGTCATTTTTGGTTAGATTCTTTGTTAAGTTCTTTGTTAAAGAGTGGCGTCGATTTTACATTGATACTGTGATGATGAGTTGTATCGAACATCGACCAGAATGGTGTGTTTCTTTCATTCGAATATTTTTTTGTGTTCAAATAAGAGAACTTACGAGGAAATAGGGTATACGAAGTTGTTTTCCTATTCTTCTGATTTTTTCTTACGCTATAATTAACCCAATAACGACCCATTAATAAGAGTGTCTTATTATCTAAAATTGGATTGATGTGGTTTTACGTGGATAAAGTTGATTGATTAAATTGATAAACTGAACATTTAGAACTACCTTTTCCAGATTGGCTAGGAATGGAAAATACTATGAAAATACTTGTCACTGGTGGTGCCGGGTTTATTGGTTCGGCCGTTGTAAGGCATGTGATTAATGAGACCCAAGACAGCGTTGTAAATCTTGATAAGCTTACTTATGCTGGGAATTTAGAGTCCTTATCTGAAATTGAATCCAGTTCACGTTACCATTTTGAACAGGTGGATATCTGTGATCGAGCTGAGTTGGATCGCGTATTTCAACAACATCAACCAGATGCGGTGATGCACTTAGCTGCTGAAAGTCATGTTGATCGCTCGATTGATGGTCCTGCGGACTTTGTCGAAACCAATATTGTTGGTACTTATTGCTTACTTGAAGCAGCAAGATCATACTGGAACTCTCTCGAGGCGGATAAAAAGGCGGCTTTTCGTTTCCACCATATCTCGACTGACGAAGTCTATGGTGATCTTGAGGGAACCGACGATCTTTTCACCGAGACTACATCTTACGCACCTTCAAGCCCTTATTCGGCTTCGAAAGCATCGAGTGACCATTTGGTTCGAGCATGGCAACGAACGTATGGATTGCCAACAATGATTACCAATTGTTCGAATAACTACGGTCCATTTCATTTTCCAGAAAAACTTATTCCATTAATTATTCTCAATGCTGTGGAAGGTAAGACGTTACCGGTTTATGGCGATGGTATGCAAATCCGTGATTGGCTGTTTGTTGAAGATCATGCTCGAGCGCTTTATAAAGTGGTAACCGAAGGTGTCGTTGGCGAAACCTATAACATTGGTGGTCACAACGAGAAAGCTAATATCGACGTTGTTAAAACGATCTGTTCTCTGTTGGAAGAACTCGTTCCTGCCAAACCAGAAGGTGTTGCACATTACCAAGACCTTATTACCTACGTAACCGATCGCCCAGGGCACGATGTACGTTATGCAATTGACGCATCGAAAATTGGAACTGAATTAGGATGGACACCAGAAGAAACCTTCGAGAGTGGTATTCGTAAAACGGTGGAATGGTATTTATCAAATCAAGAATGGTGGACAAGAGTGTTAGACGGTTCATATTCACGTGAACGATTAGGAGCGTAACAATGAAAGGTATTGTATTGGCCGGTGGTTCCGGAACTCGCTTATATCCGTTAACTCGTGGTGTATCTAAGCAGTTACTGTCTATTTATGATAAGCCTATGATTTTTTACCCAATATCAACATTGATGTTGGCAGGTATTAAAGATATTTTAATTATCACAACCCCTGAAGATAATGAAGGATTTCGTCGCTTACTCGGTGATGGGAGTATGTTCGGTGTAAATATCGAGTATGCGGTGCAACCTAGTCCTGATGGGTTAGCTCAAGCTTTTATTATTGGTGAAGAGTTTATCGGTGACGATTCAGTCTGTTTGGTATTAGGGGATAATATTTTCTATGGTCAATTCTTTAGTCAAACCTTAAAAGATGCCGCTGCTCGCGAAGGTGGTGCTACGGTATTTGGTTATCAAGTAAAAGATCCACAGCGCTTTGGTGTTCTTGAGTTTGACGAGAATATGAAAGCTTTATCGATAGAAGAAAAACCGACGAATCCAAAATCGGAATTTGCGGTAACAGGGCTATATTTTTACGATAATCGTGTCGTGGATTTTGCCAAACAGATTAAGCCATCACCACGAGGTGAGCTAGAAATTACTGATCTCAATGAGCTATATCTGCATGACGGCAGTTTAAATGTTCAGCTATTAGGTCGTGGTTTTGCGTGGTTGGATACTGGGACTCATGAAAGTCTCAATAGAGCAGCATCATTTGTTGAAACCATCCAGGATGTCCAAGGTCTTAAAGTTGCGTGTTTGGAAGAAATTGCATGGCGTAATGGGTGGCTGACTGATGAGCAAGTGCTTGAATTAGCACAGCCAATGATTAAGAATGAATACGGTTTGTACCTTGTTCGTTTGATTGAAGAAAGCAGGAAGGCTAACGCTTAATGAAGGTAATGGTAATTGGATGTGATGGTCAAGTCGGCAGATGTTTAACAGACCAACTTCGCATACGTGATGACATCGAATTACTGGCGACAGGTCGAGAAGCACTCGATATTACCGATAAAGAAGCCGTGTTTTCTAAGGTCTCCTCTTTCGTTCCCGATATCATTATTAATGCAGCTGCTCACACCGGTGTCGATATCGCTGAGTTAGAAAAGCCGCATTGTTATGCCGTCAATTGCGAGGGACCGCGTTATCTGGCGCAAGCTGCTCAACAACATGATGCAACGCTTCTTCATATCTCTAGTGATTACGTATTTGCTGGGGATAAAAATGGGCCGTATAAAGAGTGCGATGTACCTGCACCTCAAGGTGTGTACGGACGGAGTAAGTTTGCTGGAGAACAAGCGGTAAGCGAAGCTTGTGATAAGCACATTATATTGCGCACTGCTTGGGTATTCGGGGAGCGAGGCAGCAACTTTGTTAAGACAATGATTCGACTGGCGAGATCAGAAGAGAGTATTGGTATTGTTGGCGATCAATTTGGCGGGCCAACGTACGCCGGCGATGTTGCGGCGGCTTTGATTAAGATTGCTGATACCATTTATAACCAAGGCCAGTCGTTTTCAGACTTTGGTATTTACCATTTCTCAGGAGCGCCGAATTTGAGTTGGAGTGAATTTGCTCAGGAAATTTTTATTAAAGCTTTTGAGTTTGATCTGATAGATAAAATACCGGAAGTTATCAGCTTAACATCTGATGAGTATCCAACGTTTACCAAGCGACCTGCTAACTCAATGTTTGATAACACAAAAATTACACAAACCTTTTCCATTCCTGCCAGTAACTGGCGAGATGCGCTGAATAATATCGAAGCATATTCCAAATAGGATTCATAATGAAAGTAATACAGACAAGCATTCCAGATGTGAAAATTATAGAACCTGCTGTTTTTGGCGATGAACGTGGTTTTTTTATGGAGACTTGGAGCCAGCAGAAATTTGAAGAGCTTGTCACCGGCAAGTCAACTAAGTTTGTTCAAGACAATCACTCTAAATCCAACCAAGGTATTTTACGTGGTTTGCACTATCAAACTGAAAATACTCAGGGTAAGTTGGTTCGGGTTGTCAGCGGTGAAGTTTATGATGTCGCTGTGGATATTCGTGAAGGATCACCCACATTAGGGAAATGGGTTGGCGTTGTTCTTTCTGCACAAAATAAACGCCAATTATGGGTACCAGAAGGGTTTGCTCATGGTTTTTATGTTATGAGTCCAGAAGCTGAATTTGTTTATAAATGTACCGATTATTATAACCCGAAGGCTGAGCAATCTATTGTTTGGAATGATGTCACCCTTGGAATAGAATGGCCGTTGGTGGACGGTGATGAGCCTCTGCTTTCTTCCAAAGATGAGCAGGGTGCAAGCTTTAGTGACAGCGTTAAATTGGCATATTAGAATTATTTTATAATAAAATTGGTGACTTATGATTTTACCCGTAATAATGGCAGGCGGCTCTGGCAGTCGTTTATGGCCTCTATCTCGAACACATTACCCTAAACAATTTTTATCGCTGACCAGTGATAGCACTATGTTGCAAAACACTATCGAACGTCTTGACGATATTGATCATTTGGCGCCTTTCATTATTTGTAATGATGAGCATCGCTTTATCGTTGCGGAGCAACTTCGTTCATCATCTTTGTCTCACAGTGGGATTGTATTGGAGCCGGTTGGTCGAAATACGGCGCCAGCTGTCGCGATTGCCGCACTAAATGCAGTTAAAAATGGCGATGATCCGTTACTTCTTGTTTTGGCCGCTGACCACGTAATTAAGAACCAAGCAGCTTTTACTGACTCGGTAAACAAAGCAAAGCTTCAAGCGCAACAAGGCAAATTAGTGACATTTGGAATTGTGCCTACTGCTCCTGAAACGGGTTACGGCTATATCAAACAAGGCAATGCCCTTGATGCTTCTAGTTATGAAGTGGCACAATTCGTCGAAAAGCCAGACCTAGATACGGCAAAAGCTTATCTGTCTGAGGGTGGTTATTATTGGAATAGCGGAATGTTCCTTTTCAAAGCTTCTGCATTTTTGGAAGAGTTAGAAAAACACCGCCCTGATATTCTTGCTGCGTGCCAAGAGGCCGATAAAACCGCCTACCCAGATCTTGATTTTATTCGACTAGATAAAGATGTTTTCTCACTTTGTCCAGATGAGTCCATCGATTATGCGGTTATGGAACCCACTGATAAAGCGGTAGTGGTGCCTATGGATGCAAACTGGAGCGATGTTGGTTCGTGGAGTTCTCTTTGGGAAGTGAATGAAAAAGACCAGCATGGTAATGCGATTCGTGGTGACGTGCTAATTGAAAACGTGAGCAATAGTTATCTTTACTCGGATAATAAACTGGTTACCGCTGTTGGAGTCGATGGTTTAATTATCGTCGAAACCAAAGATGCATTGTTAGTGGCGAGCAAAGACAAAGTTCAAGATGTAAAAAACATTGTTAACCTTTTAAAAGACCAAGGCCGTACCGAGTGTCTTATTCACCGCGAAACCTATAGTCCTTGGGGAGCTGCAGACCTGATTGCTGACGGTCAACGTTTCAATGTTAAGAAAGTGACCGTAAAACCTGGTGGAAAAACATCAATCCAGAAGCATTATCATCGTGCTGAACATTGGGTCGTGGCTTCGGGAACCGCAAAAGTCATTAAAGGAGACGAGGAGTTTTTGCTGTCTGAGAATCAATCTACATATATTCCGTTAGGTGTTTCTCATGCTATTGAAAACCCTGGTAAATTACCCCTTGAAATTATTGAAGTACGCTCGGGAAGTTATTTAGAAGAAGATGATGTCGAGCGTATTGAACGTCAAGGTTATGTCGATTCTGAACAGGCATTATTTGATTAATTCTAATTAAATACGTCAAGGAGAGGGAGTCGATATCATGTTGACTCTCTCTTTTGTCTTTATCAAACTACGCGCCTATGTTTTAACCTGTAGCTAATAAAGCGTAATCAAGGTGATGGATTGTGACAATAAATAGTGCAACATTAAAATCGGCTTTGCGACAGTCACCGCTGATTGTCATTTCACTTGCTTTGCTCTACTTATCGATGCATTTCGGGGTTAGCTCGCTTTTTCAAATTGGACTCGAGAACGAAGTTGATCACTACGCAGAATTTATGCTCAATGCCGATATACAAAGTCCTGACTTTGAAGATAAAGCCCAAGAGCAGCGTGATACGGTAAATCGCCTTGCTGATGATATTTTAGATATGAATTCGGCAAACCCTGATGTACTTGCATTACTGGGTTACATTGCTACGACCAATTACTGGGACGGAGAAGATGCTGAAACTGCACTGACTCGAGCCAGAGAGGTTTATCGCACAGCAAGCCATATACGTCCACTTTATTCCGCAACTTATGCCGAAGAGGCGTACGTTTTAACTTATCAAAATCAACCTTTTGAATTGGTTCAGCAACGCCTTGAATTAGCGCAATATTTTGGTCCATATCAGACGTTGACTGCAAATACCGGTATCGATCTTTTATTTGCTAATTGGCAGGAATTGAATAATGAACAGAAACTGTTAGCTATTGGATATTTCTCTGAACATTCGAAATATGGGATTAACCGATATGAAATCAATGGCTTGGTTTCGGAGTCATCGGAAAAAGAAAAACTTTGCAGCGTAGCAACTTTTGTTGGTCTAGACTTAAGGTCATGTCGCAAAAAGTGAGGCCTGAACGAATGCAAGAGAACCACCGATGTAAAGCGAATGGAACTGAGGTTTACCCAGCGGTAAATCGTATATGGTTGTTTGTGGCGGTGGCTGGATTGTGCGGTTTGGTGTCATTGTTTAAATCATTGGGAATATTAGCTGAACAGATTTCACATTTAGAGTGGCGATTAGGAGGGGATAAGCACCTTCACTTTTTAATCGCCAGTGGATTGAGTTTTTTATCGGTTTTAGTGATGCCTTCCTCTAAGCGTCGAGTGATGTTTATTGGATGGCCGACTTTAGTATTGTTATGCGCGGTGACGCTAGATGAATTGAGTCAATATTATTTGCCGAGACGAGCGTTTTCATTATCAGATCTAGCCGTTAATTATGCTGGGATAGTGGTCGGAGCAGCAGTTTGCATCCTGATTCGACGGCTATGGCTAACAAAATAATAAGGTAGTTGATATTTATATCAACTTAGTCATCTGATAAAAAAGATGATCTTATTATAGGGGCGGTTACATTTCTTGTTTGTGAGAATGTCATGAAACCGTTAAAATTAAATTGGATCCGAGTACATAGATCCACTAGAATACGTGATATTAGTCGAATAACTTATTGGCCTGCTAACGCCAGCTAGTGTATTCAATGTTTAATATATGAGGGAACTCTATGAAACTTAAATCGTTATCTCTAGGTGTTGTTGCCGCGTTAGCTATCTCCGCTGCACCAGCTTATGCTATTACTGATGCTCAGCAAGCGATCGTTGATCAAGCTGTAGCAGCACAATCAGGATCAAGTGCTGCAGAACAAGTTGCTTCAATCTTTGGTCAATGTGTCAATCTAGGTATTGGCGCAGGCGCTTCTGATTGTTCTGAAGCGATGTCTGATATTGTTGCTAGTGTTATCACAGCAGACCCTGCAAGTGCTGAAGAAGCGGTTCAAGCAGCTATTGCTATCGCTCCTGAAGCAACGGATGCTATTGTTGCTTCTGCTGTTACAGTAGCGCCTGAATCTGCTGGTGATATTGTCGCTGCAGCTGTTGCTGCTGGTGCAAGTGTTGATGACGTTGTTACAGCAGCGGTCTTGGCAGGAGCAGATCCAACTACCTTAACAGACGCTGCAGCTGCTGGTACAACGACGACTCGTCGTCTTCGTTCTACTTCAGGTAGTGGTATTTCAGGAAACTAATGACGATACTGTCTTAGCCTAATGATATACAAAGCCCAAAATGGTTATAACTGTTTTGGGCTTTTATTTTTTAATTTGTTTATTTATTAATTAGGAATGTATGTCTCGTACTGAACGTTTTTGCTTTTATAATCTTCTGGCTCTGTTGGTTTTTCTACCGCTTCCTTTGGCGAGTCATCGCCCTTGGGCTTGGTCGTTATTTGAAAGTTGGATTGCTGTTATTACCTTGCTCACTCTATATAGCTATCGTGAGCATTTTCCTTGGAAAAGAGTAAAGCGTTATCTATGGCTGTTGATTCCATTGGCTCTGTTTCAAGTGTGGGTGTTATTGCAAATAATTCCGATTCCTTCTGGCTTATTGGCAATTATTTCACCTAATGCGAGCGAGGTATATCAGTTAGTTGGCAGTACTTCTTTTACTATTTCCCTTGACCGATACGCAACCCTATCAGGGTTGTTGAAAGGCGTAGCTTATACTCTGTTCGCATTGAATGCAGTGATTTTGGTGAATTCAATATCACGTATCAAACTTGTTCTCTATACCATTGTTATTTCAGGTACTTTCCAAGCCTTTTATGGTGCGTTAGAAGTATTACTCCATGCTAAGATTAGTTGGATATTTGGTTTAGAGCAGGGCAACCGAGCTAACGGAACGTTTGTATATCATAACCATTTCGCTAACTATTTGATGATGTCGCTCTGTATTGGAACGGGCTTGATTATATCGCAACTTCATCAGACTCCATCAGGTTCTTGGAATGTTCGCTTGAAACGCTGGACCAGTGCGATGATGTCTACAAAAATGATTGTACGTCTTTGTTTGGTTGTTATGGTCATCGCTTTAGTTATGACCCGCTCTCGAATGGGTAACAGTGCTTTTTTCTCGGTGACGGTGATTGGTGGCATCATCGCCATGATTTTCTATAAAAATCGCCCACGCGCCTTAACAGTGATGATCATATCGTTAATTGCGATCGATACATTGGTGGTGGGGACAGTATTTGGTTTATCGAAAGTCAAAGATCGTTTAGAGGCGACATCTGCACAAGCAGAAACCCGCGACCAAGTTGTTGAGTGGAGTATGGATATTATTAAAGATTATCCAGTAACGGGGACTGGGATGGGGAGTTTTTATTCGACTTTTCCTAGCTATTCGCATTACAATATTGGTTACTATGACTTTGCTCATAATGACTATATTCAGTTTATTGTTGAAGCTGGAGTGCCTGCAACTCTAGTTCTAGGTTCTGCGGTCCTTTGGGCTATTTGGCTTAGCTTAAAAGCAATACGTAAGCGAAACAGTAAAACTCTTAAAGGTACAGCGTTAGGTGCTTTGATGGCAATCGTGGGTATGCTTATCCACATTACTGTTGACTTTAATCTTCAGCCTCCAGCAAATGCAGTGATGTTTATCATGATTTTAGTATTGGCTGGCGCAAGTAGTTCGCTTCCTGTTGTTAAAAATAATAAAGTAGAACCTTAGAATATGCTTTGTCTTATTGTTGAGAGGAACTCATAATAAGACGATGTAACACTTGTTGTAATTATTTGTACGTTATCTAATTTAGTCTTAAATTAAAGAGAGCGGTTTAACTTTAATGTTATTTTGCTCAATAGCTTCATATTTGATCATCAAATTAGGTGCTATGCTTTTCCATAGTGTCATTTTTATTAAATTGCTATTTGATCAGCCAAGCATTATCTGGCTAATAGAATATATAGGGACAAAAAAATGAAAAAAACGTTAATTGCAGTGGCTCTGTTATCGACTATCGGTTCTGTTAATGCAGCTGAAATTTATGCATCGGATGGCCTAGCTCTGGAAATTTCTGGTGAGGCTGATGTTAAATATATTAAGGGTCAAGCAGAAGACAGTGACGCTGAATTAAATCTCGAGAGTTCTACTATCAGCGCTGATTTTAGCTATGAAGCTTCTGAAGCTCTTGTTGCTGGTGCTTATTATGAGATTGATGGTACTGGAGACACAGGTTTCGAAGTTAGTGATTTGTATGTTTATTTAGTTGCAAATGATTCTTCTACATTATCAATTGGTGATCAATCTACTGTATTTGATGATGCTGGTATCGGTAGTGATTATGACTTTGGCTTTAGCTCTAACATCGCGAATGGTAGTATCGCGACTGGTGGTGACCAAGTCGTTAAGTATTCTTACGATGGCGGAGAAACAATGTACGCATCAGTTGCGTATATCTTGCAGAAAGGCGGTGTTGATGACGATTATCAAGTAGATGGTAAGATTGGTTTACGTTCAGGTGATGCTGACTTTACGCTATTTGGTGCTCAAGCAGAAACTGGTGACCTATCATCAAATGCATATATCTTAGAAGCAAGTTACACGCGTGGTGATATTGAACTTGCGGCAACTTATGGTATTTCGACAACAGAGCAAGCTGTTGGTGATGATATAGATGGGACCATTTTTGGATTGGCGGCGGTTTATGATCCAGGTGAGTTCTTGGCTTACTCTGCAGGTTGGGCTCTTGTTGACCGTGATGATTTAGATGACGCAATTAACGATGTTTATGTTAATGCAACTTACTACTTCACAGACAACGTTAGCACTTATGCGGAAGTTGGTTTTACTGACCAAGATGATGCCGAAACAGGTTACGTTGTTGGTATGAACGTAAGTTTCTAAGCGAATTTTTTTAGAGTTAATCGCTCAATTAAATTGCTAAAAAGTAGCCGCTATTGATTAGCGGCTATTTTTTTATTACTGATACTCAGTATTTGTCTATTCTATGTGATAGAAACTTTGCCTACATGAATAAAAGTATTTAAAATGATTCTTCTTACTTTTAATGATATTTATTTCATGGACTCTTGTGGCGTTTGATAATGTTAATGAGAGACACACTTCAAACTCTACGGAGACAAGCTGTTGTTTGACCGAATTTTAGTTATTTGTACCGGTAATATTTGTCGTTCTCCTTATGGAGAAGAGAAGTTAAAGCATCTACTGCCTAATAAGGTTGTATCTTCAGCTGGAGTTGCGACGAAGAAGAGTGGGTTAGAGAGATCTCCTGCCGATCCGTTGGCAATTGAGGTGGCACGTGATCTTGGTTATGACCTTAGTGCTCATCGTGCAAGACAAGTTACCTTCGATATGATCGATGATGTTGATTTGATCCTTGCGATGGAGAGAAATCAGATAGAAGTATTATGCGATAAGTTTCCTACTGCTCGCTCAAAAGCTTTCTTATTTGGTCACTGGATTGGATTGAGTACTATTGATGATCCATATCGAAAAGGAGAAGCTTCGTTTCGCCAAGCTTTCTCTAACATTGATAAAGCCGCTGACTCTTGGTTAAGAAAGCTAGGTTAGTTATTACGGTGGGAGGAATACTGATTGCAAGTGTCAGTTCCTCACACTGTTAAGTTGTATGTCACTAAACCGCAATTAAATCCACACGTTATTGTCATAGTGCTCGACTACTATTTCAAACCATAACTTTGGCCACATTGATATGGTACTGATATGGCAACTTCTTTATTTAAACCCACGGTAATAGCGTGTGCATTGGCTGCGTGCTCATCTTCCGTGTTCGCTGAGTCATTTAATCGAATCGCAAGCTTCCCTGTTGCAGAAAACCTTCCAAATAATATTAGCAATAAACATGAGACGTCTGCTGAGATAATTGCGGCAAGTGGCGATGGTAATACGCTTATCTATTCTGATAGCCCTCTAGGCGGCGTTGGTTTTGTCGATATTGAAGATCCTGCAGCACCAAGCGCTTTAGGGTTTTTAGCCCTTGATGGTGAGCCTACTTCCGTCACTGCGTATACTGATTGGTTTGTGGCTGGCGTTAATACGTCAACAAGCTATATCGAGCCATCGGGTTTTCTCGCAATGGGGAATATTTCAAGTCGTACGTTGACAGGTCGTTGTGATTTAAATGGCCAGCCTGACTCGGTCGCTATTTCTAAAGATGGTCGTTATATTGCTGTTGCTATTGAGAATGAACGAGATGAAGATCTTAACGACGGCGAACTACCTCAGTTACCTGCTGGTTTTATGACGATTATCCCGACAAAAGGAAATATGCTTGATTGTGAAAACAGCAAAAGAGTTGAGCTTACTGGGTTTGCATCTGTAGGGGCGTCTGATCCTGAACCGGAGTTTGTTGCGTTTAACGACGATAATCAAATCGTATTAACCCTACAAGAAAACAATCATATTGCCATTATTGATGCTAATTCAGGTGAAGTGATAAACCACTTTTCAGCGGGAACGGTTGATTTAACCGATATTGATATTAAGAAAGATGGTGCTTTGGATTTTACCGGTTCTCTTAAGAATGTCGCTCGTGAACCAGATTCAGTTAAATGGTTAGACAGTGACCGATTTGTGATTGCAAATGAAGGTGACTATAAAGGCGGCGCTCGAGGTTTTACTATTTTCAATAAGCAAGGAGAAGTGCTGTTTGAAAGTGGATCGAGTTTTGAACAACAAGTTGTGCGAGTAGGGCATTATCCTGATAAACGCTCTGGGAAAAAAGGTGCTGAACCTGAAGGATTAGAAGTTGCATCGTTTAAAGGTCAAACGTATATTTTCGTGCTTTCAGAGCGTGGTTCGATTGCTGCGGTGTATCGAGATACAGGTGCAGAACCGGTTTTGGTTCAAATGTTACCATCGGGAATTGCTCCTGAGTCGGCGATTGCTATTCCCGAACGTGGTTTAGTTGCAACAGCAAATGAAGGTGACTTGATCGAAGATGGCGGGTTGCGTTCACATATTATGCTATATCAATTGCAAGATAAGCCTGCAAGTTACCCACAAATTGAATCTCAGCACGATGAGCACGGCCACTATATTGGTTGGGGGGCACTTTCTGGCTTAGCGGCCGATGTAAAAACGCCAGCAAAACTCTATGCTGTAAGCGACAGTTTTTATCATAATCAACCGCGAATTTTTACGATTGATGCATCAACAACTCCAGCGCAGATCACTTCAGCAATGAAGGTTACACGCAATGGAAAGCCCGCTGAAAAACTTGATCTTGAAGGGATTGTTTCCGATCCTAATGGTGGTTTTTGGTTGGCATCTGAAGGAAATGAAAAGAAAGACGTTCCTCATGCTGTTTATCATGTTGATTCTGATGGTGAGATTGATCAACGTGTCGACTTTCCTTCTGAATTGTTGAAGCACCAAGTTCGCTTCGGAGCGGAAGGCATCGCACTTCATAACGATACTTTATGGGTCGCGGTTCAACGTTCTTGGAAAGATGATGCGAAAAATCATGTAAAATTGTTGGCCTATAACATCAACACGCAATCGTGGGGAGCGGTCAGTTATCCTTTAGAATCCCCTAAAACGGGTTGGATAGGTTTATCGGAAATTACGATACATGGTGATTATGCGTATATTTTGGAACGAGATAATCAGATGGCGGACAATGCTGGGGTTAAACGTCTCTACAAAGTCGCACTTAACGAGATGACTCCAGCCGCCATTGGTGATTCATTACCCGTGATAACTAAGACTTTGGCGCATGATTTCCTTCCAGAATTAAGCGCGACTCATGGACCTGTCGTTGACAAATTAGAAGGTTTTACGATTGACGCAGCAGGTAAAGCCTATGCTGTAACCGATAATGATGGCGTTGATGATAGTAGTGGTGAGACCTACTTCTTCGAAGTTAAACATTTCTAGTTATTAATAAAACCCGTACTTGAGTTGAGTGCGGGTTTTTTTCCTGCTTCCCTTTCTCGTTCCATTATCTTTGATTTATATTCATCCTTCCAAGTTTTGATTGTGTCAACGATCAAGATAAGCGAAAATAGCGCCCAATTTTTCTAATTTATTTAGATTGGATACCGAATCCTCGTTCCGTTCGTATGATTACGAGGAATTCGGTATCCGATCTGTCCTTAACAGAGAAGACTCAATTAATGTCAAATGCAGAACTTTTACACGAGGTGTCTACGCGACGTACGTTCGCCATCATTTCTCACCCTGATGCGGGTAAAACGACGATTACCGAGAAGGTTCTGCTTTTTGGTCGCGCGATTCAGCAAGCGGGTACTGTAAAAGGCCGTGGTTCTAAGCAGCACGCAAAATCTGACTGGATGGATATGGAAAAAGAACGTGGTATTTCGATTACTACGTCAGTGATGCAGTTTCCATATAACGAATGCTTGGTGAACTTGCTTGATACTCCTGGACACGAAGATTTCTCGGAAGATACCTACCGTACGTTAACCGCTGTTGACTCCTGCCTTATGGTTATCGACGCCGCAAAAGGGGTAGAGGATCGTACGCGTAAATTAATGGAAGTCACTCGTTTGCGTGATACTCCTATCATTACGTTCATGAATAAGCTCGACCGTGATATTCGCGACCCAATGGAATTACTTGATGAAGTAGAGAATGAGTTAAACATTCTTTGTGCGCCGATCACCTGGCCTATCGGATGCGGGAAAGAGTTTAAAGGGGTTTATCATATTCATCGTGATGAGACGATTCTTTACTCAACAGGTCAAGGTTCGACGATTCAAGAAGAGCGCATTGTTAAAGGGCTTGATAATCCAGATTTAGATAAAGAAATAGGCGATGAGCTGGCCGCACAATTGCGTGATGAACTTGAGCTTGTGATGGGTGCATCGAATGATTTCGATAAAGAACTTTTCCTTGAAGGTGAATTAACCCCCGTCTACTTCGGTACAGCATTAGGTAACTTTGGTGTTGATCATATGTTGGATGGATTAACGGAGTGGGCTCCGGCACCGATGCCTCGTCAAGCCAATGAGCGTGAAGTTGTTGCAACGGAAGATAGCTTTTCTGGTTTTGTGTTTAAGATTCAAGCCAATATGGATCCGAAACACCGAGACCGCATCGCCTTTATGCGAATAGTTTCAGGAACTTATACTCAGGGTATGAAGATGAATCATGTACGTATTGGTAAGCAGGTCAGTATTTCTGATGCCGTCACCTTTATGGCTGGTGATCGTTCGCGTGCTGAGCATGCTTATGCCGGTGATATTATCGGTTTACACAACCACGGTACGATTCAAATTGGTGATACTTTTTCTGTCGGTGAAGCACTTAAGTTCTCGGGAATTCCTAACTTCGCACCAGAACTGTTTCGTCGGATTCGTTTGCGTGATCCACTAAAACAAAAGCAGTTGTTAAAGGGGCTTGTTCAGCTTTCTGAAGAGGGGGCGGTTCAAGTTTTCCGTCCGCTTCAAAATAACGATCTTATTGTCGGTGCTGTCGGTGTGCTTCAGTTTGATGTGGTGGTGGCACGTTTGAAATCAGAGTATAACGTGGAAGCCATTTACGAAGGTGTGAGTGTCGCGACCGCGCGTTGGGTTGATAGCACTGACGTTAAGAAATTTGAAGAATTTAAACGTAAATGTGAGTCAAACCTTGCCCTTGATGGTGGAGACAATTTAACCTATATCGCTCCAACAATGGTGAATTTAAATCTCTCGAAAGAACGTTTTCCTGACGTTGAGTTCCGTGCAACACGAGAGCACTAGTCGTCTATTGAGAGAAATAAAAAAGGGGACACTGGTAGCAGTGTCCCCTTTTGTTTTTATTTACAGACTAAAAGCGTTATTTTTTCTTCTTCACTTTTTTCTTCACGCTTTTTTTAGCAGGCTCTTTTTTCTTTTTCTTCTTTACGATCGGTTTTTTATGTTGTGGACGCAAACCATTAACAAACCGCTCTTTAATTTCTTCTTTAGTGTAACGACAAATACGTTCCATCATTGCCTGATCGTGTGCTTCGACCAAAGAAATTGCGATGCCTTTTTTGCCGGCACGCGCAGTTCTACCCACGCGGTGAAGAAATACATCAGCAGTACGAGGAAGATCGAAGTTAATCACATGACTGATGTCTGGGATATCGATACCACGTGCGGCTACATCGGTGGCAAGCAAAATATTAACCGTACCATCGCGAAAGCGACTGATGGCATTATTGCGTCGATCTTGAGGCATTTCCCCTTGAATCCATGCACAAGGAATATTGGCTCTTTCGAGTTCCGAGCGAAGATCAGCCAAACGATCACGCGTTTTCACAAAGACAATGGCTCGCTCGGCCTGATCCGTTAAGATCGTTTTTAGAAGGGTTAACTTATGTGGCATATCATCGCATCGGTGATACCACTGAGAGATCTTTTTACGTTCTCGACGAGGTGGCTCTACATTGACTTCAACAGGCTCTTTCAGTAGTTCGCTAGTAAAGCCTTCGACACCACGTCCTTCAAGGGTTGCTGAGAATAGGAGTGTTTGTTTGCGCCAACGACATTCAGCGGCTAATCGGTCGACGACAGGGGCAAAACCCATATCAAGCATTCGATCGGCTTCATCAAGAATTAACCATTCAATCGCACGACAATCGAAACGTTCAGCCTCAATGTACTCCATTAATCGACCTGGTGTCGCAACAACAATGTCTTGAGTGGTTGCCAAAATATCTGCGTGCTCTTGGTATTGAACGCCACCTGTAATCGTAAAAATATGCAGGTGTGTATTTTTGGCTAACTCTCGCGCTTGATCGGCAACCTGCATGGCAAGTTCACGTGTCGGAGTGAGAATTAAAATCCTTGCTGGGCCTGGTTGGCGGCGTGGAAAATCTTGTAAGAATTGCAATGCAGGAAGAACAAACGCAGCCGTTTTCCCTGTCCCAGTAGGCGCACAAGCTAATACATCTCGACCATCAAGCGCATGAGGAACCACACCTTCTTGAATTGCAGTTGGACGAGAATAGCCCATCGCATCTATTGCTTGGAGCAAATTAGGGTCTAGTTCTAAGTCGGCAAAAGTTTTAATCACTGTCTGTTCTCCGAGTGACGACAATTATTATGGCAAAATTGAGGGCGAGTATTATAGAGGCATCCTAGTAGGAATCACATCACTAATTGATTACATCTTAAGGTAAAATGCCTTGGTTAGCTTAATAAATTCCACACTGTAGTGACCATCTTGCTGAATAATCAGATTTCTTTGCTCTACAGACGATGACTTTTTCTTAGTTAATTCGAATAGTACTCTCGAGGTTGGTTTTCTTGGGGTAGTTTGTATTTCACAATAACGGCTGAGGTGCCATCCTGCCTGCTTAGCATGCTCAATCATGTTATTTCCTTCGATTATCGGCAGAATAAAACTGGCTTTGCCCTTTGCAGAAAGTAATTGATAGCAACATTTCAGTAGCGTTTCATGAGTGAAGTGAAGAGTGTGGCGGGCGGTTGCTCTTTCTATGCTTTGCGCACTTTCACCGTTAGTAAAATAGGGCGGGTTACACACAATCGCATCATAATTGGCGGTACTGGTAAAAGATAAAAGATCACGTTGCAGAACTGAAATACGCTGAGCCCAGTTTGAATTATCAATATTGTGTTGCGCAATCTTACAAGCTGTTGAGTCGATTTCGATGGCATCGATGCTGATTTCTGGAAAACGCTGTGCTGCCATCAGTGCCAGTAGCCCAGTACCGGTACCAATATCAAGTAGACGCTGTGCGCTTTCCACATCGAACCAAGCTCCTAGTAAAATCCCATCGGTGCTCACTGGCATTCCACAACCTTTTTGCGCAATAACAAACTGCTTGAAGTGAAAGGTTTTCTCATCATGAAGAATAGTCATAAGCCTCTGAACGTCTGAATAATGGCATTTAAAAACGACTTTATGGTACTTGGTTTTGTGGACAAAACTGAGCGAAATCTATTTGTTGTAGAGTAATGGCCAATTTTCCATTTTTTCCTGTATCTTCATCACATTTTTCAGTAGAATTCTGCGGTTAAATTCTATGCGAAAGTAATGTGCAACGATGTTTGAAATCAATCCTATAAAAAACCGCCTACAGGACGTATCTGAACGTACAGATATCCTGAGGGGGTACCTTTGACTATGACGCCAAGAAAGAGCGTTTAGAAGAAGTCACTGCTGAACTAGAACAATCCGATGTGTGGAACGAACCTGAACGTGCTCAAGCGTTAGGCAAAGAGCGTTCAGCCTTAGAAGCGGTGGTTGAAACCATTGATCAGCTCGATCAAGGTGTCGATGATGTTGACGGGTTACTTGAACTCGCTGTTGAAGCAGAAGATCAAGAAACGTTCGATGAAATCGATCCTGAATTATCTGAGTTGGAAGCGAAATTAGAGAAGTTGGAATTTCGCCGCATGTTCTCGGGCGATCATGATGAATCTGATTGCTATATCGACCTTCAAGCAGGCTCTGGTGGTACTGAAGCGCAAGATTGGACGTCAATGCTACTCAGAATGTATCTGCGTTGGGCAGAATCGAAAGGCTTTAAAACTGAAGTGATTGAAGTCTCAGATGGTGATGTGGCTGGATTGAAATCGGCGACAATACGAATTGCTGGTGATTACGCCTATGGCTGGTTACGAACCGAAACCGGTGTTCACCGTCTTGTGCGTAAATCTCCATTTGATTCGGGCGGCCGTCGACATACCTCGTTTGCTTCTGCTTTTATTTATCCTGAGGTGGATGAAAATATTGCGATCGACATTAACCCAGCAGAGTTGCGCATTGATGTATACCGAGCATCTGGTGCCGGTGGTCAGCACGTAAACACTACGGAATCGGCGGTGCGTATTACTCACTTACCCACTAACACCGTGGTTCAGTGTCAAAACGATCGTTCACAGCATAAAAACAAAGATCAAGCGATGAAGCAGTTGCGTGCAAAACTGTTTGAATTGGAACTTCATAAGCAAAATGCTGAGAAGCAAGCAAACGAAGATGCCAAATCTGATATCGGTTGGGGAAGCCAAATCCGATCTTATGTATTGGATGATTCTCGAATAAAAGATTTGCGCACCGGCGTTGAAAACAGAAATACACAAGCCGTACTCGACGGTGACTTAGATCGATTTATTGAAGCAAGCTTAAAATCTGGGCTTTAGCTTTCGTTCTAACTCTAAACTTATATTTCTAAGCTTATATTTTTAAGTTAAAGAGAAATAACAAATTTTTACTGTAACTTTTTACTGAAAACCATGTATAGGGCATATCCCAAATGACTGATGCGAATCAAAACGACCATTTATTAGAAGAGAACAAACTGATTGCAGAGCGCCGCGCTAAATTGGAGCATATCCGAAAGATCGGTAAATCTAATGGTCACCCGAATGATTTTCGTCGTGATAGCCTAGCTGGTGATCTTCAAAAAGAGTTTGGTGAGAAGAGTAAAGAAGAGTTAGAAGCTTTAAATCATATCGTTGCAATTACGGGCCGCATTATGGCCAAGCGTGGTCCTTTCTTGGTGATTCAAGAAACATCGGGTCGTATTCAAGCTTATGCTGCGAAACCTGTGCAGAAAGAGCTCAAAGAAGTGTATCAAGGCTTAGACATTGGCGACATCATTGGTGTTAAAGGTGCATTACATAAGTCAGGCAAAGGCGATCTTTACGTTAATATGGAAGAGTATGAACTGCTTACTAAAGCACTTCGTCCACTTCCAGAAAAGTTTCATGGTTTAACAGACCAAGAGCAACGCTACCGCCAGCGCTATGTCGATTTGATCGTTAACGAAGATTCTCGTAACGCCTTTATCATTCGTTCTAAGTTGGTTGCTGCGATTCGAACGTTCATGTCTAAAAAAGGGTTCCTAGAAGTAGAAACACCAATGATGCAAACCATCCCTGGTGGTGCATCAGCTCGTCCGTTTGTGACGCATCACAATGCGTTAGACATTGATATGTATCTGCGTATTGCGCCAGAGCTTTACTTAAAGCGTTTGGTTGTCGGTGGGTTTGATCGTGTATTCGAAGTGAACCGCAACTTCCGTAATGAAGGTTTGTCACCACGCCATAACCCAGAATTCACCATGATGGAATTCTATATGGCATACGCAGACTACCGTGATCTGATGGATCTTACTGAAGAGATGCTAAGAACCTGTGCGCTCGATGTGTTAGGCGCAACCGCAATGCCGTATGGCGATGAAATGGTTGAATTTGGTGGCACTTATACTCGTATGAGCATGTTGGATGCGATTAAACACTACAACCCAGATCATGCCGATATCCAAGCTCTAGATTACGATGGTGTTCAAAATCGTGACCTAATGGTATCTATTGCTAAATCGCTACATATCGAGGTTGAAACCTTCTGGACATGCGGTCAATTGTTGGAAGAAATTTTTGGTGAAACCGCTGAGCCACAGCTGATTCAGCCAACGTTCATCACAGAGTATCCGGCTGATATTTCACCGCTTGCTCGTCGTAATGATGAAAACTCATTTATTACCGATCGTTTTGAATTCTTTATTGGTGGCCGCGAAGTGGCAAATGGCTTCTCTGAGCTTAACGATGCAGAAGATCAAGATGCGCGCTTTAAAGCTCAAGTCGACGCGAAAGAGTCGGGTGATGATGAAGCGATGTTCTACGATGCCGATTACATCGTTGCGCTTGAACACGGACTACCGCCAACCGCGGGTCAAGGAATTGGTATTGATCGTCTTGCAATGCTATTTAGCAATTCACATACGATTCGTGATGTGATTTTGTTCCCTGCAATGAGACCTCAATCGAATTAGTTATTGGATCTTAGTTCAGATTTTACTATTTGTAATTGTTATAAAGAGCCTCTTCTATTTAGAAGAGGCTCTTTATTTTATATGCTAAAATATATAGTACTCATTTGTAGTAATACGTATTTGGCGTAGAACAAGAAGACATAGACTTTATATTTGTATTATTAAATGAATAATGAGTTGGATAACGTATTGTTGAGATTATTAATTTTACTTGTCCTATTAATAAGACAACCAAAATCTATTGCTTTTTTTTAGTTACGTCTTTTGTATATATTAGTACACTGTAAAATAGTTAATAATTATTTTAAATAGAATAGTGGTAAGGATCGTTCATGAATAATCAGTTTCGAATGGATTCCGTTCCAGGATCTTTGGTTGTAGTTGGTGGAACCTATGAACCATGGTTATCAGTATTAGAACAAGTTGGATGGCGTTGTTCTCAAGTTGCTGATTTACGCAAAGCTGATACGCTGTTTGCGTCAACAGGGCCTTGTATTGGTGTAGTCGATTTAAGTGAAGATGAATTCAGCTTAAATGGAATAGCAACCTTGGTGAGTTCTCATCGTCAAGTTCGCTGGATTGCCTTTATTCGTGAGTCACAGTTAAGCTCAGACACGATTTGCCAATTCATTGTTAACTTTTGTATTGATTTCTTTACAGCTCCAATACCAGATGCACAATTGCTTAGTACGATTGGTCATCAATTGGGAATGTTGAAACTTGAGAAAAAAGTTTGGCCTAACTATGGTTCGTCTAGTGATATGGGACTGATCGGGGAATCGGTACCAATTAAACGTTTACGAGATCAAATTAAGCGCATCGCTCCAACGGATGTAAGCATCTTGATTCATGGTGAAAATGGATCGGGTAAAGAAATGGTAGCGAAAGCGATTCACGCTAACTCTGCTCGTTCTCAGCGTCCATTTATTCCTGTAAATTGTCGTGCTATGTCAGAACGTCGCTTTGAAAAAGAGCTTTTTGGCGTTAATAATGACGAAGAAGAATTTGTATCACTATTAGAGCAAGCCGATGGTGGAACGATCCTCCTTAACGATATTCTGTCTATTACTGCAGAGCAACAAGTTAACTTGTTACGTTTTTTCCAAGAAGGAACAGTAGAATCATCGACTGGTTTTAAAAAGGTTGATGTACGTATTCTTGCAGCAAATTCGACAGACTTAGAAAAAGCGCTAATTGATGGCGACTTTAACGATGAGCTTTATCATTATATCAATGTACTGCGAGTCAATGTGCCGAGTTTGAAAGAACGATTAGCGGATATCCCGTTATTGGCTCGACATTATCTGCAACTTTTTTCAAAGGAATACAATGCCCAAGCTCGTGGTTTTACCGATGACGCATTGAAAGAGCTGTCTCGATATAGCTGGCCGGGTAATGTTCGTGAGCTGACGAATCAGGTCAAACGCATGGTATTGATGTCAGATACTGTCATGCTAACTCAAGATAACTTGGACTTACCAAAACGTAGCGAAGGCAAGATGAGCCTCAAATGCGTAAGAGAACGCTCTGAAAAAGAAGCATTGGTTATGGTACTTGAGTCAAATGGTGGTCAGGTATCTCAGGCAGCCAAAGAGTTGGGAATTTCACGAGCAACGATGTACCGTTTGTTAAATAAACATGGGTTGCTGACAGAAGAGATTGCTTAAGCAGATTCGTATTTATTGTTTCTAAAAGCCGCTGTGTTATAACGCAGCGGCTTTTTTATATCAGAGAATAACGTTTCTATTTCAGTGTTACATAGCGGATTTTTAGTTAATTCTAGTCTATTGAATAAAATTCATACATTTAGGTTGTATTGTGAATTCATTTTCATATAATCATTTATGAGGTTGTCACCTCACACTAATTGGACTTTTCATTTTTCGGAGGCGTACATGAATATCACATCGATACTATCTCAATGTTCTGCTTCTTCTCATTTCTCTCATTTTGTGTCTTCAGTGATGCTGCGTAATAACGCCTACCTTATGGTGTCTATGCATTCGTCTGTCGCCACTATTTTTGCAGATAAACGAGATAACCGAACCAACAATGAAATGATCCGTTAGCCATTATTTATTCAAGCTGCGGAACAGGCAGCTTGAAAAAGATCACTACTCCCCTTATTCAATCTGCCTTACTCCCAGCTCAATCTATTTTAGGAGTTAGGTTATGCGTCATTCTATTTATATTACGTTAGCAACTTGGTTTATTGGTGCGGATATTCGACATAAAGAGCGAGCTTTTCAGCGAAAATTACGCCGTACAGCGAATGATATCCCATGGCATAGCGAGTACTTATTACGTGATATTGGCATCTTACCGGATGGTCAAGCCATTGGAGATAGACCACTTTCTGCAAATCAAGTTGAACGTCGTCTATATCATCTTCGCCGTTTTTATCGGTTGAGAATACCAACGTAAATAGTAAGGGCGCCTTGCTTAGGCGCCCAACTTAATAAGAAAAATGGAGGCAACTCTATTTAGGCTACGGACAAGGGTTGGAATAGAGTATTGAAAGCTCTTCGATTTTTGCCAGTACCTCATCTGAAAGAGTGAGGTTGATACTATCAATATTACTCGCTAACTGTTCAAGGTTGGTTGCCCCAATGATATTGGAACCGACAAAAGGACGTTGATTGACAAATGCTAGCGCCATTTGAGCGGGATCTAGGTTGTGCTCATGGGCTAACTGGACATATGCCTCGGCAGCTTTAATTCCTTGTGGTGTAAAATAACGTTGAAAGCGTTCATATAACGAGCATCGAGCCCCCGTTGGTCTTGCGCCATGAAGGTATTTTCCCGTTAATGTTCCAAAAGCCAGTGGAGAATAAGCCAACAATTGTACGCCTTCGTAATGACTGATTTCAGATAAACTCACTTCGAACGTTCTATTGAGCAAGTTGTAAGGGTTTTGAATCGTAACAATGCGTGGTAAATCATGTTTTTCTGCCAAACGGAGATAACTCATTACGCCCCAAGGTGTCTCGTTTGATACCCCGATATAGCGAATTTTTCCTGCTTTAACTAAATCGGTCATCACTTCTAAGGTTTCAATCAACGGTATATCATCGCGATCATCTGATTCTTGGTAATTGAGTTGACCAAAACAGTTAGTCTGACGTTGTGGCCAATGAAGCTGATATAAATCGATATAATCTGTTTTAAGTCTCGTGAGGCTATCATTAATCGCTTGATGAATATTTCGATGATCGAGCGCCATGTTATCGCGAATATGGTTAATTCGAGTGGGGCCCGAGACTTTACTTGCAAGAACAATTTTTTCACGCTTTCCTGATTTTTCTAACCATTGGCCAATATAGTCTTCGGTTAACCCTTGTGTTTTGCCGTTTGGTGGCACAGGGTACATTTCAGCGGTATCAATAAAGTTAACCCCGCGTTCTAAAGCATAATCAAGTTGAGAACAGGCGTCATCAACCGTATTTTGTTCTCCAAACGTCATTGTACCGAGGCATATTTTGCTGACTTCTAACGTTGAATGAGGGAGTTTCGTATAATGCATAAGGCTTCCTTGTTATCAGCGGCATAAAAGGCAATGATTTTCGTTTATATACTACCAATATAAGCTAAGTGCCTATTGATTGGAAAGTAACGAGCTTAAGTAGAGTAGCTAGATGTGAACAAGGTGCTTAGAAGAAGAGCTGGATTAGCCAATAAAGTGGGTTTTTAGAATAAGATCAGTAAATTGAGTACGTAAATAAAAACCTCTAGGTAAGGTTTTTATCATTTTTCCACTGCTGCCAACGGCTTCAGTTTTAACTTTACCGTTTGCCGCTTTAGGTCGTAATTGTAGGACGTCACCATGACGAGCAGTGATTTGATTAAACTGACCTAATGCAATAAATTCCATTAACTCCTCCCAATCGGCTTTCAGTTTTGCTTCTTCTTCTTGGTTTGGTGACCAGATAAGTGGTGAACCAACGCGTCGATTTCCTAATGGGATTTCTCGTTCGCCTTCGACTGGAATCCAAAGCACACGTGATAGTTTGTTTCTAACGTGACTATTCTCCCAAGTTAGTCCATGTATACCAACTAACGGAGCAACACAGACAAACGTTGTCTCCAGCGGCTTACCTTGATAACTCACTGGAATGCTTTTTAGCTCAATACCCAGTGTTTCAAAGTCTTGTTGAGGACGACTGCCTGCTTGAGCACCCAAATGCCATTCCAGCAATTGCCCAACCCAACCTTTATCTCGAGTCAAATCATTAGGTACGGGAATATTGGCGTGTTCGGCTAACTCAGCGAATGTGAGTCCAGCGATTTCATGAGCTCGTTTTAGTAACTCTTGTTCTGATTTAGGCTCTGGTTTCATATATAAGTGCGGGATCGTTTACGTGATCTGATTTTAGCAAAAGAGGTTCTCGAGATCTTGATAAATTGATCGTTCATCAAGAGTTGTTGGATAAGTAAACGGTTATCCACAGAAATTAATCATATTACAAGGAAAAATAAATCATTTGCACTGTGTATATGAGGATCTTGTCCAATTTAGTGCAGTTTATTATTGATTTAGCCTTAGATTTTAAATTACATGTGGATAATCTTTTTATTGATGGATCTTTGAACACTTACTTTTTTAATCGATCCAAAAAAGATCTTTGTCTGACTGTTTAATTGGTTTTGTTGGTTAACTTATTGAAATTAAATATTAATTAATTATCTTTTTGAGGTTTTTATTTTCTATATTGAAGTGGTTATCTGTTGCTAGCTAGTTTTTCATTGGCTTCTTCACATAGTTATACACAGAAAACGTGAATAAATTGACGTGTTAAGCTGAAATGATGTTGATAACTTATGTTTTTGGTTTTTATTCGTCATTTCACGTTACAGTGCATAAATTTCGTCTTTCCCTGCAAGGTTAATTTGCTCCTACTGGGGATATGTGGAAAAATCAATGTAATTAAAAATTTACTAGAGGTTTTCCAGTGATCGATGGCGATGGTTACCGGCTCAATGTTGGTATAGTTATCTGCAATAGCCATGGTCAGGTATTCTGGGCGAAACGATACGGACAACACTCTTGGCAGTTTCCGCAAGGCGGCATGGATGAAGGTGAGTCACCTGAGCAGGCTATGTTCCGTGAGCTGTATGAAGAAGTTGGACTAACATCTAAGGATGTGAAAATTTTGGCGACGAGTCGCCATTGGTTGAAGTATAAACTTCCCAAGCGCCTTGTTCGTCGGGATTCTCAACCAGTTTGTATCGGACAAAAACAGAAATGGTTTCTCCTGCGTCTAGAATCAAGTGACTCTAGAGTGAATATGCAGCGCGGACAAACCCCTGAATTTGATGGTTGGCGTTGGGTAAGTTATTGGTACCCAGTTAGACAAGTAGTGTCATTTAAGCGAGATGTATATCGCCGAGCAATGAAGGAGTTTGCTTCAACAGCAATGCCATTTAGGGAGCGTAAGACCGCGTCCGCAAAAAATAAACGTAGATATCGAAGAGGATAATCATGCTTTCTCAGCTAAGGGAAATCGTTGAGCAGGTTTCCAAAGTAGAAAACGTTCATCAAGCGTTGGAGGTGCTAGTTAAACAAACATGCCTTGCGATGGAAACTGAATGCTGCACGATATACTTAGCAAATGAGGATAAATCTCGCCTAGAACTTATGGCAACTCAAGGCCTTAAGTTTGAAGGTGATAAGGTTCATATTGGGTTCGAAGAAGGGTTAGTAGGCCTGGTAAAACGTTCGGCTGAACCCATAAATCTTGCTGAAGCGTCTAAACATCCGAGCTTTAAGTATTTTAAAAGTTTAGGGGAAGAGGTCTACCATAGTTTTCTAGGTACACCGATTATTTATCGTAAAAAAGTGCTTGGTGTTTTAGTTGTTCAGCAACGCTCTTCTCGTCAATTTAATGAGGTTGAAGAGTCCTTCCTCGTCACCCTTGCTGCCCAGATAGCGATCTTGATTGCTCATGCTCAAACTCAAGGTTTGTGGTTGTTATCGGAACAGCATCGAGCAATATCCGGTATTGCCGCTTCATCTGGGGTTGTTATTGGTCAGTTTTGGTGTGATAACAGCCAACCTCAATTAGAAGATGTCTCTCCAGCATCGGGTTTAAACCCTGACAAAGAACACGATTGGCTGATGCTCGCAATTGATCGAGCATTAGGTGACTTCCGTCGTATGAGAAATAAGCTCGATGGAGATTTGAATAAAGATGCATTAGCGATATTCGATCTCTTTACCCACTTGCTGAATGATCCTATGTTGAGAAAGGATCTGAAAACTCAAATTAAACTAGGAGATAGGGCTGATTGGGCATTGCGTCAAGTCGTTGAAACGTATGCAGCACGTTTTGCTAGTATGTCTGATTCGTATTTACGTGAACGGGCCCAGGATATTCAAGAGCTGGGTCAACGAGTTCTTTACTTTCTCTATCACAGTGAAAATGAAATGCAATCCATTGAACAGCCGATTATTTTGGTTGTTCAAGAGCTGACCGCTTCAATTCTCGCCAGTATACCTAAAGATAAGTTATTAGGAGTTGTTGCCGTTGATGGTTCAGCGAACTCTCATGCGGCAATATTATCAAGAGCACTCGGCATTCCTGCGGTTATGGGAGCGTCTGTGAACTTAAATACTATTGGTGAGCACCAAGGTGTCGTCGATGGCTATGCTGGTTTAGTCTATATCGATCCCGATCAGCGTTTATTGGAGGAGTATCAATCCTTAGCGACGGAAGAAACTGAGTTGTCGGCTATGGTCAACCTCCATGTTGATCAACCGGCTGTGACTCAAGATGGTCAGGCGATCGAAGTATTGTTAAATGCTGGTTTAAGTATGGATAGCAGTATCGCGATAAATCAAAGTGTTGATGGTGTAGGGCTTTATCGCACTGAAATATCTTTCTTGCTTAGTAATGGTTTCCCTTCAGAAGAAGAACAAACTCAGCTCTATAGTGGCATCTTAAGTACGTACCCTAATAAAAAAGTGGTTATGCGCACGCTTGATATTGGCGGCGATAAACCTTTACCATATTTACCCATTATTGAAGAGAACCCATTCCTTGGTTGGCGTGGGATTCGGTTTACTCTAGGCCATCCTGATATTTTTCTTATTCAACTCAGAGCGATGATCAGAGCAAGTGCGGGTTCGAAAAACTTAAGTATTCTCTTACCAATGGTTTCGAGTATCCAAGAAGTTGATGACGCACTTGAATTGATAGAGCAGGCGTATAGTGAAGTTTCCCTAATTGATCCGAGTCTCGTTAAACCTAAAATTGGCATCATGGTTGAAGTGCCTTCGATGATCTATCTGCTTCCGCTTATTTGCGATAAAATTGATTTTGTTTCGATTGGTACCAATGACTTAACTCAATATTTACTCGCGGTTGATCGTAATAATGCTAAGGTTGCAGATATTTATGAATCGATGCACCCTGCGGTTTTTCTCGCTCTAAAACACATTTATGACACATGTCAGAATAACAATATTGATGTATGTGTATGTGGAGAGTTAGCCGGTGATCCTCTCGGAGCGATGTTGTTGATTGGGATGGGGTATCGAACGTTGAGTATGAACACCTCTAATGTCGCTAAAGTTAAATATATGATTCGTAATACCGAATTGGCAGAACTAGAGCATCTCGTTAATCAAGCTTTGATGCAAACCCATGGACATCAAATTTATACTTTGATGAGTGATTATTTAGAGAAAAATGGTTTTGCTGGATTTATTCGTGCGGGTAAAAAATAAGATAATGGCGTAATGATACATCATCATCGAACCTGGTCGTCCCTCATAATGTCCTACCGTGTTGTTGAGAGAATATTTATTAATAAATTTAAGGCATAATGCAATATGCCTTATAGTACTGAACGTGTTGGCGCAATAACTGTCCTAGTTAAATCCCCATAATTATTGAGTAAGTTTGAATTTTATGTCGCAAGAATATTTACCGTTTCCTGAAATTGACCCTGTTGCTATTGCTATTGGCCCAATAGCCATCCATTGGTATGGTTTGATGTATTTGTTAGGTTTCCTTTTTGCAAATTGGCTGGCTAACCGACGAGCATCAAAACCCAATAGTGGCTGGACCAAGGAACAGGTTTCCGATTTACTATTTGCGTGTTTCATCGGTGTGGTTGTTGGTGGACGAGTCGGATATGTCTTGGTGTATAACTTTGATTACTTCATTCAAGATCCACTTTATTTGTTTAAGGTTTGGAGCGGTGGGATGTCATTCCATGGAGGGTTGGTCGGGGTTATAACGGCGATGTTCTGGTATGCGCATCGACAGCAGCGTCGCTTTTTTGCTGTAGCTGACTTTGTTGCTCCACTTGTTCCTTTTGGGTTAGGTCTGGGCCGATTAGGCAATTTTATGAATGGCGAACTTTGGGGCAGAACCACAGATGTTCCGTGGGCTTTCGTATTTCCAAATGCTGGAGAGTTACCTCGTCATCCATCTCAACTGTATGAGTTTGCTTTAGAGGGCGTTGTTCTCTTCTTTATCCTTAATTGGTTTATTCGTAAACCAAGGCCTGTAGGTTCAGTATCTGGCTTGTTTTTGTTAGGCTATGGATTTTTCCGTTTTATCATAGAATACTTCCGTGAGCCGGATGCTCAGTTAGGTCTGTATGGCGATATTATTTCAATGGGGCAAATCCTCTCATTGCCTATGATTATCCCTGGTTTGCTTTTGGTGGTTTGGTCTTATAAATACCGCCGTAATATCACTCAATAACGTTATCCTGAGGAACGATTGTGAAACAGTATTTAGAACTTTGTCAGCGTATCGTTGACGATGGCATTTGGATTGAAAATGAGCGAACAGGCAAACGTTGTTTAACCGTTGTTAATGCTGATCTAACTTATGATGTGGAGAATGGGCAATTTCCATTGGTAACGACGAGAAAGAGTTTTTGGAAGTCAGCCGTTGCTGAGCTTTTGGGGTATATTCGTGGCTATGACAGTGCGGCAGATTTTAGAGCCCTAGGCACCCCAACTTGGAATGCTAACGCCAACGATAATCAAGCTTGGTTAGATAATTCTTACCGTAAAGGTGAAGATGATATGGGGCGTGTATATGGTGTTCAAGGGCGATCCTGGGCAAAACCTGATGGCGGGCATATCGATCAACTGCGTAAAATTGTTGATGATTTGAGCCGTGGTGTTGATGACCGTGGAGAAATTCTAAATTTCTACAACCCTGGTGAGTTTCATATGGGGTGTTTACGTCCATGCATGTATAGCCACCACTTTTCATTATTAGGTGATACTCTATATCTAAATAGCACTCAAAGGTCCTGTGATGTGCCTTTAGGGCTAAATTTTAATATGGTTCAGGTTTATGCATTTTTGGCTATTATGGCTCAGATAACGGGTAACAAACCTGGAAAGGCTTATCATAAAATAGTGAATGCACACATATACGAAGATCAGTTAGAACTGATGCGTGATGTTCAGCTCAAGCGTACACCATTAGCTGCGCCTACTTTTAAGATTAACCCTAACGTTAAGACTTTAGAAGACTTGGAAACTTGGGTCACATTGGATGACTTTGAAGTTGAAGGCTACGAATGTCACGATGCTATTCGGTATCCATTTTCAGTTTAATGATTCTTCAGTAACGTAAAAAATAGAAATGCCGAGCATGAAGATGCTCGGCATTTTTGTTTCTTTCTATTATGGCAAGACTTTACACGGATATCGCAAGGATAGCGCCTGGGATAATGAAAAATAGAGACACTAAATATATGGCAACAACTGACTTGTTTTTAATTGCTAACTCAGAGATTTTTTCAGCACCTTGTAACGGTAGGTTACGTAAAAATGGAATACCGTAAATAAACAGTGTCGCTAAAATATTAAACGCAAGGTGAACCAATGCAATCTGGAGTGCAAATACCGCAAATTCGCCTGATACTGCGGTTGCAGCAAGTAGAGCAGTGATACATGTTCCAATATTGGCCCCAAGAGTAAAAGGATAGACTTCTTTTACTTTTAGTACGCCAGACCCTACCAGAGGAACCATAAGACTGGTTGTTGTTGAAGAGGATTGAACCAATACAGTGACAACTGAACCCGATAGAATACCGTGCAGTGGGCCTCGGCCAATTGCACCTTTTAGAATATCCCTTGCGCGGCCTACCATTAACTTCTTCATCAGTTTCCCCATGAATGTAATGGCGATAAAGATGGTTATGATACCGGCAGCAATTAGGAGAATACCTCCCACAGTATCGCCAAAGCTGCTAAGAGGGGTTTTAACCGCGGAAATCACAGGACTGGTTATAGGTTTGATAAAGTTTAAACCTTTCATGCTCATATCGCCGGTGGCAAGTAGCGGGGAAACAAGCCAATGAGAGATTTTTTCTAACAGTCCAAACGCCATTTCCAATGGAAGGAAGATCACTACGGCTAGGACATTGAAAAAATCGTGAATGGTTGCACTGGCAAATGCTCGCTTAAATTCAGTATTACAGCGAACGTGACCAAGGCTAACGAGTGTATTGGTCACCGTCGTGCCGATGTTTGCTCCCATAATCATAGGAATCGCCAATTCAACAGGTAAGCCACCTGCAACAAGTCCTACAATAATCGAGGTAACCGTACTTGATGATTGAATAAGCGCTGTCGCGACTAAACCAATCATAAGACCAGCAATAGGATGCGATGCGAATTCGAACAGTACTTTGGCTTGATCAGCCGTTGCCCATTTGAAGCCACTTCCTATCATACCAACAGCTAAAAGCAGAAGGTAAAGCATGAACGCCAAGTTGATCCAGCGAAACATCAGTTTCCCTGTTGATTCTGACGGTATTGTCGTCGTTGCTTGGTTCATCATCAATTTCTCCGGGGTCGTTTAATCGAGACCTGTTGTTTAATCTTCGCGGATAATAGAAGTTGAATGTTTCAGTAATATTACAGTCGCCTCTCTAATTTTAATATTTATTAAAGTTAACTTGGTTTTAATTTAAGTTTATGATTTTATTAGTTTTTATTTAATTCTTATCACTAGTCTTTTATGGGAAATTGAATGATATTAGAAAGTTAAATGAAATCAATGTAATAATAAACTTCGTAATAACCGTGTTTTTTTGTTGATTAGTACGATATTTTCGAGTTATTTGTTGTCATATATGTCAATGTTGTCATGTTTTTCTTGTTTGTGAGAAAGCATTTATAGTCAGGAGTGTTTTAGATGGCTCATCTTAATTACAACCACCTTTATTATTTTTGGATGGTGTGCAAACAGGGCTCAGTAACCAAAGCAGCGGATGCTTTATTTTTGACACCTCAAACCGTGACTGGGCAGGTTAAAGCCTTTGAAGAGCGAATGGGTGGGAAATTAACTAAACGCAATGGACGAAAGATAGAACCAAGTGAGTTAGGACAACTGGTCTATAAGTATGCAGATCGAATGTTTGGTTTAAGTTATGAGATGCTTGATATTGTTAACTATAGTCAGCGTTCAAATATTCTCTTTGACGTGGGAGTTGCTGATGCACTTTCTAAAAGGTTGGTCAGTAAGATCTTACTTCATGCGATACCCGAAGATGAAAAAATACATTTGCGTTGTTTTGAGTCTACTCATGAACTGCTATTAGAACAGTTATCTCAACATCAACTGGATATTATTATTTCTGATTGCCCTGTTGATTCAGCACAAAGCCCGGGTTTGTATAGTCGTAAGATCGGAGAGTGTCAGATGAGTTTATTCTCTTTTGGAGAGGTCGAGGATTGTGATTTATCCAAGTTGCTCGCTGAGCGCAAGTTATTAGTTCCTGGAAGTAGAACTGCGATGGGGCGTAATGTACAGCAATGGTTTGACCAACAAGGTTATACACCAGATATTTTAGGTGAATTTGATGATGTCGCTCTACTTCAGGCTTTTGCCAGATATCAGCCAGATGCTCTTTTTCTTGCACCGAATGCATACCGTGTTGAAGTAAAGCAGGACCTGCCGATGACCTTTATTACGACAATAGAAGCCTTGCAAGAAGAATACTATGTGATTTTCGCTGAACGAATGATTCAACACCCTTCGGTGAAGTGTATTTGCCAAGCGGATTATCAAGGGTTATTTGCATAAGCTATAATTGTTAATAAAAATAATGTGTGATGTTAATGTAACTTTACAACTCCAGCTGTTTATAGCGCTTTCGGTAACTTTATTTTGCTGTGCTAGACTGGAAGTGATAAGCATTATTGATTAAACTATCGAGAATATATTTTGAACACGATTATTTATCGAGGAATCATTTTATGAATCTTCATGAGATGGAAAAAAATTCAGCTCAAGCTGTAGTGTTACTGAAGGCAATGGCAAATGAACGCCGATTGCAAATTCTCTGTATTCTTCTTGGGCATGAATTGTCTGTAGGAGAACTGTGTTCAAAACTTGAGTTAAGTCAGTCAGCGCTATCACAGCATTTGGCTTGGCTAAGGCGTGATAACCTTGTATCGACTCGCAAAGAGGCACAAACCGTTTTTTATTCATTGAAAAGCGGAGAAGTGAAAGAGATGATAGAACTATTGCATCGTTTATATTGTCAAACCGAAGAAGATGTTGTCTGACTAAACTGAAGGTTTGATTGATTTAAATAAGCTAGAAACAAAAAAACCGGCAAAAGCCGGTTTTTATTTATTTATACTTTATAAGTATAAAACAAAGCTAAATTAAAGCGCTTTGATTGCAGCTACGAAGCGAGCTTTATGACGTGCAGTTTTGTTCTTATGAACAAGACCTTTAGTCGCTAAGCGGTCTAAAATCGGTGTAACAGCAGCCAATGCAGCAGTTGCAGCTTCTTTGTCGCCTGCTTCAATAGCAGCAACAGTTTTTTTCATGTAAGTGCGCATCATTGAACGACGGCTAGCATTGTGCTGGCGACGTTTCTCAGCTTGTATGGCGCGCTTCTTAGCAGATTTACTATTTGCCAAGGGTTTAACTCCCAAAAACTTAGTTCGGTGACATTTTAAGGGCACGAAATATCCCTTATTTGCACTCGAATGTCAAATGATTTGTGCAAAAACCACTCTACCAGAAACAAAATTTTGGTATAGCAGCTCTTCGCGGTTAAGATGGCGGGGATTCTAACAGTATTTTTTTTTTAATGCTAATACTTATCCGCTCCTATCCCTAGATATTTATTATCTTACCTTTTTAGGATGGAGGCGGGTGTGTTTCTCTACTTTTTATATTGAGGTTGCGGTGAGTAAACGACTGCTTAAGTCAGGCATAGTAGTAAGTGCTATGACCTTGGTTTCACGAGTTTTGGGATTGGTGCGTGACATTGTTATCGCGAATTTAATGGGAGCGGGAACAAGTGCAGATGTGTTCTTTTTTGCCAATAAGATTCCAAACTTCTTACGCCGCTTGTTTGCCGAAGGCGCATTTTCTCAAGCATTCGTACCTGTTTTAACTGAATATCATGCTCAAGGTGATAAGGAAAAAACCAATGATTTAATCGCAAAGGTCTCTGGAACCTTGGGCGGAATTGTCACCATAGTGACCTTATTAGGGGTTCTATTTTCTGGTGTTGTTACCGCGTTATTCGGCGCTGGGTGGTTTATTGATTGGCTGAATGGCGGTCCAAGTGCTGAAAAGTTTGAACTTGCGAGTTTGTTATTAAAAATTACCTTCCCTTATTTATGGTTTATTACCTTTGTTGCGTTATCAGGGGCAATTCTTAATACATTGGGTCAGTTTGCAGTGTCATCGTTTACGCCCGTATTTCTGAACGTCATGATCATTGGGTGTGCTTGGTTTATCGCGCCCAACTTAGAGCAACGAGAACTTGGGCTAGCACTTGGCGTATTTTTGGGCGGAATGGTGCAGTTCTTCTTTCAACTGCCTTTTTTGTGGCGTCAAGGAGTGTTGGTTAAACCAAAGTGGGGCTGGCGTGATCCCGGCGTGGTAAAAATACGGACGTTGATGATTCCGGCTTTGTTTGGCGTATCAGTAAGTCAGATAAACTTGCTGCTCGATACCTTTATTGCGAGCTTTCTCGAAACTGGCTCTATTAGCTGGCTTTATTATTCTGATCGGCTACTGGAATTTCCATTGGGTATTTTTGGTATCGCCATCGCAACTGTTATTTTGCCCGCTCTTTCTCGAAAACATGTTGATGCACAGAATGATGGTTTTTCTCACACCATGGATTGGGGCGTTCGAATGGTGTGTGTACTTGGTATTCCTGCCATGTTTGGTTTAATGGTATTAGCGAAGCCAATGATCATGGTGTTGTTTATGCGAGGGGAGTTTGGGGTACATGATGTTAATCAGGCTTCATTGTCATTACTTGCCTATGGTGCAGGTTTAACTAATTTCATGTTAATTAAAGTATTGGCACCGGGGTATTACTCGCGACAAGATACGAAAACGCCTGTTAAATATGGCATAATTGCCATGGTTTCCAATATGGTTTTCAACGCTATTTTTGCTTGGTTCTATGGGTATATTGGTTTAGCCATCGCAACGTCGCTTTCTGCTTTTATTAATATGGCTCTTTTGTATCGAGGATTGCATTTAACCAATGTATATCGTTTATGTCGCTCTTCTGTATTCTTTATTATAAGAGTGATTTTGGCGGGCATCATCATGAGTAGCATTGTGTGGTATTGTCTAGACGATATATCGGTATGGACTACGTGGGATCAATTAAGTCGCAGTGGGCATCTGTTTTTACTGATTGTTATCGGGGCATTTTCATATATTGTTATGCTTCTCTTGCTCGGAATTCGACCAAAGCACTTAAAAGCCGCGACAGATTAAACGGGATTGGTATATAATCCTGCGGTTTTATCGAATGATAGATACGAAGTGACAGGTTATAAGCTAATTTCATGGAACTGATCCGCGGTACTCATAACATTCAAGCACAGCATTATGGCTGTGTTTTGACGATCGGAAATTTCGATGGTGTTCATTTAGGGCACCAGCGAGTATTGGCGCAAGTATCAGAAAAAGCTGAGCAACTTGGGTTGTCGTCTGTTGTAATGACGTTTGAACCACAACCGATGGAGTTTTTTGCAAAAGAAAAATCCCCAGCACGGTTAACTAAGTTACGTGACAAGTTTGTTCAGTTAAGTAAGTTGAATATCGACCGAATGCTGTGTGTTGGTTTTGATTATCAATTTGCAAATGTTGAACCAGAAGCCTTTATTCGTGACTTGTTGGTAAGACAATTGGGTGTTAAGTTTCTTGTTATCGGTGACGACTTCTGTTTTGGTCGAGAGCGGCGTGGTGATTTCGCATTATTACAGCGAATCGGTAAAGAGTTAGGCTTTGATGTGGTAAGTACGCAAAGTTTTTGTGTAGAGTCCAAGCGAGTCAGTAGTACTTTGATTCGAGAAGCATTAGCAAATGACCAATTACAACGAGCTGCTGAGATGCTGGGACGAGACTATAGTATCTCTGGCCGCGTTTCACATGGGCGAAAGTTAGGACGAACCATTGGTTTTCCAACCGCAAATATTCCAATGAAGCGATGCGTGTCTCCCGTCTCTGGTGTTTACGTTGTGCAAGTTAAGGGATTAGGACAGTCCGTTGTTGATGGTGTAGCGAATATTGGTCAACGCCCAACAGTGAATGGCATGCGACGGCAGCTTGAAGTACATTTGTTCGACGTTTCAGAAAATTTGTACGGAAAACAGCTCGAAGTCATATTGCTGCATAAGCTGCGTGATGAACGAAAGTTTGAATCATTTGACGCTTTAAAACAACAAATCGAATTTGATGCACAAGCAGCAAGGGTGTGGCTGCTCGAGCATAACGGTTAAGTGCATTACTGCTACTTAGCATCATGTTTAACTCCGCCCACATTTACGGAATTAAGAATCAATGAGTGAGTATAAAGATACCCTGAACCTACCTGAAACAGGGTTTCCAATGCGTGGCAATCTGGCGAACCGCGAACCAGAAATGCTTAAACGTTGGTACGAGCAAGATTTATACGGTGCAATTCGTGCAGCTAAAAAAGGCAAAAAATCTTTTATTTTGCATGATGGTCCTCCTTATGCAAATGGCGATATTCATATTGGCCATGCGCTAAATAAGATTCTTAAAGACATTATTATTAAATCAAAAACCCTAGCTGGCTACGATGCACCTTATGTACCAGGTTGGGATTGTCATGGTTTACCTATTGAGTTAATGGTAGAAAAGAAAGTAGGGAAACCTGGAAAGAAAGTAACTGCTGCGGAATTTCGCGAGAAATGTCGTACTTACGCTCAAACTCAAGTTGATGGTCAGCGCGAAAGCTTTAAGCGCCTTGGTATTCTTGGTGAGTGGGATAAGCCATACCGCACGATGGACTTTGGTACCGAGGCAAACATTATTCGTGCCTTAGGTAAGATTGCCGATAACGGTCATTTACTTAAAGGGTTTAAACCTGTTCATTGGTGTACCGATTGTGGTTCGGCACTAGCGGAAGCTGAAGTTGAATATCAAGACAAAGTATCTCCTTCGATTGATGTACGTTTTAAGGCCGCTGATGAAGCTGCATTGCTAGCCAAATTTGAATGTGGCTCTGAGCAAGGTCAAGGCGATATCTCTATTATTATCTGGACCACGACTCCTTGGACTCTTCCTGCAAACCGCGCTGTTTGTTTGCGTGAAGACTTAGAGTATGTTCTTTTGCAAGTGAAAGGGGACAACCCAGAGCGAATTATTGTTGCTAGTGAATTAGTTGATGATGTTGTATCGCGTGCTGGAATTGAAGAGTTTGAGAAGCTTGGTTTTGCAACTGGTGTTGATTTAGAGCTTAGTCAGTTCCAACATCCATTTTATGATTTCTCAGTTCCTGCTGTATTAGGCGATCACGTAACGACTGACTCGGGTACTGGTGTGGTTCACACTGCTCCTGGACATGGTCAAGAAGACTTTATTGTAGGCCAAAAATACGGTTTAGAAGTTGCGAACCCAGTGGGCTCTAATGGTGTTTATCTTTCAGATACAGAGATTTTTGCTGGGCAACATGTCTTTAAAGCGAATGCCAATGTAGTCGATTTACTGAAAGAAAAAGGTGCATTATTGCATCATGTTGATTATACCCACAGCTACCCACATTGCTGGCGTCATAAAAGCCCAATTATCTTCCGAGCAACACCTCAATGGTTTGTTTCTATGGAACAAGCGGGCCTTCGTGCAAAGGCTCTTGAATCGATTAAAAGTGTTCAATGGATCCCTGAGTGGGGTCAAAGCCGCATCGAGGGTATGATTGAAGGGCGCCCAGAGTGGTGTATTTCACGCCAACGTACTTGGGGTGTTCCAATTGCATTATTTGTTCATAAAGAAACTTCTGACCTTCACCCTAAGTCACTCGAGCTTATCGAGAAAGTTGCACTATTGGTTGAAGAAAAAGGCATTCAAGCGTGGTGGGATGTTGAGCCTGCTGAGCTATTAGGTGCTGAAGATGCCGAGCAGTATGAAAAAGTACTCGATACTTTAGATGTATGGTTCGATTCAGGTGTGACTCATTACTCAGTTGTTGATAGTCGTCCAGAATTTAACGGCAATGCCGCAGATATGTATTTAGAAGGATCGGATCAACACCGTGGTTGGTTCCAATCGTCATTGATTTCTTCGATTGCGATGAAAGGTAAAGCCCCTTACAACCAAGTATTGACTCATGGTTTCGTGGTTGACGGCCAAGGTCGTAAGATGTCTAAGTCTGTGGGTAACGTGGTTTCACCGAAAGATGTCACTAACAAACTGGGTGCAGATATTCTTCGTTTGTGGGTTGCATCAACTGACTATACCGGTGAAGTTGCCGTATCTGATGAGATCTTAAAACGCAGTGCAGATGCTTATCGTCGTATCCGTAATACTGCTCGCTTTTTCTTAGCGAACCTTAATGGGTTTAACCCAGAAACCGATATGGTTGCCCCAGAAGATATGGTGGCTCTAGACCGTTGGGCTGTAGGTCAAGCGTTCTCAGCGCAACAAGATATTGTTAAGTCATTCGATGAATACAACACGCATGCTGTTGTTCAGCGCTTAATGCAGTTCTGTTCAGTAGAAATGGGCTCTTTCTATCTTGACGTGATTAAAGACCGTCAATACACAGCGAAGCAAGGTAGCCACGCGCAACGTAGTTGTCAGACAGCGCTCTATTATATCGTCGAAGCGTTGGTTCGTTGGATGGCTCCGATTATGTCGTTTACTTCCGATGAAATTTGGAATGAAATGCCGCAAACACTGCCTTCAGGTGAGAGCCGTGGTCAATTTGTATTTGCGTCAGAATGGTATGAAGAGCTGTTTGCTTTGTCCGCAGAAGAAGCATTAAACAATGACTTTTGGGCACAAACTCAGCAAGTCCGTAATGCGGTGAATAAGTTACTTGAAGTCGCTCGAAGCGAGAAAGTCATTGGTGGCTCTTTACAGGCAGAAGTAACGCTTTATGTAAATGATGCTTTAGCGACTCAACTGAACCAACTTCAAGATGAGCTACGCTTTGTATTATTAACCTCAAAAGCGCTTGTGAAACCTCTGAGTGAGAAAAGTGACTCTGCAAATGAAACTGAAGTTGAAGGTTTATTTGTTGAAGTGACGCCTACGTCTGCTGCGAAGTGTGAGCGTTGTTGGCACCATACTGATGATGTTGGCACCATTGCAGGACACGAGCAAATCTGTGGCCGCTGTGTAACTAATGTTACTGGTGAAGGCGAAACTCGTCAGTTTGCGTAACTAGCATGAGTATGAACGACATTAAACAATCTGGATTGCGTTGGCTTTGGTTAGCGCTCCTTATCTTTATTGCTGATATTGGTATTAAATTACTGGTGATGGATAAGATGGGGTATGGCTGGGCAAATCGAATTGAAGTGACCTCATTTTTCAATTTGTTGTATGTTCATAACCACGGAGCAGCCTTTAGCTTTCTCAGTGATCAAGGTGGATGGCAACGTTGGTTGTTTAGTTCGATTGCGTTTTTTGTCGTTGCTATGCTGATGTTTTGGATGGGCAAACAATCGTCTGCTGAAAAGTGGAGTAATTGTGCTTACGCCTTGGTGATTGGTGGTGCTGTCGGCAATGTATTTGACCGAATCGTTCATGGTTTTGTCGTCGACTACCTCGATTTTTATTGGGGAAGCTACCACTTTGCTGCATTCAATTTGGCAGATAGTGCGATTTGTATTGGCGCTGGAATGTTGATTTTGGATGGTTTTCGCACCAAGAGCACTGACGATAAAAGAGTGAATTAAGTTCACTAATATGAATAACCACAAGCGCTGTCTGTTGATTCAGGTGGCGCTTTTTGTCATAAAGGGATATATCTATATCGCTTTTACTTTTTATGACTATTTTGGAGCACTTCTGTGACCAGTATTACTCAAAATTCGACTGTAACACTTCATTTTTCCATCAAACTTAAAGATGGTTCGGTGGCGGATTCAACCCGCAATATGGACAAGCCTGCGGTGTTTGTTATGGGTGACGGAAGCCTTAGTTCCAACTTTGAGCAGAGCTTGCTTGGACTTAAAGAAGGTGATGCTCAAGCTATTGAGCTAAAAGCGGATGATGCGTTTGGCCAGCCTAACCCTGATGCGATTCACTATATGGATAAATCAAAATTTGTCGGTGATGCTGCTGTTGAAGTCGGAACCATCATGGCTTTTACGGGAGCTGACGGGGTTGAAATTCCTGGAATTATTACGTCGATTGAAGGTGAGTCAGTTAAGGTGGACTTCAATCATCCTTTGGCGGGGCAAGATGTAATCTTTGATGTAGAGATTTTATCTGTACAATAAACACACTTTTAACAAACTGAAATATCGGCAGATTAATTAGTATGAGCAATAATATGAAAATTTTACTCGCTAACCCGCGTGGCTTTTGTGCCGGTGTTGACCGTGCTATTAGCATCGTCGAGCGAGCGTTAGAAATGTATCAACCGCCGATTTATGTTCGCCACGAAGTGGTTCACAACCGATTTGTTGTTGAAGGCCTAAAACAGCGTGGTGCCGTTTTTGTCGAAAATATTAGTGATGTACCCGACGATAATATTGTGATCTTCTCGGCACACGGGGTATCACAAAAAGTACGTAATGAGGCGAAAGATCGTGACTTAACGGTTTTTGATGCAACGTGTCCTTTGGTAACAAAAGTGCATATGGAAGTCGCTCGAGCAAGCCGTCGCCATATGGAAGTTGTATTGATCGGGCATGCAGGACACCCTGAAGTTGAAGGCACGATGGGGCAGTACTCAAGTGACCAAGGCGGAATGTATTTGGTGGAATACCCTAGTGATGTTGTGAATCTATTGGATAAAGTGAAAGATCCTAATAATTTACATTACGTCAGCCAGACAACGCTCTCTGTCGATGAAACTTCTGATGTTATTAATGAGCTACGTAAGGTCTTTCCTAATATCCAAGGTCCCCGGAAAGATGATATTTGTTATGCGACGCAAAACCGTCAAGATGCGGTACGTATTTTAGCGAATCAAGTTGATGTGATGATTGTCGTTGGATCTAAAAACTCATCCAACTCAACGCGGCTAAAAGAGTTATCGGAAAAGCTGGGAACATCGAGCTACCTTATTGATTGTCCAGAAGACATTGAAGCAAATTGGTTTGATAATAAAACCTTGGTCGGTGTCACTGCTGGAGCCTCTGCACCAGAGGAACTTGTGAATCAAATATTGGCTAGAATTCAAGATCTTGGAGCTACTGATATTGAAGAAGTGCTTGGTCGAGAAGAAAATATGTTCTTTGAAGTGCCTAAAGAGCTTCAGATTAAACAGGTTGAATAGAACTTCATCGCCGCTAATTATGCGGCTATAAAGTTGTGAATTCTAACGTTTAAATGTTAAGTCCGATTAGTCAGTGTTCTAATTGGGCTTTTTATTTTTTAAACGGTGAAATCGTTTGGATATACCGATTGCCGGTTAAAAAGCTCATTAATATGACAGCTGATACATGAATGCAGACACAAGTAAACGTTACGTTTGCCGCCGTTTCGTGTAATTCCTCGACCCAAATCTCGGCCCAGAACATATCCGTTTCCATCATCCACCCAGATGTTCCCGTGGTAAGTAGACCTAACCACATAGCCCAAATCATTATAGCTCCAGCGGGGTTGTGTCCTTCATGATCGTCTTTTCGAGTTTTTAGGACTTCTTTTAAGTGTTTTAATGCTGAAAAAGGAGAAGGAAAAAAGGACGATAGGCGTGCAGGAGAATGGGTTATTAATCCCCAAAGTAAACGAAGTCCCACCAAACCGAGAATGCCATAGCCACACCAGATATGAATATCACCACCTTCGTCTGTGAAGTAAAAGTTAGCAATAAATAGTATTGCCACTGACCAGTGTGTGATTTTTACTACCCAATCCCATTGAAAGCCTTTCGTCATTGTCTACTCCATATTCGATTCAGTAATGGAGATAACTTGCGTTTTTGTGAGGCTAAAGTCAAGTTGAGTTGTAGACAATAAAAAAGGGCTCATTTCTGAGCCCAAATGATCAATGTTGTTATATAAACTTATACTTTACTCGGAGTTGCGGGTTCTGCGTCTGATAGATCGACACCGTTAGTTTGTTTCGCTTTTTTGATAACAAAGGCAAACATTGCAATAGCGCCTAAGAAACCTAGGACAGTTGATATTTGCATTGGTAGACCAAAGCCAAGCTTCGAGCTGCTTAAGATAAAGCTAAGAACGACGGTATTCATGAACATAGCAGGTATCGTTGTAATCCAGTGGAACTTATTGTGACGAATCAAGTAGGCACTTGCAGTCCATAGCATGACAACAGCTGTACTTTGGTTGGCAAATCCGAAGTAGCGCCAGATTATCCCAAAGTCAACTTGCGTTAGTACTGCACCGATAACAAATAGTGGTGCGGCCATCATTAAGCGACTTACTAATGTTTTTTGCTTCATGTTGAAGTATTCAGCAAGAATCAAGCGGCTAGAGCGGAACGCGGTATCGCCAGAGGTAATTGGAAGGATAACCACACCAAGGAATGCAAGAATACCACCGAATACACCAAGTAAGCCAAATGATGCAGAGTAAACAACATTACCAGGGCCACCTGCTTTAATGGCTTCTTGTAGGCCTTCAAGCGTACCGAAGAACGATAGAGCGATTGTACACCAGATAAGTGCAATCATACCTTCGCCAATCATCGCACCGTAGAATACAAAGCGACCATTGCTTTCATTTTCCATACAACGAGCCATCATTGGAGATTGAGTTGCGTGGAACCCAGAGATAGCACCACATGCGATGGTGATAAATAGGCCAGGCCATAAAGGCATGTCATTAGGGTTCATGTTGCTGAACATATCAGAAACTTCAAATCCACCAAGAACTGTATGTTGGTCAGAGAAGCCAATGGCGGTCATGAGTCCAACTGACATAAAGATCAGCAGAGCACCAAAGAAAGGATATAGGCGACCGATAATTTTATCGACGGGAACGATCGTCGCAATGATGTAGTAAGCGAAGATCCCCAGCACCATTACAATTGAACCAATACCAAGATTGAATTGATCATTAACCAGTTTGGTTAACATACCTGCTGGAGCTGATACGAATACAACACCAACTAGAAGTAGAAGGATAATGGCAAAGATGTTCATGAAATGTTTTGCGCCATTGCCTAGGTAACGCCCAGTTAAAGTAGGGACTGAAGCACCACCATTTCTGACCGATAACATTCCTGAGAAATAGTCATGGGTTGCGCCGGCAAAGATACAACCGAGGACAATCCACAACATTGCAGCAGGACCGTATAGTGCACCCATGATTGGGCCAAAAATTGGGCCAACACCGGCGATGTTGAGTAATTGTACGAGATAAACTTTGGGAGTTGACATGGGCACATAATCAACGCCATCTTCCATGCTGTGAGCAGGAGTGGTGCGTTTATGATTGATACCAAATACTTTTTCGACAAAGCTTCCGTAAAGGTAATAGCCACCTAGGAGGGCGGCCATACAAGTTAAGAACCATAGCATAGGATGTTCCTTCTATTTTTGTAATTTTGTGTAGAGTGTAATCAAGGTCAGATTGCACAATATCGCTTTGATGAAATAGAAACATTAGCTATTGAGGTAAGTGGTCGAATATTAAAATAAGTGGTCTTTGGAGTAATTAAGTGGTTTGTCAATTAAGCATTGTGTGTGCTTAATTGACGGATATCAATGGTGGCAAAGGAGCTACTTGGGTTGAGAAGCGTGACGTAGAACACCTTCATTTTTTTCTAATTGAGAAACAGCTTGTTGATAATCAAAACCAGTCAACTGCATCAGTATTGCTACTTTGGCATTGTTGTTACTTTGATTGAGCAAATGTTCTGCCGTTGTTTTGTCGCAGTCGGTGGCTTGCATGACAATTCTGATTGCTCGAGCAACTAATTTTTCGTTGGTGGCTTTTACATCGACCATAAGGTTTTGATAGCTCTTGCCGAGGCGGATCATACTGGCGGTAGTGAGCATATTCAGCACCAGTTTTTGAGCGGTTCCTGACTTTAATCGAGTTGATCCTGTTAGCGCTTCAGGTCCCACAATCGGTGAAATGGCAATGGTTGCCATATTCGCAATCGGAGAGTCTGGATTACAAGATAGCGCGATAGTGGTCGCGCCGAGTTGATTGGCATAATCTAATGCGCCAATGACATAAGGGGTACGTCCACTTGCGGCAATACCAACCGCAATGTCGTTCTGTGAAAAATTAATACTACGAAGATCGTTTTCTCCGAGATCGCTTGAGTCTTCTGCGCCTTCTTGGGCTTTAAACATCGCAGGTTTACCACCGGCAATTAACCCCATTACCATCTCATCGCTTACGCCAAAGGTTGGCGGGCATTCTGAGGCATCAAGAACACCTAATCGCCCACTGGTTCCCGCTCCAAGGTAAATTAAGCGGCCACCCTTTTTAAATGCCTGAGTGATATGGTCAACCGCAGTCGCGATGTTGGTCAGTTCTTTTTCTACAGCTAAAGGCACGAGCTTGTCTTGTTGATTTAGCTTCTCGACCAAAGCGCGCGTCGGGAGCAAATCAATATCCATGGTGTCAGGATTTCTCCCTTCGGATACGAGTTGAGATAGGGTAGAAAGTAGTGTGTCGTCGGCCATGGTTATTCTCAAATTAGTTATGTGTAGAATCTAAGTTAGTTACGATCGATATCTGAAATGTTATCGGCTGGGTAAATAACCCCTAAACTTACCGCTTTGCTCGCTCCTGTAACCAGCGGCAAGTTGCTGGGTAGGTTGTGAACTCGTCGATAGGCTAACCAGGCAAAAGCCATCGCTTCCATAAAATCGGCATCAATACCTAGCTGAGAGGTCGTCATTACTTGCCACGCTGGAAGTTGTTGTTTTAGCTGTTGCATGATTAAAGGGTTTTGTACGCCTCCGCCACAGACCAATAATTGAGGAGATGGACCTGCTTGATGAGAGACGACTTCAGCAACAATACTGCTGATGGTTAGTTCGGTAAGGGTTCGCTGTACATCTTGAAGAGCCATCTTTTCATCACTTTGGCTGAGTTGGTTTACTATCCAATCAAGATGAAAATACTCTCTTCCAGTACTCTTAGGAGCGGGTTTACTAAAAAAGGGATCGCTAAGCATTAGCGACAAAAATGCGGGGTTTACCTTTCCTTGTTGCGCCCATTTCCCACCGCAATCAAATCTATCTCCAGTGTGGTGGCTACACCAGCTGTCGATCAAACCATTGCCGGGGCCGGTGTCATAGCCCACGACCTTACCATCTGGCGCGAATACGGAAATATTGGCAATGCCGCCAATATTAAGCACAATCAAACTCGAGTCATTGGATTCAAAAAGCGTTTGATGAAAAGCAGGAACAAGCGGCGCACCTTGACCTCCAAACGCCATATCTTTGCGGCGAAAGTCAGCAATGGTCTCAATCCCTGTTCGTGCTGCAATAATATTGGCATCACCCAATTGCAAGGTAAATGGCGTTTCACCTTCCGGTTGGTGGAATACTGTTTGGCCGTGGTTCCCAATTGCTCGAATCTTTGTGTGTTCTATTGTGCATTCGGGCAATGCCAGCAATGCTAGTACGGCATCGGCAAAGAGTTGGCCAAGTTGGTGGTCAAGTTCGCCGAATGTTTTAATAGACAGTGCTTGTCCAGTGCTAATTTTAGTGACTTGCTGCTTGAGACTATCTGGCATCGGATGACAATAGTGCGTAATGAGACGAGACGATGACTGTTGGCATTCGACTAAAGCGACATCGACACCGTCTAAGCTCGTGCCAGACATGACGCCAATATAGTATTCGGGTTCGTTCATTGCCATTTTTAGTTGCCTGTTTAGATTGGAATGTCTGCTGCCAGCGGTGTCACCAAAGCCTTGCTGAGCTATTTATGGTGCAATAGTCTCACTAACATCGTTGAATCTCAAGATAGTGCTCCAATGCCAACGTGTTGCTTGCTAGAATAGAATCATAGATTTAGATAGCAAGGATCAGATATGGGCCCTTTGTGGTTAGATGTCGCGGGTTATGAATTAACGGCGGAAGAGAAAGAGATACTCGCACACCCAACGGTAGGTGGTGTGATTTTATTTGCGAGAAACTATTACGATAGTGAACAGCTCGTCGCCCTTAATCGTTCAATTCGCAAAGCGGCAGGATCGCCGATCATTATTGGCGTCGATCAAGAAGGTGGGCGTGTTCAGCGTTTTCGTGAAGGTTTTACTCTTCTTCCGGCGGCGCAAGATTACGCGAATTACTCAAAAGAGGTTTCGTTTGCTGATCAGGGGGGCTGGTTAATGGCTGCCGAACTGATTGCTCATGATATTGATTTAAGTTTTGCCCCAGTTTTAGATAAAGGGTTCGATTCAAAGGCGATTGGCAGTCGCTCTTTTGGAGAATCTGTTGAGCAAGTGATTCGCTATAGCACGGCTTTTTTAAACGGGATGAAAACAGCGGGTATGGCAACGACCGGTAAGCATTTTCCCGGCCATGGTGCTGTATTGGCTGACTCACACTTTGAGTTACCTTCAGATCCAAGAGACTCAGTATTTGAGCAAGATATGGCGATATTTAAGGCTCAAATTGACGCTCAATTACTGGATGCGGTGATGCCTGCACACGTGGTTTACCCACATTATGATGACCAACCTGCAAGTGGCTCTACGTTTTGGTTGAAGCAGATACTACGCCAACAGGTAGGCTTTAACGGTATTATTTTCTCAGATGATCTTAGTATGGAAGGGGCATCGGTGATGGGCAACGTGGTCGAACGAGCTCACCAATCGTTAGCGGCTGGGTGTGACATGATCTTGGTGTGTAACGATCCTACTAAGGCGGTTGAAGTCATCGATAACCTACCAATAATGGAAGTGCCAACAGCCACTAATATGTTAAAAAGCACCGCTTTTACGCTGGCAGACTTAAAATCCAGTACTCAGTGGAAAGAGGCAAGTGAGACAATGAAACGAATCATCAATCAGTAACTTGTGCCCATCTCATTTTAAGGCTTTTGAGTGGCAGTTAGATCATTCCCAGAGACTCTTTGAGGAGTTTTAGGTAGCGTCGGCTTACGGGAACTGAATGTTGACTTCGGGTGATGACTTCCGCCAAACCATTTTCCAATAGCTTAATCTCATGAATGGCTTTTGGATTGATCAAATACTGGCGATGACAGCGCAGCAGTGTTGTTTTGGCTTCTAATTGCTTTAAGCACAATTGACTCGTTGCTTGTTGTTGCATGGTTTGAACTTGAACACCTGATACGTCACTAAAGGCAAACTCCACATCATTGGTGGCAATCAATAAGATTCGATTTAGGCCAATGCAAGGGATTTGATCTAATGTTGGTGTAATGGCCGAAAGATCTTGTTTATGATGCGTTTGTTTTACTAAACGCTTGATGGTCTTTTCCAATCGTTTTTGGTCGATAGGCTTTAGCAAATAGTCGAAGGCGTTGTCTTCAAATGCCTGAACCGCATACTGGTCGTAAGCAGTAACAAACACAACATAAGGCATAGTTTCAGGGTCGAGCATTGCTAGAAGTTCTATTCCGGTCACCTGTGGCATCTGAATGTCGAGAAATATGATATCCGGCTTTTGGCGCTGTATTGCCTTGAGACCTTCTATCGCATTGCTGACTTGACCTATTATGTCAATATGATTGCAATGCTCCAATTGAGCAATAAGCTCCTCTCGAGCTAACATTTCATCATCGATAATAAGCGCACTTAACATGAATGATTCTCTTCGTGTTGTGGAGTGTGATTGGAGCTTTCTATTGCATCGCTAGGGATAAAGAAACTCATCTGAGTCGATTTGTTGAGTATAGATTCGATGTCCAATTTTGAGCTTGATCCAAATAGGTTTGTTAATCGTTTTGTGACAATTTCCATGCCCAAACCATCATGATGTTCATCTGGAGTCACATAGCACCCAGCATTATCCTCGACGATGATCCTATATCCATCTTGTTGTGCTTCACTATAAATTTTTATAACACCATCGCTGAGAAGGTTTGATACGCCATGTTTTATCGCATTTTCCACTAGAGGCTGTAATGTGAAGCTAGGTAGGCGAACTGAAAGTAAATGTGGTTCTATGTCGATAATCACGGTTAAACGATCACTAAAGCGTGCCTGCTCTATAGTGAGGTAGGCGTTTACGTGTGCCAGTTCTTCTTTCAAAGTGACGTTTTCGATGTCCTGTTTGAGATTACTGCGAAAGAACTGGGAGAGGTGTTGAATGAGTTCTCTTGCTTTATCAGGATCTCGTCGAGTAATCGCACTAATTGTATTGAGTGCATTAAACAAAAAATGCGGGTTCACTTGTGCTTGCAGTAATTTGAGCTCAGCGCGGCCGAGCAGGCTTTGCTTCTGCTGATATTGTCCATAGAGAATTTGGCTTGAAAGCAGTTCTGCGATGCCTTCTGCCATAGACATATTGATTGAAGAGAACAGTTTACGTTTTGGTTCGTAAAGCTTAATTGTTCCAACGACTTGGTCCCCTGAACGCAGAGGAATAATCAGCGCCGACCCTAGTTTACATTCATGACTAAGAGAGCATTGATAAGGGTGTTCGTTACCATCAAGGTAGATAATAGTATTGTCGTCTATTGCTTGGCGGGTACTATCAGAAGAGATTGGTGTGTTTGGTTTATGGTGGTCATCACCAATACCGATAAAGGCTAAAATTTTATCCTGATCAGTGATGGAAACGGCTCCGACATTGGTTTCTTCATAGATGATCTTGGCGACTTGTTTGGCACTCTTTGCTTCAAATTCTTCCGCAAGTAAGCCGATAGACCGTTCTGCAATTCGCAGTGCTCGGCGTGAAAATGTTGCAGAGTATTGTTCAAAAATAGTTCGCTTATCCTGCAAAATACTCATAAATAGTGCGGCACCAATAGAGTTGGCAATGAGCATAGGTATCGCGATAGTTGAAACCAGTGCATAGGCTTTATCAAAGGGCTGCGCTACAGCAAGAATAATCGACATTTGAAGGACCTCGGCGACCAGTGTAATGCTAAACACAATCCCGGGATTAAATAGCCACTCTTTCTTATTTCGACTCATCAAGTAACTGTGCAGTAGCCCACCGACAAGTCCTTCTGTTGTCGTCGATATCGCGCATGCGAGATCGGTAAAGCCTCCGAGTGAGTATCTGTGTAACCCTCCAGTTAATCCTACAGCAACGCCAACGACAGGCCCCCCAAATAACCCACCCATAACCGCACCAATTGCTCGTGTATTGGCGATGGCATCGTCTATTTGTAGGCCAAAATAGGTTCCCATAATGCAAAATAGAGAAAAGAGGACATAAGTAGCGAGCTTATGGTCGAGTCGAGTAGGGACATTGAGCAATGGCAAAACCAATGGGGTTTTACTTAAGAGGTACGCTAAAACCAAATATACGCACATCTGTTGCAGGAGAGAGAGGATTAAGTCCATAGCAAGGTTATTTGAATAAATGATAATTATATTTTACTCAATTATGGGAAAATAAAAGGGAGACGTTTCAAAAATACACAAAATTTACATGTGTATATTATTTTGTACGAAATATGCTTCTATTTTCTATAATTATAAGTGTTTCTATATTAACAAATAGATAGTGTAAAATTATATATACACTATCTGTTTTTATTATCTTACACTTGTAATGTTCAGTTAAAATGATATTGTTCACCTCAAGAGCTGAGTAACAGCTAAAGAGTTTCGAACAGGAACATTTGTAAAGAATTATATACTGGGTGAATAGCATGGCTAAAAGTGACTTATCAGATATTAATATAGTGGACCAACAAGTTTTGATTACACCAGAACAACTAAAGAAAAAATTGCCATTAAGTGCTAATGCTCGGGAATACATTAAGCAATCCCGTCAAACCGTTGCGGATATTATCCATAAGCGTGACCATCGACTCTTAGTCGTATGCGGTCCTTGTTCTATTCATGATCTTGATGCGGCGAAAGAGTACGCTCGTCGCTTTAAAGAGATTGCGGAAGAGTTAAGCGATCAATTGTTCCTCGTTATGCGAGTGTACTTTGAAAAACCTAGAACAACAGTTGGATGGAAAGGCTTGATCAATGACCCACATCTTGATGGCAGTTTTGATATCGAGCAAGGCCTTCATATTGGTCGTCAGCTATTAGTTGAGTTAGCTGAAATGGAAATTCCGCTAGCTACCGAAGCACTTGATCCGATTAGCCCACAATATTTGGCCGATACGTTCACTTGGGCTGCGATTGGTGCTCGTACTACTGAGTCACAAACTCACCGTGAAATGGCAAGTGGCTTATCGATGCCGATTGGTTTTAAAAACGGAACCGATGGTAGCCTAGGAACTGCGATTAACGCGATGCAAGCTGCAGCGTCTGGTCACCGTTTTATGGGCATTAATTCAGAAGGTCAAGTTGCATTGCTGACAACACAAGGTAATGCGAATGGGCATGTAATTCTACGTGGTGGCAAGCAGACTAACTATGATTCAGTATCGGTCGCAGAGTGTGAACAAGAGATGGCTAAATCCAATTTGGAACCTTCTCTTATGATAGACTGCAGTCATGCTAATTCTCGTAAAGATTACCGTCGTCAGCCATTAGTAGCGGAAGATGCTATTCAGCAAATTTGCAATGGTAACCAATCGATTAATGGTCTAATGATAGAAAGTCACATTAATGCGGGTAATCAATCATCAGATCTCCCTCTTGCGGAAATGGAATACGGTGTGTCGATTACCGATGGATGTATTGATTGGGAGACAACTGAAGCGCTACTTCGCAAGACGCACCAAGAATTGGCTCCATTTTTAGCAAAACGTTTGATCAAAGAGTAAGAGAGGTTGGAATAAATGGCTGTTGAACTCAACGAGTTACGTGACCAAATTGATGATGTCGATAAACAGATATTGCAACTTCTTGCTCGTCGTTTGTCACTGGTTGAGAAGGTTGGGGAAGTAAAAAGTAAACATGGGTTACCCATTTACGCCCCTGACCGTGAAGCGGCTATGTTGGCTTCACGCCGAGAAGAGGCGACTCGTCAAGGCGTGCCACCCCAGTTGATTGAAGATATTTTGCGTCGTACGATGCGTGAATCTTATGCGAGTGAAAAGGATGCTGGCTTTAAATGTTTAAAGCCAGATCTACGCTCTATCGTGATTGTTGGTGGTAAAGGACAGCTTGGTGGTTTATTTGCGAGAATGTTTACCCTTTCTGGCTATAACGTCAAAATCCTTGGTAGCCAAGATTGGGATCGTGCTGATGACATATTGAAAGATGCAGGCTTGGTGGTTGTAACCGTACCGATCTATAAAACGGTCGATGTTATTTCTCGCTTAACCAATCTTCCTGATGATTGTATTTTGTGTGATTTGACGTCTATCAAAGGTGAGCCGTTAACTGCAATGATGGAAGCTCACCAAGGTCCTGTTGTTGGTCTTCATCCTATGTTTGGTCCAGATGTGCCTAGCTTGGCAAAACAGGTCGTTGTCTATTGTGACGGCCGAGGTGAAGAGCATTATCAATGGTTAGTAGAGCAGATGCGGATTTGGGGGGCGTATTTATGCCCGATCAATGCAGATTCTCATGATCAAGGTATGAGTTTGATTCAAGCATTACGGCATTTTACATCGTTTGCTTACGGGATGCATTTGTCACGAGAGAATCCTGACTTGGATAAACTACTGACCTTGAGTTCACCAATCTATCGGCTTGAGTTAGCGATGGTTGGACGTTTGTTCTGTCAAAACCCAGATCTATACGGTGATATTATTCTGTCGTCTACAGAGAATATTGAAATGATTAAACGCTTTCACCAACGTTTTACTGAAGCGTTAGAGTTGATTGAAAATCGTGATAAAGAAGGTTTTGTATCCAGCTTTAATGCGGTAAGTGATTGGTTTGGGGATTACTCTCAGCAGTTTATGTCAGAAAGTCAGCATCTGTTGAAGCAGGCGAGTGATTCAATTCAGCGCTAAGCTCAGATCTAAATTGAATGGAACAACTGCATAAAACCCTGCAATCTGATTGCAGGGTTTTATTTTTGACGGTATCAATAGAAAAGGATCAATCTTCTTCCATATGATCGGCTAAATCGGTTAAATGCTCTAACTCTCGATGTAAAAGAGAATCGTCACCGACATTGAGTTCAACGAAACGTCGCAAGTAACTAATACTCTCAATATCAATATTGCCAAAACGAGCTCGAATTGTGGTGTTGTCAGTTTCAACTACATGAGCGGCAATATGAATCATAATATCACTCTCTGGTAACGTAAGTTCAACCTCTACTTCGTCTCCACAATTAAAGGTATTTTCACCATTCAAGAGTAAAAGAACCCCATGTAATGAAAGGTCTTGAACGGTCGATTTGATAGTTTGCCCTTGATAAGTAATCAACGCTGGTGCTCGATAAATAATTCTGGAAAAACGTCGTCTTTCAGTCATGTGGATCTCTCTTATTTGCTCTAAATAAGGTGGTTATCGTGTCTAGAAAACAAAAAAAGGGCTACCTAAAACGACAGCCCTTACATCAAGTCATGATATCAAAGCATTACTTAGTAATGCGTTTGTATTTGATTCGATGTGGTTCAGCTGCCTGAGCACCTAATGTCTGTTTCAACCACTCGGTATACTCAGTATAGTTGCCTTCGTAGAAGTTGACCTGACCTTCATCACGATAATCAAGAATATGTGTCGCAATGCGGTCGAGGAACCAACGGTCGTGGGAAATAACCATGGCACAACCAGGGAATTCAAGTAAGGCCTCTTCCAATGCTCGTAGCGTTTCAACATCTAGGTCATTGGTCGGTTCATCGAGAAGCAATACATTGCCTCCAGCCTTAAGCAGTTTCGCTAGGTGAACACGGTTACGTTCACCACCTGAAAGATCGCCAATCCGCTTTTGCTGATCAACACCTTTAAAGTTGAAACGAGAGCAATAAGCACGAGCTTGGATTTCAAAGTTATTGATGCGAATAATATCGCTACCTTCTGAAATCTCTTGGAATACGGTGTTACTGTCGTTCATGCTGTCACGGAACTGCTCAACGGAAGCAAGCTTAACCGTGTCGCCAAGTTCAATGCTACCTGAGTCTGGTTGTTCAGTGCCGCTTAACATTTTGAATAGGGTAGATTTACCCGCACCGTTGGCACCAATGATACCGACAATTGCCCCTTTCGGCATACTAAACGATAAATCATCGATTAATACACGATCACCAAATGATTTGGTTAGGTTGTTGACTTCAAGAACTTTATCTCCAAGACGCTCACCTGGTGGAATAAATAGTTCATTAGTTTCGTTACGTTTTTGATGATCTGTGGTAGTCAGTTCATCAAATCGAGCCATACGAGCTTTTGATTTAGCTTGTCGGCCTTTCGGGTTTTTACGCACCCATTCTAATTCTTTCTCGATGGTTTTCTGACGAGCGCTTTCTTGTGATGATTCCTGTTTTAAACGTTCATCTTTTTGCTCAAGCCATGAAGTATAGTTCCCTTGCCATGGGATACCTTCACCACGGTCAAGTTCCAATATCCAACCCGCTGCATTGTCGAGGAAATAGCGGTCGTGGGTAATGGCTACAACAGTACCGCTGTAATCAACTAAGAAGTGCTCAAGCCAAGCAACGGACTCCGCATCTAAGTGGTTAGTTGGTTCATCGAGCAACAACATGTCGGGTTTTTCGAGTAGCAAACGACAGATGGCAACACGGCGACGCTCACCACCAGAAAGTACTGCGATTTTTTCATCCCATTCTGGTAGGCGTAAAGCATCTGCCGCACGCTCAAGCGCATTCTCTAAGTTGTGTCCATCTTTGGCTTGGATTAGAGCTTCCAATTCGCCTTGCTCTTTTGCTAAAGCATCAAAGTCAGCATCTTCTTCAGCATAGGCTGCATAAACGGCATCGAGTCTGGTTAATGCATCGGCAACATCTGAAACAGCTTCCTCAACAATTTCACGCACTGTTTTTGATTCATCAAGGACAGGCTCTTGGGGAAGGTAGCCGACATTGAGTCCAGGTTGAGGACGAGCTTCTCCATCGATATCTTTGTCGATACCAGCCATGATACGAAGTAAAGTTGATTTACCTGCGCCGTTAAGGCCAAGTACACCGATTTTGGCACCAGGAAAAAAGCTAAGAGAGATATCTTTAAGAATTTGTCGTTTCGGGGGAACAATTTTGCTCACCCGTGACATGGTATATACGTATTCAGCCATTGCCGATCATTCCTAATGGTAACTAATGAATTAAGCTAAATATTTTATACTAAAGCATTCGCTATTGTTACTATCTCGATCTAATTTAGCTATCGAAAAGCAGTAATTACTCTTATTTAAATGTTGTTAAGAATACTGTTAAGTGAATGTTTTTCTGTGATGTTTGGTGAATGTGATTGGATTTGTACAATTAATTTTGCAAGATAGGGCACGGTTAGCTTCGACTACGGTCTACAATTAAAATATCAATTTATTTCATTAGTAAGGTTGTTGCGGAATATGAGTAGGATAGATTATCAGTGTAAGGGCATCACAAAGACGTTGATTCTAGTTACGCTTATGGGTTCTTGGCAAACAGCAAGTGCCGCATTGGCGAACAGCCAACTTGAGCAGCAACGAAAGTTGTACGACCAAGCTCAACAATGGTTTGATGCCCGCACTCCGCAACGCTACCAAAAAGTAAAAAGTAAACTGGCAAGCTATCCACTTACGCCATATTTAGAATATCGGTCGTTTCTAATTGGTTTGGAGCAGCGGTCACCGCAAGAAGTACAACGCTTCATTGAAACATATCAAGAATTGCCTTTTTCTAATGTGATTAGTAAGACTTACCTGCAACTGCTTGGTCAATCGAAACAGTGGAACAAACTGCTTCAATTTTCTCGTACAGAGCCAAAAGGAGAAGTGAGTCAATGTTTCTACAATACAGCACAGTGGCATAAAGGTGACCGTCAGCAAGCTCTAGATGGCGGGCTAAAATTGTGGCTATCAGGTGACAGTGTTGCCAGTGAATGTGACCCGTTATTTTCTCAGTTGTTTAACCAGAAAAAAATTACTAATGAACATATTCTCCAGCGGATTGAATTAGCATTTAAAGAGAATAATCCGCGCTTGATGGGATATTTAGCCAAAAAGTTAACGAGTTCTACAAGTAAGAAACGCGCACAACAAATATCTAAGCTATACGAACAACCTCAGTTGGTTAAAGGGTATATCAAGGTCGTTAATACCGGTAAGAAGTATGACTGGGAAATGATTGATTTGGGTTTAGCGCGACTTACCCATGTTAGTACGAAAGCTGTTCAAGCAATGTTAAGCGACATGAATTCGACAAAGCTAAAAGAAGATGAGCAAGGTGTAATTCAAGCATTGAGTGAAAAAATAGCACTTCGACTTATGGAAACCCAAGATACGAAGCTTGCTAGTTGGAATGATGAAATTTTTAAGCAAAGTCCCAATATAAAAGTCGTATCTCAAAGAATTCGTTATGCAATTGAGCTAACTGATTGGACTACAACTCATCAAATGATCTCTGCGCTGAGTGACGATATTCAACAAGAACCAGAGTGGCAATATTGGTTGGGCCGTTCCGAAATTGCGTTAGGCAAGACTATTTCTGGAAAAGAGCGGCTACGTAAGTTACTTGGGTTACGCAATTTTTACAGTGTTTCAGCAGCAAATATTCTCGATAAGCCCGTTGAATATCCAACGGATCAAATTGAATACCAACCTGAATTGCTTGCCGAATTTGATAGCAGTTTGATTCGTATTGAAGAGCTGTTAGCTCGTGATAAAGGAAGTGCGGCGCGCAGTGAATGGTACTGGTTATTAAAACGTTCGTCGATTGAACAAAAGGCGATGCTTGCACAATATGCATTATTAAAAGAGTGGTCACATTACGGTGTTGTCGCTTCTATCCAAGCTAAATTATGGAGCAATGTAACGCTGCGTTTTCCTGTTGCTCATTTAGATAACTTTACCGAGGCAGCACAAAAACAAAAGTTAGATCCTATTACATTGTTGTCGTTGGCCCGCCAAGAGAGTGCGCTTGATAATATTGCCCGCTCTGGTGTTGGCGCTCGAGGCTTAATGCAATTGATGCCGAAAACGGCTCGCTATACCGCGAAGAAATATCAAGTAAAACTTCAAAGTAGTGAAGAGCTCTATGAAGCTGATAAAAATATTGAGTTAGGTTCAATTTATTTTGCCGAACTAATGAAGAAATATAATCAGAATCGTATCTTGGCACTTGCAGCCTATAATGCAGGCCCACATCGAGTCGATCGCTGGCTGAGTGAGCGTGCTGGTCGGCTTGACGCGTATCAGTTTATTGAATCGATTCCTTTTAACGAAACGCGTCGTTACGTACAGAATATCCTAATGTTTGAAACCTATTACCGTGATCAGCTAGGCATGGAACGTCCATTTCTAAAAGAAAATGAAATTAATTCAAAATATTAATTCCATTACGGATACTTATCTCTAAAATAGAGGTGTGTATCACCTAGCGAGTACAAGTATGACATCAACCCCTAGTTTCGAAGACTGGTCTGCATTTATTGAATTGGTTAGAGAGGCCGTGAAAAATGGTCAAGAAGAACAGCTACTAACCATCTTGCTGACTTCTGATGAGCGCGATGCATTGGTTTCACGTGCCAATATTATAGTTGAACTGCTGCGCGGCGATATGTCGCAGCGTCAAATCAGTCAAATGTTAGGTGTGGGTATCGCGACCATTACTCGAGGTTCAAACGAACTTAAAGGCCTTGAAGAGTCGCAAAAGGCCCAAATAGGGGAATTATTCAATAGTACCCAAAAAAGTTAATATAGCTCTGGATTCTGAAAAGGGATTAACGCCAAAATGAGCGCTTGCTCGTACACAGAACTTCGAGTCAAGAGTTGATGAGTGAGCAAACCAATCGCCCCTCCTTTCTGTTTTATATTTGAAGTATTAAATACCTCATCCATTACCTCTCCCAGTTCGTTGTCGTCATTTAATTTTGAAAGCACAACAGGAGGTAACATTAAATTTGCTGAACGTGATTCACCGCGTTGGCTGCTACTGTCAATGATCATCCAGGCAAAGGTTGCGTTTCCTTCAATACCCGCCTCTATGCCGACATAGTAATGATTGTCAGGGTATTGTTGCTTAGCGTTTTCGATACGATTTACAGCACCTTGGCGAGTCTCTTCATCGCTCATTGGTTGATCTCGAACGTCACTTGCGACCTTGATACCAATAAACTGAAACTCTTCATTGGGAAAGCATGTTGTAAATGCGTTACTAACTGCCGATATTTTAGCGGGATTACGCGACGTTATGATTACTTGCTTCATCGTTAGCAATTACCTTAATTGTTTGAATCCATTTAGGAAGCTCTTCGAGTGTCATCGGGCGGCCGAAGTAGAAGCCTTGGAGATAGTCACAATTATAATCAATTAACAGCTTATTCATCTCCTCACTTTCAATCCCCTCAGCAGTCACTTTCATATTTTGTGAATGACATAAATCGATAAGTGGTTTTATAACCTGCTGTTTTTTACTGGCAATTAAAGTATCCAGAAAAAGCCTATCGAGCTTAATTTTCTGTACTGGATACTGCACCAATTGAGAAATCGAAGTATAGCCAGAACCAAAATCATCAATGGTGAGATCAAAACCAAGATTGGATAGTTCATGTAACAGTGGAAAACTTTGTGATTCTGACGCAAAAGTTTCAGTGATTTCAAATTCAATCATTGCTGGGTCAACATCGTAGGTTTCGGTATGTCGTGCAATATATTCAGAAAGCTGCGTTGAGTTTAATTCAGCCGACGATAAATTAACTGCTAGCTTCTGTGGTTTGCTAAATAATGATTGTACTTCGCTGAACTGTTCGAATGTTTTTTTCACTACCCAACGATCAATGGTTCCGAATAACCCTGTTTGCTCTGCAATCGGAATGAACTCTTCTGGAGAGATATATCCGAGGGATTTAGATTCCCAACGCAGTAATACTTCAAATCCCGCAAACCAACAATTTTTACAGGTAAAGTATGGTTGATACACAAGGCTAAATTCTTCGTCAAAGTTGCTTGCACGTAACGCTCGCTCAATACTTCCTCGTCGTTGAACCACAGTATCTAGCTCTACTGAGTAATGTGCGATTTGGTTTTTACCTGCACGTTTAGCTTGATACATTGCAGTATCAGCGTTTGAGAGTAACTTCTCGATATTATCACCATCTTGTGGGTAGGTTGCGATGCCGATACTTGCTGTTATGGGGTAACTCCCTTGCGGTGATGTTATACGATGTTGAATAGAACTTAGCAATTTTAAGGCAAATTCATCGGCACAATCCGGCTGGTGGAATGGCGTATGAAGCAAGATGGCAAATTCATCTCCGGATAAGCGCGACGCTAACCCAAACGTATGATGAGATGCGTTAAATTCAGAACAAAGATCATGAATATGGTTTGCGAAACTTATAAGTAACGAGTCGCCAATTTGATGCCCATATTTATCATTGATGTATTTGAAGTTATCCATATCAATATATAAGACCCAAACGTGGATATGTTCTTGAGTCAAAACGGCTTCAGTGTGTCGTTGAAACTGATGTCGATTGGCAAGTTTGGTTAGATGATCCCGTTCTGCTAGAATTTTTGTCCGATGATAAGCATCTTCCAATTCGCTATACATGGCGTAGAAACGAGCAGAAAGTCGGCCAATTTCATCTTTAGAGTCAAGAATTTCTATATTTTTGCGTTTATTACTTTCCACTTCTTTCAGTTGGTTATCGAGCCGTGAAATTGGTTGGATGACATGCTTATACAAAGAGATAACAAGCAGCAATACGGTTAATAAAGCCGAAAAACTAAATGCAATAATGAGCTGCTTTTGAATGTCGTGTAATTTATTTTGCAGAATGTATGGCGCAGGGTCGAGGTTCGCATAGAAATTTGACTGCAATTCAACGCTTTGGTGTAACCCGACTTTCTCAGTAGGCTTAGTAGAGAAATATATCGAGCTTTTATTGCTGTTCTCTAATTCTTTACGCTGTTGATTAAATCGCTCTAGCTTTGAGTAGACAACAACGAAAATAATCTCGCTCTTTTTGTAACTCAGCGGTGGCTTTAGCGTTTTAATATCAAGGGCTTCGTAACGCAGTAAGATGCCTTCTGCGTCTTTATTTTCACTGTAACCAACAAAACTATTTTGGTTTGTTGTGTCATAGACTTCACTGAAGTGATGCAGAACGAGGGGATCCATCGTAGCGAACGGATCGTCACTGTGCTCTGTGTAGTACATCGGTTTTTTTTGAGCATCTAAAATCGAGAGAGCAATAAACTGATCATCTTTGGGTTGAAAACTGCTAATTGTTTGCTGCAGGTTATCAATCAGCTCTAGTTCACGAATTGGATTGCTTTCATGGGAAAAGTAGCGTTGAATTATATCGCTTTTAGTCAAGGTATAGGTGTAGCCGCTCAGAATAGAATTGGTCTGACGATAATGTCCTGCCAACTTTTCCATATTGAGTTGTAAATAGCTATCGGTTCTCTTGAACAGCGCATCTTTTTGGATCTCATAAATAATGTAACTTGATGCCGCCGCACTGAAGAGAATAACGGGTGCGATAAGTAATAAAATTCTACGGTTGAGCTTCATACTGATTAAACAAATTATTGGTGATTTTGGCCCGAATACTTAGGTTTTCAGGAGTAAGTTCTTGGTCAAGAGTTGCGTTGCTTAAACGAGTTTTATCCAGAAAAAAACTGGGATTATTTTTAAAGCTATCCGGAAGAAATTCCAGAGCAGCCTTATTCGCCGGAGAACTACCGATATACAGTGCATTTTCTGCGGCTACATGAGGAGACATCAGATAATTAAGAAATGCTTTGGCTTGCTCCTTTTGTTTCGAATTGCTGTTTATCGCAATACAATCAACCCATATAAATGGTGAACCTTCGGGAGTAACAAAGTCCCATTGATCGGAGTGAAAAAAACGATTTAAGGAGAATTGGTCACCACTGTAGGCTAATGCCATGTGTAATGCGCTACTATCTTGATGGCTTCTTACATAACTAAGGGCGTATTCGTAGGTTAACACATCTTTGTTAAATTCAGTCATTAGGTGATAAGACGCTTTTAGCTGGTCAATATTGTCTGTATTAGGGGAGTATCCCAGTGTTTTTAATGCTGGCAGCAAGGTTTCTACACTGTCTTCTATCAAACCTATGTGTCCACGGTGTTTTTCTTTGGGCTGAATCAAATCGCTCCACGTTTGTGGTGCTGGGCTTACAAGATCTTTACGGTAAAGGATGCCGACAGTTCCCCAAAAGTACGGAATTGCATTGTTGCCGCAGGCTTCATTCCAGCGAGACTCATTGTATTTCCGGTTGCTTAATGTTGATAGGTCTTCAAAAGCGTCTTGTCGTGAAAATATTTGTGCAGAAACGTTATCAAGTAAAACAATATCAAAAGGCAGCTCAATACTATTGAGCATCAATAAATTGCGTTCATCATCATTGTCAAAATGTGAGAGTGAAATCTTAGTGTCACTTAGGGCCTCCCAATTAGCGATGATATCTGGTGATAGTGTATCTTCCCAAAAGTAAAGGTTTAGCGCTTTCTCATTTGCGAATACAAAAGAGAAAGGTACTAGTGATAGACAAATATAGATCAGATATCTCATCGTGCAGTAGGAGCTCTCTAGAAAAAGAAACTGCCTTAATCAAAGACAGCGAATATCAAACATTGATGGATAAATTGATATTTATATTAGTAAGTCACCTATTGTATACAGTGTGCTGAATACTGTCAGCATACCTATTCCTCAAAAGGTGATCTCGTCTTACTTTTGCATCACTTGTGTAGGAGCTACATTGTAAATTGGGTAGCATCCAAGAACTTTTAGATACTTAGTAATCTCTGTTAATTCGGTGATCGCTTTTTGCATTTCTGGTGAATTTCTATGTGCTTCGAGATCAACGTAAAACATCTCTTCCCAGGGATTTCCAATAATTGGTCTCGATTCTAATTTAATAATATTAATACCAAATCTCTGTAGTACTAGTAGCGCCGAAACTAACGAACCAGCTGTTTGCGCGGTCGACATTATCAAGGTGGTTTTTGCTGGGATTTGGGTGGATACCTCAACGGGTTTTCGAGCGACAACGATAAAGCGAGTATGGTTTTCAGTTTGGTTGGCGATGTTACCTAAAATCGGTTGTAAACCATAAAGCTTGCCACTAGATGCATTACCAATAGCGGCAATATCGTCGCGGTTTAATTCTTTTACCTTTTTCATTGCATCAGCGGTGCTTACACATGACTCAAGTTGAATGTCTCCAAGGCGGTGTAAGAACTCACTGCACTGTTGATGGGGTTGAGGGTGAGAATAGAGAACCTTTATATCATCAACATTAATTTCTTTGGTTGCGACTAGACAGTGCTCAATGGGCAGCGTTAATTCACCTACAATATACAGCGTAGTATGTTGGAGTAGGTCATAGACTTCATTGATTGACCCTGAGCTTGTGTTTTCAATAGGTAGAACCCCAAAGTCAGCATAGCCAGATTCAACCTCTTTGGTTACACCTTTGAATTGCTCACAATTTAACTCAATGAGATCAATGTTTTTTCGACTGAAGTATTCGCGTGTTGCTAGGTGTGAATAGGATCCTTGAGAACCTAGGTAGGCGACTCTTGCATGTGGTTTTCGGTTTTGCTGTGGGTTAGCAAGATGTTGTAAATATGATTGCTGAAGCAGCACAGAATCTTCAATGATCGTGTGGTAAATCTTAGTAATATATTCTGCATCAAGTTCGTATTCATCTTTACCGTTGTGGATGAGTTTTACTAATAATTGTTGTTCACGCTCAGCATCTCGAACTGGCTTTGTTGTTTCGACCTTACTTTTTGCTACTTCAATACTCAATTTTCGGCGTTCAGAAAGCAAACTAAGAAGTTGATCATCTAGTTCGTTGAGCCGGAGGCGAATTTTTTCTAAAGAGTATTTCTGACTTGCCATAGTAATTTCCGTAAGTAAAACAAGAGCATTCGAGGGAATTGCCGATAGTGGCTTATAAACAACCGATAGTGCAACAATATGTCGAACGATTTTAGTCTGAAATACAAATTAATAAAATAGATAAGAGGGGATATTACAGACAAAAGAATAGCGCCGGTCGGCGCTATTCTTAGTATTCATTCTTCTTCGTTATCAATCGCTACTATTTTTTCAGAACGACGTGCTTCTGGCTTATGTCGAATTTTATTGAGCTGACGTTCTAATTTCTGTTCCACATCATTGATCGCAACATAAAGATCTTCGTGATGTGCTGAAGCATTTAATTGTCCTTTAGGTATGGTAATTGTTGCTTCAAATTTTTTCTGTTTGTTGGGCTCTTCACTAAAACTTGCTTGGCATCCAATAATGTCGACTTGCCATTTTTCTAGTTTTTTTAACTTACCTTCTATATGGTCTCGGATTGCAGAGGTGACTTCGATGTTCTTACCTGTGATATTTATTTTCATATAGCATATTTTCCTCTGTTGCCTTCCCTTATGGGTTAACTTCAGATTACCGATTTAACAGTAAATAAATGTGATTTAAATCACATTTACTGGGCTATTTATTATCGTGCAAGATAAACGTGATCACTTGCAAAAAGTAGAAATTTATTTGTGATGATAACTTGAATTTTCACCGATAGTCGTTAAGTTGGTAATTAAGGTTCGCTGAAAAATTACTTGTTTTTTAGGGGGTTAACTCGATTTTTTTTGAAGGTTGTGCTACTTGGTTTGTATGCAATATGATTTTTTCTACCTTCTTAGCTCGCATTCTCCTCAGTTGATCATATTCGATCAATAGACTCTGAGTTATTTTGCCTCAAATAGTAAAAAAGCGTCCAAGATATTAGGAACGCTTTTTTAATTAATCGTATTGTCAGAATTACCATTTAAAACATCAAATTGGGTTTAACTCAATTAGCGTTTTCGTATGCGCAGCCGCTTTGGATAGCTTTAATTGCTCATAAGCTTTAAGTTGAATATTAAGTGCTTTTCTTGCGGCAACCGTGTCTGGATAAGATTTTTGTAGTTCCTGGCAACGGTTAATGGCCGATATCCAAGCTTCTCTACGCAAATAATATTCAGCTGTAGCTAGGTCATAATTCGCTAATCGATTCTTCAACGCCAACATTCTTAACTGAGCATCTTTCGCATAAATGCTAGAAGGGTAGCGCTGTAGTAATTGTTTAAAATCATTAAATGCCGCTTTAACCGGTTCAGGGTCGCGATCACTTCGATCTACGTTAAATAGATCATGCATCATGCTCGAATCTTGAGACATATGAGTCAATCCACGCATATAGACGACCCAATCAATTTTTTTGTGAGTTGGATTGAGGCGCACAAAACGATTAATTGCGGCCAACGTTAATGCCCAGTCTTCCGATTTGTAATACGCGAAGATTAAATCGAGCTGAACTTGTTGGGAGTACGCACCAAATGGATAGCGAGAATCGATCGCTTCCAACTGTCTAATGGCTTCAGTCCAACTTCCTTTTTCCAAAGAAAACTGTGCTTCTGCATAAAGATCCGAGGCTGGAATGTCGGGGACCATTACTTTTTGTGTTGAACAGCCAGCTAATAAAGCAAGCGTCATTAATCCAGTGATTGCGCGATATTTCATGTCAGAAGTTATTTCCTAATTATTCAAATAGTCCAGAGACAATGAATGTTTCAAAAAGGTTTCGTTACTTTCTGTATAGTAACAGATAGAATAAGCCATCATTTTATCCCTACTAGAGGCTTTTAGTCTCTAGGTTTATGAAAAAGTTCGATATGGCTCAGCAGATTGAATTAAAAAGTACAATAAAAGATAGTCAACTAGGTCAGCGTTTGGATCAAGCGATCGCTGAAATATTTCCTGATTTTTCTCGTTCTCGATTAAAAGAGTGGCTTGTCGATGGCAAGGTTCAAGTCGATGGCAAGGTTATCACCAAACCAAGAATCCGCGTATTTGGCGGTGAGGAAGTGGTGCTCCAAGCGGAATTGGAAGATGAAGAACGTTGGGAAGCTCAAGATATTTTTCTAAATATCGTTTACGAAGATGACGATATTTTAGTCATCAATAAGCCTCGCGATTTCGTGGTTCACCCAGGAGCCGGTACACCAGATTGTACAGTGTTGAATGCGCTACTGTTTCATTTTCCTCCGATTGCGGAAGTTCCTCGAGCTGGAATTGTGCATCGTTTGGATAAAGACACAACTGGACTTATGGTTGTGGCGAAAACAGTACCCGCTCAAACTAAGCTGGTTCGTGAATTACAAAAACGCAATATTACGCGTGAATATGAAGCGATTGCGATTGGTAAAATGACAGCTGGTGGTTTGGTTGATAAACCAATTGGTCGTCATTCGACGAAACGGACATTGATGTCTGTGAGTCCGATGGGGAAACCCGCTATTACTCATTATCGTGTCGCAGAGCATTTTCGAGAACATTCTCGGATTCGCCTTCGTCTTGAAACCGGGCGAACGCACCAAATTCGTGTTCATATGTCCTATCTTCAACATCCTTTGTTGGGCGATAGCGCATATGGCGGGCGTGCACGGATACCAAAAGGCGCTTGCGACGAGTTAACGGACATGATTCGTAATTTCGATCGCCAAGCACTTCATGCTGCTATGCTACGTTTCGCTCACCCTATCACAGGTGAAGAGTTAGAGTTTCATGCTCCAATTCCAGATGACATGGTAGAGCTTACCGAAGCATTACGTGAAGATACCGTGCTTTATGGTCGAGATGAGTTGCTTGATTAATGATTACGCCTAATTGGAATGCCCCAAAAAATGTAAAAGCATATGCAACGATGCGTGCAACCGGGGCATCTCAACTTGAGTATAAAGGTCTGAATTTAGGTATGCATGTTGGAGACGATCCAAACCGTGTCATGCAAAATCGCCAATCGGTTGTTGACCAACTATCTATGCCCAGTTCTCCGGTGTGGCTGAATCAGACACACTCTACAAATGTTGTTGAACTCACCAAGCCGACAACGCAAATACTGGATGCCGATGGATCGTTCACTAAGTGTTCAAACCTTGTCTGTGGTGTAATGACTGCCGATTGTCTTCCAGTTTTACTCTGTAATAGTCAAGGTTCTCAGGTTGCTGCGGTTCATGCTGGTTGGCGAGGTTTATCCGACGGAATATTAGAACAAGCTTTATCCCATTTTAATGATGACGTTTTTGCCTGGCTTGGTCCGGCAATTGGCCCGAGTGCATTCGAAGTGGGCGAAGATGTCGTTGAAGCATTTTGTCAGTTTGATGCTGGAGCGAGTACTGCTTTTGTTTCTGGTCGAGGTGAAGGTAAATGGTTGGCGAATATTTATCAATTGGCAACGAAACGGCTAAATCGTGCAGGTATTGGTCAAGTGACGTCATGCGATCTTTGCACTTACAATGACTCTGATTCTTTTTATTCATACCGACGTGATGGTGTGACAGGGCGTCAAGCTACATTTATCTGGTTTGAATAGTTCCTACTGAATTCACCATTATTCATTCTTTTCCTTTCTCCCCCTTGAAAACTGCTTAATTCGTATCCATTTTCTTATCAGTTGCTTATCAATTTAATAGCAAAAACAGAATTAGATGAGGAGTGTCTTATGCGCCTTGACCGTTTTACAAGTAAATTCCAAATAGCAATTTCAGATGCCCAATCTCTAGCGCTTGGGCGTGATCACCAATATATCGAGCCAGTACATTTGATGGTTGCGTTGCTCGATCAAAATGGCAGTCCGATTCGACCTCTATTTACACTACTCAATATCGATATCATGCAATTGAGATCGAAGTTAGGTGAAATTCTCGATCGTCTTCCGAAAGTGAGTGGTATTGGTGGTGATGTACAACTTTCTAGTGGTCTTGGCTCGTTGTTCAACGTGTGCGATAAGGTGGCACAGAAGCGTCAAGATGCGTATATCTCTTCGGAAATCTACCTACTGGCAGCACTTGATGATAAAGGCCCACTAGGAAAACTGCTCAAACTGGTTGGATTGGATGAGAAAAAGGTTTCTAGTGCGATAGATCAGATCCGAGGTGGACAAAAAATAAATGATCAAAATGCTGAAGAGCTTCGCCAAGCGTTAGAGAAATATACGGTAGATCTGACAGAACGAGCAGAGCAGGGCAAACTCGATCCTGTTATTGGTCGTGATGATGAGATTCGCCGGACCATTCAAGTGCTTCAGCGTCGTACCAAGAATAATCCCGTTATTATCGGGGAGCCTGGTGTCGGTAAAACGGCAATCGTTGAAGGGCTTGCTCAGCGTATTATAAACAACGAAGTTCCAGAAGGGTTACGCGGAAGACGAGTATTGTCACTCGATATGGGATCATTGGTCGCAGGAGCAAAGTATCGTGGTGAATTTGAAGAAAGATTAAAGTCTGTTCTAAATGAATTGGCCAAAGAAGAGGGGAATGTGATTCTCTTCATTGATGAACTTCACACTATGGTTGGTGCTGGTAAAGGTGAAGGCTCAATGGATGCCGGTAATATGTTAAAGCCAGCGTTAGCTCGTGGAGAACTTCACTGTGTTGGTGCCACTACGCTAGATGAATATCGTCAGTATGTAGAAAAAGACCCTGCACTTGAAAGACGTTTTCAGAAAGTGTTGGTGGATGAGCCAACGGTTGAAGATACGGTTGCTATTTTGCGTGGCCTTAAAGAGCGTTACGAGCTTCACCATCATGTTGATATTACCGACCCTGCGATTGTTGCCGCAGCCACACTTTCACATCGCTATGTATCTGATCGCCAATTGCCCGATAAAGCGATTGACCTGATTGATGAAGCAGCGTCGAGTATTCGTTTACAGATAGATTCAAAGCCCGAGTCACTGGATAAATTAGAGCGACGCATTATCCAATTAAAGATAGAGCAACAGGCGCTTTCTAATGAGCAAGATGAGGCCAGTGAGAAACGACTCAATATCTTAAACGACGAATTGAGCGAGAAAGAGCGTGATTATGCTGAGTTAGAAGAAATTTGGAAGGCGGAAAAAGCAGCGTTATCCGGTACTCAACATATAAAGACCGAGTTAGAACAAGCGCGAATGAATATGGATGTTGCGCGGCGAGCTGGCGATCTAAATCGGATGTCTGAGCTGCAATATGGTCGAATTCCTGAATTAGAACGACAGTTAGATCTTGCGGCGCAAGCTGAAATGCAAGAGATGACGCTATTACGCAATAACGTTACGGATGCAGAAATAGCAGAAGTGTTATCAAAGCAAACCGGAATTCCCGTATCCAAAATGCTAGAAGCTGAGAAAGAAAAGCTCTTACGCATGGAAGAAGTATTGCATAAAAGAGTCATTGGTCAAAAAGAAGCGGTAGAAGTAGTTGCCAATGCAATTCGACGCAGCCGAGCTGGATTATCAGATCCGAATCGTCCTATAGGTTCATTCATTTTCTTGGGCCCAACGGGTGTCGGTAAAACGGAACTGTGTAAAACATTAGCAAACTTTATGTTTGATAGTGAAGAAGCCATGGTTCGAATTGATATGTCAGAATTTATGGAGAAGCACTCTGTTGCGAGACTTGTCGGAGCTCCTCCTGGTTATGTTGGTTATGAAGAAGGTGGTTATTTAACCGAGGCCGTTAGACGTAAACCTTATTCCGTTATCTTATTAGATGAAGTAGAAAAAGCGCATCCGGATATCTTCAATATCTTATTGCAAGTACTCGACGACGGACGATTAACGGATGGCCAGGGGAGGACGGTAGATTTTCGTAATACTGTTATCATTATGACGTCCAATTTAGGATCTCATCATATTCAAGAAAATGCTAACGATCTCGATTACGATCAAATGAAAGAGAAAGTTATGGATGTGGTTGGTAAGCACTTTCGTCCTGAATTTCTAAATCGCGTCGATGAAAGCGTAGTGTTCCACCCGTTAGGTAAAGCACAGATCGCGTCGATTGCATCTATTCAAATAGAACGCTTGCGTAAACGGATGCAAGAAAAAGATTATGACTTAAATTTAAGTAAAAATGCTCTTGAGCTTATCGCGGAAGTTGGGTTTGATCCTGTCTATGGAGCAAGGCCTTTAAAACGAGCAATTCAACAAATGGTAGAAAACCCCCTAGCTAAAAGTATTTTGAGTGGGCAATTATTACCTGGCAAAGCTGTCAATCTAAAAGTGAAAAATGGCCAATTGGTTATGACACAATAAATTTAGAAAGGTTATTAGAAAGAAAGGCGAGTGTAAATTTGCCTTTTCACTAAAATAAAGAAGATAAAATGGGCAGATTGTCTACTCTTTAACCTGTCGGTTTGAAAAGTTAAAAAATAATGGTTTTTGCTATTGCCAAGTTTTGTTAACTCCCTATAATGCGCCAACACCAACAGGGCGGTACGTCAAGTTGGTTAGGTGTTTAAGCTGATAAAAACTAAATTGTAAAAGTGTTTGACACTTTAAGTTATATCGCTAGAATAACCGCCTCTTCAGTGATGAGTCACGAAGAACGCTCTTTAAAAATTTAGACCTATCAATCTGTGTGGGCACTCGTTGAT
>NZ_JBTAMQ010000012.1:0-193609 GCF_054404255.1 Vibrio phycocola
ATTTTTTTAAAGAACGGATATGTCTATTAGGATTTCTGACTTTTGCATTTGGACGCTGGAAGCTTAACCTACGCATTCTTTGTACCTTATAACATCTTTAATAACATGCCGGCTCGTTTTCGCAGGCTAGCTGTATAGTCGTCAAAACCAACAAACATCTGATTTATATTAAATAAGTATTAATATCTAAGTAATTTATTACTAGAAAAACGAGCCTACATAAATCATTCTTCAATTTTGGCGCGTTATCTCGAGAGTACTAATACCTAACCTAATAATATGTAACATATTTCGTATTTTACTACTAGAAAATCGAGCCAATTTAAACGACGTTCTTTCCAGATAGTGATAAAATCCCCGAACCAAAATTTCCGAGAACCCTCTATGTTTATCCATCGTGTTAACGACATCGACTGGCTGGTGATTACAGCTTATGAAGAACTGAAAACCATGTTTATTGAAGATGCCGGTACTATCCCCTCTTGCTTCTCGACCACCAGCGAATTAAGCCTGATTGACCAAGCTAAGCGCACGTATGGATATTTGCCTCCACTCAGCGGTGTGATCACCGATACCGGCACGTTTCAAAGCCAAAATCTCGAGGAAGATTTAAATCCACAACTTGCCTGCATAGTTGAAGGGCGTGGTCGGGTATTTATCTATTACGGCGACTATGTGGCTTTTGTCGATGACGAGCAAACCTTTATAACCCGATTGGACTGAAAGCTACTCAGTAAGTTGAAATTGGCGAATTGAATAAGGTCGGTTAACTGGCGAGCGGTTTACCTAACAAGAAATAGAGCAAACGATTTAGAATTGCTGCCTAAATTTTTCAGCTATCAAACCCAAGTTATGCATGATAGTTCGATTACGGGCTTGCTCATGAGCATTAGGTGCAAGGATAGCGATTAACAGAAAACAACTAAGGTCATTCCAGCCTTGGCAATACACTAAATGCTTATCACTCGTTTGGTAAAATTGGATGGAACTTAAAAACGGAGCATCACTAGAAGCTAAATGAATGTGCTTCACTTCCTCTGACTTCAAGATCGGTAATGTATTGGGATGATTATAAGCTTCATCTCGACCAAAAAAATCTGGTTTCTGACCCGTCTTCTTATAGTGTCTAAAGTCGTTAGTCAAAGATTGAAGCTCACTTTCAGTAAGCGAATCAATTAAGATTTTATGTTTAAAAATCCTAATATTTAATGACTTACTCACTCTTGAAACTCACCCAAATTACTCTCATCTAGCTCTGTCAATGCTTGAGCGTTCAGGTGTGCAATGGTTTCTAAGCGAGCGCTAATTGGTCTAAATGATGAAACGGAGTCAGCATTCTTCTCTTCTAAAGCTTTCATAAGTCCTTCAAAAAAAGTGGCGCTCATCATATAACCAGCAGGCTCATTGTTCGATAAAACCACGACAGGCTCCCCTGATAAGCAATCTTTAAAATGCTTTCTAGCTTCGCTCGATGACACTGCTTTTTCTGCATAGATTGTACTTATTTTCATAACACACCTGAGTACTTGATTGCGTACTTAATATTGTATATCGGCATTATGTGTTTGTACAGAATCAAGTTGATTGAGGTGTGTACTGTCACGAAATAAGGTAATTTTGAATTACAGTCAGTGCGCTAAACGCTTTCTGCCAGCTTAAGAAATTAACTTAATAAATGATAAGCTAAGTTAGCTTTCCGATTAAAACACTAACGCCAGTAGCAACGCGACAAACAGAATCAATGATATTCTCTGCCAAAACAGAATGGGATTGCGCTCTGCGATCGGTTTCCACCTGTTTTTATCCGCCTTGGGGTTTGGATTTGTGAGATCAAAGACAAATTCAGAGACCTCTTCATAACGCCGATGAGGCTCGACACTGGTGGCTTTTTTCAAGGCAAAATCGATCCAATCTGGAAGGTGGGTATTGATCGACGATGCGGACACATATTGCAGTTTCTGTTGGGATTTAACCGTGGTGGATTTTGATACCATAACACCATATGGGAATTTACCCGTGTACATCTGATAGGCAATCACTCCTAAAGAAAAGATATCCGATCGGTGAGAACCAGCATGACCAATAAAATACTCTGGGGCCGTATACTGGGCCGTTCCCATTATTGATTGTGGGTGAGAATAGATTTCGGTAATACCGGCGACATTCGTCGCACCAAAATCAATAATCTTAACAACGCCAAATTTGTCAATCATGATATTGTACGGGCGGATATCCTGATGGATCATTTCCTGCCGATGCATCGCCTGCAACCCTTTCGCTATCTGGGTGATGATTTGTCTGACCGTATTGATATCAGGCTCAGGGTTGTCCTTAATCCACTGCGATAACGTTAACCCATCAATGTACTCAGTTACAGTATATAAGCTACTTTGAACACGATTTGATTTATGCGATTGCATTAAGTGAGGATTACTCAGTTTTTTTGCGATCCAATCTTCCAACAAAAAAGTATCGAGGTGCGCAATGTCCTGACTACTTTCAGCGGAAGGGGTTTTTAACACCACAAAAGTCTCAGTTTGTGTATCTTGAGCAAGAAATACATGACTACGGCTACTTATGGAAAGCTCTCGGAGAATTTGATAACCATCGATAGAATCTCCTGGAGTCAAAATCGGTGCAGGAGAAAGGTTTAACGCCGTATAGGTTAGTTCCGTTAACTGAGGCTCGGGCAAAGCGATAACATCAACAATTTGAATCGATAGATTATCGTCACTTCCTTTATCTAACGCCTTCTGAATAAGGATGTCACAACGCTCTTTTGTACCAAGATCCAGCTGACTTGCTTGTTTAGCGATCTCTTTTTCCGAAACAAAGTTAAACAAACCGTCTGTTGCTAATAAAAACGTTTCTCCTTCTTTCACGACAAATGATCGATAGTCGATCTCGATCTCTGGATCTATCCCCAAAGCTCGACTTAAGTAACTGGTCTCGTCATTAATTCTGCGCCTATGGTCTACTGTAAGTTGCTCTAGAGTGTCACCGGTCAGTCGGTAAACTCGCGAGTCTCCGGTATGGAATAAATGGGCGGTGTGGGATTTAATGACCAAAGCACTAAAGGTACAAACATAACCTTTATTAAAATCAAAACGATGTTCGCTATTTTTCGTCTGTGAGTAGAGCCAATAGTTAATGGCTTTGAGAACTTTTAAACCCGAACTTTTCACTGTCCAAGCATCCGACGTAGAATAATAGTCAGAAAGAAAACTCAGAACGGCGGTTTCACTGGCGACTTGGCTCACCTGACTGGAACTGATCCCGTCACTGATTGCCACTGCGACACCTTTACTCGTTAAAGTCGGTTCATCAGGAACACGAGCGCCGACACTGTCTTGGTTAACAGGCTTCAATCCCGCGACTGAAGCCTGACCTATTTTTATATCAAGCACGATAGAACAATTACATTTCTACGGCTTTCTTAGACGCATCAATCTTACGCTCTGATTTTGTACGAACGTGAGTCAGATAGATTGGCAGTCCCACTAACAAGAAGCCACCAAATAGGTTTCCTAATGCTGTCGGAATTTCATTCCAAACAAAGTAATCAAGAACCGTAAATTCACCACCCATGATCATAGAGAAAGGGAACAAGAACATATTTACAATTGAGTGCTCAAAGCCCATAAAGAAGAACAACATGATTGGCATCCACATCGCCATCATTTTACCAGCCGCAGACGTTGAAATCATTGCACCGACAACACCCATTGAAACCATCCAGTTACACAACATTCCTCGGATGAAAATGGTGAACCACCCTGCAGTACCATGCTCCTGATACCCTAAGGTACGTGACTCACCTATCGTACTTACTTTGGCGGCTAGTGCTCCACCGTCAGTGTTGTAACCATAAGTCAAAATAAATGAAGCGAAAAATGCAACGGTTAGCGCGCCAGCGAAGTTTCCTAGAAATACTAAGCCCCAGTTTCGGAAAAGTTGATTTGGCGTACATCCGGGACGCTTATCAATGACGGCCAACGGGACAAGCGTAAACACACCCGTTAACAGGTCGAACTTCATCAAATAAAGCATGATAAAACCAACTGGGAATAGCACCGCACCAATTAATGCGTTGCCCGTCGTGACGATAACAGTAATGGCGAAAAATGCTGCTAGAGCAAGAATAGCGCCTGCCATGTAGGCTCTTACTAGGGTATCTTGGGTTGACATAAATATTTTCTGTTCGCCTGCATCAACCATCTTGGTTGCAAACTCACGGGGTTCTATATAAGACATCGTTACTCTCCTTGAAATGATTGTCATTTAGTTGATAGCGATTTTCATGCCAACCCCTCAACAGCCTTATATCTCTAGTGATCGTTGGCTTTTTTGTTGTTTATTTGTTAACAATTCATACCATTGTAGAACAGAGAGCACATCGATTGGGCAGATAAACTACTACTAAAGGGTTAACTTTACTTAGCGGATTTGTCTATCTAACTTGTTACTTTTAAATAAACTTATCTTAAAATACGCAGTACAAATTAATCTTAAAAACAAACTAGGACGTCATATATGTTGGTTATAGCGGTTTATGTTCCAGAAGATCATGTCAATGTAGTAATTGATGCCATGGCAACGGCAGGCGCTGGAGAGATCGGTGATTATCGGCGTTGCGCCTTTACAATAAAAGGTGAAGGAACGTTTCAACCCAAGGCTGGAGCGACACCCTTTATTGGTACCGTTGGTGAAGTTGAAGTGGTATCTGAACGAAAGATCGAAATGGTGTGTTTAAGAGACAAAGCAAAGCTCGCCATCCAAGCGATGATTCAAGCACACCCCTACGAAACGCCCGCCTATCATATCCTTGAAGCTAAAACCCTGGAGGATTTAATCTGATTAATGAAAGAGGCTCATACCTCCGCCAATAACTAAACACGATACGCTAATTTTAAGAAGCTTCTTTCGCTTCTCGGTGTTATTAATCATTGTCAGGGATAGTAAAAAACACAGTGACACGATAATAAAATACATCATTAACAGAGTATAAAAAGGCATAAGCAAGCTCCATTTTTTCATTGATGAATCTATATTTTCAATGAGATTTAGATAAATACAACAATCATTAATACGTCTCTATAGACATAATGACTCTCCGTAAAAATATTAGACCACAAGTTATCTAGGTTAGTTTCACCGCAGCGACACTGCATATCATCTACGAAGCTAAACCACGTGACACCAAGGCTTTTCGTTTAATCAGGAAGACACGATTTTCAGTTGCGTCTTCACTGCGCTATCGGGGATGTCTTTCACGTCATGCGTGACCAATACTGCGGGAATGTTTTGAGTTTGAATCTGACTAAACACCCAACTTCTAAATTGGTCGCGCAGCGTTTCATCGAGCTTTGAGAAAGGCTCATCGAGCAAGATCACTTTAGGCTCTGAAAGCAAGGTTCTCAGTAGACTAATACGTGAACGCTGCCCACCCGATAATGTCGCAATATCACGCTCTTCAAATCCAGATAACCCCGCGTGATTCAATGCGCTCGAAATTCGTTCATGCTTTTGTTGTTGGCTCAATTTAGAGGGTAATCCAAACACCAAGTTTTCGAAGACATTTAGGTGCGGAAACAGCAAATCATCTTGAAATAAAATGCCAATTTGACGCTTGGAGGTTGGGATACCAGATAGCTCTGTACCGTTTAATATCATCCCGCCCTTGCGAGAGAACACTGGCGCTAAATCACCCAAAATATCCGATAAAATGGTCGACTTACCCGAACCACTCGGGCCAGTTATTGCGCCAACTTGCCCCGCTTTAACGGTTAAAGAGAAAGGTTCGAACAGTGGGCTATCACCCATGGCGATTTGAAAATCAATTAGCTCAAATGACATACTTTATACTCTCACCTATAACGAGCTTTGCTGCATCGCTTTTCGGTTTCTAAACAAAACGGCAGGCACTAAGGTCGCCAACAAAAAAATCACGAGCGGTAGCAATTGTTGCCACATCGCCATGACCGAGATTAACCGACGATCACCACCGCTGGTCATCGCGACGGTTTCAGTCGTGATGGTGGCAAACTTCCCAGCTCCGACAAATAGTGTCGGTAAATACTGCGCAATTGAAACGGAAAAACCTGTCGCAAATGCGTAGAGTATCGGCCGCAACAACATTTGAAATTTCACTTTCCAAAAACTTTTTACCGGACATGCGCACAAAGTGACAGCGGCAACACTATAACGCTGATCGAATTTCCGGTAAGGCCCACTCAGCGTTAGAAACACGTAAGGAATAACAAACACGCTATGTGACCATAACAAGGAATAAAAATTTGCATCTAAGCCCGTTTGAATCAGAAAAACCTGAAAACCAAACAGAAAGGCAATTTGAGGAATCAATAATGGCAGATACACGATGAACAACGTTTTATCCGCATCATAATTTGGCTTTCTCTTTTTCACCCTAACTTCATTTTCAAGCATGACAATGGCAAGTACGAGCGCAAAGAATGCAGACAAACTTGCCAGTAACAAACTGTTATAGAAGGGTTCTTCGATGCGGTTAAAAATTCGGCTCCACGACCTCATTGATACCTGTTCAGGAATAAGGTCTGGATAACGCCAACGCGAAGCAAAGCTCCACATCAGCAATTGTACGATTGACGCAACGTAGAGTGAGATTAATGAAAACATGGCGAACATCGCCACTGGGTATTCCCAATATACGCTTCTTCTATGCGAGACACCGCGCAGCAATTGTCGACCACGCAGGTTTCTTAATGGCGCTTCTACGAAATGTAAACCAACCAACACCACAACATTGATAGCAAGTAACAGCGTCGCACCTGCTGCCCCTATCGTTCTATATTGAAAGTCTGGATTATAAAACCATTGATTAACCATAACCGCCAGTGTTGGTGGCGTCGTTGGCCCGGCGATCATCGCGATATCAACCACCGTTAACGAATACGCGACCACAGCAAAAAACGGTAATTTGATTTGTTTATAGAGCCTTGGAAACAACAACCAAGCCCACGCGTAACGTTTTGTGTGTCCCAAGCTTTCCGCCAAAATCAGCGTCTGCTTTGCTTTCAAGGTTGGTAAAATCGCCAACGACATAAACAATAGAAATGGTATCTCTTTTAGAGCAAGAGTTACGATTAAACTGATGCCATTTACATCCTGAAACGTTGTCCATAATGGCGGGAGCGATAAGCTTTCGGTAAATTGCGCGGCAAAACGAACCAGCCAACCACTCGGCATCACCAGCAAGCCTAACCCTATCGCAAAAGCGGCATGAGGTATTGATAATAAAGGAGCAAGGCTACGTTCAATTCGATTGAAAACCGTTGATGGGTATAACCCAATTAAAATCAGTAAGGTCACGATAAGTGCTAATAAAGAAGCACCTAAGCCCGTAACTAAGGTTTTTATGGTCGCAGGAAGCGCACCGGGATGGGCGAATAATTGTTCCCACGGCGTAAAGCTAAGCGTGTTGCTATTTATTGCCGGAAACCAACCGAAGGCAGGTAACCATGTTCCGAGAAGGCCAACAACAACAGGCACAAGAAATAGGCTCGTTGTAAGCCAAGGTGAGGCCCCAAAAATGGAGCCTCTTAATAAAACGGATTTTAAAATACTCAAGGTCGCTATTAGTTTCCGTATCGTTCTAACCAAGCTGCTTCAAGTGCTCTAACCCAACTGGTATCAGGTTCGCGCAATACATTAGAAAGCTCTTCATTTGAAAGGGTTGCAACGCCCTTTGGTAAGTTCTCAAATATAGCACGATCGCTATCGGTTAGCTTGCCCATTGCAAGAACGGTTGGGTCTCCCCAAATATCGGTGTTGGCTTTACGAGCCTGAGCTTCCGGTGACATTAGGAAGTTAGAAAAGACCATCGCACCTTCTGCGTGACTGGTATTAAATGGAATGGTCAAGAAATGGGTATTACCGATTGTCCCACCTTGGTGAATGTAAGTACGGACAGTATCCGGCAGCTGACCTGTCGCAATTGCACTGCTGGCGTCAAATGGGTTAAAGCTAAGTGAAATAAAGATCTCACCATCATTCAACAACTGCTTCATGCGAGGTGCGCCATCGGTGAATGTCGTGCCCTTTTGCCACATGTTTGGATGCAACTGGTCAAGATAGTTCCACAATGGAGCTGTCACTTCATCGAAATTACTCTCTTCTACAGGCGAATAAAGTGCCGGATTATTATCGGTAAGTTCCAATAACACTTGTTTTACAAACGTGGTGCCGTGAAAAGCAGGTGGAGCTGGGTAAGTAAATCGTCCAGGATTCTGCTTCGCAAACGCCAGAAGATCTTCAACATTGTCAGGTGCTTTAGAAACGTACTCAGAATCATACTGGAAGATTAACTGTGCCATGCCCCAAGGTGCTTCTAAATTATCAACAGGAACAGTGAAATCAAACACCGTTGTCGGTTTATTCTCGACATCAACATACTGATAACTCGGCAGGTCTTGTGTAAATGGGCCGTAGAGCAAACCATTCGACTTCATGTTGGCGAAATTTTCACCGTTAATCCAAATAAGGTCGACCGCACCACCTGTATCCTTGCCAGCAGACTTTTCAGCAAGCACTTGACTCACCGCATTCGGCGCAATGTTTTTGACATGTTTTACCGTGACGCCATACTGATCGTTTACTCGGTCAGCGGCCCACTGAATGTAGTCATTTATATTTTCATCCCCACCCCAGGCATGAAAATAAACGGTTTGTCCTTGTGCTTTTTCAACAATACTATCCCAGTCTGCTGCCGTAGCAACCGAAGTAGACAATGCGGCGGCAAGGGTAAGTAAACGAGTGGAAAGTTTCATGTAATTCCTTATTTTTTATATGATTATAGTTAATAAATTCTGATACTCTCACAAAATTCAAGACTATCGTTTCACCAAATAGTTCCGAACTTACCAAGTAAACATAAGTAGCTCCTTAAATAAGGATAGCTCATATGAGAAGTTATCTGATTATCATTAGTCGTTCTTAACGGGACTATTGTTACAGTAGTTATCACAATATTTTTAATCATCTTTGTAAGCATATGTTTTCGCATGACTAACATTAATAAGAGACACTGTAACTAAAACAACAAAGGCGAACCATTCAGGCTCGCCTTTAATTTGCAATTACCACACTTTTTAGCCCACAAACGCTAAATTGATTAGGCTAATACATATTCACTAATCGCACGGTTAAACGTGACAATATCGAACGAACCTTTTACTTCAAAACGAACGCATCCGACTTCGCTCAAATAGAGTTCAATTTCGCAATCTATGTCGAAAGTTCCCGACGTTTCTACCGAGAATGCATTTACTTTACTGAAAGGTAGCGACGTATAGTCAACTTTTGAACCCGTAATCCCTTGAACATTCGCCGCTATAACGCGCTTATTTGTAAAGATCACCTGGTCACGAACACTTTTAAATGCCGTCAGTATGGTTTCACCGTCTATTAGAAACTTATGAAAATCTTCTCTCGCATCCGAAAGCTTAATCGGCTTGAGTTTAAACACTGAGGAGTTTTTGAAATCAATCATTTATCTATCCTATTTCGATAATTTATACGAGTGTATTGAATTGTAAGGCGAATGGGTGAATTGGATGTGATTTTTTTGGAATTGGTCCGAATTAATGAAATCAAATTTACTCTCATAAAAATTCGAGTCACTTCATCGATTTCAAACAAGAAAAATAGCAGATGAATTGGATAAAATGGTAAAAACGTCAGAATAAATACAAATTATAAGAAAAACGTCAGATTAAAATATCAATTTGAGTAAAACATCAGAATAAGCCGAATACTCATTCATTATGCATCTGAATTATATTTACAGCCATATTGTCCTCCTCAATTTGAAAGTTTTACCTATTCGAATCACCACATAATTCGAATACGCCCATTAATCAAATCAAAATATGATGTGAATAAGGACATTATTCGCATCATTAGAGAGTTTTAGGATGGGATAATTTTAAAGTGAGAGGCAAGAAATCGATCTAAAACGCATAGCGAGTTGAAAGGATCAATCGGTCTCGGTCACTTACACCTGAAAGTAACGAATAATCTCCGCTCACATAATCGACATAACGAAGCGTGGTTTTCCAGTTGTCGCTGATGTCGTATTCCAATTTGATCGACTGAATTCGGCCTCCTGCCATATCCGCATCATACGCTAACATTTGAGCCGATAAACTGAGTTGTTCATGGAGAAAACTTTGCGTGTAGATCAACGCCCAGCGCGCGGTTGCTTCATCTGGAGCAAAATCGGTCTCCATGAAATCATAACTATCGAAGTCGATAATAGTTGCAGCTTGGAATTCCACCACCAATCGACCAATACTCGAGGGATCGTAATCAAACCCTAGCGAACCAATAACGCGATCGTAACGACTCATTTCACCATTGTTACTCTGTGCTTCCATCCCATTCTCAAACGCACCTTCTGCTTTCAGTAAAAACGCATCAATAACATAACTTGTGGCCAACGCAATGGTGTGAGTTCGAGGGTACTGAACATCGACAATAGAGCCATTTTGCAATTTCAAAACTGGAGTGTGAGACAACTGCGTAATAAGGTTAAGCTGCCAATCAAGCGCGCCTTTTACCCCAGAGAATGAGCTAAACCAGCCCATATTCTCTAGCGAAAACGCTTCCGCTTCGAGCTCGAAACCAGACGCTTCTAACGTACTTTGAATACCGATATCAAAATCAGAACCGGTGACTGGGTAACGTAATAATTCATGAGTATGAACAATCCCTGCTTTAATCAAAATATCACCGACATTCCCCTTTAGCGCGGTGGTCCACGCTGGAGCATAACTGTCACCAACATCGACAATACCGGGTACTTCCAAGTTCTGCGCATACAGAACATTCGAGGCGGACAGAGCATCGGCGATACCCAAGGTAATACGTTGAATACCTGTACTTATTTGCCAATTACCCAATTGATAAGAGGCTTTGAGCTCATTTATATCAGAATCAAATTCTCGAGCATCAACATCGTCATCACTCCACGTCTCATCAGATCGCAGCTCGAAAATAAGATCGGTGCTTAACTCAATATCCGCATCAATACGAAACTCGTCATTCGGTTGATAGGTAATGTCTGGATTGAGACTAATAGCCAAACTTGATAGGCCAGAATAAGCCTCGTCAACGGCGGTATCTTCATTACTATTAGTGTTGATAATCGTTTTAACACCTGCCGCCAATTCTATTTGGAGTGGACCTGTTTCACTTTGTATGGTTTCGATTTCAATATCGGCAAAGGGATCTTCGGCGAATAAATCAGAAAATTCATCTGCAATTGCCGAAACCGAATATAACGAGAGTCCCATCAGTACAGTAAGGAATCGAACTCTCAATCCCTGATACTGTTCTAACTGTGCTGGCTTAGGATAATTCAAAGCCATACGCCTTCCCCTCATCATAATCCCCGTTCTAAGCGATTTAAGGTAAACTCACCGTCATCCAACGCCGGACCCACTTCAACATCATCAACTTTCATCAATGTACGGTGAACCGTTTTACCGTTTTTCTGAGTGATCATTTGCGTTTCTAGGTTAATCCAGTAGCCATTTATAAACTCCGATTTCGCGATATTAAGGAGCTTGATTTCACCTTTTTTCTTCTTGTAGCTAATGCCGCGAACAACCTGAAAATTATCTTGTTTCACGTAGATGATTGAGCGGGTATAGCCATACTTATCAATGATCTCGTCGCTCACTGGGAGAGATTCAATAATCCAAACGGAAGCGCCATTGACTTGATCTTCTTTAATTATTTTATAGTTCCATTCTTCTAGGTTCCGGTCGTTCATATCGGCGTAAGAGAAATCACTCCCCATAAAACTCGAGGTCTTATCTGCGCTGGCAATCCGTTTCGTTTTCTTCAGCGAAGGCAATAGCATCCATTGGTCGTCATCTTTAACGGCTTCGCCATAATCGACCATGAGAAATCCTGTCCCTTTAACATCTGACGGTTCTAAAAAGAACATCAGCGATTTTTCATCATCACCAAATTTTTTTCTTTGAGTCGTTAACGAACGAATACGTTGCTTCCCTTTATTATCCACCAGCACCATACTCATTTTTGAGGTTAGAGAATCCGGCTCAGGAAAGGCATCGACGTTTTGCATAATTTCATCAGCAGTTAGCGCCAATGCCGAGCTTGATAACGCAATCGCAGTAACAGCCGTCACTAATTGAACGAACTTTTTCATGTTAAGCTCCTGTGTGAGCAATCGATTGAGGCTGATGATTTCGATAGTACCAGCGCAATAAAAATGGAGTTAGAGTGAAGTTAGAAATCAGCGCGAGAATAAAGGCGGTACCGCATAAAAAGCCTAAATTAAACACACTCGATACTTCGCTGAATAGAAATACATAAAAGCCAACGGTCAAGACAATACACGTGGTGAACAGTGCCTGACCTGCCCCAGCAAAGGCATCCAACATCGCATTGTAACTCGTGTGTCCTTGCTCCAAACCGTGGCGGAAATGGTGGGTAAAGTGCACGGTGTTATCTACTGCAATACCGATCGCTATCGTAGCGACTAGCATAGTCAGCATATCGAGCGGAATCCCCATCGGATGCATAAAGCCCATCACTACGATGATCGGAGCCATATTTGGGATCATCGCAAGCGCACCTAAGCCAAATGATGACAGCAGTAACATCATCATGATGCCAATCACTATGGTCGCAATCAGATAACTAAATGCCGTCGACGTAATCAGAGCCGACAACGCCCCCGCCATAATGGCGACCAGTCCTGTGACTTTAACCTTGACGGTGTCACCGAATATCTCGGCACCTTGCTGTTGCAGCTCGTCGACAAGGTGGCTGTAATGAATAAGGTCATTCCAAGGCAACACCAAGCGCATTTTGGTTTGACTGAAATCACCATCAACAATCTTGAATAGCTCATCGGAGGCACTATTTTCAAATAAGAACAGTTCTTCAATCAAGAGCTGCTCTGAATCGGGCAAACGATACTGGCTATTTTCGCCGCCTTGAAGAGCGCGATTCGATTCCCGCACCACATCAATAATAGAGCTGGTTCCTTTTATCTCGACTTCACCATCTTTAAAACCATTTAGCTTGTCTTGCCAAATCGCCAATTTTTTCAGTAATTCGAGATTTTTTATACCATTGCTTTTACCCGTATCAATCACCACATCAAAGGTCATGGTTCCGCTCATATTGTCATCGATAATTAAGGTGTTTCGAGTGATCTCAGCCCCCTGTGGCATCCAATTCATCGGGTCATGAGAAAATTTAAGATTCGCGATTTGAGTCAGTGAAATCAATACCACCACTAACCAAGCTATCGCAAGCTTGCCGCCATGACGCCAACTAAAATTCGCGATTATTTCCATCACATGACTAGCGCTGTGACGTTCACTTTTCTGTGTCACTTTTCGCATTGGTAATATCATAACAACCGCAGGAATCACACAAATGGTTAATACGAATGCGAGCATGACTCCGACAGCAGCAAACACACCTAAATTTCTAATCGGCACAACATCGGCTATACCCAAAGACAGCAAGCCGCCTGCGGTGGTTAAAGAGGTCAATAACATCGGAACCGCGGTACGCTCAACAGCATGGATCATTGCGGACTTTTTATCGTCTCCAATTCGAATCTTACGATAAAAATGCGTCAGTAAATGCACGGCGTCACCAATGGTGATCGCCAATAAAAATGACGGCAACAGAATAAGAGGAAGCTGAATTTTATTTCCGGTTAAGACCAATATCGATATCGTCAGCAGTAACGCCGCCAAAACCGCAAACATAGGCGCAACCACCGCGTTTAACTGACGGAAGAAGACAACCAAGGTTAACGCTATCAACAATACCGTCAAACGCAGGAAGAAACTCATTTCCGATTGCATCGTGTTTTGCAGCGCTTCATCAATAAGCGGCATCCCAGCAAGTACCGGTTTCAAATCTTGGTAGTTTTCTAGCTCAGTTCGGATCATAGAAATAAGGGATATCACTTGATCACGGCTAACTTCTGGCAGCTCAGTGTTTAACTCTGGATCTGGATTTTTTGAGTCAAAATTTGTGGCCGAAAAATCAAAATCATCTGTGGTAAAAGGATCTTGCTCAGCGTCTGCTTCATTTTGGTCTTGGCCATAGTCATAGGTTTGTAACTCAATAATGATCAACGCCATGCTCCGATCTTCATTCACTAACATCTCATTGGCCAATTTGTTTTGAGTTATTCGTCGTTCTATTTCAGCAACATCTGTATCGTTTTTTGGCAATTCATCAATCAGGTCTAGCACCTGAAGTTCATCTACCGAACCCTGTTGAAATGGCGCATTAACCAGACTGGTGACATCGCTGACATACGGTAACTCGTATTCAATATATTCATGGAGACTTATTAGCTTAGTTAAAAACTCAGGGGTTAATACTTCACCCTGTAATGCCAACATGATTACATCATTGCGACCAAACTGCTCTTTTACTTCATTGTAAATAACGCGCACATCGGCTTGTTCGTCGACAAAGCTTTCCATTTCAGGATCAAACTCAACCGATCTCAGTGCTGTCGAAAATGCCGCCAACAACATGACAAAAACCAACAGCGATGTTTTCGGACGCTGCATAATTTTATCGCTCAACGTGGAGAAAAATCCTTCCAACTGCTGTCGCCATGTCGTCATCTTATTTCTCCAAACCAAAAAATTTCGTCAGTAATTGGCTATTCAGTTCCGCCAACTGTTCATAAAATTCATCATTTATTCGGCCTGGTTCAAGTTCCTCAACCATAGGCTGGAGCACCTTAGGCATTACCAACATGCTCTGAATAACGGTTCGAATAAGGTGAGGGTCATAATCCTTGCCACTCTTATCACCAATTTGGCGAGAGGTTTTAAGTGCTAATTGCAACACTCGTTTAAATATGGTGTCCATAATCCAGTCACGCATGTCATTGCGTTCGTATAAAACGGTTCGGAGTATTAAATGAGTAAATTCTGCAGGAACAGAACGATAGAAATTGAGAAAGAAGCTATTTAGACTTTCATGATTCAAATCATCCAAGATGTACTCTAAACGATCCAAATTATGATTGAGGTAAGAGCCGAGCATTTCGCGGAACAAGCCGCTTTTAGACCCAAAATAATACCCAATCAGTGCGGAGTTAACTTGCGCCCTATCGGCAATTTTTCGAATTGAAATATTGTTGTAACTGTTTTTAAGAAAGAGTTCACGGCTCGCATCCAACAATGCTTGTCGTTTACCATCATCAGAGGATTTGGTTTCGGTCATTGTTAAGATCCAAGCAAATTAATCAACTGATTAACAGCTTAGATCTTTGCTTACAGTTAAGACATCTTTTTCGCTAATCAAATTTAATCATTTGATTAAAGTCAAAAACAACTTAACTCGTCGACTGCAATAACAAACAAATCACGATCAACCCCATGCCAAACCAGCCGATCAAAGGAATCACCTCACCGACCACCAACACGGCTAACGCAGCGGCAACAACAGGCTCAAACAAGGTTAATAACGTCGCGCTGCTGGCCTTAACATGCCTTAATCCGAAGCCAAACGCGATATACGCAATACACATTGGGATAATAGCCATGTAGCCCAAAATCAGCGTATTTGATGCAGAAGTAAACAAATTGCCACCCGTAAATGCCAGTGTGGGAAGCAGCAACAGCGCGCCAAGACCAAAAATACTGCCAAGTGCCGCTTGAGATGGGATCCCCTCATCAATCATGGCTTTCGCTATCCAAGAATACGTTGCATAGGTGAGGCCTGCGACAAGGCCCAAAACAATGCCCAACGTTTGTAGGCTTTCATCCCGTATTGGAACAGAATGAGCTGAAACGGAAGACTCAGAAAATGTGAGTAAGGCAATACCAACCATTCCAATAACAAAGCTAATTAGCCACTTTTTTGTAATATGACTATTATTGCTAAAAAGACGCTCTAATAACACAGTAAAGAAAGGCGCCGTAGCGATGGAAATTACCGTCCCTACCGCCACACCAGCAAGTCGCATCGACGTGTAAAAAGCCAATGGATACACAGCTAACGCTAACGCGCCGATCAACAGCATTTTCTTGTGTTTGATTAATTGGCTCGATGCCTGATTTAACGCCTTATAAGCAAAACATGCTTGTAAAAGTCCACCAACGCCCATGGAAAAAGCACCTATTGCGAGAGAACTAATCTCAGGAGCAAAGCTCGCAGCCGTGCCAGTAGTACCCCATAAAATTGACGCGAACAAGATTGCGAAGCTACCAAATTGATAGGGTGTAATTCGATGCTCAGCCATTAACATTGTCATTTTAACTCTTTCCCGTGCATTATCTTAGTCATTAGGATAACGAAGTTAAAAATATATGTTTGTGCTAAAAGGACGTAAACATTGATTAACGAGACGCTTTTAATCAAGATTGACTAAATTCGCGAGGCGTACGCCCAAAGTAAACTGAGAATCGACGGCTAAATGCAGAAAGGTCGCTGTATCCTACTTTCTCAGCCACCAACTGAACCGGTAAGTCGGTATACGTCAGGAGGGCTTTCGCTTTTTCCATGCGTTGCTGCGTAATGTATTGAAGAGCACTCATTCCCAAGCTCTCTTTGAAGAGCTTTTTAAATTGCGTAGGACTTAGAAAAGCCGCCTGAGCAAGCTGAGTAATCGTTAGCGGTTGGTCAAGATGTTCAGCAATGAATGACAACACCGTACGAATACGAGGATCAAGCGTTTGAACGATATCCTGCTGTTCAAGCAACATCCCGAAAACGCTCAGTATCGATGCTTCCATTCCACTATCAACTTGATGCTCTAATTGCTTTTCAACAAACTGAAGAAAACTCAGCATAGGCGGTGACACAGAAAATACACTCAGGTGACTATTAAGCAAATGAGCGGGTAGCTCAGCCATATCGGCCACAATAAAACGCGAAGCTTCGTCGGCTTTGAATCCATGTGCCACACCGAGAGGAATCACCACACATTCACCCACCGACACTTTGCCCACGTAATCATTCATCACCATGCTAATACTGCCTTGAATCGGCAATACCAGTTGGTGATGATCACTGTGCGAGTGACTTTTCAATTGCTTGGTGTAACAGCGAATACTTAAACTAGTTTTCATCAGGGCCACAGGTAAATGAAAAGAAAAAATAGTATAACGCCTAAATACCGATCCTTAAATCTTGAATAAAGCGAGTCATATCTGACAAAAAGAACTAAGCACTTCTGCTGCAACATGATTCCGATATTAAGCCTATTTAATTAAGATTATTAACCTTGGAATAAAAAAAACCACTTCCTACTTTTCTTTAAAATATAGAGTAAAAAAACATCATTTAGAAAGATGCCATAACACTAATTGTTAATTTATTAATGATTCAGATCAATTTTATATCAAATGTCTAAAAAATAAAGTTTTAAAAAATAAATTTATATTTTACAAACACTTATAATTAAATATACCCCCAAAGTAGTAGCACGTGCAATTGCATTTATTTCGCGCCGTGAATAAACTAAATTCACACTAAGAAACAATAAAAAATTGATCATTATTACTCGCTGTTTTAGGCAAACTATTTTTGTAACGTATCGATAAAAACACCAAATAATAACCGAAAACCTAATTCAAAAATAGCCACCAGATTCAACAAAAATGTCTTCGAATTTGGTACCACACCGGCGAGAACAGATTTAAAATTACTACAAGGACCTGGGACATGAGCAAGCAAAGAATAATCGTGGTCGGAAATGGTATGGTAGGCCATAAATTTATCGACACACTCATACAAACTGAGCGCGATGACTTTGAAATAATTACGTTTTCTGAAGAGCCACGGTTAGCCTATGACCGTGTTTACCTTACATCATACCTTGAAGGAAAATCAGCTGAAGATTTGGCTTTGACCAGCGAAGCTTATTACCAGGAAAACGACGTTACTTATGCGGTAAACGAAAAAGTAGAACAGATAAAAATCGAAGAAAAGCAAGTTATCACCACCAGCGGTCGCGTCGAAGCTTACGATAAATTAGTGTTTGCGACTGGGTCTTACCCGTTTGTTCCACCGATCCCTGGAAACAACCAAGAGCATTGCTTTGTTTATCGCACACTGGAAGATCTCGATGCAATTGAAGCATCAAGTAAACAAAGTAAAAGTGGCGTTGTCATTGGCGGAGGCTTGCTAGGTCTAGAAGCCGCGAATGCAATTAAATCTCTAGGTTTAGAAACTCACGTTGTTGAATTCGCACCACGCTTGATGGCCGTACAACTCGATAACGGCGGCGGTGACCTACTACGCAGTAAAATTGAAAGCATGGGCGTTTCTGTGCACACAGGCAAAGCAACTACCGAAATCGTCGCCGGTGAGCAAGCTCGTTACCGCCTTAACTTTTCCGATGACACATTTATAGAAACCGACATCGTAGTCTTTTCAGCCGGCATTCGTGCTCAAGATGCACTCGCAAAAGGTACCGAGATCGAACTCGGTGCGCGTGGCGGTATTGCGATCAACGACCATTGCCAAACCAACCTTGCCGACGTTTACGCAATTGGCGAATGTGCCGCTTGGCAAAATCAAACCTACGGCCTTGTAGCACCGGGCTACCAAATGGCCAAAGTCGCAGCAATGCATATTCTAGAAGATCAATCAGCACCTGAATTTGTCGGCGCAGATATGAGCACCAAACTCAAGTTGCTCGGTGTTGATGTGGCTAGCATTGGTGACCCAACCGGTGAAACCCCAAACTGTAAGAGCTACGTGTATCTAAACGAAACCCAAGGCGTCTACAAACGTTTGATCACATCTGAAGACAACAAAACCTTACTTGGTGCTGTTTTAGTGGGCGATGCTTCTGATTACGGCAACTTACTTCAGTTAAAACTTAATGACATGGAGCTGCCAGAACATCCTGATACTCTGATTCTCCCAGCTCATGCAGGTGCAGAAAAACCCGTGATGGGCGCAGATTCACTGCCAGAAAGCGCGGTAATTTGTTCTTGTTTTGATGTCACCAAAGGCAAAATAGCTCAAGCTGTTGCCGAAGGCCACCACACCATCGGCGATATTAAAGCAGTAACCGGTGCAGGTACCGGCTGTGGTGGCTGTGTTCCTCTTGTGACCGATGTACTCAATGCTGAACTTACGAAAGCGGGAATCGAAGTTAACGACCATGTATGTGCACACTTTGAATATTCTCGTCAGGAATTATTCCACCTTATTCGCGTTGAAGGCATCCAATCCTTTGATGAATTAATAGAAAAACACGGTCAAGGTTATGGCTGTGAAGTATGTAAGCCAACCGTGGGTTCTATCCTTGCTTCTTGCTGGGGTGAACATATTCTCAACCCTCAATTGGTCGGTCTTCACGATACCAATGACAACTTCCTTGGCAACATGCAAAAAGATGGCACGTATTCTGTCATTCCTCGTATGGCTGGCGGTGAAGTGACGCCTAAAGCGCTCGGTGCTCTCGCTAAAGTCGCGGAAGATTATAACCTGTACACCAAAATTACCGGTGCTCAACGTATTGGGCTATTTGGCGCTCAAAAAGACGATCTTCCAGCAATTTGGCGCGAGTTGATTGACGCTGGATACGAAACCGGACAAGCCTACGCGAAAGCCTTACGCATGGCGAAAACCTGTGTCGGTAAAACCTGGTGCCGTTATGGTGTGCAAGACAGTGTCGGCCTTGGGGTTGAGTTAGAAAACCGTTACAAGGGAATCCGAACGCCTCATAAAATGAAGTTTGGTGTGTCTGGTTGTACTCGCGAATGTGCCGAAGCGCAAGGTAAAGACCTCGGCATTATTGCCACTGATGCGGGCTGGAATATGTACGTATGTGGAAATGGCGGGATGAACCCTCGTCATGCCGACCTACTCGCCTCTGATCTTGATAAAGAGACTCTGATTAAGTACATCGACCGTTTCATGATGTTCTACATCCGTACTGCAGACAAGCTGCAACGTACGTCTTTATGGATGGATAACCTAGAAGGTGGCATCGATTACCTACGCGATGTTGTGATTAATGACAAATTAAGCATCAACCATCAACTCGAACAGGATGTCGAGAAGCTGATTGAAGAATATCGATGTGAGTGGACCGACGCTATCAACAGCCAAGAGCAATTGACGCGTTTCTCTCATTTCATCAACTCTGACCAACGCGATGACAATGTTGTGTTTGTCAGCGCTCGAGATCAACATCGTCCGGCAACTTTTACTGAAAAACACCCTGAACTTAAAGGCGACATCATGCACGTAACTTTGGAGGAAGAAGTATGAGCAATTGGACCAAAATCTGCGAAGTAAACGCGATCGCACCGGGAACAGGTGTTTGTGCTTTAGTCGACAATCAACAAGTTGCGGTATTTCGCCCGCGATCAGATGAAAACGTGTTCGCGATCAGCAACATGGATCCATACGGAAAAGCGAATGTGCTATCTCGCGGCTTAATTGCCGAACATAAAGACGCACTTTGGGTGGCGAGTCCGTTAAAAAAACAGCGGTTTAACCTCGCAACTGGCGCGTGCATGGAAGATGAAAACTACAACGTAAAAGCCTACAGCACACGCGTGGTAGATGGCTTAATTGAAGTCTCCGCATAAGCTGATTTAAATTTTCGCCATCGAGATTCAATAGCTTAAACACTCTCGGTTTTTCGTATAAAGACTGAACCACCGAGAGTATTTCACTATTTAATTTTAACTTTTAACTTTTAACTTTTAACTTTATGTAGGTATTAACTATGTCAGATCCAAAACCAATGGAATTCGTTCAAACCATGATTGATGTGGGCGAAGCGAAAGTAAAAACCGGCACTCGTGATCTTATTCTTCGCGGCACAATGGCGGGCATCATTTTATCTTTAGCGGTTGTGGTTGCGATTACCACAATCGTTCAAACCGGTATCGGCATTGTGGGCGCACTCGTGTTCCCGGTCGGTTTTGTTATTCTGAGCCTAATGGGCTATGACTTGGTTACTGGCGTATTTGGTCTAGCACCACTGGCTAAACTCGATAACCGCCCGGGTATCACCTGGAGCCGAGTATTTCGTTGTTGGGGGCTCGTTGGATTGGGCAACCTAATTGGTTCTCTCATTGTTGCTGCGTTAATTGCTGTTTCACTGACGAAAAACTTCAGCATCGACCCAAATGCAATCGCACAAAAGTTCATTGCTGCATCGACCGCTCGCTCTGCTGGTTTTGAAAGCTTGGGAACCGATGGCTGGATCACTTGTTTTGTTCGCGCTATTTTTTGTAACTTAATGGTATGTCTAGGTGTAATTGGCAACATGACCGCTCGCTCAGTTCCAGGTAAAGTGGCCGCAATGTGGTTCCCTATCTTTATCTTCTTCGCACTCGTGTTTGAGCACACTGTTGTTAACATGTTCCTATTCCCACTGGGTATGATGTTAGGCGCCGATTTTGGTATCGCAACTTGGTTAAATTTCAACCTCGTTCCAACCATTCTAGGTAACATCGTTGGTGGCTTAGTGTTCACGTGTTTACCTCTTTACTTAACTCACGCAAAAACAGCGCCAACACTGGATTCAGAAAAAACTGAACAACGCGCTTTAAAAACTGCAGTTAATACTAAATAGGTCCTATCAAATCCCCCATTCATCCCCTTCGATTACTTAGGGGATGAATTTAAATGCTTCAAATTTCTTCCAGCTAAAAATTACATTCTTAAATCCGTAAAACTAGCAACCTCTAACTAGGATATTATTTCCCGTTTTGGACGCGAGATAACATTCCATTAACACCGCGCTACGTCTTTAAAATAAACTTCCAAAATTATTTACAAATCTCAGATCTCGTCTAACTTTTAAATATGTAACAAATAATAATCATAACGTTGAAGAGAGTAAGCATGAAGATTAAACATAAGCTGTGGGGTTTAACGCTTTTCGCGCTCCTAGCCCTAGCGTCAGTAGTCGCGATAACTGAGATCGCGAACTTAAAAATATTAAAAATCGAAAAAACCTTAATTGAAGTTAAGTCTCTAGAAATCTCACTACTCAGCCTAAGCAACTATGAACTGGAGTATCTTTACTCTCATGATGTGACTTTAACAGAGAAGTTTAGTAAAGAAGCGAAACATTTTGATGCTTTCCTCAAGACTTTTAAAGAGGAGCTTGAAGCTTTAAATATCCCTACAGACAAATTTTCGACTCTGCAAGAAGAAATTCGCCTTTACAAGAAAGACTTTGCTCTGCTGGTTGATGGGTTTAATGCCACTGGAATAAATGACAAAAAGTTAGTCGGTGAAATGAAACATCTCCTTGAAGATATCAATTCTATATTTCTAACGTTTGAAGAAGCTCTCGAACATGAAATTGAGACAAACCAAGCCAGCATAGCCACTACCATTGTCGTATCGATACTCCTAGTTACAGGCATTCTTCTAACTATGTCTTTCTTTATAACAACTCAAATTATTCGCAAGATTGGTGACTTAGGTCAAATCATGGCCGATGTCCAAATTAATAATGATTTCACCGTTAGAGCTGACTCGAGTGGTATGGATGAATTTAGTTGCATGGCCTTTAGGTTTAACGATTTACTTTCAAAAGTTCAAACTCTCATAAAAAGCACACAAAACACTATTACTGAGCTAAATGGGACATCTAAAGAACTCGAAACGGGTAGTGTCCAAACTCAGGAAGCATTAAGTCAGCAGCAACTAGAAACCGATAGTGTTGCAACAGCAATGACGGAGATGAGAGAAACGATTAGAGAAGTTGCAGTAACCACAGAACATGCGGCAGAAAATACTCAAAATAGCTATCAAGTCGCTCAAGCGGGACTAGAGGATATCGAAAAGACTCGAAATACCATTACCGAATTATCGTCGGAGTTGGTAACAGCGAGCAACGAAGTTGATAGCCTTTCAGCCTTATCAGAGCAAATCAATTCAGTACTCGATGTAATTAAAGGGATTGCCGAACAAACGAACTTACTGGCTTTAAATGCTGCTATTGAAGCTGCTCGTGCAGGTGAACAAGGCAGAGGATTCGCGGTTGTTGCTGATGAAGTAAGAACATTGGCAGGTCGAACGCAAAACTCTACTGAGGAGATCAGTACCATTATCACATCGGTACAACAACAGACTCAGACCGTGGTCGATACAATCACACACTGTACAGAAAACGGACAGAAAAGTGTGGTCAATGCCGGTGAAGCACATGCTAGGATCCAAACAATGATGGCAGATCTGCAGAATATCTTAGACAGCAGTACTCAAATAGCAACGGCCGTCGAAGAACAAAGTGCGGTATCTGAAGAGATGTCTAGAAACATTAACAACATTAGTAATATCGCGTTGGATAATGTTCAAGCCGTAACTCAGAACACGGCATCGTCAGAGCAATTGGCGGTTCAAGCAGATGAATTAGCACATGCGATATCGCTATTTAAAGCCTAGTTAACTGTATTGGTTCAAACTAGAGCTGAAACATCGTTACATGAATGATTGTTAACCAAACAAAAATGCCCCATCTCTTTAAACTCTAGAAAGGACATGGGGCATTCTGGTTAAGAGACAAATATACAAAGGCCTAGTTTGCAAACTAGGCCTTTGATTTATACTCTAAGTAAACTGATACCGTTGCAGGTCAAGCTTTTACAACCGTCAACATTACATCGACATCGCTTTATCAAATACAACGTGACTGTATGCGCCGACTGGTTTCTTGGAGATCACGGGGGCAGATTCACTACCCAACAAAATTTCAACAGTACGTTCATAGGCCGCAGGATCTAAATAGCCGATTCCTTTGCCCGATGTATTGAGCAATTTCGCCACCTCACCCATCATACGAACCTGATGCTCTTCAGTTTGAGCACCTGTGTCATCGTAATCGAGAACGATCATTGCAGCGTCTTCGGTATTGTCCGCTGCCCACTGCCACCCTTTAATGGTTGCTTTTAAGAACTTCGCGTAGTTTTCCACTTTTTTCGCGTCGGTTAGGTCCTCTTCCATCACGTAAAGTCCATCTTCGAGTGTTGCAACACCTTGATCTTCATATTTAAACAAGGTCAACTCAGAAGGCTCTAAACCACCGTCTAGCACTTGGCCGTACTCATTGTAAGTCATGGTTGAAACACAATCTGCTTGGCCTTGGAAAATCGGGTCGACATTAAAGCCTTGCTTTAGAACGGTCACACCATCACCGCCCATCGTTTCATAGCCCAATTTAGACATCCAGCTCAAGAACGGGTACTCATTACCAAAGAACCATACACCAAGTGTTTTACCGCCAAAGTCTTGCGGTGTGCTGATTCCACTAGATTTCAAACAAGTTAACATCATCCCAGATTTGCCGTAAATCTGTCCGATATTCACCATTGATAAACCCTTTTCACGTGTTGCCAGAGCAGAAGGTAGCCAATCGACGATAATATCAGCACCACCACCAGCCAAAGCTTGTGCTGGAGCAATGTCGGGCCCTCCGGGTTTAATCGTGACATCCAAACCCATCTCTTTGTAATAGCCTTTTTCTAGAGCTACGTAATAGCCGGCAAACTGAGCTTGGGTTACCCACTTCAGTTGTAATGTTAATTTTTCTGCCGCATTTACAGCCATGCTTGAAGCAAACATAACTGCACAAACTGCTAGTGAAACGTATTTTTTCATCCATGTATCCTCGTTTATTGCCTAACAATGAGCACTTTAAGTTACTTGATATGCGTCGTTCGCACTGACTGATGCCAGAACAACACAATCCTTTCAAGTAGCGCTAAAGCACCGTAGCTCATGGAACCAGCCAAGGCTGCAACGAGAATTGTCGCCCAGACCATTTCCATATTCATCCGACCCACTTCAGTCGAAATTCTAAATCCCATACCAACGATGGGAGTACCAAAAAACTCCGCAACAATAGCGCCAATTAACGCCATGGTAGAGTTGAGTTTTAAAGCATTAAAAATAAAAGGTAGCGCCTGTGGAAGCTGACTTTTAAAGAAAATATGTCTCTTCTTAGCGGCGTACGTATGCATAAGATCTTTGTGTAACGGATCAACAGACTGCAAACCGGCCAACGTGTTAATAAACATTGGGAAGAACGTCATCACCACGACAACAGCCGCTTTTGACTGCCAATCAAACCCAAACCACATCACCATAATCGGTGCGATACCCACGATAGGAATGGCCGAGACAAAGTTACCCAATGGCAACAAACCGTTCTGTAGAAAACGACTTTTAACCGCCCACTGCGCGACAAGAAAACCCGACGTACACCCAATAACATAACCCGCAATCACGGCTTTCATAAACGTTTGCTTAAAGTCAGCCCACAGCGTGGGTAAATTAGAAATAAAAGCCATGAAAATATTACTTGGCGCGGGTAACAAAACCTGTGGAACTTCATAGCCTTGCGTTAAACTTTGCCAACAAACCAACAGTACCAGAGCAAACAGTGCAGGAACCAACGGCTTAATCAGTGTTTTATTGCCCTTGTCGTTTACCACCAATTTGGCGAGATAAGACATCAACATTGCCGCGCAAAACACCGAAACTGGCAGTAATACAATGAGCAACGCCTGTCGGTTATAGAAACCCGGCTCCAAGAAAAAACAGATATACACCTGTACCAATAACAGAAAAAAATACGCAGCATTTTTTTGCATTAGACTCATACTTTCATCCCTCTACGCCGTAGTAGCACTTTTTCAAATATCGCGACGATGGTCACCAAACTCGCACCTAATATTGCGGCCATGAACAGTGCGGACCATATTTGTACGGTTTGCCCATAGTACGACCCGCTAAGCAAGCGGGAGCCTAGACCGCCTTGTGCCCCAGTCGGCAACTCCGCGACCACCGCGCCAACAAGCGAAGCCGCAATACCAATTTTGAGACTAGCGAAAAGATAAGGCTGTGCAGAAAACCAGCGCAATTTCCAAAACAACTGAGATTTAGACGCGTTATACGTTTGCAGTAATTCCATATGCAATTTATCGGACGATCTGAGCCCTTTAACCATGCCAATCGTTACCGGGAAGAAAGAGAGATACATAGATATAATGGCTTTCGGGATAACACCAGTGAGGTTTATGGCGCCAAGTACAACAACAATAATGGGCGCAATCGCCAATATAGGGATTGTTTGCGATGCAATAACCCATGGCATAAAGCTCATTTCCAGCGTTCGGTTGTGAATAATACCGACGGCAATCATGATGCCCAGCAAGGAACCAAGCAAAAACCCTAACATAGTCGATTCGAGAGTGATCATCGAGTGATAAACGAGTGATCGCTTCGAGGTCACTTTAGTATCAAAAACCGTTTTATACCATTGCTGAGCAACCTGATGAGGCGGCGGCAGCATTGGCCTTTTTACGCTATACGCTTCCTGTGCGATTTGACTGTATGACCATTCCTGGTTTTTGCGTTCATAGGTATTAATCAGTTGATTGCCATTCATCCATAATGACGCTCCATACCAGATCACAATGACGGTAATCACAGTACACGCGACAGCAAACCATTTTTGGTGTGTGAGTTTTTCTTGCATAACCTTACCCGTCTTAGTCATTAATCGATGGCATGTTCATCTGCCAGCGCTTCACGAATTTCAGCTGCGAGTGCGTGGAAGGTATCGGTGTCTCGTAGCTCCAATGTCTTCATTTTCGGCAACGGACTCTTGATAATTTTGGTAATTCGACCCGGCCTCGGAGACATGACGACGATGTGCGTTGACAACATTACCGCTTCCGAAATTGAGTGCGTAACAAACACCACTGTTTTGCGTGTCTCTTGCCAAATTTTTAACAATTCAATATTCATGTGGTCGCGAGTAATTTCATCCAATGCCCCAAACGGTTCATCCATTAGCAATAAGTCAGGCTCAATACACAATGCACGTGCAATCGAGGCACGCTGTTGCATTCCTCCCGAGAGCTGCCAAGGGTACTTTTCATGAAAATCTTGCAGTCCCACCATTTTCAAATATTTATCAATTTTCTTATTTTGGTGGTCCTGAGAATGACCGGCAATCTCCATAGGCACTGCACAATTTTTGTTGATCGTTCGCCAAGGCAATAACGCTGGCGCTTGAAAAACATAGCCGTATAACCGATTTAAACGGGAGTCTTCAGGTGTTGTTCCATTAACTTTAATCTTTCCCGATGTCTGCTTTTCTAAATCTGCGATCACGCGCAACAAGGTTGTTTTGCCACAACCTGATGGCCCAATAAACGATACGAAATCACCTTCGTTAATTTTTAAATTGATATTGGATAGCGCATTGACCGGACCATCATTAGTTTCAAAAACCAACGACAAATCTTCCACTTCAATCATTGTTCTATTTGAGTGCGACACTGCATTCATATTGACTTCTCTTCTAATCGACAGGTTTATTAATCACGCGTAACGCTAACCGGTTGGTTATCAGCGTTGTATTTTTTAACCGCATCAAAAATGTTTGGAAAGGCTGGTCTCTTGATGTAACGCCCTGCCCCTTCAACGACATTTAATTCGCCGTTAGCGTAAACAACCTTACCCTGACTGATCGTAATAATTGGCGCGCCCTTGACAGTGCGTCCTTCGAAGATATTGAAGTCGATATTTTGGTGATGTGTCTTGGCGGAGATGGTGTGCTCTTGATCAGCGTCCCACACAACGATATCGGCATCCGAGCCAACCGCTATGCACCCTTTTTGTGGAAATATATTGAAGATTTTTGCAGCGTTGGTAGACGCTACCGCGACAAATTCATTTTCCGATAAACGCCCTTTATTAACGCCAGAATCCCATAAGACCTTCATTCGATCTTCGACACCTGCGGTGCCATTTGGAATTTTCGTAAAATCATCTTTACCCGCTGCTTTTTGCTCGGCGCAGAAACAGCAGTGATCCGTTGCTGTGGTCTGTAACGTTCCGCCTTGTAATGCGCTCCATAGAACTTCCTGATGTTTTTTGGGACGGAATGGAGGACTCATCACATGGGCAGCCGCTTTGGCCCAATCTTTTTGGTAATACACCGAATCATCAATTTCCAAGTGACCAGCAAGCACTTCACCATATACTCGTTGGCCTTCATGACGTGCTCGAGCAATTTCATCCACCGCTTCCTTACAAGAAACATGAACTAGATAGAGTGGCACTCCCAAAGATTGCGCAATACGAATGGCACGGTTGGCGGCTTCACCTTCTACTTGGGTTGGGCGAGATTGTGGGTGCGCTTCAGGTCCTGTAAGTCCAGCAGCAATTAACTTTTGTTGTAAGTGATATACCAGCTCGCCATTTTCGGCGTGTACCGTTGGCATTGCACCAAGCTCAAGGCAACGGTTGAAACTGTTCACTAGGGTTTCGTCTTCCGCCATTATCGCGTTTTTATACGCCATAAAGTGTTTAAAACTGTTGATGCCATGTTCGTTGACCAACTTACCCATATCTTCATAAACCGAGTCATCCCACCAGGTGACAGCAACATGAAATGAGTAATCAGAGACAGAGCGCGAGGCCCAATCCATCCATGTTTCGTACGCTTCCATAAGCGGTTGTTGAGGATTTGGAATCACAAAGTCAATAATCATCGTTGTACCACCAGCCAAACCAGCGGCAGTACCGGTGTAAAAGTCTTCGCTTGCGACCGTTCCCATGAATGGCAATTGCATATGAGTGTGGGGATCAATACCACCGGGCATCACTATCTTTCCAGTAGCGTCAATGACTTCAGTACCGTCTGGTACTGATAAGTCAGTTCCGATTTGCTGAATAATGCCATCTTCACAATACACATCTGCAAATAGAGTTGTATCGGCGTTTACGACTTTTCCACCTTTGACTAATAATCCCATTTTGCCATCCTTTTTCATCTGTCCATGTCTAGCGGCTTCGAAACAACGATCAATCACTCGCTAAGTTTTATAGTGATTCCCTATGCAATCATCTGACCAATTGGACAAGATATATTTTTAACTGCCTATCAAATTAACTATAAAGCCATGAAATTATTAAGTTTATTAATTTAAAAAATAATTCTACCCCCTAAATAGTGGACTAATATTTATTTATCCAAATACTCACTTTGACCCAAAACTGGGCGTAACATAACTGAGTGGTGCAATATCGTTCAATAATCTCATGCTTCTATCTTTCTTTCTGCTGAGTCCATTTAATCACCAAGAATAAAAATATCTAATAAACAATAAGTTAACAAAATTTTTATTAAAATCTGTCCAATTGGTCAAAAGATTGCATCTGTCGATTTGATTATTTTTGCACTCGACACTCGATTGCTTAGGAGCCATACATGAAAACATTTGAAATAAATAGCGACCGTTTATGGGATAGCCTGATGCAGATGGCTAAAATAGGCGGGACAGAGAAAGGTGGATGTCGCCGACTTGCTCTCACCGATTTAGACAAACAGGGTCGAGAGCTTTATATAAAGTGGGCCGAGGAAGCGGGTTGTACTGTTAAAGTTGACCAAATCGGTAATATTTTCTGCACTCGACCTGGAACGGATAACAGCCTTCCGCCTGTTGGTACTGGTAGCCACTTAGATACCCAGCCAAGCGGTGGAAAATTTGATGGTGTGTTTGGCGTACTTTCTGGCTTAGAAGTAGTGCGTTCGCTAAACGACCATAACATTGAGACCAAGCACCCAATTGAAATTTCGGTGTGGACAAATGAAGAAGGGTCACGCTTTGCGCCTGCTATGATGGGTTCGGGTGTGGTTTCGGGACGCTTCTCTTTAGAAGAGATCTTGGATACGAAAGACGTCGATGGGATTCGCTTAGGTGATGAATTAGAGCGCATTGGTTTTGCTGGAAGTGAACCCGCAACACAACGCAGCTACCACGCCTTTTTCGAAACCCATATCGAACAAGGACCTTACCTCGAAGCAGAAGACAAAATTATTGGTGTCGTCACAGGTGGTCAGGGTCAACGATGGTTTAATGCGACCATCACAGGTCGTGAGTCACATGCAGGGACCACACCAATGCATCTAAGAAAAGATGCCCTACTGGCAACGACAAAACTGATCCAAAAAATTGAAGACATTGCCAATGACCACCCACCTGGTTGTGGCACTGTTGGATTTGTTCAGGTGACACCAAACTCTCGTAATACCATACCCGGAGAAGTGTCCATCAGTATCGATATGCGACATCCAATCGATGAAGAACTTACTAAGATGGACCTAGAGCTGAAAGCTTATGTGGAGGCGTTACGTATAAGCGATAGCGTTGACATCGCTCTTGACCCATTCTGGTACTATGAGCCGATCCATTTTAACCAGAACTGTATTAGTGCGGTACGGAGTGCGACACAAGATTTGGGCTATAGCCATATGGATATTATTGCCGGTGCAGGCCACGACGCTTGTTATGTTTCGGACTTCGCTCCGACCAGCATGATTTTCACACCTTGTTTGAATGGTATTAGTCACAATGAAATAGAGAGTACCACACCAGAAGAGTGTGAAGCAGGCTGTTCTGTCTTGCTTAACGCGATGCTAAGAATGGCAGAATCGGCATCACTTATCGAAACCACAGAGACTGAAGCCGAAATCACGTAATCCGAATTCTAACGCTTTACGAAATAGCGCTTTTATTACATAAAACGCCATTACAGAAAATGGAGTGTGGCATTACACCAAACTAATGCCACACCCTTTTAATACCAACCGTGTAATCAACTCCACACCGGTATCGTAATCTTCATCATCCAACTCTTTTTTATCGAGCATAATGCAACTTTGTAAAGCGTGATCAGCGTAACCTTGGGTCGATGTCCATAGCATAAACATCAGATGTTCAGGACTGATCGGATCCATCCACTTTTTGGCAATCCAGCCACGAAAAACATCGCAAGTTCGGTCAAATTGATCTTTCAATTCCGTCTTGAGCTGCTCTTCCAAGAATTCCGCACCATGCAGTATCTCTGCTGCAAATATTTTTGAGGCTTTCGGATGCTCCTTAGATTGCTTTATTTTATTGCGAATATAGTTACGCAGAGCATCTCTTGGATGTTGATCCACCGTCATGGCATCCATGTGTTTCATCCACAACTTTAATTGGTTGCTCAGCACTGCCTGATACAATGCTTCTTTGGTTTTAAAATAGTAGAGAATGTTTGCCTTAGGTAAATCGGCCTCTTCAGCAATTGCGGCAATGGTACTTCCGCGATAACCTCGCTCAGCAAATATCGTTTCAGCCACCGATAAGATTTGCTCCGAATTTCCTTTCCGTATATCCGCTAATTTTCGACGTACAGAGGTTCCAGTTTTCTCTTTTTTCATTTCGTTTCTATGCACCCTTATGAAACTTCATGCCAAATTATAGTGCGAACGTGTCAACAAGTAAGATTCAATTTATGAATTGAATTTGAGACTCGGTGCTCCATTTTCATTGAAATTCTATTATATCAAATAATAACAAACTAATTAAATCATTGTTATTTATGAAGTTTAATTAAACACCTCAAAAATACTAACCATTTGGTCAGGAATTGGCACAGGCAATGCAAGCGTCATCCAGTATTCGTTTAACATTACCATGGAAGGGAACCCCGAATGAATTCCTATACTTCTGCTATAGATGCGACACAGGAATCGGCACTGGACGAGCTGTTCACTGACATTAATCCTGCGCTAACCGATCGCCAAGCTAATATTGAAAGCTCTCGCTGCTATTATTGTTACGATGCGCCATGTATAAAGGCCTGCCCTAGTGATATCAATATACCAAGCTTTATTTCTAGTATCCACAATGGAGACTTAGAAGGTGCGGCTAAAACCATTTATGACAACAATATTTTAGGAGGCAGTTGTGCCCGAGTCTGTCCGACTGAAATACTTTGTGAGCAATCGTGTGTGCGTAATAAAGAAGAAGAATGTTCACCCGTTTTGATTGGTCTATTGCAACGTCACGCGACAGACAACGCCAATTTTACTGACCACCCGGTCAACAGAAGTGCACCGACAGGTAAAACCATTGCGGTTGTCGGAGGCGGACCTGCCGGCTTATCGTGCGCACACCGCCTATCTATGCTTGGGAATGACGTAGAAATCTTTGAAGCAGAATCAAAAGCGGGCGGACTCAATGAATACGGAATCGCCAAATATAAACTGACCAATAATTTCGCTCAAAAAGAGGTCGACTTCATTTTAAGTATTGGTGGCATTACTTTGCATACGAATACTGCTCTTGGCCGTGATATTGAATTAACCGAACTGACTGAAAGATTTGATGCGGTATTCATCAGTATTGGCTTACAAGGAACCCGTGCTTTGGGTCTAGAAGGTGAAGAAACAAGTGGTGTCTATAACTCGGTTGATTTCATCAAGGAGCTACGCCAAGCCGAGGATATCGACAAGCTCGACGTTCCTACAAATAGTGCGGTTGTCATTGGCGCAGGTAATACCGCTATCGATATCGCCTGTCAGTTAAAGCGTCTAGGAACAGAAGAAGTAACCTTGGTTTATCGCCGTGGTTATGAGCATATGACAGCGACTGAGCACGAACAGCAAATTGCAAAGAACCACGAAGTTAGGATCAAAACTTGGTCTCGTCCTGAGGCCATTACGTTTACTGATGACGGTAAGGTCAGTGGCATGGTGTTTCAGAAAACAGCCCTTAAAGAAGGCAAACTCATCGATCTAGAGCAGCAATTTGATGTTCCTTGCGAAGCCATATTTAAGGCTGTGGGCCAAACATTAACCTTACCGGAATCTAAACAATGGTTACCTGAGATGTCTGGTGGAAAGCTTTTCACCACAGACAACTTCCAAACCAATTTAAACAATGTATTTGCTGGTGGAGATTGCACAAGCGTAGGTGAAGACTTAACAGTAGAAGCCGTACAACAAGGCAAACTCGCCGCGATCGCCATCAATAAGCAACTCACTATTGGTGCCAACATAATTGCAGAGGGCAAATAACATGGCTGACTTATCAACGAATTTTATTGGCATTAAATCTCCTAATCCATTCTGGCTTGCTTCTGCGCCACCAACTGACAAAGCTTACAACGTTGAACGTGCCTTTGAAGCGGGCTGGGGTGGCGTTGTTTGGAAAACGTTGGGTGAAGATCCCGCCGCAGTCAATGTGTCATCTCGCTACTCAGCAATATATGACACTTATGGTGAGGTAGCAGGATTTAACAACATCGAACTCATCACCGACCGCTCATTGGAAGTAAACCTACGCGAAATCGAAGCGGTGAAAAAAAGCTGGCCTGACCGAGCATTGGTTGTATCGTTAATGGTGCCATGTGAAGAAGAGTCATGGAAAAAAATTGTTCAGGAAGTGGAAAAAACCGGAGCGGATGGACTCGAACTAAACTTCGGCTGCCCTCATGGCATGCCAGAACGAGGCATGGGTGCGGCAGTTGGTCAAGTACCAGAATACGTTGAGCAAGTTGCACGCTGGTGCAAGATGTACTGCAAGATGCCAGTGATCGTGAAACTAACGCCTAACATCACAGACATTCGCTTCCCTGCTCGAGCCGCTAAGCGTGGCGGTGCCGATGCCGTTTCCTTAATCAATACCATTAATTCAGTCACAGGAATCGATCTCGACAATATGGTGGCTCGACCAACCGTTGATGGCAAAAGTACCCACGGTGGATATTGTGGCCCAGCAGTCAAACCTATCGCACTAAGCATGACGAGCGAGATTGCACGAGATCCTGAAACCTACGGTTTACCTATTTCAGGCATCGGAGGGATCAGCAATTGGCGAGATGCCGCAGAATTTATTTCGCTCGGTGCTGGTTGTGTTCAAGTATGTACCGCGGCAATGGTCTATGGCTTTCGAATTGTCGAGGAGATGAAATCTGGGCTTTCAAATTGGATGGATAGCCAAGGGTATGAAACGATAGAAGACTTCCGTGGTTTGGCCGTACCAAATACCACTGACTGGAAGCATCTAAATATGAACTACAAAGTCGTAGCGAGTATTGATGAAGATAAATGCATTGGATGTGGTCGTTGCTATATTGGCTGTGAAGATACCTCACACCAAGCCATATCGATGGTTGAGCAGCAAGAAGGCACGAATAAGTTCAGCATCATCGAAGAGGAGTGCGTTGGCTGTAACCTTTGCCAAATCACATGCCCTGTTGATGATTGCATTACCATGGTTCGTAAAGATGAAGACAAGCCTTATATGGCCTGGACACAGGACCCGCGTAACCCTTATCGTGATGCCTCATAAACAAGAGATAGCTATCCGCATTAGGTCTCATTAAAAACCAAATGCCCCATAACCTTTGACGTAAAAAGGTGATGGGGCATTTTATATTTCCAGTAGTACTTTGACGTCTATCGATTACTTAGCGTCAAGTGTTAACAGTACACTGCTGCTGTCTTGTTCTATATCGAAACGACTATCGAGCAAGAACACACGGGATGCATCGACTTTGATAACATCAACCAAGTAAGCTTTAACGGCTTGAGCGCGCTGTTGAGCGAGTAAACCAAGTTCCGCTTCCGTCACTTCTTGTTTATTCAACACGAAGTTATACAGAGCGATATGCCAACGTTGAGCCAAGTCTTCCTTGGTTAACTTAACGCCTTTGCTCTTCTGCTCATCGTTAATGGTGTCTCTAACCGTTTTGGCTTTTTCACCAAATTGTGTTTTGTAGAGTGCTTGTAATGCATCTGACAAATCACCAGAAACCGGCATCGTACTCGCGCTGAGATCAGAAGGTAACTGATCGACCGTAATTTTCGCTTCTTGCGCTAATAGCTGATTGAACTTACTAAGCGCAATCGCCTTACTATCTTCAACCACATTCACCGCACCGTCCACACTGACAGAGAGCTTAGGACGAGAATCTAATGCGTCACCCAACGTTTTCAGCTTCTTTTGTTCTGCAGCGGTTAGTGAACTAATACCGTAATCAAATGCGATGCTATTTAGCTCTTCATCTGACCCAACAAGGTTACCAATCAATGCAAATGGCGCTGTTGCGGCTTTAACAATGACATTGGATATGGCGTGCCAAACAATCGCACCAATTCCAAATTCTGGATCATCTACATCTCCTGAAACATCAACACCGAGATCAATCACGCCATTACGGTCTTGTAACAGTGCGACCGCCAAATCAAGAGGTAAAGAGGCGGCTTCTTTACTGTCACTCGATTTACCCAATTGCAGTTGGTTAATGGTCACGTGGTTTGAACCCTTGAGTTTGTTTTTCTCTAGCTGATAATTTAATGCTAGAGATAACTGACCTTTATCGATATAACGACCAGCATAGGTACCCGAATATGGGTTTACCGTGGTGAGTTCAACACTGTCGAAAATAACGTCCAAATCCAAGAATGGCTGTTCAAGTAACGGGTTAATTTCTCCGTTGACCTTAACCGGTGCATAACGGTCAATTTTACCGCTGATATCAACCGATGCTTTCGTTCCTGGAACACTTGATATTTGACCAATTTTCCCCTCAAGTTGCTCAATACCAGACGCAAAATTAGGCGTTAATGAGTTATCTGCAAAGAATGCCGATCCATCGTTGAACGCAACTTTCTTCACACTGAGTGCAAAAGGTTTATCGTTGCCCGAACTTTTTGTTTCTTTCTTAGCTTGGTCGCTACTTGGCTGCTCAACTACAAGGTCACCGATGTTGGTGGTGCGATCTTTATTGATCACCACGCGAGCATATGGTTGTCCTAACGTCAGCGTATCAATACCCAGCTTTGAGTTTTTCAAATCGAAATCAAACTGATTGACGGCCAATGAACGCCATTTCACAAACGGTTTCTTAAGCTGATTATCGCGAACAGACAATTTATCCACTTGCAGCCCACCACTCGCTTTAACCTTACCTTCCGCATTTGCATCTAACTTAACTTGAGTACTGAATGCACCATCAGTCAGCGTCGCATTCATTGCGGTTGCTAAGTACGGTTGAAATTGAGTCAGTTTCAGCGATTTTACATCGATATCGGCAAGAACCGCTTGCTGCTTAGCATCGGCTTGACCTTTCACGCTGATGTCTCCTTTGCCATTTACTGACGTAAAGAAATCAAAGTCTATTGGCGTTGAAAGATCACTAACGATTTTTTGAGTGGTTAAGTTAATAGGTGCGATAACCCATTGGTTCGCCCCTTTGGTTATCACTTTTTCATCGACATTCAACTGATATTCTTTCAGTTCAATGCCATTAAGTGTCACTAACCATCCGGGAGCCTCAGTCGTTGGCTCTGACATCTCTTCCGCAGGTGCACTTGCTGTGTTACCACTTGACTTAGGAGTAAACAAAGTCGCGAGATCGGCTCCGTTTTCATCAACTTTCGCAGAAACTTTTAGGCCATTGGAGGTAATAGACGCAATATCCACGGTTTGATTTTCAACATTAGTCGCAATGTCGTTCACAGCAAACGTGGGCAATGAGACCACAGATTGATCATTGGCATCAAAATTAAGATTGTTAACCGCAAACATGCCTTTAGCTGTGGTGATACTCATGGCATCGTCTTCTTCAGTCTGACCCAATGTTTGCACAATGTGGTAGTCAGACGAGAAATTAACGTCACCAGTTGTCAGTTTTGCTTCGATGTCTTTTTCAACAAATCCCCATAAACGTGATAATTGAAGACTCTTAATCTCAACATCACCGACGACTTCTAATGGCTTCAACTGAACTTGGCCTTGCACCGCAACCATCGCAGAATCGGCATCGGTAATGTTCAGTTGGTACTCATTCTTTTTCTCTGTATCGCTAATTAAGCTTCGTGTCGAAAATTCACCCAGCGATACATTAATATCTGGATAACTAAGTTCCGTGTCCGTTACACCATCTAATAGGCGTACATTACCCTGAACCAATGCCGTTTTCTTGATGGCCACAGGGAACAATGGCGCTTGTCGATCTTCTGGCTCTTCAGCAACAGGCTCTTCTTCCTGAGTCGTATTGCGAGCAACTGCCTCGAGAATATCACTGAAGTTAAACACCAATTCATCACTGTTGTTCAAACGTTCAATATTGATGAAAGGCTTGTCTAAGGTAATGTACTCAACCGAAACCGCAGCGTTAAAAATCGATTCCCAGAAATTAACTTGAATACTTGCTAGATCAAATTGAACAAACGGTTCTGATTCTTCCATAATCGCAAACTGTTCAACATCAAACTGAAGCGTAAATGGGTTAATGCGAATATCGGATAAAGTCACTGGGCGTTCAATCAACTTCGAAACCTGTTCCGGGATCTGCTGTTTGGCGACATAAGGTACTAATAAACCAAGCAAGGCTGCATAAATGAGATAGGCACATATTGCGTATGAGCCCCAGCGAATGGTCCGTGGGTATGACCGAAACTTCGCGGCGCCCGCTTTGAATTTGTTCGTCATGATGGCTTACTACTCCTCGGCTAAAACAATAATTATTGGTCACTCATCAAGATAATGCTCTACTTTACGATAATCCAGATAAGTCGTTATCTCTCGAAGTACTTTGCAAGGCCGTTCAAAGCGATTTACTTGTCACTCGAAACGACCTTATAGCGTAATAGTGCTTTCTAACGTTGCAAACGAGCTTTTGCTTCGTCGACTTTAGCAACATCTAACCCTAGCTCTTGCACCGCTTCTTTAATCAAAGCTGGGTTCTGCATTACCTGCCCCATTAACAGTTTTAACTCCTCTTGAGGCAACCCTAGTTGACTGATCGTCGCCATCGCTGCGAGAGGATTTTCTGTTAGCGCTTGAAAAATCTCGTTAATTTGTTCGTCGCCAATACTGTTTTCTTTTAACATTGCAAGAATCGGATTCATTCGATTACCTTTTTTATTTCCAAGTAAAATAGCAGTCTATCACTGGGTTCAATCGGATTGAACTCTCATTTGTCGTCATTGCATTAATATGAAAAATGGCGAACAAGGATCTCCCCTATTCACCACAATCGATAGACACTATATTGGTGGCTAAATAATACTGGAACCCAGTATCAAAAACGCCATATGTCTTGATTCTTATTTGCCAATAACGCGTACCGCTCGCACCATATTGCGTGCATGAGTTTCGTCTCCTTGAGGATGCTTCCCCCCATTCCAAGGGTAGAAGGTATCAGGTTGGGCTGAACGAGTATCGCCACGTTGCGCTCCTGCGCCATGAACATCCATCGGACTACCACCTAATGCTCCCATACCACGACCAAAGCTGATATCGATACTTTCATTACGTTCACAAAAGGGAGTGGACGTCCAATAGTCACTCCAATCTTGCAAGCCTGCCATATTCACAAACGGTGTACATTCTAATAGTGGATCAATGGCGGGAGAGTTTGTCACATCTGGACAACGGTCATAATCGACAATACTGTGCAGTTGCTTAGCATCCGGTAGCCGCCAATCATCGTGCCCAGCAAATAACAAGTTTTCACAATAGTTCATCGCAGATAGCCAATCCATTCTACCGTCACCCGTTGGTCCTGTACGAAAGAAACCACTGTCATATTTCATCCACATTAGACCGGTAGCCAAATCTGAGACGGTTCCATCGCCGTTATCAACAAGCATATTTTGGCCGTAATGAGTATTGCCGCGTACATAGAAAACGGTAAACGTTTTAACCGAAGGGTAACCTTTCAAAAAGCCATCGCGGAAGTTATACCCAAACATCGTCGTGGTGGAGCCTAATGTTCTGCTGCGATAGATCGTACTAGTCACGGTCTGAGTATCTAAAAATCGGTCACCTGGATTTAATACCGCTGGCTCATCGGGCATTTCAAAAAAATCAGTATTGAAAAATGGCTCTGAAGTATCAAATTCAAAACCAAATGAACCAGAAAAATCAGCCAGAGAGTAAAGCTCTTTAATCGTTGGGATACGCCAATCATTAAAACCACCCAGCTTTTTGGCGTTAAAATCATTTAAGCCTTCAAGTGCCTCACGGAACGTTTTTTTCTCTTTTCCAAATAAAAACGGGCTACTTGTCCACATCAATCCCGTCACTTCATCTTCAACAATGTTCTTTTCAGCATCAAAAAATCGATAGCTCGCCTTATTTACCTTATCCGTTTGATTGTAGTAAGCACTTTGCTTACCGAAATCTTGTTCTGGTTTAGGCTCTGAACCTTCTTCATAAACACCCGTATTGTGGTAATACTTTTTCGTACCGCAACTAACGATTGGATAGCCACCTTCGGCAGCGGTATAACCAACCTTATTATGAAGCTTCTTAGTGAGTGCTCTAGCTTCTTCAACAGTAAATTGAGGTATGTTTGACAGTAGAAAGGCCAGTGTATCGGCTTCCGTGTCATTCAATAATCCAACATCTTTTGCAATCTCAATCGCTTTTTCTTCGTCACCATCAGCTTCACCATCAAGAATTTCAACAAACTTCACCTGTTGGTCCCAGCTAATGGCGTGCTGAGTATGAGCTTGCGCCACCCGTGGGTCGATATAACCTAGCACGTCTTTAGCTTTCATTCCGGTTCCGATACAGAGTTTTGAATTGGTATTGTAATTCATGCTCGTGAGCCTCATTCAATATGCACTTACTGATAACTTATGATTGACTCAATATAAAGATTCACAGACAACTGAAAATACTTAAAAACATTAAGTCACTATTCGAGATTGCTAAACACTGTAATATATATACATGATTCAATTCGAATAGTTGCTCACAAATTAATGAAGCACTATTGGCGCAACTTTGTCACTAAAATAAAAACGAAGAAAATATTAGATTTATTTTATGGTATCTATCAATAGCAATAATTACATACAAAACATTAATTTAATTATTGTCTTCAATAAAATATATAAACATTTACTCGTAGGAAGGAATATAAATCCACTTTAAAACTAAGGATTTTATTTATGGGAATGTGATTTTTATATATGGGAATTAATTTATTGAAGAAGAAAAAATAAATTTAATTTTTATACAATAATGCTAAATGAACCTACAGGTAAATAAAAAGCCAGATTAAAAATAATCTGACTTTCTAAAGTGCACTTCTATCTTGATAATAATATCGAAAGCGATTATGACTTATTTAACCAAGGGTCAAACAGCTTACCTAATTTTGGCATGATAACCCAAGTTAGGAGGCCGATAACAACAAAGGTTTCAATCCCGAATCCAACCCAAGATGGTACGACACCTTGATGAAGTGGACCAAGTATTTTTGCAGCCGCATACACACATGGCCATACGCCAAACCATGTCACTAACGCCATTTTCCATGTAGGTGGATTTTTAAGGCCATTCGAGGCAAAGAACGCTTCCATTCCGTGCAAAGTCTTACGAGTGTAGTCTGGTTCAACAAGAGGTTGAATGTACGCAGTCCACTCGCGGAAAGTATCAGAAGCATAAAACGCGTCATGATCTTCCTTAGTAGCAAAAGAACGAATAATGCCATATACATGATTGTCTTCACCTGGCATAGGACGTATTAATTGTGCGCCAAGAGCACCCGGAGCTTTCGCTGATGTAGAAAAGAAATCACGAATTGCCTCTTCAAATGCCTTTTCTTTACCTGGCAGAACTCGGCGTGTGATCGCAACGTGAACAGTTTTACTCATATATCTTTCCTTGGAACCTCTTTATTTTCAGGCGGCAGTATAACGGATTTTTAACATATCTCAATCATACTTGGTAATATTTATTAACCAATGTTTTTCTTTCTTTACCATAAATCTTAATTTATTTTCTGGAGGCCCTGAAAAACCTAGCATTTTCGCTTTTTAGTAAATGGAAAGTTTAATTTACCTATCTATCATTAATGAATAAAATCACGACTAAACATTAAGTTTCTCTGCTTAACTCTCACTTATATAACTAAAAACAGCTATTCAAATGGCTTGAAAAATATAGTCATGCGTACTGTATAAATAACTCACTATTACCGATGACCAATTGTGACCTCAAAATAGAATGGAATGTACCGGTCAACTTTCCTTTTTTAACTGAAATACAGAATCATTTTGTCGAGCTTTATTGAATGCATAACTGGCGATCACTCCCCAACACAAAGTCTGTGCCCAAAGTAGAGTCCAATCACTTTTGACCTGAGCCCAATCGGCCCCCATCTGATTCAATTTAAGGAAGCCACTCACCGCGGGTTTAGTTGGAAATAATGAAGCTAACCAATTCAGTGGGGCCGGAACCATCTCTGACGGCCAAATAAAGCCCGCGGTAAATATCAATGGCATCGAACTAAGCAGTACAACAACCGTAACCCATTCTCGACTCGGTGTGACGGCACCAAGCCAAATACCGATAAAGCAGGAAGTGAGTAAAAATGGCAGCATCAACGTAAGAATATCGACTGGACTTGCAAGTCTGCTGATACCATAACTATCAAAGCTCATTCCAAAATAATACATCCCCATTAGATAATAGATGAGGACAAGCATGACCGTTCTAATCGCTAAAGTCGTGTAATTCGGCTGAGATTCCCAATAGCCGTAACTTTCTCGTTGCGTGCCTCCAATAAGCCCCGCCGCCATAGCCAAAGTTTGTTGAAGAATTAGGACAAACACCCCAGCAACAACATAGTCAACATAACCAAGTCTAGGGTTAAATGTCGGCTTAGTATTTAAATAGGTCGCAGAATATTGCTTGCTCGCCAACGCCAATGGAACGCCATCGTTAAGTAGCTTGGCGACTTTAACTTTCGCAGCTAACGTTCCTCCAGCCCCTGCAAGACCTTGAACAACAGTTCCATAGACCAGAATAAGAGATGCATCTCCGGCATAGGAAAGCACCGGGCTTTTTCCCAGCAGAAGGTTTTTGTAAAAATCTTCAGGAATCACGATATAACCCGTGATCTCTTCGTTTAAGAATGACTCCTTTGCAGCGGCTATTGAGTACAACCGGCTAACGACTTTTACGTTTGGTGACGCATCGACCATTCTCTCTAATTGATAACTGGTTTGACTTCCATCTAGATTGACAACCGCAATCGCTTGCTCTCTAGGTGTTTGATGGCTGTAAGGTAGCGGATAAAGAAAAGAATAAAATACAATCCCACCGAAGATCGTTAGTACAACAACGGGATTCGTTAAAATGGCCTTAAGCTCAAGCTTAATATGTTCCATTAGCCTCATGCCGCCATCTCCTTATTCATGTGCTTTTTAATCAAAAGCACGGTAAGAATGAGCGGAAAAACATACCCAACCATAGGAACAAGATGAGAAAGTGACTGCAACGCTCCTACCCCAGCACTTGCTTGGCTTACTTGAACTTCAATATAGTGGCTAGCCGGAAGTAATCCTCGCCATATTTGCGCTAATGAGCCCATATCGGTAGCGGGAAATGTAATGCCCATAAAAGCAAATCCAGGTGCCGTAAACGCCCCAGCAAAACTCATGGCTCTAGCGGCGTTACATGTTAAGAAAAAGAAAAAACACGCCATAACCATACACGCCAAAGTCGTAATAGCTTGAGCAAAAAGCAATACCACCCAACTTCCTTCCATTGGCCACTCAATAAGTTTATAAAACCAAAGCAAAAAAGTGGCGCCTAACAACCAGAACCAAATAAAGTAAGGGAATAAGCTTTTGCTTAAATCTATAACCGTAGTTGAACGACCTAGCCATGATTTCAACCCAGCTATTTGATAATTTGCATTCAGCACTAACACCGTGAATGCAACGATACATATTTGCCAAATAGCTGGAATAATTGCCGATACCAAAAACTGAGCATAATTCGTGCTTTTGTTATATAACGGTGTAATTTGAGTCCTAACGGAAACGGCACGACCAAAGGCAGCAGCACTTGTCGTATTACCCTTGGCTAAATTCTGAACCACGCCCACCTTCGCATTAAACGTTCCTTGTGCGCTTTGAGCAGCAGAACTGATCAATTTGCCAACAAGCAGGTATTGGCTGTTGTAAAATAGCGTAACTTGCGGAGGATTCGATTGGACAATCGATTTGGTAAATCCTCTGGGAATATAGAGAATTGCGTAAATATCACCGCTGACCATCGCGTGCTTGGCTTGAGAAATATCATCGAGCTGATGGTTCACGTTAAGCATTGATGTCGCATCATAATGTTGAACCAATGATTGCGACAACGAGCTCTTACTCAAATCAACCACCCCTATCGGTAAGTTGTTTACGATGCCTTGAGAGAAAATCCAATACATGCAAAGACAAAGTAAGATTGGTACCCATGTGAGCGATGACAATAACCATTTATCTTGACGTACGACTTGCCATTGACTGCGAGAGCGCGTCAAATCATCAATTGACGCTTCGGAGGCTTGAGAAGAATGCGGCATCATATTTTACCTACATCTCAACCACTAAACTCATGCCCATTCTCAACGACACATCATTATCAACTGGGCGAGCTTCCACCTCAAACGTTCGTAAATCAAACCCTTGAGTTGCATCGGTTGAGCGCCAGGTTGCAAAGTCGCCCATCACCGCAATATGCGTTACTTTAAACCTCACATCGGCATTTAAAGCTGGAACAAAGGCATCAAACTCTTTACCTTTTTCGAACTGTTGAAGAAGATCTTCTCGAACATTTAGCACGGCCCACGTATCTTGAGTATCAATAACCGTGACAACTGGAAACCCTTGTGGAGCCAGTTCACCACTGTGAAGTAGAACCTGAGCGACTTCTCCATTGAACCATGAATGTATTTGTGTGTCCGCGGCATACGCTTCTACTTCTGCTACCGCACCTGCTGCCATGCGCTCTTTTTCTGCTGCCGCTTGCTTGGTTTCATCTCGAGCGCCTTCTTTGGTCATGGTAAACATTTGGTAGGCTGCACTTTCATTGTATTGAGCCGCTTTCCATTGCGTTAACGCTTCATCTCGCTTTTGCTCAGATACTACACCATCTTCATATAAGCTATTGATTCTTCGGTATGTTTTTTCCATCAATTCCGAAGCCGCTTTGGCTTTACGCCATTGATCTTGAGAGGCTTGGATTTGTTGTTGTCGCGCACCAGTTGCGGCTTCTTTCGCCAACGCACCCGCCGCTTTTTGGCCTGCAACCGCTTGATCCAGTTTGGCATCGATTTCTGGGCTATGAATGGTAAACACAAGGTCACCTTCTTTCACATTGTCACCCTTGCGCACTAAGACCTGGTCAATTCGCCCTGCGACTTTTGAAGATATGCTGTATTGCTGAGACTCAATTTGCCCTTGAATTCGAAAGGCTGGTGCTTCATAAGCATCAAAAAATTTAAAACCAACCCAACCAGCAATGGCGAGTACTCCTAGTGAAATCAGAAGAGGTTTAACCTTATTCATGATGCATCCTTTAATCTAAGTTGTGCTGGCGTAATCGCATTTCGTTTATAGGTGTCGAAACTGTCCATTTCATTAGAAAGTGCGAGCAATTTATTCAGAGAAAGCAAATATTGGAAACTGGCCGCGTCCTGCTGAGTTTTGATATTAGCGAGATACAATTCGGCATCAACCACATCGAGCGATCGTCCCAAGCCTTGAGTGAATGCTTTTTGTCTTAAGCGCAAATTTTCTTCCGCGAGTGTAATACTGGAATTTAGTCCCATCACTTCATCAAGCGCTTGCTCAGCTTCGAGGTACGTTTTTTCAACTAATACGCTCAGATCCTGGCGAGCTTGCTTTCTTAAATATTGAATCTGAGAAACAGCACTGCTGGCCGCTTTCATATTTTCACCGCGTCCCGTATTTTCAGTCAGCGGAATACTGACTCCAATACCAACTAACCACTCTGGTCGCAGTTGACTATACAGTGAGTCATTTTCATATAGGTTGTAATCACCGAAAGCATACACTTCTGGAAAGAACTTGCCCTTTTCAGCGTTAATCAAACTTCTTGCTTGTGTTTCTTTAGCATCAAGAATATCAAGGCCAGGGTATGTGTTTAACGTTTGGTCAATAAATGCTTCAAGTGCGGGTAAATGTTGATTAATAAAAATCTCATCACGCGGTACAACTGCTTCGGTTTGCCCTAGCACTTGAGTGAGAGCTACTTGCGCGATATTTAAATTATGTTGAGCTTTTTTGCGTTCAACCACGGCTTTATCTAACGATGCTTCCGCTTGCAATCTTTCCACGCGAGCAATCTGCCCTTGCTGTTCAAGTTTAATTGCATGGCTGCGGTGGGCAATCAACCCTTGTTCGACCGCAAGTCGAGTTTCAACCACGTGCTCAGCTAAAATGACGCTGAAATAGTACTTGCTGAGATCTTCATAACGGGCTTGAACTTCCATCGCAAGCTGACTCTCAGCCTCTTTAGTTCGCCCTTCTGCCGCACTTTTTGCGGCCGAAATCCGTCCTCCGGTAAAAATAGGCCAAATAGCACGAATCGAAGAGGTGAAGATCTCTTTATCAATTAGTGTCGCGGACACACCACCAAGCAAACTTGATAATGCACCCAAGCCAGAAATACTTTCAGTAAGATCTGATCCTGTAATCGTGACATCATCATCCAGTCGGGTGTAGGTCGCACCAATGGAGATTTGAGGCAAATTGAGGCTGTCAGTCGCATCTTCTAGATGACTATAGCGCTCAACACTGGCTCTTTGGGCAGCAATAGAATTGTTATTTTTTTGCAGTAATTCCCATGCTTCATCAAAGGAAACATCGGCTGAATTAGCGCCGAATGACAACATTCCTATCAGTGCGCCCATTGCATAAGCCACGGACCGACTCTTCATATTTGCTCCAGAAAAATACAGACGAAAAAAAGAGTTAGAGTATAAGCTCTACAACTACCCTACGCAACTAGTTAACACACACCAAATTCAGGGTCTAAGAATAGCTTCTAGACCGAATCTGATATTTGGATTAGTGGATGAAAGAGCGGCATTGTGCATAGCGAATTTAGGCGATCTATTATCCACCGAGGCATATTAATGTGACTTTAATCACGTTAATTACAAGTTGAGATCCTCACTACAAACAGAAAGGTTTATATATACAAAATATATACTCGGAGGTATTACCATGAGCGGTAAAAAAAAGTCATCGAATAAAAAAGACAGCCAACTTCTGCTGAGAATCAACAAAGAAGATCGAGATGAGTTTATCGCGTTATGTGAAGACTTAGACACCTCAGCGGCACGAGAAGTCCGTCGCTTTATTAAGCAATTTATAAAGGATCATAATAAAGGTTGAACATCATACGTTAGAAAGAAATATACGTGATTTACTCTGTTATGAACTCCCTCCTTAGATACACTTTAATTGACTAGAGACTAATGAAAACACCTTGCGTTGCTGCGTGCAAAAATGTCGATGGTATATGTTCCGGATGCCATAGAACAATGACAGAAATAATAGAATGGAAACAGTACAGTGACGAACAACGAGAAATAATTCTTCAGCGATTAAAAGGCGCGAATGAAACTCATCGATGCCCAAGTTGCAATGAACCCGTATTTTGTGGCATCAGCGCCGGAGAAAATACCTGTTGGTGCATGGGCCTTGAACGTCGCGATACATCATTGATAGTACCCAGTGATAGCTTATGTTTATGTCGAGAGTGTTTACGCAAAGCAAAATTACTAAACATCGACGAGTAGAGAACAAAAGACACTTCTATTCTCTACTACAAAGCTAACTACTTCTCTTTTAGTGCTTCACTCGTAAACTCAATGCCTTCCCAACCAAATTCGATAAAGTTACGAATATTTTGGTGATCATCATTGGTTGGGTGGAGTAAAACATCTTTACGATAAAAATCACCAAACAGTGCTAATGCTTCCTCTGCGGCCAAACCTTGTAACTTGGCGAATGCGAAAATCTTACACGATCCATTGTTTTGATCGGCAGCATTGGTTAATGCTCCGTTAGTAAACTGAGTTGGCGTAAAATCGTAGTTGGCATCAATCACAGCAATGACATCACTAAATTCTATCGATTTAGGGTCATTCTTAACGGTTTCAATAAGTGTCGTGAGTTTCATCGTTTATCCTTAACTTAACACGGTTTTATTACGTTTTTTAAAGGTAATGTAGTCTAAAGAAATTCAACTCTGATGCAAGATCTCGATTTCTCTTGGTTCATTCCGTTGCTACTCCAATCAAGGCCTATCTCATTTACTGATAGCTCTGTGTTTGTTCAATCAGTTTAATAACCGAAGGGGTTGTTAAACCCTCGACACTCTCTTTATTTTGCAAACGAGTTCGAATATCGGTACTCCGGACTTTTACTTTTTCAGGTAATGCCATCACTGAAAAATGATCCATAATCTTATCTGCATTATAAAACTTACCAAAATTCATTAGGTTATCAGGCCCAATAATAAACGTTAGGTTATCCGCTGAATACAGCTCAGCAAGATAGTTTAACAATTGATAAGTCGTCACACTCTGATTAGATTCGAGTAACTCCTCTTCAACACGGCACAACTCAACGCGATTAGATCTCGGCGCAAGATCATCGATAAAAGCCTCAACGAGCTCACAGCGTAACTGAAAATCCAGCATCTCTTTGCCCCATGCATGAGCAATGCTTGGAACGAGCAAGATAAGATCAAATTGGGTCAGTGATTCAATAACATTTTTATGTCCGAATGACGGGGGGTTGAAAGCACTGCCAAAGACGGCAATATTCCTCATATTCATCCTTTAAACTCAATTGAGAGTTTTATAATCGACTAATTTCGGTATGATACTATGTACTATTTATTATTGCTTGCACAAAAAGGGAAGGCCTTATGGAACAATTAATCCGCGACGAGATGCGTGTCTCGCCAAGCATTGACCCAAATTTTGAGATAGAACGAAGAGTAGCGTTTATTAAAGACAAATTAACCTCTTCTGGATGCAAAGCTTTAGTACTTGGGATCAGTGGTGGCGTTGATTCCACAACGTGTGGACGTTTGGCACAACTTGCAATCAATCAACTTAACGATGAATCTCAAAGTAACGACTATCAATTTATCGCTGTTCGCCTGCCTTATGGCGAGCAAAAAGATGAAGATGAAGCTCAAATTTCACTTCAGTTTATCCAGCCAACACATGCGGTTGCAGTCAATATAAAATCGGGTGTTGATGGATTGCATGCAGCATCACATGCAGCACTGGAAAACACAGGCTTGTTACCAACCGATTCTGCCAAAGTCGATTTTGTTAAAGGTAACGTTAAAGCTCGCGCACGTATGGTCGCACAGTACGAAATTGCTGGTTACGTAGGAGCATTGGTCTTAGGAACCGATCATTCTGCGGAAAACATTACCGGTTTCTACACCAAGTATGGAGATGGCGCTTGCGATCTCGCACCTCTATTTGGACTGAGTAAGCGTCAAGTTCGTCAAGTTGCAGCGACGTTAGGTGCTCCAGAAATTTTGGTCACCAAAACCCCTACCGCTGATTTAGAAGAGCTTGCTCCGCAAAAAGCAGACGAAGATGCGCTAATGCTGACTTACGATCAAATTGATGATTTCTTAGAAGGAAAACCCGTACCTCAAGAAGTCACTGAGCGACTAGTTGCGATTTATCAAGCGACACAACATAAACGTCAGCCAATTCCAACGATTTATGACTAATTAACTCAAAATTAATTGCATCACTAATTAAGCCGCCAAACTTTTAGTTGTTTGGCGGTTTTGTTTTATAAAATCAAGAATCAGTGCCGATCTCAATGATTAGCGACGCTTTTTCCCACGATTCGCATGGACATTTAATTTAGCCTTTAGCTTGCGCTTCTCAGATGAACGGCTGCGCTTTTTAGGGTTACTGTCAGTATAAACTTCGGCATTTGGACTCGGTTCAAATCCAGCGAGCCACTCTTGTGGTAAGCGCTTATCCAGTAAGTTTTCTATCGCTTCCAATAAGTACTCTTCGTCGTGACCCATGAACGAATAGGCTTTCCCTGTTTGCCCAGCTCGCCCTGTTCTACCGATGCGATGGATATAGTCTTCGGCTTTAAAAGGCAGATCGAAATTCACGACTTGCTCTAGTTGCTCAATATCAAGACCACGAGCCGCGACATCCGTCGCAATTAATGCTCGAACCTTACCCGACTTAAAATCATCGAGCGCCTTCTGACGAGCGCCCTGACTTTTATCACCATTAATTGAAGCCGCATGAATTCCATCTAATTTAAGCTCTTTGGCAAGAGCATCACTGCCTTGCCTTGTTTTAGTGAAAACCAAGACTTGATGCCAATTTCGAGAGCCAATCAAGTAGGCTAACAATGCGCTTTTCTTGGAACGGTCAACCGGGTAAACCAACTGTTCTACGGTATCAGCGGTCGCATTTTGCGCGGCCACCTGAATCGGCACGGCGTCCCGCATCAGGTGTTGTGCAAATGCGCGAACTTTATCGTCGAGGGTTGCAGAAAAACACAAGGTTTGCCTAGATGAATTCAAGCGCTTCACTATCCGTTGAATATCAGGGGTGAAACCCATATCCAACATTCGATCGGCTTCATCAAGAACCCAAAACTCCACCTTCTCTAAAGTGATGATTTGATTAAAAAGATGATCCAGTAAGCGGCCAGGTGTCGCGACTAAAATATCGCACCCTAACTTGAGTTTATCGCTCTGCGCTCTGATACTGACACCACCATATACCGCAACGATCTTCAACTCTGTGTGTGCAGAATACGCGACTAAATTGTCATAAACCTGCTGGGCTAGTTCGCGAGTTGGGACAAGAATAAGCCCTCTTACTTCACCTTTTTCAGGCCGATCAATCGCAGCTCGTTCGGTTAAACGCTGAATCATCGGTAACCCAAATGCCGCCGTTTTCCCTGTACCAGTCTGAGCACCAGCCAATATATCCACACCATCAAGAACTCTCGGGATTGCTTGAGTCTGAATTTCCGTAGGCGTCTGAATATGTAATTTTTCTAAGGTATTACTAAGAAAAGTAGCGATACCTAATTGGGTAAATGTTGCGGACATATTTAATTTCCAGTTGAAATTTTGGTGAGTCTAACAAAATAACGCTAAGACTGCTCTTCCACATATATTGAAGCAATATCACGTTCTTACCAAGTCAGTTCTAAAAATGTATCAATATATCACTCAGTTACTAGATTTAGTTGCAGTAATCACATACGTTTATATATAAGAAAAATCATTGACTTAAGTAATGTGTAACACATATGCGTGGACAATCGGCGAATCTAAACACATTAACAAACAACTACCATTCGCTGCAAAATCGCGTTGGCATCATTCTGCCCGTCTTGGCAATTTTTATTATTACCTTTTTCGCAGGTAGCTTATACACCTATTACAGTACATTCAGCACCGCTCACACTCTTGGGCGACAAGCCATCTCTAACCTAGAAGTCTTCATTAATCGAACGGCGCATGATTTAGATCGTGTCAGCATTTCTGCCTCTGAAACATGCAATAAAAATGACATCTCAAAACTACGAAATTATGTGTTTGCAACCGATAGAATTAAAGAAGTCGGTATGTATGATGCTAATGGCAGTATTTATTGTACAAGTAATGCAGGACAAGCCAACATTGCTATCTACCGCTCTGTTTTAGACCGACTAGAACATTCGACGGATCGCACCACTATTGAATTAACTGATTCACCTGATGGAATTCCAACCTTTTTTATTTTCTCTTCTACCCCAAAAAAATCAGGCATCAATGCGCTTATTCCTCCACGCCACTTTCTCGAATTGATTTCATCTTCATTTGATGACATGTCTTTTGGATATCAGATCCAAGTATTAACTCACGTTATCGATGGCCAACAAATCGTCCCGAGTAAATCAAACCGAGTATTAACATTTCGCTCCAATATTTATCCACTATCTATTCGACTAAATATAGGGTTAGAAGCCTATATTACCTATTTCACCAACCTAGCTTGGGTCATCATACTGTGCGCAAGTTTATTGACCGTTGGGTATTTAATTGTTCGGGATTATCGACGCAGCAATCACACACTTGATGCCTCTCTCCGCTCAGCGATTCAAAACAATCAACTTAAGTTGTACTTTCAACCAATTGTTGATAGCCGGACTCGAAGTGTCGTTGGCAGTGAAGCTTTATTACGTTGGAATGATCCGAATAAAGGGTACATTTCACCCGCTATTTTTATCCCATTAGCAGAGCAGATCGGCATAATTAAGGAATTAACTTACCGAGTTATAGATTATTTAACTAACTACATCGAACGACATAAACTTGAATTTGAAGATCGTTATATCAGCATGAATATCAGTCGAACATTGGTATTGGACGATGAGTTCATTTCATATATTTACGACTATGCGATTACTCATCCGATTATGGCCAAAGTAGTAATGTTAGAAATTACTGAAGATAACAACTTTTCACCAGAAGAAATGGTCAAAGCTGTACACAATCTAACCCTTCTTAAAAACCTCGGTTTCAGAATGGCGATCGATGACTTTGGGACGGGGTATTCTGGGTTAAACTTTATCCACCAACACCCATTTGACAAGCTGAAAATAGATCAGGTGTTTATTCGAAGCCTATCTCAAAACGAAGCACTCGATGCAGTCGTGCTCTCAATGATAGATCTATCCAATCAACTAGGAATGGAAATTATTGCGGAAGGTGTCGAAGATTCTAAACAAGTTGAAGCACTAGCAGATATGGGCGTAACGCAAATTCAAGGATTTTATTACGCTAAGCCAATGCCCGCAGAAGAATTTATCGGCTACATTAAAGCCTCTGAAAAAAATGTATTGTAATTAACGATTCTGTTCACGCTTAAGCCTAATAAAAAGACCATAATGATCATGTCATTATGGTCTTTTTAGTTTAACTGCATAACAAAAAAGTTTTAGTTGCTACCTAATACAACACGAGCGTTGATCGCCTGTAATGGACGGTTATTTTTCCCCATAGCACCGCTCATTAACTGCTCTTGATTATCTGATAACGACTTAGCATTTTTTAATACAAACCAACGCACGCCTTCGCTACACGGTGGTGTCGTTAAAGAACCATTGAAACGGTAATATGAAGAGTAGTCCGGTAGCATATCTTTCACATCAAATGACTCAGCCAACGTCACTGTTTCACCGTTTTTAGGAAGTGTTTGAATTAAGTTAGCCAGTTGTTCGTTTTTCTTACCCATATCGAACATCACAGCCACTACCGCTAGATTGCCATCTTTATCAGCATGAACAAAATGTCCCTCTAAAGGATAAGATTTGTTATTGATTTGATTTTCTGAAGGCGTATGGAAGTGAAACTGTTTCAATTCGAATTCTCGACCATCAATCGATAATGTATTGCTTCCTTCAATCGTTGCTTGCAACGTGTGACCATTATTCATCAAGGCCGTCACCGAACCCGTATATTGAATATCTAATGGCGCAAGCTTAGCGTCTGTGATTGAATTTAAATTAATTGGGCTTTGGTTTACACCAGTTGCACAAGTCTGAGATACCTTATCCCAGTGCTCAGGGCCATGTGCGCCTTCGTAACCCCACTCTGATGCTTGAGCAACGTTAAATAAAGAAGTTAGAGATACAGCCAAAATTAGTTTTTTCATTTCATGGTCCAAAAATTAGTTTTAAGTCATCACCATGTATTGTCATCATGATGAGCGATGGTAATCATCTTAAAGGGAGTGTTCGTGATTCAATAACACGTGCGCTACTGAAGGCATATGATAATACCGCAACATTATTCGTCGATAATAGATAACCATTTGAAAAATAAGATTTCATTAGCAACCCGATTCATTTGAACACACTATTTTTTCCGGCGATTAATCAATATGAAAAAACTCTGTAAGTAAAATGCAAAAAACAAAATAACCATGTGCAACTCGCGACATAATTCGCATTTTGCAATTGCAAAATGCGAATTATATTTGATGAATGATTGATTACGACGAATGGTCAACGACTTAGAAAGAAATAAACTTGGCACACTATATGCTTTATGTACTATGACCCTTATTAAGCCAAGGGTCACCTAGCCAACTGACGTTGTTAGTGAACGCCACTTGTTCACAATTAATATAACCAATCACCTTTTTGTGGTTGGTTTTTTTTCTTTTTTAACCAGCCATAATTGCTTTCAAAAAAATCGCTTGAACTCCTCTTTGCGATCGTAGCGAAACCATCGTTCATATACTCTGACAAAATAACCACCCGACTTTTTATTGGAATGATAAGTAATATTTAGAACGGGACAGGCAATAAAAAAGGACCTGTTTTTCAACAGATCCTTTTTTATTTCTACTATGATTATTATTTTAGTTAGTGCTCTAGCCAATGTTGTTAGTCAACATTTGAATATTTTTGATCGATACTTTTTCTAAGTAATCTTGAATCATCTGATCCATTAAACGTGAACATCGAAATGAAATACAAGTTGAAGCTAAAATTTGTTATAAATATGCGTATTGGATTCCAAAAATATAATTATATATCCGTAAATTTACATGAAAATGTGACTTTGGTCACATTTAATATCTGTTCGATATCTCTACTTAAGAGCTATACCCATTAATATACTTTGCATGCCTTTAGGCGTATTTATTTTAAAAGGTTGAGTAACCGATACCTCTGAGAAGCCAGCTTGAATCAACTCATCTTGCATCTCTATCAGCCCTAAGCCGAATCCGTCTTCATCATCAGCGACCCAATCCCAATGCACAAATACACCACCTTTATCTAACAGTGAATAGATAATGGCCAATACTTCAGATAGGTTGTCGAGATAACTGCACACTGCACATGCAATCACCCCATCAAATTGCTTTCGAAAGGCTGGATGCTGAGCAACGAGGCCTCGAGTTAACGAATCAACGACAGGCTCGACATTAAATAGTTCTTTCGTATCCAACTCTTCAATCATCGCTTCCGATGAATCTAGTGCGATGATTGATTTAACCTGAGGAGAAATTGATTGGCTTAAACGACCAGAACCACACCCAAAGTCTAAAATGTGCTTTCCCGCTAAATCCATCACACTGCCAAGTGAAGCAGACGCCTTATCAGCTAACTCGATATTTTCGGGATTATCTTCCCAATCTACAGCAAGCAAATCCCACTGGTTCGCCATCGTGGTCTCCATTGAAGGTGGTCATGTCATCATTTAAAATAAAAGAATAAACCAAAATAAGACTAACTTCATAGTATTAAGTCACTATCTTAGCTCAGAAATGCTCATTGAGTCCCAACTATTTACCCCTTTAATTTTATCATTTGACATAATTTCTCCCAACACCTTACGAACAGTAAGTTATACTTAGTTTACAAAAACATGGCTCATTTGTTATGTGTAAGTAAATGATGAAAGGAAGTGAATAATGAAAAGAGAAACGACTCTACGTTTTCTTGCCGAGCCAAGCGATGTAAATTTCGGTGGAAAAGTCCATGGTGGCGCGGTAATGAAATGGATTGATCTAGCAGCATATGCTGGAGCTGCAGCATGGAGCGGTAAATACTGTATCACTGCATATGCCGGTGGTATCCGCTTTGTAAAGCCCATCACGGTAGGAAGTTTAGTAGAAGTTAACGCCAAAGTCGTTTACACCGGACGAAGTTCTATGCATATCGCGATCGACGTCCAAGCTAGCGATCCCAAAACACTCATCAACTGCCTCACTACCCACTGTATCGTTATCATGGTTGCCGTTGACGAAGAAGGCAAACCCACCAGTGTCCCAGAGTGGAAACCGACCGACCCCGACGATATCGCTCTTAGAGAGTCAGCCATTAAGCTAATGAATATGAGAAAAGAGATTGGAGAAGAGATGGAAGCTCACGTTAAATACTTAAAATCTATCCAATAAAGCGAATTTCCTTCTGTCATCGAACGGTCATTTAATTTTGCTTTAATAGGTCAATTATTTGCTCGTTCGGATTTTTTGAAGGTACCTTGGCTTGAAAACGCCTCAAATCACTCTCAGTATTAACACACTAAAAAACCAACAATCAGTTGAATATCAATGGGTTCGCTCGCTTTACGTTAGTGGGTACACGCCAGAAGAAATCAATAAATATATTAACAACTGCTTTGGTGGTGATCATATATTTGCCAACCTTTTCCGTCGGGTTGCACTAAAACAAGTTAGCCTATATGTACTACTTCAACATTTAGGGTGCGCGCCTTCAAATCAAGAGATCAAAAGAGATCAATAGTCACTAAGTTATACCCCAATGTGACGAAAGTTATTTTAGAAGCTAAATGACCACGACGTTGCCATATTAAATCAGCTTGTTCACCTTATTCTACTCAACTGAGATTTTTCACATCAAAAAATAAAATTAAATCATCGTTTCAAAAATATTGATTTATTCTTTTAAAAATATAAAATAGCTTTCAAAGAATGGATATTCCGGAGTAAAGAGCAGTGATAAAGCAACAGCGCGTGGCCGTTATCGGCGAATGTATGGTTGAACTTCAACAACATGGTGAGCTGTACAAACAAAGTTTTGGCGGCGACACTCTAAATACTGCTCTTTACCTTTCGCGACTGACATACGAGAAAGATGTTTCAACCTCTTATTTAACGGGTCTGGGCCTCGACCCTTTCAGTGAAGAAATGTTGAATCAGTGGAAAAAAGAGAATATCGATATATCGATGGTACTTCGTTCTCAAACCAAGCTTCCTGGTCTTTATACGATTGAAACACAAGATGATGGCGAACGTAGCTTTTACTACTGGCGAAATGATTCCGCAGCGCGATTTTGGCTACTGGAAGCAGACCTTGATGCTCTCGTCACTCAACTTTCAACGTTTGATATGATCTATCTCAGTGGAATTAGCCTTGCGATCTTGCCTTTAGAGTGCCTAAGTTCACTGATCGACGTACTTCAACGTTGTCGTGATAACGGCTGTAAAATCGCCTTTGATAACAACTATCGTCCAAAGCTTTGGAACTCTACCGAACAAGCTCAGCAGGCCTATCGTCAGGTGCTCTCATTAACCGATTGCGCATTCTTAACATTTGATGATGAAGTGATGCTTTACGGTGATGATAATGAACAACAAGCGATTGAACGTACTCAACAGCTCGGTGTGACAGAAATTGTTGTTAAACGAGGTGCGGATGCATGTTTTGTCGTCGTCGATGGCGAAATGCACACGGTTGCCGCGAACAAAATATCTAACGTTGTCGATACAACTGCAGCGGGAGACTCATTTAGCGCAGGTTACCTAGCCAAACGAGTAACAGGCGGTACACCTATTGAGTCAGCACAAGCAGGTCACCTATTAGCGGGAACCGTGATCCAATACCCTGGTGCTATTATCCCTAAAAAAGCGATGCCACATATTTAAAGTGTTTAAGACAAAGAAACATTGAAGTTGTCTTGAACGAACCAAATGTTCTCATTTTTGTAACCAAAATGAGATGAACTAGCTCTGCTAGTTAAAGAAGTCATAGGTTTGATCGACATGCCGATCAAGCTTGTGCCTAAATGTAGTGATTAAATTTTCTGTTTTGTTTTATTTTGAGCCCATTTATATGGGCTCTTTTTTTTGGCTACTCACAGGGCTTATCACCTCATGAGTCGACGCTCTTATCTAACCGGCTGACCTCGCTTGGCGTGATGACAACGGCTATTGATTTGGATGTTGGAGTATCACTAAATTCACCAACGCTCTCCAATGGAATCAGTGCATTTGCCTCGGGAAAATACGCGGCAACATTCCCTTCTGCAATCTGGTAAGGAATGACTTTAAATCCGTGTATCTTTCGCTTCTTGTCATCCGTCCACAGAGTTTCAATATCAACCAATTGTTCGTATTTCAACCCTAAATTATCGATGTCTGCTTGATGCATAAAAACAACATTTCGCTCGCCAAATACCCCGCGATAGCGATCATCATATCCATATACCGTTGTGTTATATTGATCATGAGAACGCATCGTTTGCATTACAAACACAGGCTTCTTAGAGGAACTTGGTGCATCAAAAATAAGGATATTTTCTGGCAATTCATGACTACAAATTTGAGCCTTACCTTGTGGGGTATTCCATACCAAATCCCGAGCACTATTTCCTAAATAAAATCCGCCAGGAATATCCAAGCGTTGATTAAATTGAGTAAAACCAGGAATGGTCTTCTCTATGTAGTCTCTGATATTGTTGTAATCATCGACCAATGATTGCCAGCAAACGGGATTATTTTCACCAAGAGTCGCTTTAGCCATACCCGACACAATAGCGATTTCTGAACGCATGTTTTCTCCTGATGCGTCCATTCTTCCAGCGGATGCATGTACCATGGAGAACGAATCCTCTACCGTGACTTTTTGTTCGCCATTTGCTTGCATATCAATATCAGTTCGCCCATAGCAAGGCAGAATGAGGGAATCTTTTCCTGGATTAACATGACTACGATTAAGTTTGGTTGCAATATTTACGGTCAGTTGGCACTGATGCATTGCTTCCATAACTCGTTCGGTATCCGGTGCAGCGGCGACTAAATTCCCACCCAAACCAATAAACACCTTGCTTTCGCCTTTACTCATTGCTTGCAACGCATTGACGACATTATGCCCATATTCTGTGGGCGGCTTGAAGCCAAAAACTTTTTCAAGATTTTCGAGCAATAACGCCGGCGGTTTTTCATTTATACCAACAGTACGGTCGCCCTGCACATTCGAATGACCTCTCACTGGACACAAACCACTGCCCGGTTTACCAATCTGACCAAATAGTAGCTGTAAATTGGCGATTTCTTGAATGGTTGCCACAGAGTGCTTATGTTGAGTAACGCCCATCGCCCAAGTCACAATGCGAGTCTTGGCATTGTGATAAATATCCGCGGCCTGCACGATGTCATCTTTACTCAATCCCGACTGATCTAGAATCTGCTCCCATGGCGTAGCCTCAACAGTCGCTAGATAATCATCCAACCCGTCTGTATGTTGCTCAATAAATTCGAGGTCGAATACATTTTTGCCCTTCTCCACCGCTTGCTTATGTAAATCCAACAAAACTTTTACCATGCCGCGAACCACGGCCATATCACCACCTAATTTGGGCATAAAGTAGTGACTGGTGGTTGGCGTGGAGCCGTTACTCAGCATCTCAAGTGGATGTTGAGGATTGGTAAATCTCTCTAACCCACGTTCTTTAAGGTTATTGAAGGCGACCACTTGAGCGCCACGCTTGTTTGCGGATGCTAAGGTTTCCAACATACGAGGATGATTGGTTCCCGGATTTTGTCCAAATAAGAAGATAGCATCGGCAACCTCAAAATCCTCGATCGTTACCGTACCCTTGCCGATACCGATTGATTCAATGAGTGCGTGGCCCGTTGCTTCATGGCACATGTTTGAACAGTCTGGAAAGTTATTGGTCCCAAAACGACGCGCAAATAGTTGATATACGAACGCGGCTTCATTACTTGCTCGACCAGAAGTATAAAACTCAGCTTGATTCGGATTCTCAAGTTGGTTTAGATGTTCAGCGACGACATTAAACGCTTCATCCCAGCTTATCGGCTCATAATGATCCGTTTCAGGGTTATAGCGCATCGGCTCATTTAAACGCCCTTGATACTCTAAAAAGTAATCGGTTTGCTTATTCAGCCAAGACACGGAATATTTGGCAAAAAATTCATGCCCAACTCGGCGAGTTGTTGCTTCCCAGTTTACGGCCTTCGCACCATTTTCACAAAAGCGAAATCGTCCAGGAACGCCTTTTTCACCCCAAGCACAACCCGGGCAATCAAAGCCGCTATCTTGATTGGCACGAAATAAATTCACGATGTTCTTAGCGACATTTTCGCTTTTAAAAAGATGTTGCGTAGTTGATTTTAATGCAGCCCAACCACCAGCCGATCCGGAATATTCTTTATAACTCATCTAATTATCTTCTCATCATTATTCTGGCTTCATTCGCCAGTACCCGTTGTATAAATTGAAGTGTTCCGCTGTGGTAAAACCAATCAGCGTAATATCGAACTGACGGGCAATATCCAGCGCGATTTTTGAAGGCGCTCCAACCGATACAATAACGGCAACACCAGAGATCACCGCTTTTTGCATTAATTCGTAACTGACTCGACTTGTCAAAACCACAACACCACGAGGGTGCCACTGTTGTTGGCGAGACAAAAATCCTAATAATTTATCTAGTGCGTTATGACGACCAATATCTTCAGCAACAGCGCTCAATTCCCCATCAATCATATAAGCGGCACCATGGACAGAACCGGTTTCATGAAATTGAAATTGATGCTCAGCGAGTAAGGACGAGTAACTCAACACATCACTCGGTGACAGCCAACTCTCGGTTTTATCAATCGCTCTACGAGCCATAAATTGAAGTGTTCGGACAGACGTCGCGCCACACACACCACAACTGGACGTGCTCATGTTACGACGACTAGAAATCGACAAATTTGGTTCAATATCAGCTACTAAGATTACAACAACATGATTCATCGCATGACTCGTATGATCATCAAAGTAACGTATTGAATCAATATCAGACCAACGCTTTATAACGCTATGACTTAAAAGCAAACCATACACTAAATTTTCATCGTCACCGGGGGTCCTCATCGTCATACTCCACAATTCACACTGCGAGTGACCATTAGAAGTCCATTCAATACTTATTTGTAATGGCTCTTCTACAATAAGAGTGTCACGACTAAGGCTGTACCCCTTACCTTTCTGATAACGTTTTCGAGAAACCCGTTTAAGAGAAACAGGATCATCATTGTTCCATTGATTTGCGCTATCTGATTGCATTGACACCATTCTTTAAGGTTTGAGGCCCCATACGAAATTTATTGCGTAAGTTACTCCTTACATATAAATCCGTCAATAAAAACACCGAGTTTTTAATAATATTTATGAAACATTTGAGTAAAGTTTAACCTAACAGTTTCTAACATCTACTGGTATCTAATAACATTGCTTTTCACACTTACATCACAATCTCGCTACCTACAGAATTTGAACATTTGCCCAAAGGAAACAAACCTACCACAGGCTATTTCTTACTCGTTTACACATGGAGTCTACCTGTGGTTCGACATTGGTTACTGGCGATGTAAGTCATACCGTATGAGGATGAACTCATGGTATGGGATCGGGGAAATTGATGATAAGCAGAAAAAGACAGAGAGGGCGTACGGCAGATTATTTAGTTAGCTTAGAACTATCCTGTAATTGAATTAAGAATTGAGCATCAACCTCTCTAGTGAATGCAAACTATGTACGGTAAAGCACTTTAATAACATGCCAACCAAATTTAGTTTTTACGACAAGTGGTGTTAACACTTCCCCATTAAAACAGGCTTTATCAAACGCAGGAACCATTTGGCCACGTTTAAACTCTCCCAAATCACCCCCCTTCTTACCCGATGGGCATAAGGAGTGTTTTTTTGCCAGCACATGAAATTTAGCCCCTTTCTTCAATTGACTAACAATATCATCAGCTTGATTCTTGTGTTTCACTAAAATATGCAATGCAGCTGCTGTCGTTGCCATTGGTGTTCTCCTTTTTTAACCGCGTAAGTGTATGGAGTTTACTTATAAATGTCATCCTCAAATCCTTTGATCTTACAAAAGCGATATGCAATACAAGCGAGTCGTTGCGAGATCAATAAAAAAGGAGATAAATACAGAATCATTTGAAGACTGGGGATTATCCATTAGTATTAAAAATAAGACAATTAAGGTGTCACAGTCATGTCCAAAATCACAAGCAAAACACATCAGTCTCAAGGAATGTTGATGTTTACTCTAAATAGTCAACGGCATCATTTTGCAATGGGAACATTAAAAATAAGAGAAATCATTTCTTTCCTCCCAATGACTCAAATACCGTACTCTCACCAACATGTAATTGGGACAGTGACAGTGCGAAATAAAACTATCCCGGTTATTGATATGGCTGCAGCGATCGGATTTCGGCGTATTGATCCAAGTGAATATAAAAACTGTTATTTGATTGTCACTGATTGTATGCGCAAAGTGGTGGCATTTATGGTTCGAACTATTGAAAAAATAGTGGAATGTGATTGGCGATCAATCGAGCCCTCACCGGATACGGCTGGACACAATGTTTTCGTCACGGGAATCACACGTTATCAAGAAAAACTGATTCAGCTACTCGATGTCGAACTCTTACTGTCTAAAATTTACCCTCAAGAAGAATCAACTAAACGCGCAATCTTATCTGATGTCGACAGAGAAAAATTAAAGCCGTTTAACATTATGTTGGTAGACGACTCTTCCATCGCCAGAAAACAACTTTCTGATGCGCTTGAATTCATTAATATTCCTTATTGTGTTTGCAATAATGGGCTTGAAGCACTTGAAAAGATGAAAGAGCTATCTCAAATGGGCCAAGGTATAGATATTCTAGTAAGCGATATAGAAATGCCGGGGTTAGATGGATATGAATTAGCATTTGAAGTTCAAAATGATGCGATGATCAATAACGCCTATACCATCCTCCATACTTCACTTTCGAGCGAAATTTGTGTTGATCGAGCCAAGCAGGTAGGCGCACAAGATGCCCTTGAGAAGTTTAATGCTCATGAACTCGTTCATGCCATGCTTAAGGGAGCCGAAAAACTTAACACAAAAACATTGCAACAAGAGCAATAAAAGCGACTACACTTTATTTATACAATTTCTGATCCATCCTGTTTGGGTAACAAATTGATATTGAGAACAATTAGAACCAGATTACCTATATGCAATTTATAGATTTATCCAATTGGCATAAAATTAATTTAGAACAGTGACAGTGACTAGAGTGATTTCAATGAGTATTCAAGACGAATTTAAGCGTTCAGCAGAAAATTTGAAAAAAACAGTGCCCTTGATGCTGAAGTATAAGGTACCAACAACCCCTGCAAATTACGCACTTTGGTACACTTATGTGGAAGAATCTCACCCAAAGCTAAATGAAGCGATTGATCTCACCGTTGAGCAATATGGGAACTGTCCTCCGAGTGTCAATAATAGTCTTTATTCACAATTCATCGCTCAAGAGCACGAAACTGAGTTTAACGACCTAAAGGTCAGTGTCGAAAAATTATTACTTCAACTCTCTAATTCCATGAGCGACACCATCAATGAAACTTCTACTTTCTCGAATCAGTTAGAAAAAAGCTGTCAAAATTTAGAGCAAATTGAAGACGGTAAGTTTTCCGTTGAGGAAATCACTTCGCTAGTTAAAAAAGTCATATCCGAAACTCAAGACCTCAGTCATTCAACTAAAGACCTTGAGTCAAAATTAACCAATTCAAGTAAAGAAATAGAGCAACTCAAAGATCAATTAGAGCAAGTAAAACATCAATCACTTCTCGACAGCTTAACTGGCTTGAAAAATCGTCAGTCGTTTGATTACGACATCGCTATGGTAACGAGCTCAAATAAACCGATATGCCTCATTATTCTCGATGTTGACCACTTCAAATCATTCAACGACCAATTTGGTCACCAGTTTGGTGATGCGGTACTAAAAGCAATCGGTAATAGAATGTCATCACTATGTCGTGATCAAATCACCGCTTATCGATATGGTGGGGAAGAGTTCGCGCTTATTATCCCTAACAAGACTTTGTCTATGGCAAGACAGTTTGCCGATAATATTCGTCGTTCTCTTGAGAAGATTTCAATAAAAGATCGTAAGTCTGGCACCATGGTAGGCACAATCACTGCGTCTTTTGGCGTTGCTCAGGTTCAATCAGATGACTCTATAGATTCATTTATTGAACGAGCCGACAGTTTGATGTATGAGGCAAAAAAACTCGGCCGAAACCGAGTCATGCCAATGCTCTAATCAACATTTAAATCATTCGCGTACAAAGTAAATTCCGAGCAGTTTTTACTAATGAACTCACGATCTTCACGCGAAACACAAGGCTTAGAATCAACATCATCGCGCAATAAACTTACCCAGTACCGGGCACGGCAAGTCGTTGGAGTATTTTCCTCATGAACCATCATGTATGAGAGGGTCTCCATTTGAACATCAACCAAATAGCTGTCCTGAAGCTTCCCATTTCCCGTTTGACGACCTAGCATAATCTCAACATAGCAACCATCGCGCTGACGCAATAAAAGTGAATCAGGGTTTTCGCGCTCACCAATATATGCCACAAAATGACCAGGGTACTTCAAGCCAGTCTGTTGACCATCTTTAAAACAAGCCACGATATGCTTCATATCGATACGGTAGCTGCATACCTCTGAGTGACTTCTATCATTTAGAGGAAATAAGCGGTCAAGCACACGTTTTGCTCGTTGTTGCTGATCAATGTCCATGTTAGTTCCTTGCTGGTCAACATGCACACAGTGCAACGCTTGATTTTTATGCTGCATTTCAGTTATTGGATTCGATAGTTGTATAGTCATGTGCACGCCCTCTCTTAGACAAAATTGTTTGCTAATTCACAAATTCAAATGATTTAAAGTGATGTCTCACCGCTTTGTGAATTGGCTTACTATTTAAGCTACACGAATTTAATGTACAATTTCACAACAAAAATTTTACAATGTGAATTTTACAAATGGCGATATCTAAAAGCTTAATCAGACAGTCTCACTTTTTAGGAACAAAAATTCGCAATCTACGTAAGCGAAACCATCTCACGATGGAAGATCTTTCCACACGATGCGTCCGTATCAATGCGGAATATGCACCTTCGGTCTCTTATTTATCGATGATAGAACGTGGAAAACGAGTTCCAAGTGTTGAGATGTTAGAAGTCGTCGCCCAAGTGTTTCAAAAGTCTCCAAAATGGTTTTTAGATGACGAACCTGAAAACAATGACATCACTCCGGATAAAGGGAGCCGAGGTGGGATTAATGGTATTGCCCTAGAGCCGAGTTTTCTGTTCTCAAATGACATATTGCAGATAGCCATCCCAGAAATGCTGTCACAAACCGGCGTAACGGGGAAACAGTTTGCCCAGCTTTTGATTCGAGCCCACCAGGAAAACCTACAAAATCACTTCCCCGATTTAGAGCGAGCAGCGGAAGAAATAGGACTCAAACGCTTAAATTTATCGGTCGAAGATCTACAAGCAATGGCTAAGAGTCAGGGGATCAGCATCAAATGGTTCGATAAGGCTCCCGAATCAACAACTAACCTGCTTGGTGTATCTGCAAAGCAGTTGGTTACATCCTATTTTGAACCACCTAAATGCATCTATGTAAACAAAATTATGTTGCAATACCCTACGCGACTAAAATACGACTTAGCGGTATATATTGGACATGCGATCTTACATAACATCGATGAATTCCACACTACCCTTTCTATTGGTCATAGTCATCATGATGAGCTACACGCAGATAATTCTTCGGCCTACAACTTGAAATCTCAAGATATATTGAAAGCTTGGCGTGATTTTGAATCGAGTTTTTTTGCCGGAGCTTTATTGTGCCCCAAAGTTCCTTTTAGACAGTTACTCGACCGTCATAGCTATGATATTAATGTTCACAAAAAAGTTGGGGTCTCACCTTCTGTTGCCATGCGGAGAATGACCTCTGTCTCTCCATACCCACACTGGCATTATTTTGATGCCTATGGCCAAGGAAAGTTAAAAGCCGTCTATCGTGGCAATGGGATTCCTTTACCGTGGGGAAATATGAGAACAGTAAATGATCCTTGCCAACATTGGGCTGTATTTCGCCAACTGTCTCAACCACAACCAACAAGTTCAGCTCAAATTTCTATTTTAGAAGTCGATGGCAAACCTAGAATCTACTGCTGCGAGTCATTAAACGTTTCTGATGCCGCGGGAAACAATCGAGTGCTATGTGCTGGGATTGATCTCAATCCAGCCATCGATGCTCAAGGGTGGGATTCATCTTCGGTTGCAGAACAGTTAAAACAATCCTGTGCGCTTAATGGCGGATCAACAACCGTTCCATCTTCCATTCAGAAAGACTTAGTCACTGTCGGGAAAATTTTAAATATCAATTGGATAGAACGAGGCTTGGTCAATCAAGCTCGTTTAATTTGTTCCCGAGGAAACGTATGTCCTCGCCAACCGAGTTGTTACGAACAAGATAAATAAGTTTAAAAAAGAGGCTATCCAATGGATATAGCCTCTCTTTTTTCTTCGCCTAAACCGATCTGCTATAAAAACCCATAAAAAGGCGTTTATAAATACTCGCATAGATACGCTGTTGGGATCTCGACCTTAAGATCAAATGATGAATCACCAATCACGTCAAAGCTCTCACCTGAAGAAAATGTCGTCCACTCGCTATCACCAACACGTTTAATTGTTAATGCTCCCGAAATGACAGACATACGCTCTGGTGCGGCTGTACCAAACGTATACTCCCCCTTATCCATAACCCCGACAGATGACGTCGCGCCATTCTGTTCAAAAGCCAGTGACTTCACATTACCTTCAAAATACACATTTTCTTTAATCATTTTTCTCATCCTTGTTAGCATAACCGCTATTCACACGCTTATTTTGGCAGCATGTTTTAACTCATTCACCTTTGATTCACAATAGCCACGCCATAATATATTGAGAATAATACGCTCAACGAAAACGATAGACATATAATCGTTTATTTCACCAATTACTTGCCGACTTGAAGATTGTCTGCTGAACTAATATAGATCCTCGATAAATAAGTGGTAAATCGATTGAAAAAACTATTAATGCTATTAGGCTTGGTGATGCTTTCAATAAGCGGCGTGATTTTATATAAAACTTTGCATACTCCAGCTGATCCATCAATCATATATGGACGTTGGGTTGAGGTGCAAGTCCCTAAGAATCGCCAGGAAATTCTGACATTTTCATCATCACGAGTTCTACGTAACGATCATTTAGTCGCGTCCAAGTTCAAGTTTGACGGCTCAAATATATATTTTGAAACCGGCGAAGGACTGTTTCACTATGAATGGAATGGGTCAACTATTTCACCTCAGCTTGAGCGAAAATCCCCACCGCAACCAACTCAAAGGTTAATAAAAATGGGCTATGAAGATAGCTTAAATGATTACAAACCCAATAAAATAGGTATGTAAGCGTCTAAATAAGAGTACGCAGATAATTAATTTCTATATCAATTACTTATTTGCTATTTCTCTATCTGAACATAAATAAACGGCACCCAAATGGATGCCGTTTATTTACGTTTAAAATCACAGGTTATTTACGTAGGGAGTTTAATTTAGCTTGCGCCGTTCCGTATACCGAATCCACGGGGTAGCTTCCATCACCATTCGACTGGCCAGCGACCTTGCCAGTAAACAGTTCAATCGCCTCCGTGACATGATCGATTGCCCAAATGTGAAACTCATTCTTATGTACTGCTTTTACGATGTCATCACGTAACATTAAGTTGTGACTATTTGAACGAGGAATGATGACCCCCTGCGCAGAATGACGCCCCTTGATCACACATACATCAAAGAAGCCTTCAATTTTCTCATTTACACCACCTATCGGTTGCGCTTCACCAAATTGATTCATTGATCCGGTTATCGCAATATCTTGCCGATTCGGTTGTTTGGAAAACGCCGACACAATCGCACAGAACTCCGCCATGCTCGCGCTATCCCCATCCACTCCACCATAGGATTGTTCAAAGGTAATCGTTGTATTCAGCGGCACTCTCGCGGTTTTACCAAATACCGAATTGAGATAAGCGGAAAGAATCATAACGCCTTTAGAGTGAATACTGCCTCCCAATTCGACGCTGCGCTCAATATCAATAATATCACCATCGCCATATGACGTTGACGCCGTTATACGATTTGGAATACCAAAAGCATGATCAGTCGTTTGCAGCACAGACAATGCATTGACTTGACCAACAGCACTGCCATCAGTTTCGATCAATGTCGTCCCGTTGATAAATGATTCCATCACGTTGTGTTGCATACGATTCACGCGCAACTCTTGGTTATGCAGCGCTTCGTCAATATGACCAAGACGAATCATTGTCGAATTTGCTTGGCGCGCGACATAGTTTGATTCACGTAATAAATTAGCGATGTTTGCCGAATGAAGAGACAACTTATTTTGATCACCGGCTAAACGAGAACTGTGTTCGACGATGCGAGCGATGGCTTTGCGATCACAATGCAACAAACTGTTATCATGGACAAAACTGGAAATAAAACGCGCATATTGAAGTTCAGACTCTTCATGGCGAGGCATCTCATCTTCAAAATCCGCCGTTACCCTAAACAGCTCACTAAACTCAGGATCGTAATTAGTGAGTAATTGATAGGTATGATAGTCACCAAAAAGAATTATTTTTACATCCAATGGAATCGGTTCAGGATCGAGAGAAACAGCGCCAGATAGCGTTACTTCTTTCTCTAGAGACGTTAAGCTAATTTGACGGGAACGTAGCGTTCTTTTTAATCCGTCCCATACATAAGGGCGCTCCAATACTTTTACCGCGTCAATTAGCAGGACGCCACCATTGGCTTTGTGCAGACTTCCTGGGCGTATCAGAGAGAGATCGGTAAATACGGTGCCTTTGTATGTTGCCGTCTCAATGCTACCGAATAAGGTGTGATAATTCGGGTTGTCCTCAACGACAATTGGAAACTCGCCTTTTTTGTGATTGATAAGCACATTAATTTTATAACGACGCGGCAATTTTTTATCCATAGACGCGGTCGCAAGCTCGCCTTGTTCATTGACATCATCTAGAAATAAATCGTAATTCTGAAGAAGATCTTTCTTCAAATCTCCAAGGTAGGTCTTAACTTCGGAATATTCGGAATACTGTTTTTTAAGACGCTTAATAATATGGTTAATGACATCGAGAGTGACATTTTCATTTAGCTTTGTAATTTTCTCACTAAATGTATCGTCCAACTCGGTAAGATCTCGAACCATGGTTCGTAACACAACCTCAAGCTCGTCAATGGTATCACCTAGCCTATCTTGCTCTTTCTCTGATAACGCATTGAATGTTTCTTCGGTATGAGGCTCTTCACCATTTAACGCGATAAACTGATAATCACCTTGTGGCGTCATCGCCAAACTGACACCACGCTCTTCCGCTTTTTTACTGATAGACTCAAGAGCGGTTTGTTGTTTAACCGCAAGATCATTTTTTAGCTTATCGGCTCGAGTAATATACAGTTCATTATCAAATGCCAAAGGTATAGCAGTCACCAACTTCGTCATTAATGCTTCGATATCATCACGAAGGCACTTCCCGACTCCTGGCGGCAGCCTTAGTACCTTGGGCGTTCGGATATCTTCAAAGTTAGATACATAACACCAATCAAACAGATCGTTTGGATCATGTTTATGCCTATTTAAATAACGTAATACCATGGTTCGCTTACCCAAACCATTACGCCCAATTGCATATATATTGTATCCTTTCTCCTTGATAGACATCGCAAACTCAACCGCTTTTTGAGCACGTTCTTGTCCAACGATCTCATCAATTGGTGGTAATTCCTTTGTCGATTTATAAGCTAACTGTTCAAACGGCATACTGCGATACAACTGTTCTGCTTCTAATCGTTTACTCGTCATAATCCACCTCTCCAGAGAACCAATCTCAATTTATATTATCAGTGTAAATGTAATTTGTTGAAATTTTAGTGATTTCGCGCCGAATGGCTACTGAGTGAACAAAAAATAGCCAATAGGGAATAGTTTCTCTACTTAACTAAGCCAAAATAGCGAAATCGATTCGGTTCGCGAATATGCTATAGTTCTATTCGCAGCTCACTTTCGAACTCGATCACCTAATTTGGCAACCCATGCAGTCACAAACTACTTCTCTTTCACGTCAACTCGTACACACAACTTGGCCAATGGTATTTGGCGTACTGTCTTTAATGAGCTTTCAATTAGTCGACAGTGCATTTATCGGCCAACTTGGTGTTTTACCACTTGCTGCTCAAGGCTTCACCATGCCTATGCAAATGATCATTATTGGTATTCAGGTAGGGCTAGGTATTGCAACCACATCTGTCATATCCAAAGCCATTGGTGAGAAAAAAAACCAGTATGCGCAGCAGCTTGGAGCTCTAATACTAACTTTGGGAACATTCAGCATCGGTGTTATCGCATTGCTCATTTATTTATTCAGAAATATCCTGCTTTCGATGCTCGATGCACCACAAAATCTCTACGCGATAATCGACAGTTATTGGATCATTTGGTTAGCGGGAGCTTGGTTAGGGTCGATTTTATATTTCTTATACAGTGTCTGTCGCTCCAACGGAAATACTGTACTTCCAGGTAGCATGATGGTTGTGACTAGTGTTCTAAACATTGCCTTAGACCCCATTTTTATATTCTATTTTGACTTGGGAATTCAAGGTGCGGCATGGGCGACAATTATCTCATTCGGGCTCGGAATTGTAATCGTCGCTCCCAGAGTGGTCACCAACCGCTGGATGGTTTTTGACTGGAAGGGGTTAAATTTACGTCGTAGCCTCAGTTCTATATTCCATATTATGGGACCCGCCATGATTAGCCAGCTCTTTCCTCCTCTATCTGCGGTGTTAGCGACAAAACTACTCGCCAGCTTTGGAGCTGCTGCGGTTGCCGCGTGGGCTGTTGCTATTCGCTTTGAATTTTTTGCTATTGTGCCAGTGTTAGCTTTAACAATGTCAATGCCACCAATGATAGGAAGGCGACTAGGTGAAGGCAACATTGGTGAAATACGTCAACTCGTCGCCATCGCAGCAAAATCGATTCTGATCTATCAAACCGCGCTTGCATTGATCACTCTTGCCATGATTTCACCAATGACAGCCTTAATGACGAGTGATATCAAAGTTCAATCGATATTGACTTGGCACCTAACGTTAGTTCCCTTTAGCCTCGGCTTTCTCGGGATTTGTATCCTACTTGTTTCAACGTGCAATGCGATTGGTCGACCGTATACAGCTCTAACTGTTTCAGCACTGCGTTTATTTGTCTTTTTCCTCCCATGTTTATGGGTAGGAGCACAACTCTATGGCATTCAGGGGCTATTCTATGGGGCATTTATGGGCAATGTTTTAGCGGGAATTGTTGCCTGGTCTATCTACCAACGAGCCATGCAGAGCATACAAAAATAGAGAGTTATCAAACGAAAAAAACCCTCGAACGTCGAGGGTTTTAATGTACTGATAATCTAATGATATCGATTTGCTAAAGAATTATGCTTTCGTCGCGCGACGAGCAATTACACCATCAGCTAAGGTTCTTAGTACTTTTTCAGTATCATCCCAACCGATACAAGCATCCGTGATTGACTGGCCATAAGTAGCCGCCACACCATCACATAAATCTTGACGCCCTTCGACTAAGTGAGACTCGATCATCACACCAAAAATAGCATCTTCGCCAGCAGCAAGTTGATCAGCACAATCTTGTGCCACTACCATTTGGCGCTCGTACTGCTTTGAACTATTGGCATGACTAAAGTCGATCATCACTTTCTTAGGTAAACCAATGCCTTCAAGTTGCTCTTTTACTTCTGTAACATGCTTCGCGCTGTAGTTTGGCTCTTTACCACCACGTAAAATAATATGGCAATCAGGGTTACCTGCTGTTTCTACAATCGCTGAGTGACCAAACTTTGTTACCGATAAGAAATGGTGAGACGCGCTTGCTGAACGAATAGCATCCGTTGCAATGCGAATATTGCCATCAGTGCCGTTTTTAAATCCTACTGGGCAAGAAAGGCCTGAAGAGAGTTCGCGGTGAACTTGAGATTCCGTGGTACGAGCTCCAATGGCACCCCAACTGATAAGATCGGCCACATATTGTGGGGTGATCATATCTAGGAATTCACTCGCAGTCGGCATCCCCATATCCGTTAGATCTAATAGGAGCTTACGGCCAATACGTAAACCATCATTGATTTTATACGTATCGTTTAGGTAAGGGTCGTTAATTAATCCTTTCCAGCCCACTGTAGTACGAGGTTTTTCAAAATAAACACGCATCACGATTTCTAAATCATCGCTTAATTCTTCACGCAATACTTTTAGACGTTTACCATATTCAATCGCTGCTTCTGGATCGTGAATAGAACATGGGCCAATAACGACAAGCAAACGGTCATCTTTATCAGTCAAAATGTTATGAATTGCTTCACGTGCGTTATATACCGTTGACGCTGATACTTCTGTAGCAGCAAATCTCTCTAAGATAGCAACTGGTGGTAATAGCTCTTTTATACGTTTAATTCTTACATCATCATTTTTAAACATTTGTGGATTCTTCCTCTACAACTCAATTGCTTTATCTTGAACTTCCAGTATGAACAAAAAACGATGCCCATAACCATGATGTGGCTAAGGTAACGATAACATCTAATTTTTTCAATCATTTTTTTAAATAAAAGGCAATAGTATGGCTATTTTTACATGCCAATTGAAATGTACAAAAAATTTTACACCCTAGCTAAACGTTTGCGTCACATAAAAGTCACCATATTGCTATTTAACATTTGATCAGACTGAAATATTACCGTTAGTATCTATACATTATTCCTATATATGGCCTAAAGCACAGCATGAATACTCAAGTAGAGAAATGGTTAGAACGCGATCCGGATAACACCACTCGAGAGGAACTGAAGTCTCTGATCAATCAAGAACGTTGGTCTGAAATAGAACAACGTTTTTCGAGTCGTCTCCAGTTTGGTACCGCAGGGCTCCGTGGTGAAGTAGGTGCGGGACCAAATAGAATGAACCGTTTAGTCATCCAAGAAACCGCTCTGGGACTTGGAACATATTTACTCGAATCAACACCAAATGCGGCTGAACAAGGCATTATTATCGGATATGACGGACGTTTATTGTCAAAGCAATTCGCTTATGACACCGCATCAGTCATGCTCGCATTAGGGATTAAAGTATACCTAAGTCACAAAGTATCTCCGACACCAACCATCGCTTTTGGTATCACTCATCTTAATACGGCCGCAGGCGTCGTTGTAACTGCAAGCCATAATCCGCCACAAGATAATGGATTTAAAGTTTATTGGGACAATGGTGCTCAAATCATCTCACCTCATGATAGTGGAATCGCAAAAGCAATTGATTTAGCGTCTGTTGCCCCTATACCACTCTCAGATTTAGCCCAAGCGGAAAGTAACGAACAATTAGTCTGGCTCGATGAGCAATTCTTCACAGATTATCAAGTGATGGTCTTAAGTGATTCATCCCCCAAAAACCGAACCACTGCATTTAAAGCCGCTTATACCCCAATGCATGGTGTAGGCGCGGATATCGCTGAACAGCTCATTCAAGACCAAGGGTTATGTGAGCTTCATACTGTTGCGAGTCAGCGCGAGCCCGATGGTCATTTTCCGACAGTGAACTTCCCGAACCCAGAAGAGCCGGGAGCTATGGATCTCGTCATCGAGTTGGCCAACCAAATTGATGCCGAATTTGCCATCGCCAATGACCCAGATGCTGATCGCTTCGCCATAGCTGTAAGAACGCCGACGAATGACTTTAAAATGCTCACCGGTGATCAGGTCGGTGTATTATTAGCAAATCATCTGCTCTCGAAAAGCCAAGCTAATGTTTGGGTCGGTAACACAATCGTTTCATCTCGCCTGCTCGAAAAAGTCGCGACGAGTTATGGCGCGAGTTACTATCAAACGCTAACCGGTTTTAAATGGTTGGCAAATATCGCAATGAGTAAACGCAGCGATTCCAAACCATTCCTGTTTGCTTATGAAGAAGCGCTAGGGTACGCCGCAGGAGAAAAAGTGTGGGATAAAGATGGATTAAGCGCGTTAGTGATATTTATCGAGCTGATCGATAAGCTAAAGTCACAAAATATGACGATCTGGGATCAACTTGCTGCACTCTATCAACAACACGGCTTGCATACGACCGTACAAAAAAGCCTCCGTCTTGCAGCAGGCTCACCTTCGGTTGGAGAACGATTACGCCAACAACCACCAAGTACCATTGCACAGCAAAACGTCACCGCGATACTGGATTACAAGACCAGCCAAGTGACATACCAAGATGGCACTACGAGTACTATCGACCTACCCCAAAGTGATGTATTGGTGTATGTATTAGAAGATCAAACTCGTATCATTGTCCGCCCTTCTGGTACTGAGCCAAAACTCAAATGCTATTACGAACAGATCACAAGCTACAACACAGAAAACGATTTCTGGATTGAAGAACAGCAAGCCCAAACTCAGTTAGCGTCGTTAATCGATCAACATCAAGCCTCGATACAAGCACTGTTGAATTAACTGAATTTATTGTGCGACCCACTCAATTTCAAGTAGAGTGCGGTCGCCTGATTTTAAACGTGCAAGGAATATATCGCCCGATTGAACCACACCAACCCCTTGAGGCGTTCCTGTCATCACTACATCACCGTCATATAAGCTGGTATAGCTTTGAATTTCGTCCAATATGGCATTCGGAGAATAAATCATCTGATCGATCGAACCACACTGCACTCGCACACAATTGATAAGTAACTCTAAATTCAGCGATGCAATATCAATACTATCGAGTGAAACAAAGCGACTTAGTACCGCAGAGTTATCAAATGCTTTCGCGCGTTCCCAAGGTAACCCCTTATCTTTTAACGACGATTGCAACTTTCTCTTGGTCAAATCTAAACCAATACCGACTCCGCAATAGGCGCCGTTCTTAACCAAGAAACAGATCTCAGTTTCGTAGTGAAGTTGCTCTTGATGAAATGAATGCAGCTTATGAGTAATAGCACTATTTGTTTTGTGAAACAGCACCATACTTTCGGGAACAGCATTGTTCAACTCTCGAATATGTTCCATATAGTTACGCCCAACACACACTACTTTGTTCGGCTGATAGGTCGTTCCATCGAGTTGAACACTTTTTAATTTCACATCCATGTTGCCATTAATCCTATTATTTAGTGTCGTTTAGGTTGCTGATACGTTCGCCCTGCTGCGGAATAGATGTCTTTTCGTTTCATATCGAAGTAGGACTCAAAAAACCAAGATATAAAGACGATAGAATCATCATCTTCATTCATTACGTGCTCTACATACTCAGTCTCGACACCTTCATCATTGAGTTCAGTCGTAACATGATAAATACGTTTTTCACCATCCACATCGGCGATTGAAAACTGTCCAGCTAACGAGTTGGCGACTTCGACAATGTCTAACTCATCGACTTGCTGTAAATACGCCAAAACCAAAGGTAAGCTTTTCATTTGATTTGCATCTTTGATTAAAGCTGAGAATGCTTGTTGATTCATAGTATACCTAATAATAAAAAAGGCGTGATGATCACGCCTTTTGATGATTAATTATATTCTTGTAGTGGCACAGGGCCTTCGTTAGCAGCGACTTCCAGAGCTTGATTATTCATAAGAAGATCTAGCTCATCTCGATGAGCAACAAACTCAGGCATCTCTTTTTTTGAAATCGATGTTGCCATTGGTATATCTGCTTTCATTGCATTCACTGCACGACCTTTAACAAGTAACTCGAAATGCAAATGAGGACCTGTTACTCGCCCTGACTTTCCTGATAAACCAATTTTTTCGCCCTTAAATATTTTTTGCCCTTTCGATACATAAATGCGACTTAAATGAAGATACCGAGTGGTGTATGTATTGTCGTGCTTAATCACGACGTAGTTGCCTGCATACGGATGTTTACGTACCGCTTCAACTCGCCCATCACCAATAGAAACAATCGGAATACCAACGGGGGTACCGAAATCGGTGCCATTATGTGGAGAAACACGACCAGTCACTGGATGACGCCGTTTCGGATTAAAACCAGAAGTGATGCGCCAACGTTTACTCATTGGGTATCGCTGAAACGCTTTTTGTAAACTTTGGCCATCCTTATCATAATACTGGCCATCGCTATGCAAATACGCACCAACCTCTTGACCGCGTGTGATAATTTTTATCGCCTTAAGTTCAGACTTCCCGGAACGTACGCCATCAATATATTGTTTGGACTGAACAATTTCAAAGCGATCGCCCTTGTGAATATCACGGCTGAAATTGAGCTTATCCTTAAATAAAGACACAATTCGTTCAACTTCTATGCTATTAATTCCAACTCGGTTCGCAGATTGAGAAAAAGAGCCATAGATTTCGCCTGCTCGAGCGTTGGTGTCCCATGTTCCTGGAAGTGAAATACTATTTGCAGTATAGGATTCATCAAGGTTTCGGCTATAAATTACCTTGTCAGCCAAATTCAGCTGAATCGCCATTTCATGAACGACGCCAGCTTCACCTTTCCAAAAGGTCAGATTGTCTCCTGGCTTTAAAGTATCCAACGCTAATATGGTGAGATCCGCTTCCATGATTTGCATTAAATCAGAGTAATTAAACCCTAGACGACTGAATATTTCACTTAAACTATCGCCTTTCTGAATTTGATACTCAAAACTTGGAGGCGCTAAGTCTTCAGCCTCTTGGGCTAACTTTTCGTCAATAACATTCTGTACGATTTGATTTTCTGAGAGAGAGAGAACAAGCTCTTTACGTGCAGATGAGTCGGTTGCGATAGGGCTATGTATCGCGACAGCAGCTAATATTGGTAAACCAAATAATGCTACTTTTTGAACTTTTGTGAGAACAGAAAAGCGTGCTGAAATCGCTTTAGCCACTGTTCTAACTCCTATTTAAATAAAATTACACTAAATCATAGTTCTTAATGTTAAAAAAGTCATCTATCACCATGTAAATAAACGTAAAAAGGCACTTGAGTAAGTGCCTTTTTGCATATCTAAATGTGACTCTTTAGCTACGCATATGTCGTCACTAAGCTATTGTCTTCACCTAGGCCATTAGAAATATAGTTATCCGCATTTGGATCGTTCATCCATTGCTGATCATCTAATAAATAGCGGAATTGAAACTCACCATTTTTTGGCAGGCGAACTTTAAATTTATATACTGGACGCTTGGCCATTTTCTTCATCGGCTCAGGTTTCCACTCTAAAAAGTCGGCGACAATTGAAACCTTTGAAGCCGCATCCTGCACTTCCAATTCAAATGTTACTTCAACTTCATCCTTGGTCTTAAAAAAACGTTTGTTAATCATAATCCGCTCCCTTGTGCTGCAACATTCATCAACTAGAAATCATCATAAGCAATATGACACACATACACAACTCTCATTTTGAACAAAAAACTGATATTTATTTGTATCAAACCTAACTTCATGAGGATAAATGATAACTTACTCTTCGTTAGGCTCAGGTTTTTTCTTCTTAGGAATAAACACCGAGTCACCCACTGGCACATTTTTGTAGAAACTCTTATCGGTTTGTTTTGTTGATCGTTTCTTCTTCGTAGTCGAAGAATGTTTTGCTTTATTCGTAGGCTTAGTATTTTTTCGTACCGCTGAAGGTGGCTTCAGTCCTTTAAATTTGCCTTTAAGACCTTCCAATTCAGAAAAAACAATCGTTTGTTGTAAATAAGCTTCAATATTCTTAAAACTATTCCAATCTTTAGGCCCGACAAGCGACATAGCATCACCATGATTTCCAGCGCGTCCGGTACGCCCAACTCTATGGACATACTCTTCAGTGTGCTTTGGCATATCAAAGTTAATAACATGAGTGACATTTAAGATGTCTAAGCCACGAGAAGCAATATCTGTCGTCACCAGAATCTTGAATACTCCACGCTCAAACTGACTCATGATTGTGTTACGTTTGGTTTGAATCAACTCTCCACTCAATGCTACCGCTTTTAAATTCTTTTCGTTTAGTTTTTCAGTTAAACGTTCGGTATCACTTCGAGTGGCCGTAAACACAATAAGTTGACGGTATTCTTCTTGTTCCAACAATTTATCCAAGATGGCTTCTTTATGGTCCAAGTGATCACAAAGAAAAAACTGTTGTGTGATGTCTTTATGTTGCTCGTTTTCTGAGCCCACTGAAATACTTTTGGGATCGTTCAACATTTGATTCGCAATATGGTTTACCGAAGTATGTCCAATGGTTGCTGAGAACATCAGTGTTTGACGGCGGCGATGTTTCGCTGCACGATGGATTTTCATTAATTCTTTTTCAAAGCCCAGATCCAACATTCGGTCCGCTTCATCCAAAATTAATGTTTCAACGCCATCCAAAAATAGAGAGCGATGTTCTAAATGATCGGCGAGTCTTCCTGGAGTTGCGACAATAAAGCGAGGGAAACGTCGTAAAGCATTCACTTGATCATTGAAATTCTCTCCACCAACAATCAATGAGGCGGTATAAGTTAGCCCCCCCATCATGGTTCGAAGCTCACCATACACTTGTTTTGCTAATTCACGAGTTGGGGCAAGAATAACTGCTCGGGGATCTCGAGCTGAAAGCGCTTTGGTTTTCAGTGCTTTATGTAGCATGGGTAATACAAATGCTAACGTTTTGCCAGATCCCGTTTTAGAGGACGCCAAAATATCTTTTCCCACCATAGCAACAGGAATCGAAAGCTGTTGAATCTCCGTCACCTGCTTAAATGCGAGGTGATTCAAATTCTTCAGTAAACGGTTATCTAGACCTAACTCTTTAAACTGCAAAGGATACTCCAACGTTAGCAATTATATTCAATAAACAACGCGACATAATAACGTAAACAGGTAGGGGTTGAATAGAAAAAGCGTGAATGAATGGATATAGAAAGAGCTTTAAGTCATGAACAGAACGGTCATTATTTGACTTAAAGTCATATATAGAACCTGGTTTTTCATAATATTTGTTTTTTGATGACTTCTTATTCATAATAATGGTGATACAATGTGCAACTAGATAAAGTTGCTCATGTGTTGCTTTCAAAGAATATGTGCAACATTTATTATGTATAGTCTATTTTTTATTATTATAAATCCATCAAGGAGTTCAGTATGAACAAGGTTTTACTTGCAGCAGCATCGTCCGTTATTATTCTTACTGGCTGTGCATCAGAACCAGCTGAAGTTGATACTTCATCATCACTTGCAGAGCTAAGCAATCAAGTTACACAACTAAGCGACCAAGTTTCTGCACTTTCTAGCCAACAGAGCACTCTTTCTTCTCAAGTAGCAGCATCTGAAGAAGCAGCAAACCGTGCTAACGAGCGTATCGACAACATCGCACAATCTTACACTAAGTAATTTAGTGTCATGAATTTAAAAAAGGGGTTAGCATTTGCTAACCCCTTTTTGTTTACTCTTATTTCTCTTCTTATTCAGCAACCTGCAACGGTAGACCACTTTGATTACTGATCGCAGCAATCGCTTTGCTGTCAGAATGTTCAAATTCTTGCAACCACCATGTTAACTCTTGTGGTACCGTGAGTTCTTTCTTTACACCGTCACTACGAGTCAAGGGTTCATGAACTTCCATCAGTACACTGTGATCGGGTTCAAGTGAAACTTTAATCGGTTCATTAATGATTCTTACTTTTTCGCCTTTTGCAACTTTCCCATACAACCACTCGATATCAGCAGGGTTCATACGTATACAACCCGAGCTTACACGAAGCCCAATGCCGAAATCTTTATTGGTTCCGTGAATTAAATACTCTCCGTAACCGTAGCCTAAACGCAGTGCAAACAAACCAAGCGGGTTATCTTTCCCCGCAGGGACAACAGCGGGCAATGTTATGCCCTTTTTTAAATACTCATTACGAATGTTTTGAGTCGGTGTCCAAGTCGGGTTTGCACGTTTTTGTACAATCTTGGTTTCCATTTCTGGAGTATCGCGTCCAATACGTCCGATGCCTACCGGGAAAACATGCACAACCCCTTTACTGGGTTCGTAGTAATAAAGTCGCAGCTCGGCCAAATTAACAATAATGCCTTCATGAGGATACGACGGCAAAATCAACGACGTAGGTATCGTCAATACGTGCCCTGGATCGGGTAAAAAAGGATCAACACCTTTATTCGCCGCCATAAGCGCAAGCAAGCCAATATTATAGTCATCAGAAATTTTAGCTAATGTTTCCCCTTTCTGAACCTCATGATACTGAATATTCCCAACAAGGTTACTGCCCGGAGCGGGCAAAGAAAACGTATTAGCTAAGGTCAAATGACTCATTAGTAACATTAAAAGCACTATACAACATCGCATTAGTTTAACTTTCCTTCGCATTTTTTCGCTTCTTTATAGATCATTAGAGTCGTCTCTCTCTCTATTTTATGATCAACTATAGGAGAAGGATAAGATAAGGAGCTTGTATTCGTCCAGTGCCAAGGCTGATGAATCACATTATCCGGAACATTTTTTAACTCAGGAACCCAAAAACGAACATATTCCCCTTGTTTATCGAACTTTTCACCCTGAGAGACTGGGTTAAATATTCTAAAATATGGCTGTGCATCACACCCAGTCGACGCTGACCACTGCCAACCACCATTGTTCGCGGCATAATCTCCATCAATTAATTTCGACATAAAGTACGCTTCACCTTCTCGCCAAGAAATATGCAAATCCTTAGTTAGAAAACTGGCGGTTACCATTCGGAGACGATTAGGCATCCACCCATCGGCATTTAGTTGCCGCATTGCCGCATCGACAATTGGAAAACCGGTTTTTCCACTTTTCCACCGTGCCAGCCATTCATCGTTCACATTCCAAGTAAGTCCATCTGCCCACTGGTGAAAATTGCTTCCTTTCGATATGTCTGGGCGGAAAAATAGCAAATGTTGATAAAATTCTCGCCAAATCAATTCGTTCATCCATGCTTCTGCGCCGTCGCTAAGCACTCCATTGTTAGACTCCAGATACAGACGAGCAACGCATTGTCTTGGTGATAATATCCCTAACGCTAAATAGGGAGATAACTGACTACCGCCATTGGCACTTGGATAATCTCTTAGGATATTATAATCGTTCACATACGACCGACAAAATTGGCGAAGGCGTGCTTTCACGTCGGAGTGACTCACAGGCCAAGCATCGCTCGGCTGTCTAGGGTAGTGAAAAGGAGATGTGGAACTATCAAATAATAACTTATCAAATTTTGCTAATGATTTATCGGCGTTGAGAGGTCTAATTTTCTCTATATGAGGGTGAAAGAACGCTTTTTTCCACGCGTTTTTGAATGGCGTATAAACCTTATAAGGTAGCCCTTGCTGATTTAGTATCGAACCTGGAGCTTGAATACATTTATCATCAAATTGAACCACATTGATATGGTAACGTTCAGCAAGCTCACTTAACTCCTGATCTCGCCGGATCTCATTAACTTCGTATTCTTTGTTTATTGAAATCGAAGAAATTGAATATCGCTTAGCAAACGTCGCTAGATATCTAACACTGTCAGAAAAGTCGTCCACTTCCTCATAAACCAATGGAATGTTGAGTTGTGCTAGCTCTTTTTGTAACGCCGCTAAACGCCGGAATATTAAATCAGCTTGTATCGGTGCCAAATGATGCGCAGCCCATTGCTTAGGCGTTGCAAGATATATCGCAACGACAGGATTACCATTCTTCACTGCATTAAGCAACGCCTTATTATCTTCAACTCGTAAATCTCGACGAAACCAGATTAATCGCACAATCAAGAACCAGATTGATCAAATTGAGATATCGTGCCTGCAGCCGTGACCGGAACCGGAGAACCACTCAGTGTTTCTAAATAACGCCGTTGCATTTCTGTCAGTGTTTTATTAGAAAAAATTTCCATTGCCTTAAAATTACTTAGACCATCATGTTCGACCAATCCCGACAAATCCTCCACACCATCGAGTAAGGTTATATGAAAACCTTGCTCTGCTTTGCTCATCGCCCAAAGCCACGCGTAGATGCTCCCGACCGGCTCAAGACTAATACACAACATCTTCCCCTTATTACTCGCTTTATTTTGAGATTCAATCACCGCGGATAAGCGAGTAATCAGAGTTGATTGAAAAAGACCTCTCTGAAGTGTTCGTAGCGGGGCTTTGACGCATGCTAGCGATTCTAATATAGGATCAATGAACTGGGACTCGACAATATTAAGTGGGTACTCCTTTAATGTCATTGCAATAATCGCTTCTGTTCTTCCTCGGTTAAGCGTGGCTAAGGCGTGAGACATGTCTTCGCAAGATTCCAGCTTCAAAGAGCGCTCTTCACCAAGTACAACTTCTTCTTCATTCAGCTCTAACAATGATACAACTCGTCCTATAGACACTCCTTTGGCCAACCAGCGCTGAATCTCATTGACTTTATCGACATCCTGCTGCGAATAAAGGCGATGCCCTTTATCAGTCCGCTGTGGCTGGATCAAATTATATCGTCGTTGCCATGCTCTTAATGTGACAGGTTTTACTCCTGTCAATTCAGAGACTTCTCGAATTGCGTATACCGCTTCTAGTTTAGAGTCCATAACGTAATCGTAACTCCTGAGGATAGGGATTTAAATAATGTTGCTGTTCTAAATACTCATCTGGATGAGTAGATAAGTAATGCTTAATTAAGGTTAATGGTGCTAATAAAGGTAATAAACCCAATCGATATTCTTCAATAAGCCGGGAAAGTTCCGCCTTATGTTCTTTACTCAAACTGTTTTTAAAATAGCCTTGTAAATGCATTAGCGTATTAGTGTTGTTTTTCCGAGATGCGCGTACTGTAAGTGCCTGCATGAAACGAAGACGATAATTCTCAAAAAAGTCATCAATGGAATAGTGTTTTATATTGGCGACTAACTTGCCTAATTCCCGGTAAGAAGCTGGATGATGTGCCATCAATGTCAACTTATAACGACTGTGGAATGCCACTATTTTTCCAGGAGAAGGATTATCCCCAACAGACTGCTGAAGATCATGTAATGCATAAATACGAGATATAAAGTTTTCTTTTAAAATCGCATCATTGAGCCGGCCATCTTCTTCAATCGGTAGCCAAGGCATTTGCGCTTGAAGCTGTTGGGTAAATAAACCGACTCCATTCTTATCTGCGCGATTGTCTTGGTATACTTTGACTCGTTCCATTCCGCACGTTGGTGATTTAGCACAAACCACATAGCCACACAGAGGTTGCTGTTTCAATTCACCCACTTTACGCGAACTGAACTCTACTAATTTATCAGTATGATCATTCTCCACAGCCTTGGTTTCAACTAAACGAATACTATCATCAATATTTACAAGCCTAATGGTTGGGCGAGGAACAGGTAGGCCAGCACCAATCTCAGGGCAAATGGGGATAAATTCGCAATAATCAGCAAGTTCATTCGACACAAATTGATTATTCTTATGCCCACCATCAAAACGCACATTTTGCCCGAGAACACATGAACTTACACCAATCAGTAGCTTGTTTTCCATCGTATGCTCTCCTCAAATGAATCTAGTTAACCTCTGTATATTGTTGTACATAAATTTTAATTGTACAAGATTTAAGATTCTAAATTTCTACTAAAGCGGAGTAAAACGGCAAAATATTCTATTTAAGAAAGGGTTTCCTCTTACTTGGTCAAAAGATTGACTAAATCGTTTTACTCATCGAAAACAGAAAATTAAGATATAAATCATTTAAATTCAAATACTTAATGTAATTATTAGATTTGAGAATTAATTTATCGAAAATGGCCATTTTTGGCATGATGAATGCTTATATTCCGGTAGTGACAACTATCATTTATTGTCGATGTAGTTCGTGCAAGATGGCTTTAAGGAAATTTGAATTTGGATAAGAGCCTTTATCTACTTGAAATTGAAATTGATCAGCTAAAGCGACGATTGGAATCGGATCCTCTTGAGGTTCAAATTCAAGCGGAGCAATGTTTAGCTCGCTCAAAACAAATTCATTACCCACAAGGTACAATTACGTGCTTGATGATTTTGTCTCGCTGTTCATGGCATCTCAATAAATATCGTGTGGGCTTGCGGTATGCCCGTGAAGCGCTAACAGCACAAAGTCGCCTTGATAATGATGATTTATTACCTGAAATACTTCACTTACATGCCTTACATTACTGGAGTGAAGGTAAGTACTACACCTCACAACAGTATTGGATTCATGCTTTAGAGCAATCTGCTTTAGAAGAACAAGTTGAAATAGAAATTGAGAGTTTACTCGGCCTGGGTAATATCTGGAGAGCAAACCACGAATACCAACTGGCGTGTTCGACCCACGCGCTAGCCGTTAAAGTTGCCAATAGCGTCCGACTTGCTTCTTTTGAGGCTCGTTCTCGTATTTTATGGGCTAGAGATCACTATTTACTTAATAACTTCGCAGAAATGCTCAGTGTTCTTGATGGTGCAATGGAGTTATTAGACGAACGCAAAGATGCACAGTGGTGTGCTGAAGCGTGGGACTTTAGAGCACTTGCGCTCATTGGGCTAGAACGCTTAGAAGACGCAGAAAAAGCAGCGCAGACGGCACACGATATTGCCACTGCCAATAACCTCACCCGGGTTCGCTCCCATTCTTACATCTCACGCGCACGCTTAGAGTTATTACGAGAAAATATCGACGAAGCGGCTCACTTACTTGAAGCGGCTGAAAAATATGCTGATAGCGCGAACGATGGCGAATTACTATCGCAAATCTACTACCAACAATCACTCGTTGCAGAACAGAAAAACCAATATAAAGATACCTTTTATTCATTTAAGAAGTATCGCAACCTCTCGATTCAACTCTTAAAGGATCAAACCGCTCGAGAAAGCCGAGATAAAGCTCATACCTCGAAGCGTCAACTCGAGCAACGTGCTCGTAAACTCATTAACCGAGTACGTACTCAATACGAATATGACCCGGAGAAATTGCTTTCGAACGTCGTATCAGAAACCTACTGGTGGGAACAACTTGTCTTATTTAAAACCCAATTAAAAAGTACCAACCATACGGTTATCATTATTCACCATTTCGATTCTCGCTATCTCGATATTTGTACTGAAATCACGCATTCACTCTGTACACAACACGACTTAGTTTCCAGACTGAGCGGCGAATATCTCGGATTGCTCCTAGACGATAAAGGTGAGGCTGCAATAAATATTCATGCGATCCTGCAGCAAATGATTTCTATTTATCCTTGGAAACGGCATGGATTGGATCCTCAACTACCATCTGTGATCATTGAAGACATTCTCAGTTTCCCATTTACATTGGATCAATTGGAACAAAACATGTTAAAGGATGAGACAAATGGATGAGTTACTGAGTAAAGTTAAAGAAGCTGGACTCGATCCTTCATCAGTACGAGGTGAAGATGCCATTATTTTTTGGAGTCATATCCAATCTCATATTGCCACCTCCACTCTAGAACAAGCTCAATGTTACATCATCAGTGCAGAATATCGCGCTGAGCTAAAACAATTTCGCACCAGTAGTGAAGACCTAAACTCTGCGCTAGCATTGTTGCAAATACCCAACGATGCCGAGCTTATCCTGTCGATTCGAGAAAGTTTAAGTTATCGATTAATTGAAATGGGTGAATACAGTGCAGCCCTTGACCAATATGTATTGATGTCAAACATTGCGGTTGAAAATAGCTGTATTGATGAGTATGTCATCGCCATACTTGGTATGGCCAATCTATGTGATATTTATGGCGATTCTGCAAACGCATTACGCTACTACCAGAAAGTAGACAGTATCGATCATGCAATTTCTACTCGCTCTCTTCGGTTACGATTTAAAATAGGCATGTTGTCGTGCTTAATTTCCCTTGGACGCTTAACCGCCGCTCGTGAATTAATTTTAGAATGTGAAGAGCTCAGTATATTGGTGAGTGATAAATCATTAGCTGGTTTAATACTTCTCATGCAAGCTAGGTTAGAGTTGAGTTTGGATAATATCGATGAAGCACTAAAAATCATCGCACATGTCCCATATACAACTGGATGTAATTACCAGTCATCACTCGCCTGCTTAATAAAAATCGAACTGGCATTTTGTTTGGCACGAACAGGAAAAGCACATATCGGTGAAATGCTGTTGGTTAATCAGGCAAAAAAAGTCCAACGACTTTTCCAACCAGACCTATCTAAAAGGCTGTATCAGGCACTGAGCCATATCTATGAAAAAATGGGTCGCTATAAAGAAGCGCTGCACTATGAAAAATTAGCGTTCAGAATTGAAACCGACCTGATGCGCAAAATTCCAATTGGGGATCTTGGTGCAGGACAACTGCGTCGCCTCACTCGATTTGAGCTCCAATTAAAACTAATACTATCTGAAATAGAAAATAGAGAACTAAAAGAAACTACAGAAAATCAACAGGTCACTGTGGCTCAGTTACAACAAGATGTATTTACCGATCCACTAACTAAGCTACATAATCGCCGTTGGCTTGAAACCAAACTGAAAGATCTATTACTGCATGAAACGCCGTTTGCTTTCTTAGTCGTCGATATCGACCACTTTAAGTCAATTAACGACGAGCTCAGTCACTTAGTCGGTGATAAAGCGATCGTCAACGTCTCGGCTGAACTCGCGAGTTATTTTAAATTTAAAGATGCTTCATGTGTGCGATTCGGTGGCGAAGAATTCCTCGTTATCTTAGAAAATACACCACTTGAAAGAGCAGCAATGCATGCCGAAAACTACCGTGAGCGGATTTACCAATTCCCATGGACTGACATTTTAGGCGAACGTGGGTTAACGGTGAGTGTTGGTGTGACGCTACACAGAGAAGGCGAAAACACACAAAGAACGTTCTATCGAGCTGACAAAGCTTTATATCGTGCTAAAGCAAATGGCCGAAATCAGATTTGTACCGAATAGGCCATTTCATCGACTCGCTCGTTGGCGCTTCAACAAAACGTACCTATTAATACTCGTTTATTTAACTCTAAGAATTCGCGTTTCATTATTCATATCAGGTAAGCGTGGAATATTAAACGACAACAACAAGGAAATGCCCGCCATTCCAGCGCCAAGGTAGAATACTGCTGCTGGAGAGTATAACCAAACAACACCAAACGCCGCTGGAATAACAACCGCTGCAATATGGTTGATAGTAAAAGAAACACCAGCTGTAGAGGCCATATCGGCTGGGTCAGCTATTTTCTGAAAGTAGGTCTTCACCGCCAAAGCCAGTGCAAAGAAAAGATGGTCGATCACATATAATGCCGCAGCATGTTGGCTATCTTTCACCAAGGCATAACCAACAAAAACAAAAATCAGCCCAACATACTCAATGATCAATGCTTTTTGCTCACCAATAATACCGATAATGCGGCCAATTCGCTTTGCAAATAAAAAGTTAAACATATAGTTGATTAAAAACAGTAGCGTAATGTCGGCAGCAGAATAGCCAAACTTTTCAACCATTAAAAATCCAGCAAAAACGGTGAAAATTTGTCGACGGGCACCACTCATAAAGGTTAACGCATAAAATAACCAATATCGTTTTCGAATCACTAATCGCTTATTTTGCGGTATTTTAGCTGCAAATTCTGGAAACGCAAAAGCGAGAAATGCGACCAACAATAATGCTATTCCACCCATTACGACATAAATCGTTTTATAGGAAAGCTCAAGCTCCTCAAGCATGACCCACATACACCCGTAAGTAATAAGAGATGCAAATGCACCAACAGAAATGAGTTTCCCCAACGTTTCTGGCGCTTCATCTTTAGATAGCCATTGCAATGCTAACGATTGTTTAATCGCTTCAAAATAGTGAAATCCGGTAGACATCAACAAAGTAGTAAATATAAGGCCATAAAAACTCGGGAAAAAACCCGTTAATGCAGTTCCTAACGTGAGCATCACGAGCGCTAGAACTAAAAGCCTTTGCTCTCTGATAAAAAGCAGTAAAAAGACGGCAGTAAATGATAAAAAGCCTGGGATCTCTCGGATGCTCTGTAGGATTCCCATATCTGAACCATTAAAACTCGCACGTTCAATGGCGAAATTATTCAGCAGAGCCATCCAACTCGAAAACGCAATCGGCACAATGATCGAAATAACCATGAGGAAGTTTATTGGGTTACGCCAATTATCAGTGTTGGAACGAGTCATAATTTCTCCTTAAATTCAGAACGCAATAATACGTATCATTTATCACAAAGAGAAATAGTTATTTTCCCAGAAGAAAACAAAACTTAAGAAATAGTCAAACTCTCCATATTTAGGCCAACGTAATATCGATAATGATGGATACTGCACAAAATAAAATTCGATACAAAAATAATCAATGCTAATATCAAAGTAATTAACGAGTTAAGTAATAGGACAATATATGACGTCTACAGACGAGCAGAAAACCGTTAAGGCTCAGTCGAAAAAGAAAGTACTCACTACCTTAAATAGTACCGATGCTCTTGCGTTAATTGAGCATGGTAGTGACGTGACATTAAACATGAACACGCCTGTTGGAACCAAATTCGTCTGTCATTCTCATCTTATCGGAATTCATCCTGATAATTTTATATTGACTGAAATTCCACAAATATCAAAACAAGATCTCGGATATTACTTTCAAGAAGGGTTTTGGAGTAATATTCGAGCCATATCTCCCCGCGGAGAAGGGGCAATTATCGTGTTTAAGAGCCAATTACAACATATTATTCAATCCCCAATACCAATGGCTCTTTTTTCTATTCCTAATACAATGCAAGTCACTCAGTTACGTCGTGAGCCTAGATTCGAAGTGAACCTTTCAGGTAAAGCCATTTCAGACAAATATAAGTTAGATTGTGATATTCGTGATATCTCTCGTAATGGTTGCCGTTTTCTAACCTCCCCACTTGGCCAAATATATGAGGTCGGTGACACAGTCGGCATTCATTTAAAAATAAAGAGTGACTTCAACCTAGCCATAGATGATCTAATCGGCACCGTATGTAACACTCAACGTTCAACACATTATGCAAGTTACGGCATACAGTTCTCAGAAGTAGGCATGAAAAATGCGGAAGTATTGCTGAGTAATCTCAAGTTTACGGGGACAAAACTTACTTTCAATCCCCAGAAAAAACACTAGGCTCATGTCTCTTTACCAGATGGACAGACAAATAGCATGTCACTTGAAAGGTGTGGTAAATGAAAAAATTTGGTTATACTGACAGTTCAATAACCTTATAAAATAAAGAATAACATGAACTATATAGCAACGTTTTTTAAAGGCATGGCAATGGGAGCGGCGGATGTTGTCCCTGGCGTATCGGGCGGAACAATCGCATTTATCACAGGAATTTACGATACCTTACTCGAGAGCATCCGACGCATTAACCCTTCACTGATCACCCTGCTTCGCCAATCTGGCGTTAAAGCAGCTTTTCAACATATCAACGGCTTCTTTTTAATCGCATTATTTGGTGGCATTTTTACGAGTATATTAACACTCGCAAAGCTCATATCTTGGCTGCTCACCACTCACCCAGTGCCATTATGGTCGTTCTTCTTTGGCTTGATTTTAGTCTCTGTCTATCATATTGGTAAGCAAATTGAATCTTTCTCACTTACTCGCATCCTTGGTTTTTTAGCAGGATTAGGCTTTGCTTACACGATTACGGTATTACAACCTATGTCGATGAGCCCAACCTCATTCAATTTTATGATTGCAGGTAGTATCGCAATTTGCGCGATGATTCTACCGGGGATTTCAGGCAGTTTTATTTTGCTTTTACTTGGAATGTATCAACCAGTGCTCAACGCAGTTAAACTGTTCCAGTTTTCTCCACTAGTTCTATTTATGTCTGGTTGCGTTATTGGGTTACTCTCTTTCTCACACCTACTATCATGGCTGCTAAAACATGCTCGTGATGTAACTTTAATTACACTAACTGGCTTAATGGTTGGAACACTGCCGAAAATTTGGCCATGGAAAGAAACCATTACATGGCGCACGAATTCTCATGGTGAACAAGTGCCACTCATACAAAATAACCTAACTCCTAGTGCTTACGAGGCTATAACAAGCCAACCCTCTCAGTTATCGTTAGCATTAATTTTAATGGTCATGGCCATCGGGTTCGTTTTACTACTCGAGAAATTTGGTAACAAATAACTTATTGATTTATAGATATTTATATAATGATAAGCATAATTTGAATTACTCCACAAAAATGCTGATCCCCGTCACTCCAATCCATACCTTGTGCTAGCATGAGTGATTCATTGGAGTGAAATTTTTGTAAGGACATCACGTTGATCGTTTTAAAATGGTTGAGTTTATTTGTTGCACTAGGTGCCGGATTTTTTGCAAGTCAGCTATTGGACTTCACGACAGTAAATAACGTTGATATTGAATATTGCTATCTTTCGTCCCAAGTATGCGAACAAGATAATGTTCAAATAAAACTGGAACGAGACATCACTCGCCCATTGCAAGCCAATAAAATGACAATAGTGTGGCCATTTGACCAAGAGAAACCGTTAACATTGACATTACGAGGGTTAGAAATGGACATGGGAATCGTAAAGGTCCCCATCACATCTGTGGGAAACAACACTTATCAAGCCGATGTTGTTTTACCTATTTGCACACAAAATCAAATGACTTGGATTGGTGAATTAACCGATGGGTCATTAACCATCCACCCGGCAATAAGGTCCATTAATGAGTAAAAAATATTTCATCGCAATCATCATACTCTTTATTTTCGGCCTGTATTTAGGACAACGTTATTCCATTAATACCCCAGTCAGCGATATTGAGCCTGATCCTATCGTTGATTTGCAATCTATTGTATTCCATGGAAAACTTGGTGAGCAAACGTTCCCTTTTGATACCAGTGATTCTCGTATTAGGATTTTATACTTTGGTTTCACAAAGTGCCCAGATGTGTGCCCAACATCCTTAGCCGTACTTGCTGGTGCACTGAATCAACTCTCTCCTGAAGTACTTACTCAATTTCGCCCTATTTTTATTACTCTCGATCCAGAGAGAGATTTGGGTAAAAATGTCGACGAATTTGCAGGATACTTTAATCCAAACATTAGTGGCATGGCGACCTCATTAGAACAAACGGCACAACTCGCCAATTTCTATAACGTATTTTATAAAAAAATCACGTTGGAAAATTCCAACCTCAATTACACTTTAGATCACACGTCATACTTCTATTTTGTGAAACCTGATGGCACACTACTGCAAAAAGTACCACATACTATGACGCCCAAGCCCATCTTGGACGCAATAGAAACGGTCATTTCATCTCCATCTCAGCCTACGTCAGGAAAATAACAATGAATAAAAAACGCTTTCTACTTACCTCACTTTTACTTACTTTTGCTCAAGCCACTTATGCCGATATTGTCGCAGAAGGAGCCTATGCTCGTGAAACAGCCCCATCAGCAACAACCAGTGCGATATTTGTTACATTAAGCAACCCGGACTCAGAAAATATCGAGTTGGTAAGCGCAACAGCGTCTAAAGCAGGCAAAGTAGAATTACACGATATGATCAAGGAAGGGGACGTAATGAAAATGCGTCAAGTGGAAAAGATCACAGTGCCAGCACAAGGGAAAACAGAACTAAAACCTGGTGGCTACCATGTGATGCTGTTTGATTTAGCGGGGCCACTCAAAGAGGGGGAAAACATCTCTGTAAAATTAAACTTTTCCAATCAACAGTCTATTTCCTTCGATGCCCCAATCAAGAAAGTAATGATGGGAATGAAAGCATCACATCATCATTAAGTATCAATAAGAATCAGTCGTAATATGTATCTTCCCCCCCCCTCTTGGCATTTTTCAACGACAAGAGGGGGGGGTTAATTTTAATGTGACGAGGTTCAAGCAGACCTTAACTTACTTTGTCCTCACGCGAGCTTGCAAATCGTTCCTGCGATAACAACTGACTCAGAAAGACTTCATCTCCGTTATCATTTGGATCCTCCGCAGATATCCGACTCTCAGGAATAGGGATCCCTCGTTTATATAATCGATTCAACGCTCGAATAATTAAGTGACGATGTACCGTCCCACCGACTAATTTTTTTAATAAAGGGTCGGCAAATGCTTGTAGAGAAACGATTGAATCAACGCCTAGTTTATTCGCTACCTCATCGCGCAATGACCGAGCTGGCGAATAATTACACTGTGAAGACATATATAACCAAATATAAGAAATCGCATCGCCATGCTTTCCAACATCAATCCATGCTTTTCCAGCATGATACATGGCCTTAGTATTACCACGCTCTGCTGCACACTCAAGCCAAAAACACCCTTTCTTATGATCTTTTGTTACGCCGCGACCATTAACGTAATTCAACCCCAGCTTTATCATTCCATCATGATTCTCTAGCTGAGCAGCTTTCGCAAACCAATAGTTTGCATCAACAACTTGTTCTTTGGGTGAATCATCACTTAGGCACCAATCTCCCAAAAATAGCTGTGCATCGATATGCCTAGCGTGCGCAGCATCTTGAATAACTTTAATGCCAAGTTTATGATTTTTATTTACGCCTAGGCCCGAAAGTAAAGCCTTGCCAGCTTCAAATAAAGCCGACATATCACCTTCGATCCCTTTAATATAAGTCTTCCAAAAACGGGCATTTTCGACCATGATTGGATCTTGCCCAAAGCGGCTACATAGCCTTACAACTCCATACATTCCAGTTGCATTTCCTAATAATGCAGCTTTTTCATACCAAAAAATGGCCTCTTTGAAGTCTTTCAGTTCCGCTTGTTTCGCTAACAAAAGTATCGATGGGAGATGATTTTCTTCTGCTTTTTGAAGAAGTTCTTGTTTTTCTTGAGCATGATTGCGCTGTATTGCTTTACGGTGAGCAGCCGCACGAGCTTTCTTATCAGATGCTGCGAGTTTTTGTTTTGCGGAAACCGCCGTCATCCAGATCACACTAAAAATTAGCATCACCCCAACTAAGCCAATAAATATTCCTATTAGATTCATATACCCGTCATTATTTGTTGTGGAAACGCCCATCAATCATTGCGTAAAACTGGTTCTTTACTTATACAGCATAGGTAACGAGCTGTGATTACACCAATAAATCCGATTTATAATTCGCCAGAAAAGCGCCCAGAGTCTAGTTTTTATGACAAATCTACTATTATTTTTTTAGTTGATAACTTGACCAATTGGATGCAAAGCTTTTAACTTGAGATGTCAGCAAATCAATTTAATGATAAAAAGTGATCAAATACAACAATGACTAAATTATATGCTCGTCCCTACCCTTTAGGCGCAACAATTGACTTAAGTGGTTGTAATTTTTCTATTTACTCGCCAACCACCAAGCCTATTCAATTAGCGCTATTTGATGGTAAAACCGATACGTACACACTCCATCCCCTAGAGAATAATTATGCCGGAGTGCAATACACCTATCTATCCAGTATCGAGCCAGGGCAGAAATATGGCTACGTTATCGAGCAAGAGGACGGAGAGTTGCAACTCATTTCCGATCCTTACGCAAAAGCGCTAGACAAAGAACTTAACTACGAGCCACCTTATACGGCGGAAAAAAGTTTTACGATGGCAAAATCCACCGTCGTCGACGATCTATTTGATTGGCAAAATATCGAAAAACCTGACATCCCGCTTGATGAGACAGTACTTTTCGAAACACATGTGAAAGGAGTGACTCAGCTCAATCAAGAAGTAAACAAAGTGGTTCGAGGGAAGTACTTAGGGTTAATTGATCCTGCTATGCTCGCTTTTTATAAACAAAACCACATAAAGACCCTACAGCTTCTCCCCATTGCCGCCTGTATGCATGAACCTCATTTATTAAACATGGATAAGGTTAACTATTGGGGATACAACCCATACTTATTTATGGCTCCAGATCCTCGCTACGCGGTATCGGATGCAGTAACCGAATTAAAAACCGTCGTTCGTGAGCTACACAGGCAAGGTATTGAAGTCGTATTGGATGTTGTATACAACCATACGGCAGAAGCCGGCGAAGATGGTCCTACATTTAATTTACGTGGACTCGATCCTAATTACTACATTACCCATGGCTCTCACTATGCCAATTTCACGGGCTGTGGCAATACACTTGACCTCAACCATCAACCATCATTGAATCTCGTGATGGATACGCTCCGCTATTGGGTAACAGAATACAAAATAGATGGCTTCCGTTTTGATTTAGCTGCGACGCTAGGCCGAAATGGTGAAAACTTCAGCCAAGATGCTGCATTCTTTAAAGCTGTTGCTCAAGATCCCGTTTTAAAACAGGTGAAAATGATTGCGGAACCTTGGGATATTGGCCCTAACGGCTACCAAGTTGGCAACTTCCCATTAGGGTGGAATGAAACCAACGATAAACTCCGTGATATATCTCGCAGCTTCTGGCGCGGAGATCAAGGCTTCCTTAAAGAATTTGCAACACGCATTATGGGGTCACGGGATCTTTATAGTGCAGCGAATTGGCCACATAAATTAACCGTAAACTACATCACCTATCACGATGGTTTTACACTGCAAGATCTCGTTTCGTATAAGCACAAACATAACGAAGATAATGGAGAGCAAAACCGCGATGGGCATGGTGACAATCGCTCAGACAACTACGGAGTCGAAGGTGAAACATCCGATCCCGAAATCATTTTGGTACGTGAGAGACAAAAGCGAAACCTTATGACGTCTTTGCTGTTCGCTTTTGGTATTCCTCATGTATTAACCGCCGATCTCCTTTCTCATAGTCAAGGCGGAAACAATAATGCCTATTGTCAAGATAACGCAATCAGCTGGTTAGACTGGCAACTCACACCAACTCAATCCAGTTTTAATAACTGGTTAGCGAGTCTCATCAGTGTACGTCAAGAAATTATGCTGCCATTTATTCGAGCCTTCAGTGGCGTTTCAAGAAACTCTAACCGAGTATTTTGGCGTAAAGTCGATGGTTCACTCTTGGAACACGATGATTGGAATAGACTCAATACCGTCGCGCTGCATTTAGGCATAGGGGAAGATGGAGAAGAACTTCTCTACTTAATAAACCAAACCCAAGCAACTGCTCGATTTATACTTCCAGCGGAGCTCAGGCAAGAATGGGTGACTGTGTGCGATTCTAACGACAGTGAATTCAATACTACTCCTGTTACAAGCCGCGACATTATTCAGCCCAAAATGTCGATTCGGATTTTGCATTGCAAACCGTAAGTTGGTTTTAGTCACTAAAAAGAGCCGGGGGAATAATTCTCTCGGCTCTTTTTAATTAGATCTTTTTTATTCAGCTCTCTTTATTCAACTATCTTTATTCAGCCCTATTTATTCACAAAAAGTCCTTTGTTTTTACATTGGTGGTTTAGATTTTTCTCGCACTGCTGCACAATATCGTTAGACTATGGCTCCACTCTCGAAATGAGATGTATTCTTAGTTCTGTTTGAAATCCCTAAATTAGGATTATTATGTTCAAATTATTTGAAAGTTTTACACAAGCTTTCCCGACCGATGATCCACAGTGCCCCCCTGATACTTTATGGGCATTTTGCCGGCATTACACCAAAGGCTTTGGTTGGCCTTTACTCGCCATCGGCTTTCTGAGTACCTCTATTGCCATTATTGAAGTGTCGCTATTCGGTTATATGGGCTCGCTTGTTGATTGGTTAAGTACCAGTAACCCAGAGACTTTATTTACAGAGAACGGTTCGGAGCTTTTGATCCTAGCATTTCTTATAGTGATAGTGATGCCCGCACTTGTAACACTGCATTCGCTTCTATTGCATCAAACCATGTTGGGGAATTACCCAATGTCAATTCGGTGGTTAGCTCACCGCTATTTACTCAAGCAGAGTTTATCTTATTACCAAGATGAGTTTGCGGGTAGAATTGCAACTAAAGTGATGCAGACCTCTCTCGCAGTACGCGAGACCGTCATGAAAGGTGTTGATGTCTTTGTTTACGTCATCGTCTATTTTTTCTCTATTTTGGTGATGCTTGCCGACGCAGATTGGCGTTTAATGCTGCCGATGTTTTGCTGGTTCTTAGCTTACTTAGCCATTCAATTTCACTTCGTGCCAAAACTGAAAAAAATCGCGTCAGCTCAAGCCGATGCACGCTCGATGATGACAGGTCGTTTGGTCGATAGTTACACCAATATCCAAACCGTAAAGCTTTTCTCTCACCACCAACGAGAGACAGAATACGTCAAAGATAGCATGAACGATTTCTTAGCGACGGTAAAAACACAGATGCGCTTGGTAACCGGCTTTAACATGCTGGTAGAGTTTGCTAACTATCTATTGCTCTTCAGTATTTCTGCCATTTCAATTTACCTCTGGAGCATTGAATCAATCAGCGTTGGAGCCATTGCCATTGCGATTTCACTCGCTCTTAGAATTAACGGCATGTCAAAGTGGATCATGTGGGAAGTCGGTGGTTTATTCGAAAATATGGGAACGGTCGTTGATGGTATGAACTCATTGTCAAAACCGGTCCAAATTCAAGATGCGCCAAAAGCACAGGAATTGGCAAAATGCGAAGGAGAGATAACGTTTGATCAAATCCGTTTCAATTACGGTGAAAATATCAACGTCATTGATGGCCTATCGCTTACCATTAAACCCGGTGAAAAAATTGGTATCGTCGGACGTTCCGGGGCTGGGAAGTCCACCCTAGTCAACCTGCTGTTACGATTCCACAACATATCGGAAGGTGAGATTCGCATCGATGGCCACCCGATTAACGCACTTACTCAAGATTCTCTGCGCAGTATGATCGGCATGGTTACTCAAGATACCTCACTACTGCACCGCTCGATACGTGAGAATATTATTTACGGTAAACCCGATGCAACGGAAGAAGAATTGCTGGCAGCGACCAAACAAGCACACGCACATGAGTTTATCGAAACCTTGACCGACCCACACGGTAACGTCGGTTACGATGCACAAGTTGGTGAACGAGGGGTTAAACTCTCCGGGGGTCAACGTCAGCGTATAGCTATATCTCGTGTATTGCTAAAAAATGCACCGATCCTCGTACTTGATGAAGCCACTTCAGCTCTCGATTCTGAGGTCGAAGCGGCCATTCAAGAAAGCCTCAATCAACTGATGGAAGGAAAAACTGTTATCGCCATAGCGCACCGTTTGTCCACGATTGCAGCGATGGATAAATTAATCGTTCTCGATCAAGGCTCGATTTCCGAGCAAGGAACTCATCAAGAATTATTGGAGAAGAACGGTATTTACGCCCACCTTTGGGCACACCAAACCGGTGGGTTTATAGCCGAAAATTAACGGTGAAAAGGGGGAATTCCCCCTTTTCGTTTAGCTGCAACTTCCTTAGAATCCCCTAATCTTTTTCACATTTCTGTTTTAGGTAAGTATTAACCATGAATAAAAGCGTGATTACCAATTTAATCGCCGCAAGCGTCGTATTAATAGGCTATCAAACTGGCAACAATCTCATTCTATCTGCCGGTTTATTTGCACTTTCAGGAGCCATAACCAACTGGCTTGCTGTCTATATGTTGTTTGAGAAAATTCCTGGCGTATACGGATCAGGCGTCATTCCACTGCGCTTTGAAGCTTTCAAAAAAGCCATTAAAGATATGATGATGGATCAATTTTTCAGCTCTGAAAACATCGCTCGTTTTTTAAAGCCCGGAGGCATCAGTCAGAAATCCATCAATTTTGGCGCGGTGTTGGATAAGATAGATTTCGATCCAACCTTCAATAGCCTAGGCGAAGTGATTATGACGTCACAATTTGGCGCGATGCTTGAAATGCTGGGTGGTGTTGAAGCTCTTGAACCAATGAAAGAGCCTTTTATCGAAAAGATGAAAGCGGCGGTTGAAGAAATTAGCGAAAGTGATGAAGTCAAAGAAGCGATTGCAACCCAACTCAGTGAAGGAATGAATAGCAGCGAGATTCGAGCACACATCGAAGAGATCATTGAGTTACGCTTAAATGAACTCACACCACAAGTGGTTAAAGAGATAGTTCAATCAATGATCAAAGAGCACCTTGGGTGGCTCGTGGTTTGGGGTGGTGTACTTGGTGGTTTAATCGGTATCGTCGCGGCTTGTTTATCGTAGTCAGCCAACAACTATCCACATAGAACGGTCAGGAATTCAATGAACCTCGAAGAGATATATCGCCGCGATTTAAACCTATTGGTAGCACTGCGCGTGTTAATCGAAGAGAACAGCGTCAGTAAAGCGGCTGCTCGGCTTAACCTAAGTCAATCGGCCATGAGTCGAGTGCTTAGCCGTTTGCGAATCTTGCTCGATGATCCCTTGTTCACACGCCATGGCCAACATTTAATCCCAACGGAGAAAGCGCTCGAACTGAACCAAAGCTTTAGTGGTCCATTGGAATCGATTCGAGAGCTACTCTCACCGATCGATTTTAACCCGAAAGAGTGTACGCAATCTTTTACCATTGCGACGACTGACTACGCAATGCAAACCATATTGCCATTTGCGTTACCACGGATATATCAAGAAGCGCCTAATGTATCGTTTAATTTTCACCCATTACAGCATGAACGCTTAGCGGATCAATTAACTCATGAAGGCGCAGACTTAGCTATTTGTCGACCAACTGGCAGCGTTTCTCCATTGCAAAGCGACGTACTAGGCAGAGTAAGTGTCTCTTGTCTGCTGTCAAAGAATCACCCATTAGCCAAGAAAAACTTAACCTTAGATGACTACCTCCATTATCCCCATGCCATGATCGCAATCAGTGATGGGGTAAAAGCGCTCATTGAACAAGCATTAACTGGGCAGCCAGAAAGGAAAATGGTTCTGCGCGCTTATCATTTAGAGGCTGCTCTAGCCATTGTCGATGTACTTCCGGTCATTATCACGGTTCCAGCCGATCTCGCTTATCTGGTTTCAGAACGCTACGATTTAGTGGTAAAACCACTCCCGTTTAGCTTTACTCCGTTTGAATATATGATGATTTGGCATCCTCGCTGCGACCACGCTACATCTCAGCAGTGGCTTAGAAATATTGTCAGTCAAGAGTGCAGCCGTCTTATCGCCAAACGAGTAGAAGACTTAGGGTTAGAGGCATAAAAAAGCCTAATCATTTGATTAGGCGTTAGAAATTCACAACAAATAAAGCGGTAATTAAAGCTTAATCACAACACGCCCTGTTGTCTGTCCATTGGTAATCGCTTCAGCAAACTCAGCGGCTTGTTCAAGAGAAATTTCAGTACACGCATTTTGATAATAACTATCTGGAAGAAGTTGAGTGAGCTTATTCCATGCCTCCAAACGTTTCTCGTAAGGACAATGCACTGAATCGACACCTTGCAAACGAACATTACGCAAAATAAATGGCATCACAGTTGTCGGTAAATCAAAACCACCAGCCAAACCACACGCGGCCACGGTACTGTTATAGTCCATTTGCGCTAGCACTTTCGACAATACCTTAGATCCTACAGTATCAACACACCCAGCCCAAACTTGCTTTTCTAGTGGTCTTGCTGACTCTTCAAACGCAGAGCGATCAATGATTTCGCTTGCACCTAAGTCTGTCAAAAGTGGACCATTTACGTCAACACGTCCGGTAACCACACTCACCGTGTAACCCAATTGTGCGAGCAAACTCACTGCAACACTGCCAACGCCTCCGCTTGCGCCTGTCACCAATACTTTACCGCTTTCAGGTGTCACGCCACCATCAATCAACGCTTGAACACACAACATGGCCGTTAGACCGGCAGTTCCAACCATCATTGCATGTTTCGCTTCTAAACCATCAACCAGAGGTACCAACCAATCTGCCTTCACACGAGCTTGCTCTGCCATTCCACCCCAATGGTTTTCTCCAACGCCCCAGCCGGTCAGTACCACCTTGTCGCCAACGGCAAAGCGCTGGTCATTCGATTCAAGCACACTGCCAACGAAATCAATACCTGGAACCATTGGAAATTCACGAATAATTTTTCCTTTGCCGGTTATCGCTAATCCATCTTTGTAGTTAAGCGAAGAATAATCGACCGCTACAAGCACATCACCATCGGGTAACTGGCTACTGTCTAGTGTTTCTATTGCTGATGTTGTTTTCTTATCTTGTTGATTTAAAACCAATGCCTTAAACATGAAAATCTCCACAAACCATTCAAATAATGTCTACCGACAGTCTACTCTCAGACTATAAATGAAAAAAATGAAAGTTAAACATAAATGATATGCATAAAACACATAACCTTTTAGCAAAGTGTTTATGTAAAACGATAAACCGTAAAGACAAAGCATAAATGAAATGGTACTTTCAAAGCGTGACCTAATTTTCAAACCTGACCACCCCCCGACTAAAGCGGTAGATAATGGACATTTTACTCGATAATTTTCTCTTTTCCGGCACTGTCACCGGGCCAATATGCTTAATGCTATTTCTTGGGATTATCTTTCGCCGCATTGGATTAATCGATGGTCATTTTATTGAGGTCGCTTCTCGGCTGGTTTATAACGTAACGCTTCCTGCGCTTCTATTTCTTAGTGTTATGGGCTCAAGTCACGATATCAGCAGCAGTGGAACTCTCGTCGCGTTCGGTATTATCGGCACATTGCTTTTCTTTATCTTTCTCTCCTTAGTGACCCATCGCTTATTTTCTCATGACAGCGACAATGGCGTCATTATTCAAGGGGGATTTAGAGGCAATGTTGCTGTCATCGCACTTGCTTATGTCTCAAATGCTTATGGAGATGATGCGTTAGCCGTAGCTGCCTTGTACGTTGCCGGACTGACCTTAACGTATAATGTATTAAGTGTGATTACACTGTCTCCTAAAACTGAGAACAGTGCTGTGAAAGCGCTACCAACAGTGGTGAAATCCTTAACAAAAAACCCACTTATTATTGCCATTATCCTTGGCATAATCTGTAGTCAGCTTCAGCTAACCATGCCCAAAATTGCCAACGATGCCGGTCGATACTTAGCCAATATGACATTACCCCTCGCTTTGATGTGTGGCGGTGGATCACTCGATCTACGTCAACTGTATCGCGACAAACATTCAGCCTGGTTTTCAACAGGCGTTAAGTTGATTATTTGCCCAATAGTGTTCACATCGCTCGCTATTATGATGGGCTTTAGAGGCTTAGAATTAGGCATAATCTTCCTCACCAGCTCCTCTCCCACCGCCGCCGCCAGCTTTGTACTTGCCAAAGCAATGAACGCAAATGGCACCTTAGCAGCAAATATTATTGTGCTCTCTACATTGCTGTCGATCATCACCAGCACTATGGGGCTTTTTATCCTTTCAAGCCTGTCGTTAATCTAAACTTAATTCAACTAAGTGACTGAAACCATCAACGTTAATGTGTAGTTCCAAGTAAGTTATGTAGCAGCAACGTCTAGTTAAATAGATAAATAAGTTAATAGCTGCACCAATTTGGAACACAACACTTAATTAATGCCTTCAACGTCAGAATAACTAGCTAAACCCTCCAAATTTTGCACTATTTTAGGACTTAACATCTAGTTAACACCTTCAATTTCAGCATGACTCGCTAAATTACCCTATATATATTATCAACTTCACCCTTCAGCCTCTTGCTATATAGAGTTTAACTCTGTTATTTTGGTGCAAAGCAGATAATAGGCTCAATAATAACCTACAGTGTGGATATAAAATCCATCAATTGATAACATATTTCGAGTTTTGTAAAATTCTAAATAGAAATAAAAGCGCTTTCATGAGGTTTAGCGATAAGAAATATCTCATAGAAGCAATAAATAACATGGAGTAACACAATGAACAGAAATTCAATTACCAAAGCGTTATGGCTGAGTCTTGGTTTAACCGCAATCACCGCATCTAGCGCCACATTTGCAGCCAATGTACCTGAAGGAACGAAACTCGCAGCAGTACAAGAACTTGTTCGTGGTAACGGCTCAGAAGTCGCTTCATTAGATCCGCACAAGACTGAAGGTGTACCAGAATCCATGGTAATTCGTGATTTATTGGAAGGTTTGGTTAACCAAGATGCAAACGGTAATACCATTCCTGGTGTGGCAGAAAGTTGGGAAACCGCTGACAACCAAACATTCATCTTCCATCTTCGCCCTGAAGCAAAATGGTCAAATGGCGATTCAGTTACTGCCGAAGATTTCGTATATAGCTTACAACGCGCCGTTGATCCTGCGACTGCTTCTCCATACTCTTGGTATCTTGAAATGACCACAATGGAAAACGCAGCCGATATTATCGCGGCTAAAAAAGACAAATCCACGCTTGGTGTTAAGGCAATTGATGCTCACACATTAGAGATCAAACTTGAGCAAGCGGTACCGTATTTCATCCAAATGATGGGTCACACCACTGTTAAGCCGGTTCACCAAGCGAGCATTGAAAAATTTGGCGATCAGTGGACCAAGCCTGAAAACTTTGTTGGTAATGGTGCCTACACACCTGATACATGGGTAATTAACGAACGACTAGTGCTAAAACGCAACCCGAACTATTGGGACAATGACCATACCGTCATCGACCAAGTGACTTACCTTCCAATTGAAAACCAAAATGCCGATATGAACCGTTTCCTTGCCGGTGAAGTCGACATGACGTATGAAGTCCCTGTTGAGCAATTCAAACGCTTGAAAAAAGAACACCCAGAATCTGTCGTCGTTACTGGCAACCTATGTTCATATTACTATGGCTTTAACAATGAACGCGCGCCGTTCGACAATGTGAATGTTCGTAAAGCACTGTCTTACGCGATTGATCGTGATGTCATCGCTAACGCTATCATGGGACAAGGAGAAAAACCTGCTTATTTCTTAACGCCAGAGATCGTCAATGGGTTTAGTCCAGTGGAACCAGACTACGCAAAATTAACCCAAAAAGAGCGTGTAGAAAAAGCGAAAGAACTGCTTGCTGAAGCAGGTTTTGATAAATCAAATCCACTTAGCTTTACGCTGCTTTACAACACCTCAGAAAACCATAAAAAAGTCGCGACAGCTGTTCAATCAATGTGAAAACAAGCACTTGGTGTGAAAGTGTCTCTAGAGAATCAAGAGTGGAAAACCTATCTTGATACTCGTCGCCAAGGTGATTTCGAAGTGACTCGTGCCGGCTGGTGTGGTGACTATAACGAAGCTTCTACCTTCCTCTCTTTAATGCAGTCAAATAACAGCTCCAATGACCCGCGTTACCACAGTGCTGATTATGACAAAGTGATGGAAAAAGCATTAGCAAGTACCTCAGAAGAGGAACGTAGCGCGTTGTATGCCGAAGCAGAGAAACTCCTAGCGAACGATATGCCAATCGCCCCTATCTATCAATATGTTAAAGCTCGCCTTCTATCTCCAAAAGTCGGTGGTTACCCATATAACAACGCAGAAGAGAAGATCTTCACCAAAGATCTTTACATTAAAGCTGAGTAATAACTTTTAGTATCACTCCGTACGCTGGCTACTCGAATGCGGTAGCCAGTGGCTTAACGTCAGTAATTACAATAACTTAAGAGTTATCTCATGCTTAGATTTATATTAAAGCGGGTATTAGAAGCAATACCTACCCTTTTGGTGCTCATTACCATCTCCTTTTTCCTGATGCGATTTGCACCCGGTAATCCTTTTTCCAGTGAGCGGCCACTTCCTCCAGAAGTTATGGCAAACATTAACGCCAAGTATGGCTTAGATAAGCCGGTTTCCGTTCAATACTTGACCTATCTCGGAAATGTCTTGCACGGCGATTTTGGACCTTCTTTTAAATACAAAGATTTTTCAGTTAACGAACTCGTATTCAGTGCACTGCCTGTATCAGCAAAAGTTGGCTTTGCCGCGTTTATATTTACCGTCATTCTCGGGGTGCTGATTGGCACGCTGGCCGCGATACGGCAAAACTCCTGGTTTGACTACATCATAATGGCGTCTTCGATGATCGGAGTGGTCATGCCCTCCTTTGTTTTGGCTCCGGTATTAATTTATATTTTTTCAATCAAATTAGGCTGGTTTCCAGCTGGTGGTTGGCAAGATGGTTCCTTTAAATACATGGCGTTGCCCGTTGTTGGTATGTCGATGCTTTATGTTGCCACCTTCGCTCGGATAACACGCGGCTCGATGATTGAAACGCTCAAAAGCAACTTTATCCGTACCGCTAAGGCCAAAGGACTCAATTATCGTTACATCATAATGAAACACGCATTAAAGCCCGCCATGCTCCCTGTTGTCTCATATATGGGGCCAGCCTTCGTAGGAATCATCACCGGTTCCGTCGTCATCGAAACCATATTTGGTTTGCCCGGTATCGGTAAGTTATTCGTCAATGCCGCCTTTAACCGAGATTACTCATTAGTCATGGGCGTCACCATTTTAATCGGATTTCTGTTTATTTTGTTCAATGCTGTCGTCGATATTCTGCTTGCCTATATCGACCCGAAAATTCGCTACTAGGAGGCTAAGATGATTACCAAAAAAGAAAATCTCAAAGCCCTAGAAAACTTCTCAGAGCAACTTGAAGTTGAAGGCCGAAGTTTATGGCAGGATGCTCGTATTCGTTTTATGCGTAACCGAGCTGCAATGGTGAGTCTGTTCATTCTTGTACTTATTACTCTTGCCGTTATTTTCTTGCCTATGCTGGCAACATTTAGCTATGAAGATACCGACTGGTATGCAATGAATGCCGCCCCTTCAGCGGACCATATTTTCGGCACCGATTCACTGGGTCGAGATATTTATGTGCGAACGCTAATTGGTGGCCGAATTTCTCTGATGGTTGGCATATTAGGCGCAATGGTGGCCGTGCTCATAGGGACGCTTTATGGGGCGACATCAGGATTTTTAGGTGGCCGAGTTGATCGCATTATGATGCGTATCCTTGAAATCTTATATGCGATTCCGTTTATGTTTTTAGTCATCGTATTAGTGACCTTTTTTGGTCGTAACATTATGCTGATTTTCGTCGCAATCGGTGCCATTGCCTGGTTGGATATGGCTCGGATAGTTCGCGGTCAAACACTCAGTTTACGTGGTAAAGAGTTTATCGAAGCTGCACACGTTTGTGGTGTTAGCAAATGGAAAATCATTACCCGCCACATAGTACCGAATGTACTAGGCATTGTTGTGGTCTATTCAACTTTACTGATCCCAAGCATGATACTGACTGAGTCTTTCTTATCCTTCCTAGGATTAGGTGTGCAAGAACCAATGACCAGTTGGGGAGCTCTACTTCAAGAAGGTGCAAACACCATGGAGATCGCTATTTGGCAACTCGGCTTCCCCGCTGCTTTTATGATATTAACCCTATTCTGCTTTAACTATGTCGGTGACGGTCTACGTGACGCTCTCGACCCTAAAGACCGCTAAGTTAAGGATATAACTATGAATTTATTAGATGTACGAGACCTTAGAGTCGAGTTTGCCACTCAAGATGGCAGTGTCACGGCAGTTAACGACTTAAACTTTTCTCTTAACCAAGGCGAAACACTCGGAATTGTAGGTGAATCAGGTTCAGGTAAATCTCAAACCGTATTTGCCATCATGGGCTTGCTGGCCAACAACGGTCGAGTTTCTGGTAGCGCGAAGTTTGAAGGCAAAGAAATTCTAAACCTTCCAGAGAGCGATCTAAATAAGATTCGAGCGAATCAAATCTCGATGATATTTCAAGATCCAATGACATCACTGAACCCTTATATGAAAGTCAGTGATCAATTAATGGAAGTGCTCAAACTACACAAAAATATGAGCCAAAATGAGGCCTTTGAAGCATCATTGAAAATGCTCGATGCGGTTAAAATTCCCGAGGCTCGTCAGCGCATTAATATGTATCCACATGAGTTTTCTGGTGGTATGCGTCAGCGAGTGATGATCGCAATGGCTTTACTGTGTAATCCAAAACTCTTAATTGCCGATGAGCCAACCACAGCCCTTGATGTAACGGTTCAAGCTCAAATAATGGACTTGCTGAATGAACTGAAAAAAGAGTTTAATACCGCCATCATTATGATCACCCACGATTTAGGCGTTGTTGCCGGATCTTGCGATCAAGTTTTAGTGATGTATGCAGGACGCACGATGGAATACGGCGGCGTCAATGACATTTTCTATCACCCAAGTCATCCCTATTCAGAAGGGTTACTCAAAGCAATCCCACGACTTGACACCGAAGGTGATATTTTGCCAACCATACCGGGTAATCCTCCCAACTTGTTGAACTTACCACCAGGCTGCCCTTACCAAGAGCGCTGCCATCGTGTTGTTGAGCATTGTAAGCAGCAAGCACCCTCGTTAGAAACGTTTGCCAACCAACGCCAACGCGCTTGCTTCTCATCGTGGGAGGAATGGAAAAAATGATCAATGAAAAAGATCTGTTACTAGATATCAACAACCTCAAGGTGCACTTTAACTTAGCGTCGAAATCAGCGTGGCCCTGGGCCAAACCAATAACGTTGAAAGCCGTAGATGGTATTGAAGTAAAACTATACCAAGGTGAAACTCTGGGCGTGGTTGGTGAATCCGGTTGTGGTAAGTCGACATTTGCCCGAGCCATTATTGGCTTGGTTGAGGCGACAGAAGGCCAAGTTATGTGGCTTGGTCAAGATTTAACCCGGATGAAAGATGTTCAGCGTCGTGAAACTCGCAAAGAAATTCAAATGATTTTCCAAGACCCGCTTGCCTCGCTTAACCCGAGAATGACGATTGGAGAAATTATAGCTGAGCCCTTGCAGACGTTTTATCCGAACTTAAAAAAGGATGAGATAAAGCAACAAGTGAAGGAAATGATGACCAAGGTTGGTTTATTACCTAATGTCATCAACCGCTACCCTCACGAATTTTCTGGTGGCCAATGTCAGCGCATCGGTATCGCCCGAGCTCTGATCCTTAAGCCCAAGATGGTAATCTGTGATGAGCCAGTCTCAGCTTTGGATGTATCGATCCAAGCTCAGGTTATTAATCTACTGATGGAAATTCAAAAAGAGATGGGGCTAAGTTTAGTCTTTATCGCGCATGACCTTTCTGTAGTTAAACATATCTCAGATCGCGTAATGGTGATGTACTTAGGTAATGTTGTCGAATCTGGTGAATCCAAGGCTCTCTTTGCTGATCCGAAACATCCTTATACCAAAGCATTGATGTCTGCGGTGCCAATACCGGATCCTAGGTTAGAGCGAGCCAAACAGATCGAAATGCTAGAAGGAGATTTGCCTTCACCAATCAACCCTCCTTCAGGTTGCGTATTTCGTACTCGCTGCCCCAAAGCCACTTCACAATGCTCTAAAACAAAACCGACTTTAGTGGGAAGTGAAAAGCATAAAGTGGCTTGTTGGATGGCAGAAGGGTAACTAAGCCTTTCAAATGCTTGGCTTGCTATTCGACTTAATCATCGAGGACTGTTCGTCGAAACGTTCAGTCCTTTTTCCACCAACATCTCTTCAATTGGTCCAACACGTTTAGACATCTATAAAGTGCCCTTTCTCTGGCAAGCGTTTAGACTAGCCACAAGTTAATATACTTTACGTTTGATATTAAGCTGAACTTTTATCTTAAATCGCATAGTATTACTAGGTTGTGGACTCAAGGTGAAATTTTCTCAGAATTACTTGTAAATTTAGTCACATAGACCTTGGATTTACATCAATTTTAACGAATATATACTTCATTTTCGGATTAATTATGAACATTGAAAAGGCGATATTTGACGCAGCCGTAGAATTGATAAACTCTCGATACCCAAGTGGTTGGGGTGGTGCAGCGGCAGTCCGCACTGAAACAGGCAAGATTCTTACTAGTGTTGCTCCGGATATTAAAGTGGAATCGTTGGGATTATGTATGGAAGTTGGCGCTTATCTTGAAGCTCATAAGCTGAACGAAGCTGTCACTCATTCATTGTGTATCGCAAGAGACGACGAACACTCAGAGTTTAAAGTACTATCGCCCTGTGGCGTATGTCGAGAAAGACTTGTTCATTGGGGAGGGGACGTCATGGCAGCGGTAAGTACGCCTAACGATGAACTAACGTTTAAATCGATACGCGAATTAATGCCACATCATTGGTCTTTGGCGTTTGGTGAAGAACTATAGCGCATTAATATCTGCTGCAGACTTTACTAATTTGCTTCTAAAAATAGAAACCAAACGGAGAATATCGTGAAAGGAAAGCATGTCGTTATTGTTGGAGGCAGTTCAGGCATCGGGCTCGCGCTGGCAAAACAGGTTGTTGATCTGGGCGGTAAAGTGACGATCGCCTCTCGATCAGAAGAGAAGTTACAACTGGCAGCAGAATCAATTGGCTCTAGCATTTCCACCCATGTATTAGACGCCAGTAATGAGACTGAAGTTATCGCATTTTTCAACAAAGTTGCCGACATCGATCACCTCGTCGCAACGATTAAGCCAACTCACATCTCAAACCAATTTACTGATGGAGAGGTGAATTCACACAAAGCGGCATTTGAGGCCAAATATTGGGGGCAGTACTATTTAGCCTTGCATTCAATTCGTTCAAACTCGGTGACCAACAGTATTACGCTCACATCCGGCATTGCAGCCTCACGCGGTTACACCGGATTCTCTGGTACAGCTGCGATTAATGGTGCAATCGAATCATTAGTTAAATCGCTGGCTGTCGAGTTAGCTCCCGTTCGTGTTAACGCATTGTCCCCTGGCTTTATAGAACGCTTCCCCGACGATCATCAACGATATGATACGGTTCAAAATTTAGGCAGCAAAATACCGTTGAAACGCTTGGGAAGCCATGAAGACGTCGCGCAAGGGTATCTATTTCTAATGAACAATAACTATTCTACGGGCACTGTTCTTACCATCGATGGTGGAGAATTAAGCGCATAAGACGATCCTCATTGTCAAAATAAATGCCACACTGATCAACAGTGTGGCATTTATTTTAAGTTCTTATTGCAGTACAGAGGTTCGAGAAAATAGGTTCAGCCTAAGACTCGCTTGGTTGGAAGTAGTTACTCTTGATCATCACTTGTGCTGAATAATTCTGACGAACAATATCCAATAATGTGGTGACTTGAACGGCCAGTTTTGCATAAGCGCTACTTGGGCTAACTTCAGTCAGGCGGGCAAAATAAAAGGTCGTCCACGTTGCTAAATATTCACCAATTAATTCTTTTACGTGCTGTTCTTGCTCATCGTCGATCAACATCCCTAACACTATTAGCATCAAACCAATATGATCTTCTGGGTCTTCAGCATTTTCACGCAACCCTAATCCACAATGTTCAATAAAGTCACAATAACTCTTGTTCGATTGACCGAATAAAATCGACTCTTTATCAAGGTACATCGAAGACCACGGTGGAGCAGGCATCAACTCTTGCATTGTAAACAAGCGCTCATGTTCGGTTTGCAATTCCGTGCGATCGACAAACTTAAATGCATCCAGCGCTTCGCTCACTTCCTTGATTGGGGTTTCGACATCGTCATTATCAAGATAGGTGTTGATTGGAAGGTGTTCAAAATCATTTGGCTGATAATAAAACAAGGTTCCGAAGAGTTTGCAAACAATGGCGAGATCAGGTCGAGAGAGGTCTTGTAGCTGCACAATAAAGCCTTAATAAATCCGTGTGCGATAATATCCATTACCATCGCGTTATTCTGAGCGAGTAAACATAACGGATTTTTTTGAATTAATCGACCTAAAACCCAACGCCATCGGTAAATGGCATCGACTAAAACTGATCACGAATGCGTTGATAATGGCCACGAATATGATCAATCAACAACTTAACCTTATTGGGTGGTTGGCGTGTATAAGGATACACCGCGTAAATACCCAGCATTTTTCCGACCTGTTCTGGGAAAAGATCCACCAACAGCCCCTCTTGAATATCCTGATACACCAATACACGAGGCACATAAATAACGCCCTGCCCAGCCAACGCTGCTTTGCGTAAGCCTGCCAAACTATCGGTAAAAAAACTCCCTTTTACATGGACTAAATAGTGCCCGTCACTATTCTTAAACTCCCACTCACTCGCCCCAGTGGTCTGATACGCATACTGAAGACAATTATGGTTTGCCAAAACATCTGGGGTGATAGGTAAACCTTGGCGACGAATATAGCTAGGTGACGCACAGACCACCCAATGTGAATCAACGAGATGACGTGCAATCATGCTTGAGTCTTCTAAGTATCCAGTTCGAATAACTAAGTCATAGCCATCTTCAATCAAATCAACAAACTTATTATTAAGCGACATTTCAACGGTTAAACCGGGATGCTGATTGCAAAACTCCGCCACTACTTCCGCCAATAAAAGCTCCCCAGAAGTCGTCGGCACTGACATTCGAATATGTCCGCTCACATCTTCACCATAACCAGATACAGCATCAAACGCTTCTTGAGCGGCTTGCTTCACACTTTTCGCATTGTGTAACAATACCCGCCCCGCCTCAGTTAACGTGAGTTTTCTAGTCGTTCGATACATAAGTTGAACACCTAACTCCTCCTCTAAACGCGCAATTCTCTTGCTAACCACTGAATTCGTAAGGTTATTTTTCTCTGCTGCTTTACTAAAACTTCCCAACTCAATCACTTGAGAAAACAGGATTAGGTCATCCGCACGCATGTTATTAGTCCACTTTTAGAAGTAATCAATTTCATTATTTCTCTATATTCATAAAAAAGAAAGGGGTAAATTCACGCCAACTTAACAAATTAGTCACATTTGTTAAGAACAAAGTGAACTTTCGATTGCAACATACGACACAGCTTAAACCCTAAAATAACAATGCTCGTAGAGTTAGCCGATCGGATGGAATATTTAATTTATAAGGAAGTACCCATGAGTGAAACCCTACTAGCATTAATTGCTTTTTCCCCGATTGTCGTAGCGGGAATACTTTTAGTCGGCCTCAACTGGCCAGCTAAGAAAGCAATGCCCATCGCCTTTATCTTAACCGTCATCATCGCCCTTACCGCATGGGATATGTCGACTACCCGCGTTTTCGCCTCTATTTTCCAAGGATTTGGAATAACTGTATCCGTATTATGGATTGTGTTTGGTGCCATATTCTTACTTAACACTCTGAAGCATACCGGAGCGATTACCACCATTCGCAACGGCTTTACCAATATATCCCCTGACCGCCGAATCCAGGCTATTATCATCGCTTGGTGTTTCGGGTCCTTCATTGAAGGTGCATCAGGGTTTGGTACGCCAGCCGCGATCGCCGCGCCGTTATTAGTTGCTATCGGGTTCCCAGCACTTGCCGCTGTTTTAATGGGAATGATGATTCAATCGACGCCAGTTTCGTTTGGCGCAGTTGGAACACCGATTATTGTTGGTGTAAACCGTGGGCTTGATACTCACAATATCGGTGAAGTTTTGGTTGCCAATGGCTCGAACTGGGATGCGTACTTACAACACATCACCTCGACAGTTGCCCTAACTCACGCAACAGTCGGTACGTTCATGCCAATTCTAATGGCAATAATGCTGACTCGCTTCTTTGGTAAAAATAAGAGTTGGAGTGAAGGTTTAGATATTTTACCTTTTGCAATCTTCGCTGGCCTAGCCTTTACCATTCCATATGCACTAACCGGTGTATTCCTTGGTCCTGAATTCCCATCGCTCATCGGTGGTATGTTGGGGCTTGCTATCGTAGTAACTGCGGCGAAAAAAGGATTTTTGGTTCCTAAATCAACTTGGAACTTCGATTCAGAAGACAACTGGCCAACCGAGTGGCTAGGATCGTTAAAGCTTGACCTCGACTCAATGAAACACAAGCCAATGGGATTAGCCATGGCATGGCTTCCGTATGTGTTGCTAGCGTTAATCCTTGTTGCAAGTCGAGTGAGCAGTGAGTTCAAGTCAACGCTAACGGACGTGAGCCTTTCATTCTCTAATATCTTCGGTGAAGCAGGGATCAGCACTTCTATCCAGCCTCTGTATCTACCGGGCGGAATCTTAGTCTTTACTGCATTTCTTGCCGTCATTATTCAGAGCCGCAGCTTAAAGCCACTCGCACAAGCGGTTGGTGAATCGAGCAAGACACTGATTGGCGCAGGGTTTGTTCTTGTGTTTACCATTCCGATGGTTCGTATTTTCATTAACTCAGGCGTAAATGCTTCTGATTTGGCAAGTATGCCTGTCACCACAGCTAACTTCGCAGCAGGTCTAGTTGGCGATGCATTCCCAGCGTTAAGTGCCGCTGTGGGTGCTCTGGGTGCCTTCATTGCTGGCTCGAATACCGTTTCCAATATGATGTTTAGTCAATTCCAATATGAAGTGGCACAAACCTTATCAATATCGAGTGTGGTTGTCGTAGCACTTCAAGCCGTTGGTGCAGCAGCAGGTAATATGATTGCGATTCATAACGTTGTTGCGGCGTCGGCGACGGTGGGTCTATTGGGTCGTGAAGGTGCGATACTTCGTAAAACCATTATTCCAACATTTTTCTACATTGTATTAACAGGTATCATCGGCTTAACCTTGATTTACGGTTTCCAATTCACTGACGAATTAATGTAGCCACCATCCGTATTACCAATACAAGTATAAGAAATAAGTAGGAAATCATTATGCAAAGTCAGTCATTAGACGCGAAATATACAACTCTAGAACAGAACCTTTCGGCTCAAATCGCGCCGGAACGCATCATCACCCAGGAAGCGAAGCGTCTTGCTTATGGTACGGATGCGAGTTTCTATCGATTGGTGCCAAAAATCGTTTTGCAGCTCAAAAGTCTCGATGAAGTTGTTTTTGCCATTAAATCGTGTGGTGAACTTCAAATTCCATTTACCTTTCGAGCAGCCGGAACAAGCCTTTCGGGCCAAGCAGTCTCTGATTCTGTTTTGATTACGCTAACTGATGACTGGCGCAAGCATAAGATTTTGAACGAAGGCAATAAGATACTATTACAACCAGGCGTGATCGGAGCCGATGCAAACGGCTATCTTGCACCGTTTCAGCGAAAAATTGGTCCTGATCCCGCTTCGATTAATACCTGTAAAATTGGCGGAATCGCGGCCAACAATGCCAGTGGAATGTGTTGTGGCACAGCACAAAATAGCTACCGTACCGTCGACAGCATGAGCATTGTCTTTGCAGATGGTACCTTGCTCGATACAGGTAATGAAGCAAGCATTGCTGCATTTAAAGCCGCAAAACCTGAGTTTATCGCTGATATAGAAGCGCTTTGCCAACAAACTCTTGCAAATACCACACTTACTGAACGAATTAGACATAAATACCGTCTGAAAAATACCACCGGTTATGCGCTTAACTCGCTGGTGGATTACCACGATCCTATCGATGTCATTGAACATTTGATGATTGGTTCGGAAGGAACATTAGGTTTCATCGCCGACATTACTTACAACACAGTGATCGAACACCCTCACAAAGCTTCAGCTTTATTTATATTTAAAGATATCGAACAAGCCAGTCAAGCCGTAACCACTTTATCAAAAACTCCAGTCGCTGCGGTTGAAATGATGGATGGCCGCTCACTACATTCCATTGCAGGCAAACCGGGGATGCCCGACTTTATCGCATCGCTCGATTTAGAAGCAGCCTCTTTGTTAGTTGAATCGAGAGCAACCGATCACCAAACGTTAGACCAGCAATGTGACGCCATTCTTGAAGCCCTAAAAGAGTATGAGATTATTGAATCTGTGCCCTTTACTTCTGATGCAAATGTAGTGGCAAGCCTTTGGGGAATACGCAAAGGCCTATTTCCAGCCGTCGGTGCGGTTCGTGAAGTTGGCACTACGGTGATCATTGAAGATGTCGCGTTTCCGGTTGAAAATCTCGCAGCTGGTGTACGTGATCTTCAAGAGTTGTTTGACCTCTATAAGTACGATGAAGCGATTATTTTTGGCCATGCTCTTGAGGGAAATCTTCACTTTGTATTCACACAAGGTTTTGAATCACAAGATGAAATTGATCGCTATGGTCAGTTTATGGAAGATGTTGCTCAACTTGTCGCGGTGAAATACCAAGGTTCGCTAAAAGCCGAGCATGGAACCGGACGAAACATGGCTCCTTATGTGGAACTCGAATGGGGTAAAGATGCGTATCAATTAATGATAGCGATCAAACGTTTATTTGATCCAAATGGGCTCTTAAATCCAGGCGTGATCATTAATGACAATCCTAATTCTCATATAGAAGATCTTAAGCCAATGCCAGCAGCTGACGATTTGGTTGACCGCTGTATTGAGTGTGGCTTTTGTGAGCCAGTTTGCCCTTCGCGAACCTTGAGCCTTTCCCCTCGCCAACGAATCGTACTTTACCGAGAGTTACAACGCAGAGAAAGCTCAGGCGAGACCCAATCTGCTGACGAATTAAATAGTGTCTTCGAATACCAAGGTATTGATACCTGTGCGGCAACAGGACTGTGTGCCGATCGCTGCCCTGTCGGCATTAATACAGGCGATTTAGTTAAGAAACTCCGTACCGCGAAATACAAAAAATTTACGCCTATCGCCACATGGACTGCGGATCACTTTGAAACTACAACGACGTTGACCAAAATTGGATTAAGAACCAATCACTTTGCAACAAAAGTGGCGGGAGAAAAAGCTGTCGGCGGTATCACCAACGGGCTACGGAATCTCACTCGTGGTAAAACGCCATTTTGGATGGCAGAAATGCCACAAGCCAATCGATTCAAGCTTGATCAAGCGATTCGCTATCAGGCCAACTTCGACAAAAAAGTCGTCTATATGCCATCGTGCGCCAGTCGTACCATGGGACAACAAAGTGATGCTCAAGATCAACGCTCACTCACTGAAGTTACACTGAATCTACTTGAAAAAGCAGGGTTTGAAGTCATTACTCCAAATGAACTCAGCAGCCAATGCTGTGGAATGCCATACAGCAGTAAAGGCATGAATGACATTGCGACAAGTAAGTCTGAACAACTAGAACAAGCACTATGGAATGCCACTGAACAAGGTAAATACCCAGTGCTGATGGATACCAGTCCTTGTGCTAAACGCAGTACCGAAGAGTTTACCAAACCATTGGAAATTCTAGAGCCGACAATGTTTACTCTAAAATACCTGATCGATCATTTAAACATCACTCAGAAACAAGAGACCGTTATGTTGCACGTTACCTGCAGCTCTCGTCGCATGGGTATTGAACAGAAAATGGTTGAGCTAACGAAAGCGTGTGTCAGTGATGTCATTATTCCAGAGCACATTCAGTGCTGTGGTTGGGCTGGCGACAAAGGCTTTACTACACCAGAACTCAACGCCGCAGCGGTTCACCCCCTCAAAGAGCAAGTCCCAACGGGTTGCATACGCGGATTTAGTAACAGTCGAACATGTGAAATTGGACTGTCACATCACAGTGGTATTCCTTATCAATCGATTCTTTATCTTGTCGATGAAGTAAGTGCATAAACCTAACTTTTGAGGCCCAGTTATTTTACTGAGCCTCAATATTTCACTCGACTCTCCGCTCTCACGTCATCCCATAATTCGAGTATTACTTGCCACTTTGTGCACCAAACTTAAGACAACTTAAGGAATGCATAATATTGTATAAGTAATTATTTGAATAGCACCAAACAACCACCTATATTTATGTGATTATCTAATATTCATTACTTTAGGCTCGCTTATGAAACCCCAAATTATTCTCCTTTCGTTACTTGCAGCTTGCACGACTGTTCAAGCAGAAGATGACTATTTCTCTGCCGGGTTATCCGTAATAGGAGTGAATGTTGACAAACATGGCGGTGATTTTAACTATGGCGCGGGGTTCACAGCGGCAAAAATTCACGATGGGAATAATTGGGGAGTCGTTAGCTCTTTTGATGTGACGTCAATCGATAGTGCTGTTGTATACGATGCCTTGGTTGGGCCAATCTATCAATTTCCAGAAGCACCTTGGTTACGATTATATCCCTTAATTGGTCTAGGTTACTTTTACTCAAATGGGAGTGGTTCATTAGATGGCGATCGCTTTCGAGCAGAGCACTATGATCGTCCAGGGTTCGCATACGGTGGTGGAGCGCAATTCTCTATCGTAGAAAACAAACCAATCTACCTTGAAGTAAACTATAAGCGTTTAGAATTGAGAAGCGAACTATCAGACTACAATTTTGATGTGATGTTTTTTGGTTTCGGCTTCAATTTCTAGATCTAGAACGAGTTCTAATAATGTATGTAGGTTAATAAGACCTACATACATTTCAGCAATTCAATGGTGTTTTTATTTTTCAGAAGCTATGACATTGTTACGTTAGAGTTCTTTCTGAACAAGGTAGTCAATCAAATCACATTCCGTCAGAATCCCCGTGTACTCCCCTCTTCTTGTAACCACTAACGGTAACTGATAGGTTTTTTCCTTAAGTAATGTTAACAAACTCTCTATATCTAACGTTTCATCGACAGAGTGGAATTTTACATCCATAACCGAATTAATAGGTCGACGCCACATCCTCGACTCTTTTTCAGTTTCTAAGTTTGTTCCCATTGTCGGAGATAAAAACAAATTCAGTTGTGCTCGCTCTACAATCCCGACACATTCTTTGTTATCAACGACTGGCAATACACTAATAGACTCGGTAGTGAAATACTGATATACGAGTGAAATGGTTGCACTCGGGTCTATCCTCGGTAGCGATTGAGTCGCAATACTACCGATGTTGGTCACGAGAAGATCGGATGTAACACCGTCTGAATCGTCGGCTTGCTGAAGAATCTGCTCAACCGTAAGGTTAATACGCTCAGGCAGTTTTCCAAACTCTTCAATTTTTGCAGGCAATGTAAACAAAGGCCCCTGAAGAAAATCGATACCTAAGAAGACTAAAACTCTCGCTTGTTCGACACTTTCAACACCTTCAACAATAACTTTCACACCCATTCCATGACAAACTTTTACTATCAACTTCACCACTTGATAGTAATTTGAATCATCATGAAATTTAAGTTTGAACCGATCATCTAAGCGTAGGTAACGATAACTCCCTTCAGCTAATTGGTTCTCTATATCAAACCCTGAAGACAAATCCGCCAATGCAATAGCAGAGCCTTTCTCTGCCAACCTTCTAAGGTTACTCAAATCATTGGCAAATTTCACTTTGAATTGGTCACGTGTCGAATTCACATCCACCACCAACCGAGAATAACTAAGCTTGTTTTGTCGTGTTAGAAAATCAACACAATCAATAAGGTCCGAAAAGCTTTCGCGAGTATTCGTCGAAAGGTTGATATTGAGAAAAGCGTGAGTACTATTAATATATGGCTTGAGTTCTAACAGAGCCTTGTGATAGGTCAACAAGTCTAACTCCGAGATCAAATTTTGATCTTCACATATGGATATCAATTCTCGAGTATTTGTTTTAAGTACAGGATCTGCTGGAAAGCGACTCAGAATTTCGTAGCCTTCAATGGCCCATGAACGTGTACTTATAATCGGTTGGTATACAATATTTACATCATCATTATCTACCGCAACTCGAACCACATCCTCCAGTAAAACTTGACGCTTTATTTCTGATTGAAGCTTAGTATCAAAAAACGTAACTCGTTTGTTTTGTTTGTTTTCCTGGGCCATTGTTGCTTGAAAGGCATGAATTACAGCTGTCTGAAAATTAACGCAATCACCACCTAATACCGATATACCAATCTTGCTTGAAGTTAAAAACTTATAAGCCGACTTCTTACTCACTTTAACAGATTTGAAAAACTGTTTAATCGTTTGCTGAATGGTACTTGCGTAGTGGTTACTGCCTCTAGGGACACAGAGGTATACCGCATACAAAGCATCTTTCACCTCTCCTACCAACCGGACGGTTTGTAGCTCTCCTAGACTCGCAAATTCTTCTATCTGCTCTTCTAATGCCGATTCATTGTTAAACGCAAGAACAATATCGATATGGTTGTAATGCAGAGCATCACTAATTTTCTGAGCCTCAGAAACAAAATCTAAATTAGTGACCAATGATATCGCTTCTTTCATACGGCATCCTAATTACTTTCTATTGTTGGCACCCATAACTATGCCATGGTTAAAGATATTCACACTTATATTTAACCATAGATCAAGTATGCTCAATTCACAGTGTAAATTGAGCATACTGAAGATTTTAATATCCTTTAATTTAATTACTTTGAAGTTTGTAATATAAGGTCGACAGTGGTGGTAGCTTAATCATAACCGATTGAGGTAACCCTTCACTTTCGATCGAGTCAGGTTTTAGCGTTCCGTTCACCTCAAAGCCACTCCCGGCATATTTCTCATTATCCGTATTCAGCAGCAACGAATAACTATTTTTACTCACAACACCAAGCCTAAAATCGTCATGTGGAACTGGTGTGAAATTGGTAATTACGAGTATTCTCTCACCATCTTCACTCATCCGCTCATGAGCTAATATGCTGATTTCAGCTGCATCGGATAGTCGCCATTCAAACCCCTTAGGTTCATTATCACACTCATATAACGCTTTTTCACTGCAGTATAAATGATTGAGATCGCGAGTTAGTCTATGGACTCCTTGATGACGTTCATAGTCCAACAAGAACCACTGAAGTTGGTCATCATGATTCCATTCAGCAGTTTGACCGAACTCCGCCCCCATAAAGTTGAGCTTTTTACCCGGCTGCGCATACATATAACCTAAATAAGCGCGTAAGTTTGCGGTTTGCTGCCACTCGTCACCCGGCATTTTTAAATGCAGAGAACGCTTACCATATACCACTTCATCGTGTGACAACGACAATACGTAATTCTCACTGTGGGCATAAATCAAAGGGAAGGTGATAACATTATGATGGTATTGGCGATGTATTGGGTCATGTTGGATATACTCTAAACTATCGTGCATCCAACCCATATTCCATTTGAAGCCAAAACCTAAGCCCCCCATAAAAGTGGGTGCTGACACACCAGGGTATGCCGTCGATTCTTCAGCAATGGTCATCGCATTAGGGAAGTGACGATACACTTCTTCATTCATCCATTTTAAGGTTGCGATGGCGTCGTAGTTTTCTCGTCCACCATCCACATTCGGGATCCATTGATCGTGACTGCGCGAGTAGTCGAGGTAAAGCATCGAAGCAACAGCATCCACTCTTAATCCATCAATGTGGAACATCTCAAACCAATACAAAGCATTGGATACCAAGAAGCGACGAACATGCTCTTTGCCCATGTCATAGATATAAGAATTCCAATCCTGATGCCAACCGCGGCGAGGATCAGGATCGTGGAACAGAGGGGTACCGTCAAAATTATTTAAGCCATGGCCATCCGCAGGGAAATGCGCTGGTACCCAATCAAGTACCACACCAATTTGATGTTGATGACATAGATCGACAAAGTATTTAAAGTCATCGGGCGTACCATAACGACTGCTCGCCGCAAATAATCCAATCGGCTGATACCCCCAAGAACCATAAAATGGGTGTTCAGAAATTGGCATCAATTCAACATGGGTGTACCCCATATCAACCAAATATGGGACTAACTCATCTGCAAGTTCACGATACGTTAAGAACTCATTGTTTTCACCACGTTTCCATGAACCTACATGAAGCTCATAAAAAGAAAGAGCTTGCTTGCGCTTCTCAGTAACCGCTCGGTGTTGCCATTCCTTATCTGTCCACTGATAACGATTATGATCATAAGTTAAAGAGGCTAACGAAGGAAATTGTTCAGAATGGACACCCCAAGGATCGGCTTTGTGCGGCAGAGGTTCTCCATTTGGCCCTTTTATTTCAAATTTATATTGGGTGCTTTCCGGTAGATCAGGAATAAAAAGTCCCCAAATACCGTAATCTAGACGCTGTAATGGATTTCGGCGGCCATCCCAATTATTAAATTCACCAATTAAGCTAATCGCAGATGCATGAGGCGCATACACTAAAAAGCGCACGCCAGAAATTGACTGACCACCACGCTCTAACGTGACAAATTGCGAGCCCAAATGCTGGTACATGTTCTTTGGCGTATGAAGATCTTCGTACGAAGCGTAAATTGAATGGTATTGATATGGGTCATCGATGATTTGTTCAATTCCCCCCCAATTTACCGCTAATCGATAATGCGTAAAACGAAGGTCAAAATCCGCTTGTAAAATGAATCCCCCGTCGATTTCCTTATCCATTAAATAACGGGAGTCATCATCGAGTAATACCTCAACGCTGGTTGCTCCCGGCTGCCACGTACGCAAAATACCTTCAATAGGAGAAATATAAGGTCCCAGAAAACCAAACGGTTCAGCGTGAGACACATATTCGAGCTCTTGATAAGCTTGCTTTAATTCTGATAATTTCGTTGTGTTAGCCAATATAGACTCCTAACCAAACGTGCATGTTTGTTATCAATATTCCCGCTCTGTTGTAAACGGGGATTTAACATTAGTTTATCTAACAATGGTGCTAGATAGAGTGACTCAGCCAATAGTTTTGTATCCATTTATGTGCCGTTAGTCGCACCAATGGCACCCTATTGATTTCTAACCATAGTGATTCTAGTCATAAGATGATTCACTTCATCACGTGTAAATAGATCTTCCAAGGTAGTATTGAGCTTGCGTCGCCAGTTAGGGTATTCATCGACCGTACCTGGAATGTTAACGGGTTTATCCATCTCTAAAAGGTCTTCAAGTTGTAAACTCATCAACGCGGATGCTCCTGCGGCCAAATGCAGGTGTAACCCTTCACTTAAGGTGGAATCCATCGGTACTAAGCTCGCATCTCGTCCAACGCATTGTGGTAAGTAACCATGCCAATCCACAGATTCTAGAATTGCTTGCTTACTTGCCAGTCTCTCATCAAATAGTCTTTTAAGTTTATGTTCATCAGGATAAAGTCCGATATCGGCTCCCATTTTCAGGTCATCGCAATGCCAAAATCCTCGCAATGTCGGCATATCATGAGTACACAGGGTCGACATCGCCTGAGGTGGATAATGGTTTGGAGAGATGTATCCTCCATCTTCTGCTGTTTCAAAGAAAAATACTTTGTATGAGTAGATTCCTGCATCGGCGAGTAGAGATACAATCTCTGGCGGTACGGTTCCCAAATCTTCACCGATGACACTGCATTGATTGCGCTGTGATTCTAATGTGAGAATAGCGATGAGCTCTTTCACCGGAAAGTAAATGTAAGCACCATCTTGCGGTGATTTTCCTTTTGGTATCCACCAAAGTCGAAGTAATCCCATAACATGATCGATTCGTAATGCGCCACAGTTTTTCATATTGGCACGTAGCAATTCAATAAACGGTTTATAGGCTTTTGAGCGCATCGCTTGCGGATTTAAAGGCGGTAATCCCCAGTTTTGACCTAGTGGACCCAGTTGATCTGGTGGTGCTCCAATACTTAAGCCAGTAAGCAAATTACCTTGATCGGCCCACACTTCTGCCCCTGAGTCTGCAACACCAACGGCCAAATCACGATACAGACCGAGGTCCATACCTTTTTCTTTGGCTAAGGATTGTACTTCGCTCAGCTGAGTATCCGATAGCCACTGGAGATACAGATGGAAGTCTACTTGATCTTTTTCATCGCTCATAAACTGACTGACACCAGCAGATCGAAACTGACGAAATTGCTCAGGGAAAACCTGCCAACCCCATATTTGGTCGTCTTGTTGATGTAATTTAGTATGCAATGCATCAAATGTTGCTTGAGCGAGTAGATCCTCTCCCCCTTGCTCGACAAAGCTTAGAAATGCTTGCCCCCGCTGACTCTGAGTCTCTAAATGACGATGCTTAAATTCAGCAAACAAGAGTGGCAGGATTTGCATTTTTAACTGAGCAACGAGTGAGTAATTCACCCAATGTGCTGAACGTGCTTCTTCAAGTTTTTTTTGAAATTCAGCACTTCCAACAATTTGTTGAGCGTCATTACAAAACACAAATTCTGGGATGGAACTGACATCAAGATAAAATACATTTAGCCAACGCCGAGATGAAGGGCTATATGGACTTGCACCTTCAGGGTTCGCCGGAAACAAAGCATGAATTGGGTTCAGGCCAATGAAATCAGCGCCACGATCGGCCATCTCAACGACAAGGTGCTTAAGATCACCAAAATCTCCCATGCCCCAGTTATGGTCTGTTTTTAATGTGTAGAGCTGAACACTCGGCCCCCAAATCTTTTTACCTTGTTGCAATAACGGCTGTTGATAACATTGCCTAGGAGCAATAACTAAAGTGGCTGTGTACGGTGTCTTACGACGCTTTCTCAATACTGAAAGTTCATGATATCCCAATGGTAATTCAACTGGGATTGAAAAGACCAAAGGGCCGTTTTCAGCACGATCATCTCGAACAACTTGCGACTGAAGATAACCCGAAAAATGTTGGCCACACTCCGTCACTAGTTGCCATTCAAACTCACTTTCCCGCGCACTTACGCCTAGGTTAAGCTCTATTTCAACAGGTTCATATTGATAGACAACTTGCAGTGGGTCGAGAATATCAACTTTATGTTTTTTTTCCGCAGACAACAGCAAAGCACCATCACTACTAGTATCGTAACCGAGCTCAGAAAGTATATACGTTATCGTTTCTTGGCTTACTTCGCTTTCATCGCCCATCATGCTCGTAAATCTGGGCGCAATGCCTACTAAATCGGCCACCTTAAGCAATGTCTGTTGTTGAAGTTCCATCGATCTCTCCTAGACACAAATAAAATAGGCGGTGAATACGATTCGACCGCCTCAATTAACCCAAAAAATCAACGATTAACAGGTTTAAGCTTCCAAATATTGTTTACGTAATCACGAATACTTCTATCGGAACTAAACTTGCCGACTAAGGCTGTATTGAGAATGGCCATTTTTGCCCATCCCGCTTGATCACGATAGGCTTCATCAATTTTGGTGTGTGCTTCAACATAAGACGCAAAGTCTGCTAATACCAAATACGGATCGCCGCCATTGAGTAAACTATCGTAAGTTGCTTTGAGCTTACCCGGCTCTCCTGGAGTGAATTCATCACCGAGTAACAGATCAAGTGATGCTTTAAGAAGCGCATCAGCGTTGTAATAATCAAATGGGTTATACCCACTGTGGCGCAACTTCTCAATATCATCGACTTCTAAACCAAAGATAAAGATATTGTCATCACCCACTTCTTCTCGGATTTCAACATTCGCCCCATCCATAGTACCGATGGTCAAGGCTCCGTTCAGTGCCATCTTCATATTACCGGTCCCAGATGCTTCTTTCCCAGCCGTCGAAATTTGCTCTGATACATCCGCAGCAGGGATAACAATTTCCGCAATACTTACACGATAATCCGGTAAAAAGACGACTTGCAGCTTATCATTTACGCGAGGGTCGTTATTGATTTTCTCTGCTATCTTATTGATTGCATAAATTATTTCTTTCGCAAGATAATAGCCCGGGGCAGCTTTTGCGGCAAAAATAAATACCCGAGGAACCATATCGAAATGCGGTTCAGTATCGCTAATCAAACGATGATACAAGGACAGAATATACAGCATATTGAGATGTTGACGCTTGTACTCATGCAAACGCTTAATTTGCACATCAAAGATCGCATCGACATTCAATTCAATTCCCATATTGCTTGATACCCAATCAACAAGGCGCTGCTTATTTTCCTTTTTCACAGACATGAATTGCTTTTGGAAATTCGAGTCTTCTGCAAACTCAGAAATACCTTCAAGTTGGTCCAAGTGTTTTGGCCAATCATGACCAATCTTATCACTGATCAATGTTGATAACGCAGGGTTACAAAATTGAAGCCAACGACGTGGTGTAATGCCATTGGTGACGTTATGTAAACGTGTTGGATAAAGTTCATGAAATTCAGGGAACAGATCGCTCTTAACCAATTCAGAGTGAAGAGCGGCTACGCCATTTACTGCGTAAGAGCCTACAACACAAAGGTTTGCCATTCGAACCATACGGTGAAAACCTTCTTGAATAATCGAAAGTTTTTGTTGTTTCGCTACATCACCTGGCCACTTCTCACGAACCTCAATCAAGAAATCATGGTTGATTTGATAAATGATCTCCATATGACGTGGCAACAGACGCATGATCAAGGACTCATCCCATGTTTCTAATGCTTCAGGAAGTAACGTGTGGTTTGTGTAAGCGAACGTTTTACTACAAATCGCCCATGCCTCAGCCCATGTCATGCCTCTTTCATCGATGAAAATTCTCATCAATTCAGGAATAGCAATCGTTGGGTGCGTATCGTTTAATTGGATCGTTTCATGCTTCGGAAGATCTTCCAATTCAAAGCCTGCGGCTTCGTGACGGCGTAAAATGTCTCGTATCGATGCAGCGCTATGGAAGTACTGTTGCATCAAACGAAGTGTTTTGCCCTTTTCATGGTTATCATTCGGGTATAACACCTTGGTAATATTACCCGCATCAATCAAGGCATGCTGAGCTTCGAAATAGTTCCCGTTATTGAAACTTTCAAGTGAGAAAGGCGCAGTAGCACGGCACTCCCATAGGCGTAATGGATACACGGTTTCACTTTGATAACCCACCACTGGAATATCCCATGGCATCGCCTTCACTGTCATTCCTGGAACCCAGACTCGCTTTTCCACTCCATTTTCTGTGAAACTCTCTACATGTCCGTAAAATCCAATTTCTTGTGCTAATTCAGGACGAGCGACTTCCCATGGATAGCCTTCAATACCACACCATGCATCTGGTGCCTCGCGTTGGTGGCCATTTTCAAATGATTGTTTGAACAAACCGTATTCGTAATGTAAACCATAACCAACAGCTGGGTATTCCTGAGCAGCCAAGGAATCCATGAAACAGGCCGCTAGTCGGCCTAAACCACCATTTCCTAAAGAAGGATCTCGTTCTTCTTCAAGTAAGTCTGACAGATCTTGGCCAAATTCGGCCATGGCTTCACTCACGGCTTGATATACGCCCATATTAAGCAAATTATTGCCAGTAAGACGACCAATTAGAAACTCTAGAGAAAGGTAATTGACACTTTTTGCATTAACAATTTTTGGGTCTTGTTCCGTTTCCAACAAATCAAAAGTTGTCAATTCCGCCAATGCGCGAGACATAGAGAGATACCAAGCGCGTGGCGTCGCATGTTCAATAGTCGTCGCATAGGTAGACGTTAAGTGGCGCTTAACATTGTCTTGAAAATTTTTCTTATCAAACGATTGTTGTAGTACAGGTTTCATAAAGAACCCTCGCATAGTTAGGTTAATTTCCGGCTATATTGAATATCCTGCATTTGAACGTAGTGCGAGACATCCTCCTCTCACCTTTACCTCAAGGCGTAGACATTAAGGCGTAGTAGTTAATATAATGAATTTAATGTGATACAAATCACCAAATATAAGAACTGACTAAGTTTTATCCTCGGCTAAGATCACGAGAGAGGCGAGATCTGGCATATATGAACGTTTACTATGGTGCAAGATTTTACAATTAGATCTAAATAACACGATCAACATCACGATAAATTAGATTAATTTGTATTGCTTGGATTAGAATTTGCCATAATCATCGATGCAGCATTAATTATTTTAGTGATTTGTGTCACACTATTTAGGCGTAGACTAATTTTCACATATTTTCTACCAAAAAGAGCCGAGAAGAGATAATCAAAACTATGATTTGGAAAGGCGATTATAAGAGGACAAATGTGGATCAGTAATCAATACCAAACACCGCACATCACAGATAGCCATATCCTCCGATCATCATTATTGGAAAAGCTAGCATCGAGCAAACAGAAGGTGATCTTTTTACAAGCTCCGGCTGGCTATGGCAAATCATCTCTCATCGCACAATGGTTAAACGATAAAAACTATATTGGATGGCTAAGCTTAGACCAACTTGATAATGATCCTACCCGATTTACGCTTCATTTAAGTAATGCGATTAATCAAGCACTAAAAGATGAATCTATATCAGCGACATCATCAGATCTTGCTTCTCCTATCCGATATATGAGCACTCTAATTGAACAGCTAGATGAAAAAATAAGCTCACATAATCTCAATGCCTACCTCGTGATCGACAACTATCAACACATTGATCATCCAGAAATAAATAATGCTCTTAAGTTCTTACTGAATAATCAACCAAAAGCATTTACGATTGTCGTGCTATCGAGAACTATACCAAATGTTGGTATTGCAAACTTACGTGCGAGACAGAACCTTCTTGAATTAACTCGCGAGCACCTTTGTTTTAGCAAACAAGAAGTTCAAGCTTTTGTGCAATACCACTTTGATGCTGAGCTTACTCAAGAACAGCTAACGGCTCTTGAACATTACAGCGCAGGTTGGCCATGCGCTCTGCAGTTATTAGCGATGCAATCCCAATATCAATTGGAGTCTTTTTTACGATTTTTTATTCCCCACTCCCCTTTTCCGTTCACTTATATCTGGGATTATTTTACTGAAGAGGTTTATGAACCCTTACGAACGGATATAAAACAGTTCCTACTTAAGACCAGCATCGTCGACGTATTTAATCAAGAATTAGCCCAAGCCATAGTACCTGATCTGAATTCAACTGAAATCATGGCTTATATCGCACGTAATGAGTTATTCATCACCTCACTTGACCATGGTTGGTATCGTTATCACCCTCTGTTTTTCAAGTATCTTTGTCATCATCGACAAATTTCGTATGGAACAGAGGAAAATCAATCATATTTGACCGTCTCATTTGCTTGGGAACTACAAGAGAATCCAACAAGAGCGCTAGATTTTGCTGTTTTGGCCGATAATAGCGAACGTGTTAGTAACCTTATTCAGCGTTTTGGGTGGACACTTTTTCATCATGGCGAGCTAGAAGTATTGGAAAAATCCCTAGACATCCTCAACCGAGCAGGACTCAACAATGACCCAAATACCGCTTTGCTCAACGCATGGATCTTACAAACTCAATTTCGCTTTAATGACGTCGAAATAGAAATTACACGATTTTTCGCATACCTTTCAGACAACAACATAAGCCTGACAAGTAATATCCAGGGGGAATTTAACGCACTGCTCGCTCAAACCGCTATCAAGAAAAACCAACCACTACAAGCTAAGGAAAGAGCTGAGTTTGCATTACTAAACCTTGATCATGCTTCCTATCAAGCAAGGCTAGTTGCAACATCCGTACTTGGCGAGGTTTATTATGCTGAAGGGCATTTAAGCCAAGCATTATCACTGATGCAGCAAACAGAAAAATACGCTCGCCAACATCAACTCAATCCTCATGTACTGTGGGCATTGATACAGCAAATTGAAATCCACTCTGCTATGAGTCATAACCAAACCGCATTTGAATTACAATCAACTGCTTTAGACTATGCCAAACTACACTCATTAGAGCACATCCCCTTGTTTAACATTATCATTAGGTTACGTGCCAAGCTCTTATGTGATTGGAACAGAGTCGATGAAGCTGAGCAATTGATCAATGAAAAAATCACGATGGAGTCTCAACTAAGTGAGTACTCACATTTACCGGCTATTCTTGCTCGAATTGCATTGCGAAAGGGGAACAGTAAAAAAGCAAACGACATCATAACCCAATACTCTATGGATCTTTACGCTCCCGATGCAAATATAGAGTGGCAAGCCGAACTTAGTCTTAGTCTCATTCTTTTATGGTTAAATGACCGTAATGTTTCTGCTTTAGAACAATGGTTAAGTCATTTCCAATTACCCAATAAATTCTGCAATGGTTTCACTCAACAGCAGGGACGCAATCAAGTCCTCGCGCTAGTAGGGTTGGAAGACTACGCACAAGCTAAAACCCAAATCGAGAAGCTACAAACTGAAGCGAGTGAATATTCACTTACCTACGATCAATTTAAAAACCAAGTATTACATTGTGTGGTCGCGTTAAAACAACACCGAAAAGAAGAAGCAATAGAACATCTTATTACGGCGTTGGAGTGGAGTCTGGAGACCAATAACATTGGCGAGTTTTCACTATACTCAGATAGCTTGTTTCCCGTGTTAAAAGAGTTGAAACCATTTCAAAGTGACAAGATATTATTAAAACACCGAATCGACCTATTGATTGACCAGTTAGCGCCTCATACTAAGCATAAGTACGCTCTAAACCAAGATGTCATTGAACGCTTACAGCTGAAAAACGCTACCTTACCAGACATATTAAAAACGAGCCCATTAACAACACGAGAATGGCAAGTCCTTACCTTAATCTATTCAGGTTTAAGTAATGAGAAAATTGCTTACCAATTCGATATAGCGCCCACCACCCTCAAAACTCATATCCGTAACCTCTATCAGAAGCTTAATATACCGAACCGTAAAGCCGCAAAAGCCTTTGCTGAACAATTAATTTCGCTACTGGAAAAATCGTAACACGCTGAAACCTTGCAACAAAAATTCGATCTCCACATTGTTATGTTATATCATAACAAAATCATACTCACGGTTTATTGAACTCTCATTTAATTCTTTAAAATAAGGAAGTTACGCTATGTCTTTGTTTACACGGGTAGTGTTTTCAGCTTGTTTAACGGCTACATCTGCCATGCCAGCACTGGCAAATGATAATAGCCTATCCATCTCAGTTACATTTGGTCCGAAGGCAGAAGTTCCCGATCCTCGCGCGGGTTATAATGGTTGGATGTCGAATCAAACAGGTGTTACTGAAACCCTCATGGGCATTGACTACGACATGAGTCTTTATCCTCGTGTTGCAAAAAGTATTGAGCAAGTAAGCCCAACCGTATGGAAAGTTATGCTTCGTGACGGAATCCAGTTTCATGACGGTTCTAAAGTGACAGCAAAAGCCGTAGTAAAAGCCATTTCAGCAATTTCTGATCAAAACCACCCAGGGTATAATGCTCGAGTTGTTAAACTTCTCGATCTTGCAAGTATCGCTTCTGAGGGTAATGACTCCATTATCTTTGAAACCAACAGTCCCAATGCCGCATTTCCTTGGACACTTTCTGCACCCGAAATTGCGGTACTTGGCGAGGCATCAGACAACTACCCGATCAATGCGACTGGACCCTACGTATTTAAAGAAGCGATCCCACAGCAACTTTACCGAGCGGAATCTAACCCTAACTATCGACTGGGATCGCCAGGTTTTGAAGAAGTCGAAGTTGTCGTATCGCCTGATCCCGCTTCTGCCGCGTTAGCATTTGAAGCTGGCGAGGTCGATATGGTGATTAACTATCCAGAATCCGATTTCTCTCGCATTCAAAGTACGGGTGCACTTGGCTTTTCTGCACCAACATCTCGACTCTACTTTTACACCGTAAATGCAGCCAGTGGACCGATGTCGAATCCTTTGATTCGTCGTGCCGTTTCTCTTGCTATTGACCGCCAAGGTATTGTTGATGCGGCTCTTTCTGGTGTAGGAGGCGTGCCCGCAGGAACCATTTACCCAGCCAATAAAGGTTGGGCGGCAAACATTCCAGCACAGTATGACCCATCTCAAGCGGAAGCTTTGTTATCGGAAGCCGGAGCAACCAAAAAAGCAGGATCTTGGACACTAAATGGCGAACCGCTAGAGATAGATATTGTGACCTACTCTTCTCGAGCCGCGTTACCACCAACGGCAGAATTAACACAAGCCTTCCTGCAAGCCCTTGGCATTAAAGCGACAATTCGTGTTGGCGAATACGGAGCCAGTAATGATCAAATTAAAGCGGGAGAAGCAGACCTGTTCTTGCAAGCTTGGATAACCACTCCACAAGGTGATCCTGGGGCGGTATTAGAGGCACTTATCAAGTCAGATGGCAGTTCAAATACAGGTAACTACTCTAACCCTGAGGTCGATAAGTTACTGGATCAAGGCCGTACCACTTTTGATTATGACGCTCGTAAAGCTATTTATGACAATGTTCAGCACCTAATCGCTGAAGATGGAGCTCTGATTCCTATGTTCCATGTGACCCAAACCAATGTTGCGAAGGCAGGATTAACAGGCTATCAAGTTCATCCAACCGAAACATATTGGATCACCCACAAAACTACATTCGAAAAATGATAATGTCTGTCTCCGACCTTAGCGCCGTGCGTTCAGGTCAGACTATTCTTCACCCTACCTCTCTTGATATACAGGGTGGAGAGCTGATAGGACTGGTCGGCTCATCCGGATCGGGTAAGTCGACACTGGGTCACATCTTAGTTGATAAACTTCGAGAAAATGGCGTTCATATTACTCATGTCCCTCAAAGTCCAGATGAAGCGTTAGACCCTTTTCGCAGTATGAAATTTCACTGGCGAGAAGCTGAAAAAGCGCTGAACTTAACTCATGATCCTAAACGACAAAAAACGTTGTTTCTCGCGTTGAATATCGAACATGGAGACCTCCGTCAGCGTCCTTGGGGCTGGAGCCGAGGTATGCAACAACGGTTTGTCATCGCGATGGCGTTAATTGGCTCACCAGACCTTTTGGTGATGGATGAACCAACATCAGCTCTGGATCCTATCGTCGCAGCCCGAACCATGAAGCTACTAGAAAGCTATCTATCGACACGGACGACCGCAATGTTACTTATTACGCACGATCTTGGACTCGCTTCGAAGTGGGTCAATCGCTTGCTAGTAATGGACCAAGGTAAAATAGTCGAGGATCGTCCAACACATAAACTGCTAAATGATCCAAAGACACCCGCTGCAATATCGTTGTGTCAGCATCGAAGTTGGGTAAATTTATCATGCTAGAACTACGTAATGTCTCGGTAACCTACGGTAAAACGACCGTGCTAGATACCCTATCTCTAAGTGTTTCCGCCGGAGAAACATTAGCGGTTGTCGGTGAAAGTGGTGCAGGTAAATCCACACTTATCAATGTCATTTTAAATATTGTTCCTTTAGACTCAGGGACAATTACATGGTCAGCCAATTCTATAAAATGTTGTCGTCCTTCATTAGTCATGCAGGAGCCCAGAGCCGCTTTTAACCCTGCCTTACCCTTACTTAAATCGATTTTAGAACCGCTCCATGCACGAGATAAAGACATCGACCATGGCCGACTTGAAACATTATGTACGTATTTAGGAATGCCAATAGAACTGCTTAACCGAAAACCCACTAGCGTTTCCATTGGGCAAGTACAAAGAGCTGGAATACTGCGTGCTTTAATGGCTGAATCCCCACTTATCTTGTTTGATGAACCGTTGTCTGCACTCGATGCCACAACCCAAAAACACACCGCTAAATTAATCGCCAACCTACAACACGAATTGGGATTTACAGCGCTTATCGTCACTCATGATCTAGGATACGCAGCGGCTTATAGTGATAACATTGCTGTGTTGCATAAAGGGAGAATTGAAGAAATAACCCCAACGTCACACTTTATTCAAGCACCTCAGTCTCGCTATGGACACGAGTTACGAACAGCGGCATTTGCTTTAGGTGCTTTGGAGCCTGCGCAGTGATAACGCCTATTTTAGCACTTTTACTGCGAGCATCTGCTGTTCTATCTGGTACTGTATTCGTTACTTTCACCTTATTATGGTATGCACCAGGAGACCCTGCGTTAGCAATCGCTATGGCTCGCTTTGATGCAATTGTTCCATTAGAGGTGGTCGAACAAATTCGAGCTGAATCGGGATTGAGTGCCGGTTTTTTCTCTGCGTTTTACAGCTGGATCACGCCATTATTAGTTGGAGACTTTGGCAATTCCTCTGTTACAGGCCGCCCTGTTTGGCCCGATCTCGCATCTGCGATGGGTTATACGTTTCCTCTGGCCCTAATGGGATTACTTATCGGATTGGCCATTGCGATTCCTCTTGCCATACTAGCGACTCGTCGTGCTGGCAGTTGGCTAGATCGACTTTCTATCGCAATCGCCTCTCTGGGCGCAGCTATACCACCCTATTGGCTTGGATTGCTTCTCATACTACTCTTTACCGTAAAGCTAAATTGGCTTCCAGCGATGGGAGCTCGAACGTTTAGTCATATGGTTCTTCCGTCCATAACACTAGGTTTAGGGGTGGCAGCAGCACTGACTAGAATTATACGTTCAGGGATTCTCGAAGCTAAACATCAACCTTTTATGCCCGCTTTTAAACGACGTGGACTTTCCAATAGGCTTATCGGCCGCGATCATGTCATGCCCCATGCTGCCATTCCAGTCATAACCGTGTTCGGGCTTGAACTCGCTTTTCTTCTCGAAGGGGCTGTGATGGTTGAGGTTATCTTTGGTCGACCGGGACTCGGGAGCTTTTTGGTAAAAGCGATTGAAGCAAGAGATTTTCCCAAGGTACAAGGTGTCGTCATTCTCACCGCCGTGTTTTTTGTCGTCATCAACATGGCAATTGACCTCTTGTATCGACTCATTGACCCACGTATAGGAAAACGCAATGCGTAGCGTCGGAATACTTATTAGCGCACTACTGTTACTTTGCATCGTTGGACCACTTTGCGCACCACATGATCCCACTGCGATCCACATTTCTGAACGCCTAAGCCCTCCGACACAACAATGGATTCTAGGAACTGATGGACTCGGTCGTGATATTCTTTCTCGACTTCTTCATGGCGCTCGCTGGTCTCTAGGGCTTGCGTTTATAGTCTCCCTGATCGGCTTATTCGTCGGTACGGGTATTGGTTTGTTGGCTGTACTTGGCGGAAAAAGAATGGATTGGGCCGTGATGCGCATTACGGATTCATTTTTGGCGTTTCCAGAACTTGTCGCGGCAGTCGTCATCGCAGGAGTTCTCGGTGGTGGCATTAACAGCTTAATTTTCGCCCTAAGTGTAACCAGTTGGATGCGTTATGCTCGAGTTACACGTGGCATCGGATTATCATTGCAAACTCGAGGCTATGTAATTCAAGCGAAGCTTGCTGATGTGTCTCTATTTCACATGGCTCGTTGGCACTATCTTCCAACCCTACTACCCTCTTTAATCGTGGTTTGGACAGGGATGTTCGCTCGCGCAATTCTAGGTATTTCAGCACTTGGTTTTCTGGGGTTTGGCGTACAACCTCCGATGCCAGAATGGGGCACGATGTTACTCGACGCAAGAATTCACATGCGTTCTGCGCCGCTGCAAATGGTTTGGCCTGGCATCTCTGTGGTTTTTTGTGTTCTGGTGATCAACCTAGCGGGGGATACTCTTCGAGATAGTTTCGCTAGATATAAGGAAAAATAGTGGATTATCCTTGCTGTCCTCCACTCGATTTCGCCTACGTGTCAACTCTGGATCTCTCATCGCAAGTATATCTGCGTTAAGATCTTGGGAAGTAAAATCCGGCTAGTTTGCCAATCAAACTAGCCGGATTTTATTTAGACTTTATCGATGGAATCGCCTTTCATATTCGGCGGATTCTGAGCATCAATTTTGTCCGCCAATATGCTGACTTGAGCCTGTAGCTCGGTTATTTGTGCAACAAGGGCATAATGATGACTGTCCTGATTCTCCTGTTCTTTCTCTGCAGTTTCACGAGTCATCACATCCAGTACCACACCGACCATCATATTCAAAAATACAAATGCCGTTAAAAAGATAAAAACGATATAGAAGATCCAACTTAGCGGATACACTTCCATGGTCTCGTACATGACATCGGTCCAATCCTCAAATGTCGCCACACGAAATAGCGTCAACATCGAAATGGCAATATCACCCCATAGTGTCTCGTTTACATCATTAAAAAATATCGAACCTGTTGCGGCAAAAATATAGAAAATAATGAACATTAACAATGCAATATACCCCATTTTAGGGATAGCTTTTAGTAATGCATTAATCAGAAAGCGTAGGTCAGGGATAATAGAAACTAAACGAAGAACTCGAAATACTCTCAATAAACGAGCAAGTAGTATCATCTCGGTTTCCGAGATAGGGATTAAACTTCCGACGACAATAATAGTGTCGAAAATATTCCACGGGTCGCGAAAAAAATGACGTTTATTGTCGTACGCTAGAAAACGTAAACTAAGTTCGACAAGAAAAAATACTGTGATGAAGGTATCTAAGTAATTGATACCAATTTCAACTCCTGCTGGCAAAGAGTACGTCTTTGCTCCTACGGTTAACGCGGCAATAATAATTGTTGCAATGATAAAGCCTTGAAACCAGACACTGCGTTCAATTGTTTTCATGCCCGTTAGTACATTTCTAAAACTCATAATACCCTTGATTTACATTTGATATATTGTGACGCCGAGCATCACGGTAAAAGATAAATAAGGGTCATATATAACAAAAGTCAACAATGCAGTAGAGCAAAGAAATGTAACATAATTATTATCAAGTGAATGACATAAAACAACACGCTGATAACACGTTATGCTTCGATTGTTTTTTTAAAATAGCGGCAACGGTTAATTAGAGGATGAACACAATGCAAAAGATGGGACAAAGTGGATGGAAGTGAATACTAGAAAGGGAGAGTTTCCCCTCCCATATCTTTAGCTAAGCACTACGAGTTCGGCATCAGTTATCGGAAGCATGATCAAGTGCGTAACATAACGATCACTGTCATTGCTTATACGATTTCGCCATTATGATAGACCTGTTGAACGTCATCACACTCATCAAGTAAATCTAGGAATTTCTGGAATTTTTCAGCGTCCTCTCCTGAAACTTCCGTATGTGTTTGCGGTACAAATGTAATCTCTTCAACATCAAGGGTTACATCAGAAAATGCATTCGTAATAGACATTTTTGCTTTAAAAAACTCAGTATGAGGAGCAAACACTGTGATAACGCCACTATCCGATTCAACGTCTGTCACATCGACATCATCTTCTAATAACACTTCAAAAATCGCTTCGTCATCGTCGCCTTTAAATTGAAATACAGCTTGATGATCAAACATATGAGATACGGCACCAGGACCGCCAATCTTAGCGCCTGTTTTCACGAAGCATTGACGCACATCCTGAAAGGTACGATTTCCGTTATCTGTTAAACAATCAACGATCACACTTACACCACCAGGTGCATAACCTTCATAGCGTGCCGGTTGATAATCTTCACCGCCGCCTCCAGAAGCTTTGTCTAGCGCTTTTTCAATCACGTGCGAGGGAACTTGATCCTTTTTCGCTTTAGTGATTAGGTGACGGAGCGATAAATTCATATCCGGATCTGTGCCGCCATTTTTAGCACAAACGTAAATTTCTTTACCGTATCTGGAATAAACTTTAATTTTTGCGCCTTGAGTTTTTGCCATTGAGGCCTTGCGCACTTCAAAACTTCTTCCCATCGGGATCTTCTCTCTATATATCGATTTATTACGACGATCATTAATAAAGCTTGGTAGTCGAGGCTCTACCTAGACGACACCCATTTGCTTTTTATATTTATTAATCGAATCTTCAAAACACACTTTGTCGTCATCAGAACGCAAAGCTTGCGAATACTTTGAAATAACATCGGGTCCAATCATTGATTGTTTTAGCTGCCAAATAAAATAAGCTGCTTGCTTATCAATTTCTATCCGATTTTTAGTATCAGCGTCTAATTCTGCGAGGTTATATAACAATGGTAAACCCCTAAGTAGATAATCAGGCAAGGGAATATATCACAGGAGCGAGGGCAATTAGGAGTACTAATCCGCTATATAATGAAACAAATCAAGAAAATGATTCAAATAAAAAGGTGGCACTAATGCCACCTTTAAGATTGTTTATTGTTCAATGCAGTAGGCCAAGTTCCTTAGCTTCAGCCACCGTTAAGCCGCTTTCTCTAATTTCTTGCATTGCTTCGATGCGCCTCCTCGCTTCAACAGACTTAACATTTTTTGCCGGTTTTTGCGCTTCAACGTCTTCAGACTCCTCCCACTTATGGGCGATATCCGACATCTCATCGTGATCAATAGAATTAATGGACATATTCACCTCCCAAGAAAACCATGTACGAGACACTATATTCTATAGCGAAGGTGAATTGTCTTGTTAAGATCTTTGATTATAAAGTGAGACATGCAACCAAAATAAATTTAAAAACCTTGATTTAATCGATGAGAACATAACTTATAAGTAATTGTTAATTAACAATTATTTCATATTTATTAATGACTCAATAAAATAGAGTACGTATTCGCAAATACACATCTTATAACACGCAACTATTCAGACCCGGAAGCAACTTCATCAAGTGCGTAAAATACGGCTTCATCAATAGGCCCTTCGATAATGGAACGACACACTTTTCGTCTAACGGCCAACCCGGCGATCAAACGTTCTATCGATAAGTGCTTGCTATTTGCTTGAGCATTATACAATTCGATTACTTTACTCAGGGTTTCATATGGAATGACGTCGTTTCCAACTTTTAACCATTCAAGTTTCTGTATAAGCTCCTGACACTCCTCTCTAATCGACGAAGGAGAATGTCCGGTCATAACGGATAATGCCGTTATACTTCGTTCTAGAGCCTCTGGAGAGGTATATTTAGTTAAACTTATAGTAATTTCGTCAGCATTAATTTCCACAAGGTGTTTTCTGAGCTTAACTCGTCGTCCAAGTTTACCCTTTGGTGAAGGCGTTTTACGTTGGATCGGTTCAAACTCACCATCGATGATTGTCGAAAGCTCTTCTAAGTGTTGTTTAGACACGAGTTCATTTCTCAATGGGTTAGGCAAGGTGGGAGCCATATTTCGCTTACCAGCGTTTGTAGTACGCGCTCTGGCGTAACGTAATACTTCCTCTACGTTACACTTAATATCGACCTGATAGTCAGCGATGGTTTCATTTTTTTTCAGCGACGTTAGCGTTAAATGGTATCCCCATAAATTAACGGAAAAATCATCTTCCACAACTTGATCGTCAGACAATTTTTTCAACTCACGAATAAGATCCATAGAAAAACGTCGCCATTCAATACCACGTGCCAGTTTTTGGTTTAAGTCAGACAGTTTCATACTATCTGAATGACGACGGGACATACGACTTCGGAAATAAGAATAGAGTTGAAACACTAACGTATGCTGTCTCAAGATCTCAGGTGGAAATAGGAAAAAGTAATCGCGAGTTAAGAGTTCCTCGTAAAATGAGGGCTCCCAAACCAAAATATATAAATTCGGTTTAATTCTTATTTCACCTGAATGTTTATCTTCGACAGGGGCATCCTCTGACGCCGTTATCGTACGAGCGATAAAACGGAATCGATCAGATTTAAACCCTTCAGGCATATTTTCACTTAACCATCGACCAGTAAGCTCATGAAGTTGAAAATCAGTATATTCAATTCGGTCAATACTATCTCTGATCGAGTCACGCGCGGGGCCACTGTCTTTTTTGCCGCGCAAAGATAATATATCCGTTATATACAAAGGCGTTTTATTCGGTGCTTGGCTGGTATTGAGATGATAGTTTTCTTTGTGATGATCATGGTATTGAACGGTTAAAGTAAACAATGCAAACAGTGTCATCATATCATCAACGGTCATAATATTTTTCGATGAACGCGTTTCGATGATAGCTTTAGTGCCAGATATTGAGACCATTGATTTTTGGTAGTTTTTTCTTGTTCTCGACGGTGCTAATGCTTGGTCAATAATTCCAGTCCAGTTTGCGGGAGATACGACAAATTGATCTGCTTCGTCTCGCATAGACGGCGGTGTATTTAGACCATGTTCGGTTAATAACCGGGCATTCACTTGAGTTTGAGCTAATGCTTTCGAACGCTTTTGTTTTTGAGTCTGTTTCACACTTTCTGTCACTAAACTCGTCGTTCCGAGAAGTGATATCAATTGGCTAGGATTGACAAAAGTATGGAGCATTGTTTTTCCAGCTAAACCTTGTTCAAACCTTACTGGTGTTTGACTAAATAGTCCGATACTCACTGCCGCTCTTAGACGTTGCTGAATGGCCGCTCGAGTTAATTTACCTTCGGTTGATTCAATTAATTCTGTCGTCGATACCAACCCATCGTTACTACTGAATCCACGCAATGCAATCAAATTTAGCAATTCGACGATACTTTTAGTTACACCTTTAAAATGCTGATACTGCCCGACCCATTCGACAGCATCCTCATTAACTTTAAATAGGTGGCCATCTTTATGATCTCTAGGCGCTTTAATTAAAACTTTCTCAGTGGTATTCATTCTATGTCCAATGAACAATGTATGTAATTTAATTATTTATCCGAGAATAACTGAAATAGACAAAAAAGAAAGGAAATATTCTTATAGAATTTTATGATCTTAATGATTATATGATCTTTAAGTGCTTAAATGATCTAATGATCCGTTGAGTGATTGTTATGTAATATTATGATATTTAAGGTTATTTATTTTACCAACCCCAAAGCATGATCATAGGATCATCGAACGCATGATCATTGATTTACGAAAACATGATCAATAATTTATAGAAGTATGATCAGTATAAATATGAAAGCATGATCAAGTCTAACGAGTTCATTGAGTCAGTTTATGTATTTCATACTCCCCTATTCGGTGTATTTTTCTTGTGATATTTACGTAAGCATGATCAAGAGAAAGTCATTTAGTTGCCAAAATGATGAGAAATTGGCTGTTTTACTATTTAGGTAACTGCATTTAGGCGTAAAACATTAGAATAAGTGACAAAATAATTCGATAATAAGTGCATGAAAGCATGATCAAGCTGTTTTGTGTGGAATTGTATTTATCGTTCTTACCATATTTAAATGGCTTTCCTGCTTTCAGCCCTTATCAATCTTACTTTCTCCGTATTTTGTTTAAGATTTTATATGCTTCCGAGCGTACGTTCACTCTTGATCATTGTTTCGTAATAATGATCAAATTTATGGATAAAATTACGGTATATCAGTGATGTAAATCACCTTGATCATGTTTTCAAGTCAGAGAATTTTGTTCGTTTTGTATACACTTATTTGCCTTGATCATACTTCCAATATTTCATTCTATATTCGTGTTTTCCTGTGTTAAGTACGAATATTATGAATTATTGAACCGATTAAAGTATTGAACAAACACTCTCCGTAATTTATACATGTATTTGTATGTTTCCGAAAGTTAACGGATTAAATCAGCCTACTATTATTGTTTTACAATGTAAAAACGTGACGTTGTAATATTTTAATTCTAAAGCAATATCTAGGTAGATTACTGCAATATCTAAATTTAAAATTAGTGTGATTTTCAGCTAAATATCAAAATTTTATCATATTCTTGATATTTTAATTCAAGTTATTCGTTCACCGATTCGTTGTTTTAGTTGGTGATTGCTGTACAATAATACTCAATCTACTTACAATGGAATTGGGTTATGAAAAGAGCACAAACGATCGAAAGTCTCTATGAGCTTGCTGAAGTTACAAAGCAGGTTCAGGCTGATCGTATTGAAATCGTATTAGAAGAGAGAAATGATGACCATTTTCCTCCTATGTCTAAAGCACTAATGGAAACTCGCTCGGGATTAACACGCCGGAAACTCGATGAAGCGATTACGAAACTAGAAAGTGAAGGACATCAATTTACTAAAAATAACGCGAACCACTACTCTATTTCGTTGCCAGAAGCACATATGTTGATGGATGCCGCTGGCGTCGATAAGTTTCACCAGCGTAAGCGCAGTACCAATCTTCCCCCTTGGGTTATTAATGTACAAAATCAAAAAGGTGGTACCGGCAAATCTATGAGCGCGGTTCATCTTGCGGCGTGTCTAGCTTTGAATCTAGAAAAGCGATATCGAATATGTTTGATAGATTTAGATCCTCAAGGCTCTTTACGCCTATTTTTAAATCCTGAAGTAAGCCTTAACGAGCAAAGTAATATCTATTCTGCAGTCGATGTCATGCTCGACAACGTGCCTGAAGAGGAGACGGTTGACATTAATTTTCTTCGAAAGAATGTTTTAATGTCTACTCAATATCCAAATTTAAAAACAATTTCTGCTTTTCCCGAAGATGCTATGTTTAATGCGGAAGCGTGGCAGTATCTCTCAACAAATCAGTCGCTCGATATCGTCAAATTACTTAAGCAAAAATTGATTGATGTGATTGCGGATGACTTCGATATTATAATGATTGATACGGGCCCTCACGTTGATCCATTAGTCTGGAATGCTATGTATGCCTCAAATGCTCTGTTAATTCCTTGCGCCGCAAAACGTTTGGATTGGGCATCAACAGTCAACTTCTTCCAACATTTACCTACTGTATATGAAATGTTCCCAGAGGATTGGAAAGGACTTGAATTTGTTCGACTTATGCCAACGATGTTTGAGGATGACAATAAGAAACAAGTAGGTGTCCTTACGGAAATGAACTATCTCTTGGGGGACCAAGTTATGATGGCAACTATTCCTCGAAGTAGAGCTTTTGAAACATGCGCTGATACATACAGCACAGTATTTGATTTAACGACAAGTGAATTTGAAGGTGGTAAGAAAACGCTCGCAACTGCGCAAGACGCGGTACAAAGAAGTGCTTTAGAACTAGAGCGAGTGCTGCATTCATATTGGGCTGGTCTAACTCAGGGGCAAGGATAAATGGCGATAAAAACATCTGAATTAAATGCTAAGTTATTTGGTAAAGCTAATAAACGTCGGGCGACAACGCCATTAGAGGCCCAAACGGCCGCTAAAGATAAAGCTTCTGTAATTGAACTCTCGGTTGCTGGCCAAGAAATGGTTACATTCGAGTTAGTTAAAATACCTGCAAGTGAGATTTCGGTTGCAACAAAGGTATTTGATCAAAATGCTCGTGAGCAATCATTTTTAAATCAACACGCTCTTTCTGATATCTTGGCGACGTTAAAAGACAGAGGCCAGCAATATCCTGCAGTTGGACGCAAAGGACCTGAGGGCGTCATCGAAGTACTTGATGGTAGTCGTCGGAGAATGGCATGTCTTATTGCCGAGCAAGACTTTTTAATTTATGTCGCTGAAGATATTGAACAAGAACACGCTAAGTTTTTATCTGATGTTGCGAATGCTCATAAACCGCTTTCTTTATATGAAAAGGGTAAAGAGATGCAGGCGAAACTCGATAATGGTGAAGCCTCTGATCAAAAAGCCTTGGCAAGAATGTTCCAGTGTAGTGAAGCACTTGTTAGTGGAGCATTAAAAGCTGCCGACCTCCCGCTTGAACTTTTGCGAGCCTATCCCAATGTTGTCGATTTAGGGCGTCCAACTATCGTTAAACTGCACAAACAATTTAATGGGCTTAATAAACAGCAGCAAGATCAGTTACTCGAAAAGTGTTGTGATTCGTCGGGCTATGTTTGGCAACGTTGCGATTCTACTGGAGTTTCTCGTTTGACCAAAGATGTAACCGAGACTTTGGAAACTTGGATAGATGATCTATCACCAAGTGTCGTTGTGTCACCCGCCAAAACAGAACTCGTTAAAGGACGAGCGAATTATAGCCGTAAGGGGAATAACGTTACGTTAAACTTAAAGAAAGTTGATGATACGTTATTCGAGGAATTGTTAGAGTTGATTAAAGAGCGACTTTCTTAAACTTCATGTTTCTGCCGTTATAAATCCAAACTTAGGTTTGGATTTTTTTTGCTCATTGATAGCATAAATAAATTATCAACGAATATAGGAAATGAGGATGCGAACAGTGATAATATTTATCAGTCTTAATTTACTTGGCTTTGTTCATGAACGCACTACATTCGGTTTTTCACGAATTAAAAAATATTGCGGCCGACGCGAATCACCGGTTAGCTTATACTATTGATTCGCTAGATCAGGAGCTAATCGATTCTTGTATCCAACAATTACTGCTCGTATTCGAGGAGAATATCGTGGTAGAACTTGGGGGAACAGTACACGGTAAACATTCGATATTGGTGGAGTATAATCGGGGTAAAGGGTTCTTGGGTCGCGATATCGATTTACTACTTGTTGATTTATCTGGCGGTTTTGACGCAAATAGTTTTAATTCATTGTGTGGTTGTTTGCGTGGTGGTGGTCTTCTTTTTTTCTATAATCAATCTAGTTTATCATCTTCTTATTCTGACCGTTGGTTGCTCCGTTCTTTAGCACAACTTCCTTCAGTTTCACCACTTGATCTTGACTCGTCGACTTTCTCAGTTGCTAAAAATATATCCATAAACTCAATTGGTTTATCAGATAGAAGTAATCTAACTGAGCAAAATAGCGCAATATCCCACATTGTAAAAGTCGCATCTGGTCGGAATGGCCGCCCACTATTACTCACTGCGGACCGCGGCCGGGGTAAAACATCTGCATTGGGGATGTCTGTTGCCGAGTTATTTAAGTTAGGTCACGCGCATTATATTGTGATTTGCGCTCCTTTATTTGCTTCTGTTTGCAATGCTTTTGTTCATGCAAACCTTGCTCTGCCAGATTCAGTTCTCACTAAGGGGAGGTTGGAATATGGCGATTGTGTCTTTGAATTCGTTCCTCCTGATAGGTTGCTTGACGAAACTCCTGAATGCGATTTAATGCTCATAGACGAAGCCGCTGCCATTCCTGTTCCCATACTCATGGATATCGCAAAACGCTATTCTCGAGTCGTATTTTCGTCGACACAACATGGCTATGAAGGATGTGGTCGCGGATTCTCTCTTAAGTTTTGTTCATGGATAAAGTCTGTCTATCCAAATCTTCGCCAAGTCCACCTTTCACAACCCATACGTTGGGCTAAGAACGATCCGTTGGAATTGTGGCTAGAATCTGCGTTTATGTTTAACTCACAAGTTCCTATGTATGAGGTAAATGAATTTAATTTTGAACAACTCACCTTTTCTCGGGTTTCTAAACCGCGTCTGTATATCGACATCGATTTATCCAATTCTTTATTTTCATTATTAGTTCATGCTCACTATCAAACGTCTCCTAATGATTGGTTTTCATTACTCAGTAACGATGCGATATCTGTATACGTATCTACAATAGATGATGTTCCAGTCGGATGTCTTTTAGCTGTAGAAGAAGGCCCGATAGCGAATGAACTCGTTGAAGACATCTCTCTTGGTCGACGTCGACCACCTGGTCATTTGGTTCCGGTTACCTTGATCAATCAACTAGGCATTGATGATGTTTATAATTTGACATGTTTACGAATCATGAGAATCGCTGTTCATCCAAGTTTGACTCGTTGTGGCATAGGCAGAAAGTTGATCGAATTTACGCTCAAGGATACGAATACTGACTATGTTGGAACAAGTTTTGGCGTTACCACTGGGCTGCATGACTTTTGGACACAATGCCAGTTTATTCCCGTAAAGTTAGGCAGTCGCCGAGATCATGTTAGTGGCACTTATTCTATGTTGTATCTTCATGCTCCTAACTTTGATTTTGTAAATGTATTACATCAACGTTTCCTCGCTACACTCCCCTTTATTGATTCAGCATTATTTTCGTCTCTGCCGATCGAACTGATTAGAAAGTTATTCACACATAATTCTAGGTGCCTCTCTCCGATTGTTATCCCTCAGAGGTTACTTTATCGTTACTGTCAGGGTGGTTCTAACTTTGAAAGTATCGAGCCATTGTTACGATATAGTTTTACTTCTCACCCTTCATGTAACGTACACCTTAGCGACCTAATTATTGCTAAAGTTATTCAATTGAAAAGTTGGAAAGCTTGCGCAAGTCAATTTTCTTTGTCTGGGAAATCAGCTGCAGAAGCTAAATTTCGCAGCGATGTTGAAAAATGGTTCAATTATTTACAGTGTAAAACCAGCCAAGATTAATTTTCCTCGACGTGGTATTTGTGAAATTTACAGTGTAAACGGTGCCCAACGTGACTGACAGCATAATTATATAGATCAAACATACGCCTTTTGGGAGCTATTGCTTACACTGTAATAAGGCATTTAGCTAGAGTAATTGAGTATGTGGCAGAATTTTCTATCGCTTGACGACAGTGGAACTTGCATAGTTGCGAAGTTGAGTGATGATGTGAAATTAACGCAGCGTTTAACTAAAAGTGGTGTTAACGAAGTGATCGCGGATCTAAATGCGGACACTTATTACTTGGACTCCGAACAGTTGGATCAGTTTATCACGTGGGCTAACGAGAAAAATCACAAAGCGTTAGAAGGCGTCATTGTGGCGGAAATAAAAAATGCCGAACTCTCTATAGAAATTAGTGAAGATAAAATGCTCGCCCATATGATTGTAACCGGGGCTTATGGTGGTCGTGGTTTACGTGGTAGTGAAATTGTACATGCATTAGCGGATAGTCATGTAACTAAGGGAATTAATAAGCTCGCATTAAAAAAAGTCCTTCAGATTAGCAATTCTTTAGAAGCTGGTAAAGAATACACACAGGCTGTTGCCGTAGGTAAAAAAACGGTTCCTGGTCGAGATGGCCGCCTGAAACCTCTTATTCCTGATGTGACAAAACAAGTTTTGGCTCCACAAGCAGAAGGTAATTCTACTAAAGTGGACATGCGAAACCTTGGGGATACTGTGAGTGTCGAGGTTAATCAACCAGTCTTAAAGCGTGAACCTCCGACACAAGGTAATGCTGGCTATACAGTCCATGGGGATGCGTTAGATTTGCTTCCTGGGAAAGATGTGACATTAAAAGTTGGTAAAGGAACAGAGATTGACGCGAATGATTCTAACCTTCTCATTGCCACTGAAACAGGGATGCCTCTAATAAAGGATGGAACTGTTCATATTGAGAATGCGCTTTGTATGGAAAATATTAGCGTGAAAACTGGCCACGTTAAATTTAAAGGCAGCCTAGTTGTTACTGGCAATATAGAGGCAGATATGGTTGTCCGGGCGACTGGAAATATATTAGTCGGTGGGTTTATTGAATCCGCAGATGTTCAGGCGCAAGGCGATATTTTTGTAAAGAAAGGAATTATTGGCCATACCGTAAGTGAAGGAGATCCAAAAACTTGTACAGTAAAGTCAGGTGGTTCGATAAAAGCGAATTATGCACAGTACTCACTGCTGCAATCTCATCACCATATTCACCTTGCTATGCACTCATTGAGCAATGACCTTAGCTGCGGCGAAGATTTAACGGTACTCGATTCTCGGATTCAGCATGGAACATTAAGCGGTGGACATACAAAAGTTGGTGGTAAGGTGATTTGTTATAACTTAGGAGTAGAAGGTGATACGCCTACGAGTGTTGAATGTTTTGCTTGCTATTCATCCATGAAAGCGAGAATCGAAACGCTACGAGAACAGTACTTACTTGCACAAGATAAAACGATGAAGCTAGTACGACGTGAGTTGGATTTTAAAAAGAAACCAAAGTCGGAACGCTCTGATAACGAAGAACAAGAAATTGAAGAACTAAAAGAATCGGCTAATGAGGCTATGATCGTCGCTAAAAACGTTTTAGACGTGTCTAACAGCGATTTAGAGGAAAGTTTGGAACGTAATACCATTGAAGTAAAACATCAGGTCTACACGCATGTAACACTCCAATTTGGAAATGAACAAATAATAACTAAGAATGAACATGGAGCAAGTCTATTTTCTTTTAACCAATATGAGATAAGTTGTAAGTCTGCACTATTGGATTCCGACATAAAAGGGGATTTATAGTTTCAATTCAATCGTCGGTTGGAGAGTAAAACGCTAGTAAACAATGTATCTACTAGCGCAGCTATCTAAATTGTACAAATGTTTAGCTTTATACCGTACATCATTTTCTATCTGTTGATTTCACATTTCCTTGGCGTAATTCGTTTAATACGTCTTCTTTCGGACCATCGGCGATAATGCTGCCTTTCTCCATTACAATAATCCGATCCACAATGTCGAGCATTGTGGTTTTATGCGTGATTAGAATTAACGTCTCCTGTGAGTTCAATTGTTTCAGCATATTTTTGATGTTCATTTCTGTTCGATTATCCATCGCGCTGGTTGGTTCATCTAGCAACAGCACCGGAGGGCGGCCTAGAATCGCTCGAGCGATTGAAACTGACTGACGTTGACCTCCAGATAACAATTGACCGCCTTCGCCTACCTGACGCTCTAGACCGGCCGGTTCTTGCTGAGTAAATACACTGACACCAGCTCGATGTGCTGCTTCTAAAACATCATGGTCATCAGATAAAGGTCGTCCTAAGGTGATATTGTCACGAATAGACCCATAGAATAGAACGTTGTCTTGCGGCACACAGCCAATATTGCGACGTACATCAACATGGTGAAGTTGTGTAATATTGGTATCGTCGATACGTACATTACCTTCAGTTGGCTGGTATAACCCCATGATTAAGCGCTGGATGGTACTTTTCCCTGACCCGATACGCCCTATGATTGCCACTTTTTCACCAGGGTTTATCGTTAAACTCACGTCACGAATCGAAGCGACTGTTGAATTTGGATAGTTAAAGGAAACACGGTCTAACTCTACTTTTCCTTTGAATATAGGACGATGTATATAGCGTTTCCCTTCTTCTTGTTCATCTGGTAACGACATTATTTGTTCAATAATGGTCAGTGATGACTTTGCCTGATTGTAACGAGTGGAAAGGAGAGACAATTGAATCATCGGAGAAATAGCTCTTCCACTTAGCATTGTAGCGGCGATTAGACCACCTAAGGTAAGTTCTCCATCGCCGATCATATATACACCGACAATCACAATACCAACCGTACAAGCTTGCTGGACGAATCCTGCTACATTTTGTACACCATCTGTAATTCGGCGACTCTTCAAGCTCCAGTTCGACATATGAGCGACAGCTTCTTCCCATCGAAATTGGAATTGGCTTTGTGCACCAAACAGTTTTACCGTCTCGAGTCCATAAATGCTCTCAATTAAATTGGCGTATTTTTGCGATGCCAAACGAGACCCTTCTTCTATAGCAAGGCGGAGCTTATCTTGAACAAAGTAGGAATATACGGCAACGATGATTACCCCTGCTATTGGGACTAAAACAACGTTCCCAGCGAGCAGCCAAATTATGGCCAAGAATAACAACGAGAAGGGCAGGTCTATTAACGTTGAAATTGTCGCCGATGTGAAAAACTCGCGAATGGATTCGAACTCTTGGAGGTGCCTAGCAAATGCCCCCGTTGACGCAGGACGAGCCTCTAAACGAATACCGAGTACTTTGGCATACAGTTTTGATGATATAAGTACGTCGGTTTTCTTGCCTGCGACATCAATGAAATAACTGCGTAATAGCTTTAGGACGACATCAAATATAAAGACGAGCAGTATGCCTGTAGTAAGTACCCAAAGGGTTTCATAGGCTAAGTTTGGTACCACCTTATCGTACACAAGTCGTGAAAACAGCGGGATCGATATGGCGAACATATTAATTAAAACCGATGCAATAAGAACGTCTCGGTAGATTTTTTTTGATTGCCAAATTGTGTTCCAAAACCAATGCCCTTCGCTTGGTTTGAGAACATCGGGAGAACGCTCATCGTAGCGAAACTGCTTTTTGACCATAAAGTAACGCTTGGTATAACGCTCTCTTAAGTCGTCCACACTCATCGCTACAGGAGTCATTCCTGAGTCAGAAAAGACGATCTCTGCTTCTGTCTTATCTTCGTTAAAGCTATTTAAAACACAAGCTTGTCCATCTTTTAGTAGTAAAACAACCGGCAAGATCAACGTTGATATGTCGTCCAACTTTGCCGTGTTATTTTTTGCAATAAGACCGGCTCGTTCAGCGGCCCTTGGAAATAGATAAGTCGTTAATTTTCCGTCAGATAGTGGTAAACCATTAATCAAAGCTTCAGGAGAATTCGCTAAACCGTAATATCGACTGACGTAAATAAGCGAATTGAGAAGAGTATCTTGCATTTAAATCTACCTTTACTTATCTACTATAAAGCCTTGGAATACATCGATAAAATTATCGGCCAAAAACTCTAGTTGTTGTGTAGTTTCGACTCGTGAAGCGATGGTGATGATATCAAGGTTTTGCGCTGTTCTTGATATGGATGTCAACGTATAGGTTTGTTTTTCATCATCCAAGTGATGCGTGAAGAGATAATCGAGTTTGACGTATTTTGGACGGTACTCATTGAGGTAGTCTAACGATTCAAAGTGGCGACCATAATTGTCGACACCAATGTAAGCACCAGCATTACGAACAGCATTACAAAATAACGCACTGTAGTGTGGAGTATCGATAAAGCATGATTCGGGTAACTCAAAATGTAAGTATTGGGCGATAGTTGGGTTACGGCTTAGTAAATTGTTTACCCAACGGATGAAGCTAGGTTGTTTGATACTACTTGGTGCAATATTGATGGCATACGTTCCGCTTAGAGTTTTGTTTTCTAAACGGCTAACGATTTGCTGGATTACATATTGGTCGAAGATATGGCTAACACCAAGTTGCTCTAGTGCAAATAGATATTGGATAGCACTATAGCGTTGACCGTCTTTCTCTATGGAAGAGAAAACTTCATTGTGGAGAATATCACCAGCTTTATTGCTAGCCGATTGATAGCGAAATTTCACATAACCATGGTCAATTGCGTCTTCGACTAACGCTTTCCACTGCTGTTTACCCATGATCTCTGTATCGTTTTCGCTCGCGATAAATCCATACGGAAGTTTTGGGTTTACTCGTGCAGCAGCAAGGGCGTTATCTAAGAATGACATAATGTCTGATGTAGTCTTATTCGCTTTATTACTTACAATACCTAGATAGACCTCAGCGCTTGCCATTCCTGTCGGATCGGGGTTGAGATCTGCGACAGCATTGAGAATATTCTCGGCAAGGTTCGGGATTTTTTTGTCCTCAATATTTGGGAATATATAAGCAAATTCGAACTCAGATAGGCGTCCTAAAACGACATCCTTGTTGTTTACTAAACGAAGTTTGTCCGCTAGTTCTTTTACAGCTTTGTCGCCAATCTCATACCCATTTGCCTTATAAAGATCTTCCATATAGCTTGCTTGCAGAATGGCAATAGCACCAATACCACCTTCGGTTAACCAACTATTTAGTTGTGTCATGTAAAATGAACGGTTTCCGAGCCTCGATACGGGGTCGATATAGGCGCGCTCACGAAGTCTTTGTGCTTCTTGAACTTGATTCTTAAAGCCTTTCTCAACTTGCGCAGACATGTAATTGATGCCATCTACGACGTACACCAAGTCTTTTGTTCTCGGGTGGGGTAGGGGGCTTCCGAATTGATTTCGGGCGACTTGTTCCATTTTTTCGACAATGGTTTGAAGTGGCTTTAGCGCATAGCGAATGATAATCGCGATCGCCACAAGTGCGATGATAAAGACAAAACCAAAGGCGACAACAAGCCTATTCAATGCGCTCCAAAGTTGCTGATAAGCCCCTCCTGGGTGACTAACAATCTCAATACTGGCTTGTTGCTTCCAACTGTTACTGGTGAGGACTGCTTTTTTATGGATAGGCTCAAATAATTCAAATGAAGTAAACCAAGAGGGAACATTACTAGGGCTAATGGGATAGATACGCTCAATATCGGTTCGAGAGTCATCAATATAATCTAACTTCACTAATGAATATGAACTACCGTCAAAAAGGGCGTTAATGACGGACTCAGAGGCAACGGCATCATCCTCATCTAAATAGGGGGCGAGAGCTAGGCCTAGCGCATTAATGGTATTAGTGACTTCAGAGTCTTGCTGCTGCTCTAAGTTCGCTCTAGTGGTGCTTAATTCAATAATAAATACTGCACTAATTAACACAATAAATAGCGCTATCATTCCCGAAACAATCTGTTTATATAAAGTCATTTTGGTCCTACTTACTAGTATTTAACTATTGGTTTATTGAAGACTAAGGAACGTTGTTTTTCGCGTAAATCATTCCATAAACTTAAGCGAGATGATTCACCGGCGAGTTGCCCATTTTTGGATTTCATTAACCACAAACTTGTACCGTTAAAACTATAAATTGGGAGGAGATCCCTGCGTACTGTTGACGGTTTTATCTTTGGAATCAAATTATCTAATATTAGTGGAACAGATGTTGGCGTTTCATAGTAGGCCAAGACCATATGAAATAAATTATAATCGAGGGCTTTAACGTAGACTAACCTAAGCTTTTCGTCAGGAATGCCAACTTCTATCAATGAAAAATACTTCGCAATCGTAAAATCTTCACAATCACCCGCATTGGCACCAAGGAACTCCAATGGAGTCGCCCAGTAATCATTTTTACCCCATAAATCGATATCATTAACAAATTTCATTCGATTGAAGAACTGGTTAACCATTTGCAGCTTCTTAAGGGTCGGATAGGTTTTGTACTTTTCCATTGCATTGCGCCACGATTCAACTCGTTTTCCAGCCCGCTTACCATAGAATGTTGATACTTGATCGATCCACATCTGATCTCTGGTATTAAGTGCCTGAGGTGAAGCAACTATGAATAAAAAACAGAGCAAAATAGCTAGGCGTCTTATTAACATTCCACACCTCTACATAATGTAAATATCATAGTTTTATTATTCACGTAGAGAATTCTTCTTTGCACTTAATATTGGTCCCAATAAATACTCCATAACAGTGCGCTTACCTGTGATTATGTCGACGGATGCTGTCATACCAGGAATTATTGGTAACTCTCCATTTGTATTAAGTGAGTTTGAGAATGTTCGGACTCGAACTAGGTAATAGCTATTTCCCTCTTCATCTTGTTGGGTATCGGCTCCGATATATTCTAGTGAACCAGGAAGTCCCCCAAACTTAGTAAAATCATATGCGCTAAACTTAACCACAGCGGTGAGCTCCGGGCGTAAAAAAGCGATATCCTGTGGAGCAATACGTGCTTCGATAAGCAAGTTATCTTCCGATGGTACGATATCGGCGATATCCATTCCGGGTTTGATAACGCCACCTACGGTATTGGCATAAAGAGCATTGACAGTACCGTTTACAGGTGACGTGATTACAGTTCGGTTTACTTTATCTTCGAGGCCAACGGCAGACTCGGAACTGGATGAGAGTTTGTCTTGGGCTTGGTTGAGTTTTTGCTGTTGCTCAGAACGGAATTTTTGTGCGGTTTCAATACGAGCATACAAGCTTTCTCTGATCATCGCTTCTGTCGATGGAATTTTAAGTCGACTGGTTGATAACTCTCGCTGTGCATCATTGACTTGACGTTGGAGCTTGAGAAAATCGGTTAATGGCACGACGCCTTCATCAGCGAGTGGTTTTGTTATATTAAGCTCTTGTTTTACAAGGTTATAGCTTGCGCGTTGGTTATTGACTCTAGATTTTAATTCTACGAGCTCCTGTCGTTTTTGTTTAACCTGCTCATCGACAACCGCTATTTTATTTCTCAAATTATCGAGTTCTTGGCGATATTGGGCTTTCTGGCGAGAAACTAACCTCGGTTCTTCTTGTTCTAGTTGCTCTGGAAATTCGAGTTTGTCATAACTGATGATGACACTCTTTTGCCAATCGGAACCTTCAATTACTTCACTAATCACGACACTATCAATTGAAGCAGAGAGTTCAATGGCGGTCGCTTGTAGATTCGCTAGGTCTTGTTCACGCTCTCTAAAGTCAGAAAGAAAACGAGTTTCATCTAGTAGTAGAAGTTGCTGTCCCTTTTTAACATGTTGACCTTCTCGAACGAGAATTTCTTTGACTAATCCCCCTTCAAGGTTTTGAATCACTTGAATTTGTGATGAAGGGACAACTTTTCCTTGCCCAACCGTCATTTTATCTATTTCAGCAAACGAAGCCCAAATAACAGCAAAAATGAAAAACAATAGCATCACCCACAGCATGACCCTAGCCTTGTGTGGCGTATTAAGTAAGAGTGCCGCCGTTTTATCGTCGACGTATTCTAGCTCCTCAGAGGAGAGCTCGTTGTAGCTGTCCTTTGGCATCCGAACATCCTAATTTCATTGTGAAATACACAATGGATATGTATCTATAGAACTAAGTTTAGGACATGGTGATTTTTACGCAAAAATTCATTGTCAGTATTTTAATGAAATTAAGGAAGCAGATTGAGCCAAGGCTTGAGTTCCTATGATGAAGGGAGCACAATTACCCAAAACCTATTTGGATTTTAGAGCTTGGAGTAAAAATGGAACTCACTGATATTCGTCGCGAATACATTAAAGGTGGCCTTCGTCGTAAGGACTTAATGAACAGTCCTTTCCAACAGTTTGATGTTTGGATTAAGCAAGTGATCGATGCAAAGCTTACCGATCCAACCGCAATGACTATTGCTACTGTTGATGAAAGTGGTCAGCCATTTCAGCGTATCGTGCTTTTAAAACACATCGATGAAGATGGGCTCGTTTTCTACACTAATCTGGGCAGCCGAAAGGCACAGCATTTAGCTTCGAACAGCAAGATTAGTGTTCACTTTCCTTGGCACATGTTGGAACGACAAGTTCATATCACTGGGCATGCGGAAAAATTGACGACAATGGAGAATATTAAATATTTCACATCTCGTCCTAAGGAGAGTCAGATTGCCGCTATTGCTTCTCATCAGAGTAGCCGGATATCGGCCAGAGGAATTCTTGAGGGAAAGTATTTAGAACTGAAGAAAAAATTTGAAAGTGGTGATATACCCGTGCCAAGTTTTTGGGGTGGATATCGGATTAAACCGGAAAGCTTCGAGTTTTGGCAAGGTGGTGAACATCGACTTCATGATCGCTTTTTATATTGCCGACAAGACAATAATTGGAATATCGATAGGTTAGCGCCTTAATTAATGTGCACACTCTCAGTAGTTCTTACTTATTTTTATATCGTTCCGTATAAGATCATAACGTTATCTGTGAATATGTAAGGTGTTTTTTTGAGAGTGTCGATTTACTTTTTCGTATCACTAGGTCGAAAATGGGCTATCGATATTGAGGCTAGCGCAGAGTTCAACAATTGCAAGAGAGAGACTTGAGCGGATAACTTGTTGAATTCGGCTCATATGAAGTTGATGCAGTTGCGGGTCCATATCGCTGCTTGGCTGAGGGAAGTCAAAGGCAACATTTCCGACTGATTTCATTGCAGTAAGGTTTTTAATCCGATCTAAAATGACTTGATCAGTAAACTGATATTCAAACCTTTCGCTGTTTAGAAATCCTTTGATACTGAGAATGCTTTCGATATCGTGAAATGTCTTATCAGGCACGACACCTAAGCCGTAAAGTAGCTTTAGGCGGACTAAAAGGTCACCAAGTGGGCCATTGGAGTCGAGAAGGGGATTAATAACAGATTTTACCGCGAGATAGTCACTGCGAAAAATTCGTTGAGTAAGCATGTCAATGGCTAACTCAAAAATTTCATCGGCCGCAATGAAAAAACCGCGAACAGATGGGGCTGCATTCAGTTGCTCGATAATATATGTTTCGTTTATCGTGTCAGCCATAAATCACATCAGAGAGTAAAAAGGGAGGGGAGTTCCCTCCCTAACATTCTTATAAAGTCGCGAAAATTTCCACGACTTCTTTTGCTTCTTTTCCGTCTGCTTCGAGACCTGAATATTTAACTAGCGTCGCGATAACACCATTTGCTTTCAAATATTCTTGTAATTCGATAGCTTGTGGGTCGGATTCGTTAGTATATTTCAGAGCTGCAGCCACACCTTTTAAAAGTGTCGAATTGCTCGTTGAGTATTCAATTGTACCAAGTAGAGGTTTGATCAAGCGATCTCCTGCACCCAGTTTACGAATTGGCTGGCGTCCTACACGGTCTACTTCATCGACTAGGTAAGGGTTAGCAAAACGAGACAAGATTTTCTGTATATATGCAGCATGAGCATCTTTGTCGAAATCGTAACGACGAATTAGAACTTCACCACTTTCTTGCATGGCTTTGGTCACGTCTGCCTTGATAGCATCGTTCTCAATCGCTTCTTTGATCGTTGCGAAGCCGTTGAGGCAACCAAGGTAAGCCGTAACACAGTGGCCTGTATTGAGAGTAAACAATTTACGTTCAACAAACGCCATTAAGTTGTTTGTTTTTTCCATACCAGCGATAGTTGGAATATCACCTTTGAATTGACCTTCATCGACAATCCATTCACTAAAGCTTTCTACGGTTACATCAAGAATGTTGTCAGAAGCTTCTGCTGGTGGGACAATTCGGTCTACTGCTGAGTCTACGAAACCAACAAGCTCTTCGGCTTGCTCTTGTAGATCCGCTGGAAGGTGTTTGAAAACTTGAGCTTTAAGGTGTGTTGTACCACGTACCATGTTTTCACACGCGATAACATTAAGAGGAGCTGTGTTTCCAGAGGTGATTCTTTTTGCGATACCATCAGCAATTGTTTTTGCGATGATGTCTAATACAGTTGGACCAACAGCGGTAGTTACTAGGTCAGTTGCAGCAATTGCGTCAACGATTTCAGGGCCGTTTGATAAGATACCTGTCACATTTGTTACTGTGTCGATTTGGCAATCTTCGCCAACAACTTTAACTTGATATTGATTGTCAGATGCTAGTTTAGCAACGACTTCTTGATTTACATCGGCAAAAGTAACGTGGATACCTGCATCTGCAAGTAGTTTACCAATAAAGCCACGACCAATGTTTCCTGCGCCAAAATGAATTGCATTTTTCATAAAAAATTTACCTAAAATGATTTGTAGAAATGAGGTCGGTATTTATCCACCGACCTCAATTCAACTAGGAACTTAAGAAGCTAAGTATCCTATTTTAACTAAGTATTTCTAAAACAGCATTTACGTCACTTGTAGAAGTTAGTACGTCAATCGCATCTGGATCGTCCAGAGCATTAGTAATAGTGGTGATTACCGCGATGTGTTCATCATTTTTCGCTGCAATACCGATTACTAATTTTGCCACACCATCTTCGTCGTCAGTAAATTGTACGCCGTCAGGGTATTGACAGATAATAATCCCCGTTTCCATTACCTTATCTTTTGCATCAATAGTTCCGTGAGGTACGGCGATTGATTCTCCTAGATAAGTAGAAACCATCTTCTCGCGCTCGAACATTGCATCAACGTATTCTGGTTGAGCATACCCAAGTTCGACAAGTTTATTACCTGCGAAGCGAATTGCTTCTTCTTTGTTCGATGCTTTCAATCCAAGCTGGACGTTCTTAGCTTCGATCTTAAATACCGACTTTTTTCCGCTGTCTTCACTCGCCTCCTTTGCAGCTGCGCCTGAAGCATTGCCTTTAAGTTCACTTACCAAGTTGTTGTACATTTCATTATCTAGGAAGTTAGTTAATGAGATGTGGTGTGCACTTGGAGCATGTTTTACAGCACGGTCAGTAAGATCTTTGTGAGTTACAACGATATCGACATCTTGTGGAAGGTTGTTGATTGCTAGGTTAGTAACGCTAATGTCTAAACCAGCTTCTTGAACCTTTTTGCGTAGCATGCTTGCGCCCATTGCGCTTGAACCCATACCTGCATCACAAGCTACGATGATTTTCTTAACACCTGAAGTTGGTGTTGAAGTCGACGCTTGACCTTTAGATTCAGCTTTCATTGAACTCATTTGTGAGCTTGCTTTTTCTAGAGAACCTTCATCTTCGTCAGTTGAACCTGAAGTTTTAAGTAGAAGTGAAGCAACTACGAATGTTACTGCTGCAGCACAAACTACAGAAAGAATAACGCCAACAAATGCTGCTTTAGGAGTCATCAGTAATACAGCAAAGATTGAACCAGGAGATGCTGGAGAAATTAGACCAGAATCGAACATAACGTTAACGAATACACCCGTTGCACCACCAGCCATCATAGCTAGGATTAGACGAGGGTTCATTAGAACGTATGGGAAGTAAATCTCGTGGATACCACCCAAGAAGTGAATGATAGAAGCACCAGCAGCAGATTGCTTAGCACTGCCTTTACCAAATACCATGTACGCTAATAGAAGACCTAGACCAGGACCTGGGTTAGCTTCAATAAGGAAGAAGATTGATTTACCTGCTTCTTCAGCTTGTTGTACACCTAGTGGAGTAAAGATACCGTGGTTGATAGCGTTGTTTAAGAATAGGATCTTAGCCGGCTCAACAAAAAGAGAAGTTAAAGGTAATAGGTGTGCTTGAACCAACACGTCAACACCAGCTGCTAGAGCAGTAGAAACGCCTGATACGAATGGACCGATTACGAAGAATGCGATGATTGCACAGATCATACCGATGATCCCTGCAGAGAAGTTGTTTACCAACATCTCAAAACCGCTCTTAACTTTACCTTCTATAGCTTCATCAAATTTCTTGATTGCTAAGCCACCCAAAGGACCAGCAAACATAGCACCCATAAACATTGGAATGTCGGTACCAACAATAACACCCATTGTTGTTACTGCACCAACGACAGCACCACGCTCACCGCCAACCAATCTACCACCAGTATAACCGATAAGAATTGGAAGAAGGTTTACAATCATAGGACCTACGAGTTTAGCAAGTGTCTCGTTTGGTACCCAACCTGTTGGAATGAAAAGTGCAGTAATGAAACCCCAAGCAATAAATGCTCCGATGTTTGGCATTACCATATTAGATAAGAAGCGACCAAAGTTTTGAACCTTGACCTTAGCATCTGGTGATAACATATGAATTCCCCGTTCGATGATCAGTTAGAATTTTGTTGTTGTTTTAGCGGCTATATATAGTCGCTAGTTCGTTTAGGTCCTAATAAACATAACACATAAAATGAGATTCGATTTAACGGGCTAAATTTCGTGACCATAGCCTCATAATTGGTAAGTTGTCGGAAAAATAATGTGATCTTGATCATCAAAAGTGAGTGTAATTATCTTACATAGGATAAGTGATAGAAGAGTCAATTTGTTTTTTAGGGCGTGGATCACATTGTTGAAAAGTTTTTTTTTAATCTTTGGGTGATATTCCTCACAAAATTAATCTTTAATTTTTTCTTACTTTAAATTTAAGTGATGCTGCTCCCAAAAATAGATTGTTTATGAATGATTCAGCAATAAAACCATAGTTTGATTGGCTGTTCTGTAATTTTTATACATTTTACATTGGGCTGTCAGAGTGCTTGGTATTTGCTTTATAATGGGAATTCTGGCTGTAGTATGAGTATTTTTCATTTTAGAGTTAGATCTCGAATCATTACTAACTTTAGTATGTTTTTTTTTCTTCGCTTAAGATAATGCAATATCAATGAAAAATAGAGTTATCGTATCTGTTCGCTCAGAAAGTGGCATACAACGCTTTCACTTTGCGAAACCCACTTTCCGTTTTATTAAGTTTTCTATTTTAGGCTTAGTCATTGGCTCTGTTTGTGCAGCTGGTGTTATTTATCAGCTTAATCATGAAGTGACTATAGCGAAATCTAAGCAAAATGAACTTCAGGTTCAATCTACATCTTTGCTTCAAGAAGTGGAGAGCTTGAGTGAACTCAAACAAGAATTAGAATCAGATGTATCGAATCGTGAAGAGCAAATGCTACAAGTTGCTGATCGACTTGAAGATCTCGAACGATTATTAGGCGTTATCGATCCTGACGTTGAATTAATTTCTCGTCTTGATACTGCTTCTATCACCTCGCAAATGCGCACAATGATGCTGAATCAAATTCCAAGTGGTGCGCCTGTCATTAATGCGCCAATCTCATCGGGATATGGTAAAAGAATTCATCCTATTACTGGAAAAGTGAAAATCCACCGTGGCCAAGATTTTGCGGTGAATACTGGTACACCTATTTACGCTCCAGCAGATGGCGTTATTGAAGCGGCTAGGGCAAGCAATAAAGGGTCGGGTAATTTTCTACGGATTCAACATTCATATGGCTTCACTAGCTCTTACTCACATTTAAGTAAGTTCGCCGTAAAATATGGTGATTTTGTGAGTAAAGGGGATTTGATCGGCTACTCTGGTAATAGTGGTTTGTCATCAGGACCACATTTACATTATGAGGTAAGATTTGTTGGTAAACCCCTCAACCCACGTCCATTTGTAGATTGGAATGTGAGTAACTTTGAAGAAATATTTACTAAAGTAAAAGGCATTAAATGGGATGCTTTAGTTGCAGGAATTGAGAGTCGAGTTAGCAATCAACTTCAACTTTCATCTAAAGATAGAAAATCTAAATTTGTTCCAGAAAGCTAATCGTTCTTTGGTAAGAGGAAAGGGTGGATATTCATCATCCTTTTTTGTTTTCATGCATTGAGTAAAGTAAATATCTGCTAAACTTATCAATATTTGGTTTCGAGGCGGTGTCATGAATTTACAACGTTACTACAAAGGGAAACGGCGTTACCTATTGCTGACCATTGTCTTGCTGTTGACAGGATGCTTTGGAGAGAGCAAAGAGTTGATGTTTAACGGTGTTTATACCAATCCAAATAATTCCGATCAGCTTAAATTTTCGGATGGTAAGGTCGAGATACAATCCGATGGACAAACGCTTGTCGCCCCTTTCACTATTGACGATGATACGGTCGTTATTGAAGTAAAACGTCATTCTCAAGAAAAACGCCCGGAAATCGTCATGCGTATTTATAGTGACGGAGAACGACTCACTTGTAGCTCGTGTGCGATGTACGATCTTAGTAATATATGGAATCGTATTACCAAATGATCGAGACAGTGATTTCAATTCTTATTGGCTGAAAAGATATTATATTTAAATGAACAAGATCGCGACACTAGGTCCTTCAGGGACGTTTTCTGAGATCGCTACGCATCGTTATCTCGCAACTCAATCACAGTCAAATTATGAAATTAACTATTACCCTTCGATAAAAGCAGTGTTTAATGCCATTGGCGATGAGTGTGACATCGGCGTATTACCCATCGAAAATTTCTCCGAAGGTTTTATTCCTGTTGTTTTGGATGAGCTAATAGCAAGTTCGTTAACTATTGTTGCTGAAATTGTGTTGCCAATTCACTTTTCTGTCGTGAGTCAGGCGAAGTCTGTTGATGAGATTCAACGGCTTTTTGTCCAGTTCGTCGCGAAGGGACAATGTAGCGAATTTCTCGATGGTTTAACCAATGCCAGTGTCACCTTAACAGAAAGCAATACTGAGTCATTACAACGATGTGAAGACCTTGGGGATGCAGCTATTGTACCAAGTCATACGGTGGAGCCTGCCGACTTTAATTTTTCTATCGATAATGTAAACGACTATCAAGAGAACCAGACTCGGTTTTTGGTGTTGTCTCGGAATGGCGATAACTCAGTAACTCAGACTTTAGCTTCCACCTTTAAAACAAGTATTATTGTGTTAGAAGGAAATGATTACCCTGGGCTTCTTGGTGATGTTTTGAATGAGTTCTCTCTGCGTTCAATTAATCTATCTTCTATTATTTCGCGACCTACTCGAAAGGAATTCGGTAAATATCATTTTTTCATTGATTTTGATGGCAGCCTTCAAGATAACAATGTGTCAGAAGCATTGACAACCATCAATGCTCTGAATCCAGTCCAAGTATTAGGCTCTTATCAAAAGTGGGTTATTGATGAAGAGAGCCTATCAGAGAAACAGTGATTGATTAATCAGCATATGAGCCGCAATACTTGCGATGTAACCAAGTAAAATCACTGGGCTCCATTTTAGATGCCCCATAAATGTATAGTTCCCTTTTGAAGCGCCCATTAACGCCACTCCAGCAGCTGATCCAATCGACAACAAACTTCCGCCGACTCCTGCTGTAAGTGTTACTAGCAGCCAATGACCTAAACTCATGTCTGGGTTCATAGTCAGCACCGCATACATGACCGGAATGTTGTCTACAATAGCTGAAAGTAACCCAACTGATATATTGGCCCACATTGGGTCCCACTCTGTATACATGGTCAATGAAACCATGTTGAGATAACCGAGTAGACTTAAGCCGCCTACACTCATTACAATTCCATAAAAGAAGAGCAATGTATCCCATTCAGCCTGTGACACTCGTTGGAATACATCAAATGGAATTGCATTTTGATATCGCTCTAGTGATTTAGCATCATTGCTGGCCTTGGCGATTTCAATTTTTCTCGCGACATGGAAGGCCATGGTTTTACGTAAATAAAATCCGAATAGTTGGAGATACGCAAGCCCGAGCATCATGCCGATGACAGGTGGAAAATCAAATGCAACATGGAAGAATACTGCCGTTGATATTGTGAGTACGAATAACATTACGATACGTTTTGCGCCCCGTTTAGTCTCAACTTCTTCGTGAATTAAATCCGGCTTACCTTTAGGAATAAAAAACGCCATGATCAGAGCAGGAACGATATAGTTGACGATTGAAGGGATCACGAGATCGAAAAATTGAGTAAACGATACTTTCGCTGTTTGCCAAACCATAAGCGTCGTAATATCACCGAAGGGACTAAACGCCCCACCCGCATTTGCTCCTACAACGATATTGATACAACAGAGCGTAATAAACTTTTTGTTGTTTTCCGCGACTTTTAACACTACCGCACACATGATGAGTGCGGTGGTTAGGTTGTCGGCGATCGGACTGATAACAAAAGCTAATATCCCGGTGATCCAAAATAACGTTTTATACTCAAATCCTTTGCTAATCATCCAAGACTTTAGAGCATCAAATAGACGACGCTCTTCCATAGCGCTGATGTAAGTCATCGCGACTAAGAGAAATAGAAACAATTCGCAATATTCGAGAAAATTATGCTCTAGAGCTTCTTGAGCGAGTTCAGATTGGCCGGTTTGGGAAAACTGATAGCCGATTAATGCCCAAATGATTCCAGCGGCAAACAGTACTGGCTTAGACTTTCTGAGTTTTAGTTTCTCTTCCAGCATTACGACTAAGTAGGACAGGACAAATATGACGACGCAAGTGATACCAATAGCAGTGTGGGTGAGGTTAGGCGTGTTTTCAGATGAGGCAAAGCAACCAGAGCTTACGCTCATTAAAACGATAAACGCAATGAACAGTCTCATAATCAATTCCTTGGTCAAAGAAATGAAGAATAGGTTTTAGTTTGATGTTGCCATCAATGGTGTTCAGTGAGAAAGATTCAACCAGCGTGCCATTGATACCATTTTGGTTACATGTAGAGTTAAACTATGTAAACCCTGTTATCTATTTAATCAAATGAACATATAACAAGTGAATACTAATGTGTTGGCAAGAGTTGGCGCGTCGTTGCATTGTATGACAACTGAGATTACTCGGATTCATTCTTTAATCATGAATAAACCCGAGCTAAATACATAATACGCTTATTGGTTTACGTATTCTACCACTTCTAAGTCAAAGCCACCCAATGAATGATACTTGGTGGTGGATGAAGAAATGAGTCTCATCTGTCCGACACCTAAGTCATGCAAAATTTGAGAGCCAATTCCTATTTCCTGGGAACGAGATTGAGAAGGGGCGCTTGGAGTGTTGGAAAGCAAATTTTGACCCGGTGTTGTCTCTGATTTGCCGATCATCACGAATACACCGCCTTCCTCAGAGATTTTGGTCATCGCATCACTCATCGACCAACCATTATTTTTTACTTGAAAGAGGTCTGTTAACGTATTTTGCGTGTGCACTCGTACGAGTGTGGGACTCGATTTCGAAATTTCAGTGCCGGGCTTAATCATGGCATAGTGAAAGCACTGATCGATCGAATCTTGATAGGTAACAACGTCAAAAAGTCCGAATTCGGTTTCGAGTTGTTTTTCTTCTACTCGACTCACGATAGATTCTGTCTCTAAGCGGTGTTTAATCAGTTCTTCAATGGTGCCAAGTTTTATTCCATGTTTCTTTGCAAACACTTCGAGTTGTGGACGACGAGCCATAGTGCCATCTTGGTTTAGAATTTCAACAATCGCACAAGAAGGTTCGAGCCCTGCTAATTTTGCTAAGTCACAACCAGCTTCGGTATGACCGGCACGAACCAATACGCCCCCGTCACGAGCGATTATAGGGAAAATATGTCCAGGAGAAACAATATCAGCAGCAGTTGCAGTTGAAGATATTGCGGCGGAGATGGTTTGAGCGCGGTCGGCTGCAGATATCCCAGTGGTTACCCCCTCAGCCGCTTCAATTGAAACGGTAAAGTTTGTACCAAAGCTTTCAGTGTTGTTCTTAACCATTGGACCTAGATCAAGCTGCTTAGCTCGCTCTTCTGTGATGGTTAAGCAAATTAGACCACGTCCTTCTGTTGCCATAAAGTTGATGAATTCTGGCGTTATCTTTTCTCCAGCAACGAGGATATCTCCTTCATTCTCGCGGTCTTCATCATCCATTAGGATAACCATTTTTCCGAGGCGAATATCCTCAATAATATCTTCTATTTTATCTAATTCCATGGACTTAATTCTATGTGTTGTTAATGGGGCACATAATACCAAAATGATTGCAGCAAGTATGCTATCTATAGCAAAAATGTAATTGGTGTTTGATTAGAACGTGACAAAGGTTAGTTTGCAATAAAATGTATGAAGAAAAGGGATCAGGCAACTATGTGGTTTGGGAATGCATCAAGTGCGAATGGGGCTTCTTGCTTGATGCTTTCATTTGATATCGATGAAACTATTTTATGGTTCTAAGATGGATAGAATCGATGCCATGGATTCGTGGAACTCTTGGTCGTTGGAGTTATGGAATAAGAGCAAATCATCTGCAATATTGGGATCATCTAAGCTCGAAGGAATCTTAAAGTTTACGCCTTGGATATATTCGTTCCAGTTTTCGAGTTTCCAGGTATCGCGAGATGAGTTGCGAGCAATCATTCTCGATTTGACCACTTCAATATCAGTGATCACCCAAACGATCGATAAAACAGCCCCTTTTTCACTGAGTTGTTGCTTGAGGTGGTTGATAAACTGGATATCGCGGATCTCTCGTGAGAAGGGAGCGTTTATTAGTACGGTATCTTCATATTCTAGTGCTTCCATTGCCAGTGCTAGAATGGCATCGTATTCCGAGTTACGAATGTTTTGTTCAAAGAAATCGGAGCTTCGATTTACTTCTGCATTAGCCACCTTGAATATTTGATGAGATAGGGTGATCAAGGTGTCTTTATCAAGATAGACAACATGACGCAGTGCGGTTGCTAATTGTTTGGAAATGTATGTTTTTCCACTTGCAGGAGGGGACGTAACGAGAATCAAACGCTTCATTGAATTCAACCTTTTTATATGGCCATGGAATCATTCTCAGAAGTATATCGAATTGGTTGTAAAATGAGAGACATTTATGAATCAATTAAGCATGGCGTTGAGAGTCGTTGTTATTGGCGATTCGCTCTGATAGCTCAAGTAATCTTAATGGGCGGTCAAAATAATAACCTTGAACCATCTGACATCCATATTCCTTTAATGCCTCAAATTGTTCTATTGTTTCTACACCTTCAGCAACGACTTCCATATCACATGATTGACCAATTGCGATAATGGATTTCACCAAAGTTTTACTTTGCCTAGTACTGAGTAGTTTGTCGACAAAACAGCGATCAATTTTTATTTCAGTTATAGGGAGCAAATTGAGATAGCTTAGTGACGAGTAACCAGTACCAAAATCATCTAACGATAAACCAAATCCAATAGTCCTGAATTGATGTAAAATTGGCGTGACTCTCTCGATGTCATCAAGCAAAATATTTTCAGTGATTTCTAAGGTAATACGCGGAATGTCTATACCAACCTGCTGGGAAATGGTCTGTAGTTTGTGTGGCAAGTCTTCGTCGATCAACTGTTTGGGCGAAATGTTGATTGATATATTAAGCGCGTCTTTACCATTTGGAGAAATTGTAATTATGTCTTGGCAAGAGGTTCGGAAAATCCATAACCCGATCTCTTCGATTAGACCTGTTTCTTCAGCAATATGAATAAATTTATCGGGTGGAATTTGCCCCAGTTGCGGACTATACCAGCGTGCTAAAGCTTCAAGTCCCACCATTTTTTCTGATGTTACTTCAATCTGAGGTTGGTACATAACGCTGATTTCATCACGACGAAGTGCTTTTTTGAGGTGCTCTTCGATAGCGTAATTGAGTTCAACTTCAGAATCGACTTTATAGTCGTAGTAGCGTATTTGACCTCTTTGTTCAGATTTTGAGGTATGAAGCGCGATATCTGCTTTGCGGATCAATGTGTCTGTGTCGTTGCCATCGTTTGGAAAAACACTTACCCCAATAGTACAGCTACTGGTAATAATTTTTCCCTCAATGACAAAGTGATCCTCAAATGCACAAAGGATTTGCTCGACTTTATTTTCAAGTACCTTCAGATCTCTAATGCCACCAAAACAAAAAACAAATTCATCGCCACCAAAACGTCCAACGGTATCATGCGGATCCAACAGGATCTCAAATTTTCTACTTAATATAGATAGCAGCTTATCTCCCGCACTGTGACCGTATAAGTCATTTATTTTTTTGAAGCTATTTAAGTCTATAAAAGCAATGGCAAGGTGGTTTTGATTTGTAGAATCTTCAGCAATACGTTTTGATATCGTCGATTGCAAAGAAACTCTGTTGGGAAGCTGCGTTAACGAATCGTGAAGAGCCAGATACTCCAATGAGTTTTTGGTTTTCTCGAGTTCGGTATAATCATGATTGATTTGTTTTTGGTAATTTGAAAAACGATTGGCGATATTACGCCCGACAAACAGCGAAGCAAACATGGTGAGTGCTGTGAACAATGAACTTAACAAAACAATATTTGTTGTCTGTTTTTTCAGGCTGGATTCCAGTATCACTCGCTGTGAATTAACGTACTCTTCAAACTTGTTGAGATAAAATCCTGTACCGACGAGCCAATCCCAGTTGTCGATTTTTTTTACATAACTGGTCTTAAGGCCACCACCATCTTCAGAGCCAGGCATGTATGGTGAGTCATATTTAATGAATCCAGAGTCTTGTTTGTATTGATTTAGAAGAGTTTTGATTGAGGCGTTGACGGATGGGCCTCCTGTTCGTGAAATCAATGTCGGATCGGGATGAGCTATGATCTTTGCATCTTTATCAAACACAAATATATACCCGTCGTCGCCGTAGTGATAACTTTCTACCCAATCGAGCATTTCTCGTTGGACGTCACCTTTGACGTCATCAAGGTACTCGCCAGTTCCTATGAACCAATCATACGGCGCGAAATATTTACCGTATCCAATCTTTTCGAACTCTTTCCCTTTTGGTTCTCCCGTTTTGGGGTACCACCATTGATAGAATGCTTCTCCACCGCGTTCTCTAATGAGAGCGATATGCTCTCGTAAGATGTATGTTCCTCGGATATCTTGAGCATTCCATTGCATGCTGCCTTCAATTTGAGGGCGTAAACTGTGAAGAACGTTTTCTCCATCCATTTGGAAAATAAAGAAATAACCTCGACCTTCAAAAAATCGAATCGGTCGAAGTGCATCTTTGATCAATTTCGCGACTTCGTCTTTGGGTTTATCGAAGTTGTTATTGTAAATATTGAGGATGGTGGCGTAGGCTTCGTTGACTCGTTGTTTTGCTTGTTGTTTTAGCTTTTCTCGAGTGTTTTTTTGCACAGCATTGAGGTGTCTAACAACACGTTCAACTTCTAAACGGACCGTTTCTTTCTGTTGAATAATGGCATTTTGATGTAGTGCATTTAGGCGTTCGTTGCTCTCAATGCGGTTATTGTTAAATACAATGACATTAATAATAATCATAAAAATACCCACCACTACGACTGGTGCATACTTTATTCTTAGGAGTAATTTTTGGTCATTGTAGTTCAGCATATAAGCCTAAAGAGGTTTGGTTGCGTATATTAAGCGTAATATAGATTTTGCTCGGTTGCCGAGTTTATGTGGAAAAATTACTCATTATTTTCGCTCTTTTCTGTAGGCTTTTTGAGCTTAGTATTGAGGCCATTAAGTGACTTCCCGTATACTTCTAGAAAATTCAATATGATGAAGAGTAAAATGGTAATAATTGGATTGTATAATCCCAAAAGCCCGACAAATGTTGGAGCGGTAATTCGTGCGGCAGGATGCTATCAAGCAGACCAAATTCGTTATAGTGGTCGTCGCTATGAACGAGCTGCCAAATTTCACACTGACACACATAATGCCAAGAAAACGGTCGAACTGATGGGAGTAGACGATCTTACTTCAGGTCTGGACGCAAATACGAAAATTGTGTGCGTAGAATTGGCAGTAGGGGCAACAGCACTACCAGAATTTCAACATCCCGAGCAGGCCATTTATATCTTTGGGCCTGAAGATGGTTCACTTCCTCAATCGATAGTTGATCAAGCTGATGACGTTGTTTATGTACCCACAACAGGCTGTATGAACCTCGCCGCTTCGGTAAATGTGTTGCTCTATGACCGTTTATCCAAGTCTCATAGAGAGCATAGCGACAAAGATATTATTGGTAATCGAGACAACAAAAACCGACTAACCGTTAGTCGCTAGTTGGAAGATCGGTAAACGGGCAGGGAACGTCGAACGTAACTCTTGCCTTTGTGTAAGGGTGATCAAAGCTCAATTGCTCGGCGTGTAAGTGGAGACGATCCTTTCTATCACCGTATAAATCATCCCCGACAATCGGAAAGTTAAGACCTAGAGGGTGTGAACAGTGAACTCTCAGCTGATGTGTTCTACCTGTATGCGGATAAAGGTAGAGTAATGTTTGGTCACTCTTTCGAGCAATCACTTGCCATGTTGTGTGAGCGGCTTTTCCTCGTTTCTCGCAAACCAATTGGCGCGGTTTATCATTAATATCCGCCGCTAAAGGGAGTGAGATTTCTCCATGGTCATGCTCTATGATTCCTTCCACGAGAGCGATATAGCGTTTTTCAACGTGTCGGGTGATAAATTGTTTCTGTAGGCTTTTATTTGCCCGTCGAGTTAATGCAAATACCAACAAGCCCGACGTAGACATGTCTAAGCGATGAACTACATATGGTCCTTCGTCTCTTTCGCCGAGTATAGATTCTAAGCGAGTAAATGCCGAGTCTTTGATGTGTACACCTGGGACCGATAGCATTTCTTCAGGCTTGTTTATTACCACTATCGCGTCGTCCTGATAAATAATATCGATATCTTTCGTCACTGTGTGATTGCTTAACAATGGGTTGGGTTCAACATCAAGACCTTCTAACATATGAGTTAAAATAGGTAAGCATTTACTGTTGCATGATGGATAGTACTTACCGTGTCTGCGAATCTCTGATTTAGGGGAGTCACCCCACCAGAACTCGGCCATGGCAATTGGGCGAAACTGATGCTCGTAGGCAAACTGAAGCAATTTAGGCGCTGCACACTCTCCGGACCCCGCTGGTGGGGTTGGCGTGAGGGTGTCTTTAAACAAGTCGACTAATATAGCTGGCTGTCGTTTGGCATTCAGAAATTGATAATTTGAAAACAAAGTGTGCTGTAGAGCATTTGAACGTGTTTTTCGTTCATTTTTGAGTGTTAAGATTCTGTTTTGATAGTCATCTAATTCACATTGAGCTTGTGCAACTAAGTTGCTGTATCGCTGCTTGGTTTGCTTTAACTCTCGTTTTTCATTAATACTTTGTTGAGCAAGTGTGTTTAGAGTTGTATGACCATCATTTGATTTAACCGCCGATTCTATAATAGAGCGCTGCTGCTTTCTTTGGGCTCGTGCAGTACGGATATCCTGTTGCAGTTTCTCGATAGCACCTTTGGCTTCACTGATTATACCTTCGACTTTCTGTTGTAATACGGCATAGTGTTCAGAGGCTTCAAGGATGCTTATTTTTTGGTTGAGAACATTGATTTGTGAAGATTCATCAACAAAGATATTATCTTGATTAAGAATGTCATAGACCGGAGGAACAAACCCTTCGTGATGATTTGAGTCCGCAAGTTTGCCAGAAAAGGCTGCTAAATATCCTAGTTCTCCCGATTCTGTTTCAACCACCATTACCCCAAACATTTTTCCAACAGGTTCACCTCTTTCATAGAAGGAGCGATGGGTTTGCCATAACGATCCCGATTGAAGCTTGTCTTGCAACAATGTCGCCGCTTCAATACAAAGAGGATGTGGTTGGTAGCAAAATGGGTAAGTAAATTTTTTAGGGCGTTCAGCTAGGGTAAATGCAGGGCCAAATGGGTGAAAGTAGCTCTCAAGCTGCTGTTTAGTCATGGTGAACTCTTAGGAATTAAAGGAGACGTTAGTACATGAGAATAATAGCGTGCTCCCCCTTAAAAGTCTCTAATTGGGTTCTCGATCCGATCAAGTGAAAGAAATAGAAGAAGCCCCTAATTAGGGGCTTCTTGAGTAATCTAGCGAGAAATTACAGTATTAGTTCAATTTTGCTTTAGCTGCATCAACTGCATTTGTTGCTGCATCAGTCGCTGAGTCCTTTGCTGCATCAGCTGAGTCAGTCATTGCGTCTTTTGCTGAATCAACGGCACCAGAAGCTGTGTCTGTCGCTGCATCAGCAGTGTCGCTCATTGCATCTTTTGCTGAATCAACGGCATCAGAAGCTGTGTCTGTCGCTGCATCAGCAGTGTCAGTCATTGCGTCTTTTGCTGAATCAACGGCATCAGAAGCTGTGTCTGTCGCTGCATCAGCAGTGTCGCTCATTGCGTCTTTTGCTGAATCAACGGCATCAGAAGCAGCATCTGTTGCTGCATCAGCAGTATCGCTCATTGCGTCTTTTGCAGTATCAACCGCTTCAGAAGCTGCTTCGGCAGTTGCTTCTACTGTGTCAGTTACAGCTTCTGCTGCTTCTGTTGTTGCAGAAATTACGGCTTCAGCGGCTTTATCAACGTTAGATTGAACGTCTGCTGCTTTGTCTGCGCTGTCACAGCCCATAAGAATTAGAGAAAGCGTGCTTAATGCAAAAATTGATTTTTTCATCATACTGTCCTTTAAATGACGTTGAACACAAAATGTGGTTGAAATTATAAGTGGCGCTATTATGCAACGAAAGTTAATTTTCATGGTCAACTGTGAGTAATATCACTACGAAGAAAAGTCAGGGCTAGGTGAAGGTAGTGAAAGAAAATTAGCATTAATGCGTCTTAAGTCAGAGTTATGTTATTAAATATGAGTAATTACTTATATATGTAAGTTTACCGTAAACCTGTCATCCATTTTGGTCGCAAAACACTTCTCCATAATCAAAGCTACATTAGCCAAGGCTAAACGTGTTTGTTTCTTAATTTCATCGTTCCTATTACTAATTGAAAATAGGAACGATTTGTCAGTTAAATGAGACCTAAAGTATGGGTTCTTTAGTGAGTTTCAGCTCCACTAGGCTTTTTTCCAATGCTATATCGAACGTTGGAAAAAAGTGATTCTGTCCGATTAGATCGATTACCCCTGCTCGAATAAGTTTGTTCTCGACTCTAGCATTTGCACCGCATATCACTACTTGGATCTGCTTTGTTTTGAAATTCTCGATAATCTCTTCTAGGGATTGAATCGCGGTAATATCCATAAATGGTACCCACTTGAGGCGAAGAATGAGGATTTTGGGCTCGTCTTGAATACTATTCATAACTCGTTCAAAAGCTTCAGCAGCAGCAAAGAAAAATGGGCCATCAAGCGCGTAGACAGCAAGCTCTCTTGGAAGGATATCAAAGCCGTATTTGGCTAATTCAGGACTTAACTCGTCGGTATCACTTGGCTTTACTTCTACACTCATTGCCATTCTTTTCAGGAAGTGGAATATGGCGATAATGACGCCGATATTGACGGCAACAACTAAGTCTGCGAACACCGTTAACGAAAACGTGATGAGAAGAATGACGACATCTGCTGTGGGTGCGCGCTTGACCAATTTAATAAAGTGCGGAGCCTCACTCATGTTCCATGCCACCATAAACAGGATCGCACTTAAAGTAGCGAGTGGAATGTTCACGGCTAATGGTGCAAGAAGTAGGATAATTAAAAGCAAAGTGATGGAATGAACGATCCCTGACAGTGGGCTATTGCCACCGTTTCGAATATTGGTGGCCGTTCTGGCTATTGCCCCAGTCGCAGCAATTCCGCCAAATAATGGGGTGATCATGTTTGCTAACCCTTGGCCAATAAGCTCTTGGTTGGAGTTGTGCTTTGTTCCGGCCATTCCGTCGGCTACAACCGCGGAAAGTAATGATTCAATCGCGCCAAGCATTGCGATTGCAAAGGCTGGACCAATAAGCTGAACCATTTGAGTGAACTCTATTTGAGGGAGGTTAAACTCTGGTAGACCTTGAGGTATGCCGCCAAAAGCGGTACCAATAGTGCGTACACCCTCAAAGTGAAACATCGAATGTAATCCAGCAACCGCAACGAGCGCAACGAGCGGGCCTGGTACTTTAGATAACCTAGGAATTTTAGGTATGAAAATCACGAGTCCTAAAGAGAACAGCGCTAAAGTGGTGGTGGTTAAATCGAACTGTGGTATCGCTTTGATTAACAACCATAATTTCTGGTGGAAATACTCACTGTGAATTTCTGGCAACCCAAAGAATTCACGCCACTGCCCAACCCAAATAATAACGCCAATACCACTGGTAAAGCCCACGATCACAGGGTCGGGGATAAAGTGGATAATGTTGCCTAGTTTGGTTAAGCCTAAAATGAGTAATATCACGCCGGCCATCATGGTCGCGATTTGTAATCCTGAGATCCCATATTGTTGGACAATACCAGCAAGAATTACGATAAATGCGCCAGTGGGACCGGCTATTTGAATTCGCGATCCACCAAATAATGACACGACAATCGCGGCGATAATGGAAGTGTAGATACCTTGTTCTGGTTTGACGCCGGAAGCAATAGCAAATGCCATGGCGAGTGGTAGGGCTACAACACCAACGATAACACCTGAAATAACATTGCGTAACCAGTGGCGAGAGTGGAATAGTCCTGCACGGTATGAATCATAAAGTGCAAACATAGTGAGCCTATAAAAACTATGAGGGGTTTCGAATAACGGCTAATTCTACTCCGATTGTTTAATGAGTAAAGAGTTTCATATTGGAGGGGGTTCTATTTCTGTATATTATTGAGAGGAACAAAAATGGCTTAGTGTTCAACTAAGCCATTTAAACAAATCACTATACTCTATAGGCGGTTAAATATTAGAAGAAATATAGTCAGTCACCGCTTGTTGCTCTTCTTTAGTCAAATAGAGTCCGAGCTTAGTGCGTCGCCAAAGTACATCTTCCCCATTTTTAGCCAATTCGTAATTGATGAGGTAGTCCAATTCAATCTGATAAACACCTTCTGCAAAGCGTTGTCCCATGTCAGCTTCATTGGAGACTTCCGCAAGTAGCTGATGAGTCTGGTTGCCAAATTGGGTGACATAACGTTTGGCCAGTTTGTCATCAATCCAAGAATATTTTTGTGCAAATGTGGAGGCGAGCTTTTCACGACTGCAACTAAAGTTACCACCGGGAAGAGGTGCGTTTGCAGTCCATGGTCGACCCATTTCAGGGAAGAATGCACCAAGCTTCTCCATTGCAGCTTCACCAAGTTTGCGATAAGTCGTGAGCTTGCCACCAAAGATTGATAATAATGGCGCTTCATTGTTCTCATGTTGTAAATCTAAGGTGTAGTCGCGAGTGATGGCTTGTGGAGAATCAGACTCATCATCGCATAGTGGGCGCACGCCACTGTATGTCCAGACGACATCATCACGACTTAATGGTTTAACAAAGTGTTGATTTACGATGTCGATAAGGTAGTCAATTTCCGCTGGGGAAATAGCAACGTCACGTGGGTCACCTTTATATTCAACGTCGGTTGTGCCTATGATTGAAAAGTCATCCAGATAAGGAATAACGAATACGATTCGATTATCTTTATTTTGCAGAATATAGGCTTGTTCTTCATCGTGAATTTTAGGAACGACGATATGTGAGCCTGTAATGAGGCGGATATTTCTTGGTGATTTACGTTGCAATCCATCATCAAAGAACTGCTTAACCCATGGGCCTGCAGCGTTGACTAATGCTTTCGCTTGACGTTCGAAACGACGGTCATTTATTTCATCATGTATCGTGACTGTCCAAATCCCATTTTCTTGAGTAGCCTTTTCAACTTTGCAGTAGTTGGCGACTTCTGCGCCATTTTGTTGTGCTGATAGGGCATTGAGTAAGGTTAAACGAGCGTCATCTACCCAGCAATCTGAATATTCAAAACCTCGTTTCATCTCTTCTTTGAGTAAACCCGATTTAGAGAGGTCGATGCCGTGGCTCGCAGGGAGTGTAGTGCGTTTACCCAGCGTATCATAGAGGAATAGGCCACAACGAATCATCCATGCCGGGCGTAAGTAAGGACGATGAGGCAAACGAAAACGCATAGGAATAGCGATGTGCGGTGCTTTTCTTAGGAGAACTTCTCGCTCAGCTAGGGCTTCTGATACCAATCGAAATTCGTAGTGCTCTAAATATCGTAATCCGCCGTGAATTAACTTTGAACTGGCAGAAGAGGTGGCCGAAGCAAAATCTTTTGCTTCGTATAGGCCAACAGATAATCCTCGACCTGCAGCATCAGAGGCGATGCCTGCTCCGTTAATGCCACCACCGATAATGATGAGATCGAGAAGAGTGTTTTCGGTTTTTATTGGTTCCATCTAATGAGCCTTACATATAATGAGCAAACGAACGATTAGGTTCGAATAATAATAAATTAGTTTTCATTTTTATGCACTCATTATTTTCGTTCATGAGCGTTTATGTTTGAATGAGCATTGATTCTCTACTTATTGTTCGGAAATGTACGTATAAAAAGTAAGTCTATTGACCTTGTTCTTGTGCAATATCCAGATTTACCCCATTATCTTGAAGTAGGGTACAAATCTCTTCTGGTGGGCGTTTGTCAGTGAACACCGTATGCATCTGAGTAATACCACCAAGTTTGACCATCGCATTACGTCCAAATTTAGAATGATCGACAGCGAGAAATACACTGCGGCTATTCTCTATGATTGCTTGTTTAACTCTTACTTCGTGATAGTCAAAATCGAGAAGCGATCCGTCTAAGTCGATACCACTAATGCCTAGAATGCCGAAATCCAAACGGAATTGTTGAATAAAGTCTAATGTAGCTTCGCCCATAATGCCGCCATCTTTATTTCTGACTTCTCCACCGGCTAAAATCAGTCGGATTTCTGGGTTAGATAGAAGAATAGAGGCAACGTTAATATTGTTGGTGACAACTCGTAATTGTTGATGATTTTTATTGAGTGCGTGTGCCACAGCTTCAGGAGTGGTCCCTATATCAATAAATAATGTCGCACCATTGGGGATATGTTTTACTAGCTGTTCGGCGATCAGATCTTTTTCACTAAAGTTGTGTGATTTTCTAGAGCTGTATGAGGCATTTTCAGAGCTCAGGGGCATTGTTGCGCCACCGTGATAACGGCGAATGTGGTTACTGTCCGCCAACTCATTGAGATCACGGCGAATCGTCTGCGGACTCACCTCAAATTTCTCGACTAGCTCTTCTGTGCTTACGTAACCCTGCTTTTGGACTATTTCAATAATCTGTTGATGTCGTGGGAGTTGCTTCAACCTATTTCTCCTGCAATGGCGACATGGTGGTGTGACCAATAGTATATCAAGTGTTAATGAACAATAATGCTTTCCAATATAGGAAAACACTATTGTCTAAAAGTGCTCTATTTTGTGTTACTTGAACGTAAGTGACTTATTCATCATCTTCATCGCGTAATTCTGACCATGCTTGAGCACAGCGCACAGCTCGTTTCCAACCCTTGTAGCGTCGATTACGTTTCTCTTCATCTTCGTGTGGCATAAATACACGATTGAGAGTTGCTTTGTCTTTGACTTCGTCGATGCTTGACCAGTAATCCACAGCAAGACCTGCAAGATACGCAGCCCCAAGAGCCGTGACTTCGGTGACATCTGGACGGTGTACTTCTGTATCCAATACATCAGCTTGAAATTGCATCAAAAAGTTATTGGCAACCGCGCCACCGTCGACACGTAAATTGGCTAATTTTATTCCAGAATCGGCTTGCATTGCATCCAATACATCTCGTGTTTGGTAAGCAATGCCTTCCAAGGTAGCCCGAATGATATGGTTGGAATTTGCTCCTCGAGTCAGACCAACGATAGTTCCTCGGGCGTGAGCATCCCAGTATGGTGCGCCAAGGCCTGCAAATGCTGGAACAACATACACGCCATTTGAAGTCGAGACTTTGTTAGCGTGATATTCGGAATCTTCGGCATCGGCAATTAATTTCATTTCGTCGCGTAACCACTGAATGGAAGCGCCAGCCATAAACACCGCGCCTTCTAATGCGTAAGAAGGTTCGCCTTTAGGACCACATGCGATGGTGGTTAACAGTCCGTGTGTTGACGTCACTTTTTCCTTTCCTGTGTTCATCAACAAGAAGCAACCCGTCCCGTAAGTATTTTTAGCTTGTCCTGCTTCAACACACATTTGGCCAAATAGGGCCGCTTGTTGGTCTCCCGCGATGCCTGCAATAGGGATTCGAGTTCCACCTTTACCACCAATATTGGTCATTCCATATACTTCGGATGAACATTTAACGTCAGGCATCATGTTTTCAGGAATACCAAGCTCTTCTAGCATTGTTTTATCCCAACATAAATCGTTGATATTAAATAGCATGGTGCGTGAAGCATTGGTGTAATCGGTGACATGAACACGGCCTTGGGTCATTTTCCAGATTAACCAAGTGTCAACGGTTCCGAATAGTAGTTCGCCCTTGTTCGCCGCTTCACGAGCACCTTCAACGTTATCTAAAATCCATTTTACTTTGGTGCCAGAGAAATAAGGGTCAAGGACTAAGCCTGTAGTTTCTCGGATATACTCTTCTAGGCCTTTTTCGCGGAGTTCATCACATATATCAGCAGTTCGGCGACATTGCCACACAATGGCGTTGTAGACCGGCTTGCCAGTGTTTTTATTCCACACAATGGCGGTTTCACGTTGGTTTGTAATGCCTATCGCCGCAATTTCATCACTGGTGATGCTGGATTGGGCAAGGGTTTCGGTTAGCGTAGAGCTTTGAGTTGCATAAAGCTCCATCGGATCATGTTCTACCCAGCCCGGCTTTGGATAAATCTGAGTGAATTCTCGTTGCGAAGCGCTCACGATATTGGCGTTGTGATCGAGAATAATAGTGCGCGAGCTCGTTGTTCCTTGATCAAGAGCAACCACATATTTTTTATTGTGCATTGTTGGGTCCTTGAGTTTCTTTTTTTATTTTAGATTTTGTTTTTTATTATTCGTGTAAGGTAGGAGATAAATCCTGTTTTTATAGGGCAAATGCTAGATTATCAAATTGAAGAGGCTTGTGCATGGTTGGAACAGAGGTTTTTAATAACAGCGTAATGAATATCTTATCTTTTGCTTTTCATATCGATTTATTATTTGCGTAATGTATTGTAAAGCGGCGGTATAAAAGTAAATATATTGGTGTAAGTATCGCATTATCAACAAATAGTAGAAAGGAAACTACGATGGCTAAAGTACATTTTATTGGTGGAGAGAAAGGTGGTGTTGGTAAGTCAATGACCGCTCGGCTGTTAGCGCAATTTTATATTGATCATGAATACAGCTTCTTAGGTTTTGATTGCGACTCTTCACACGGAACTTTTTCCCGTTTTTACCAAGATTTTGCGTCTTCAATAATTGTGGGCGACGATGATAGTCTAGATGGGTTGTTGGCGGCTGTTGAAGAGAACCCCGATCGTGATTTAATTATTGATTTGGCCGCTCAAACGGCTCAACCAGTGGGAAAATGGATCGAAGAAACTGATGTTTTTGGACTTCTTGATGAACTGGGCTATCAAACGTATTGGTGGCATGTGATGGATGATGGGGCCGATTCGGTTGCGCTTTTAACGAGTGTCGTCCAGCGTTATAAAGGCTCAGATGTTGCGTTTGTTGTTGTTCAGAATTACGGTCGAGGTAGTGATTTCTCGCGTTTTAAAAAATCATCCGCTTATCAGTTAGCGAAAGAAAATGATGCAGCTATTATTGAGCTTCCTAAGCTCCAAACCAAATTAACCCAGAAGATTGATTTTAACAACAGCAGTTTCTGGGCGGTTGCAAATGATCGTAGTTTAATGAATATTGCCGAGCGTCAGCGCATGAAAGTTTGGCTTCGTAATGCGTATGCTCAATTGGCGTTGATTGAATAAAAGAGTGTACTTAACAATGATTAATGAAATAGCCCGCTAAATCGAATGGTTTAGCGGGCTATTTTATATAAAACGAAGAATTAAGATAATGCCGCAAGGCTACCACTCAATATCGATAGGTGTGCCGTTATCTACTAGGGATAAAAACTCATCCATTTCTTGATTGGTAATGGCAATACAACCATTAGTCCAATCGAAGCTTTGAATGTAGGCAGGGTCATCTTTGAAGGTAGATTTAATGCCATGAATTTTGATATCGCCTCCGGAGTTTACTCCTAACCGTTGAGCGTTTTGGATATCTTGCTGATTGGGATACTCGATGTGGATCGATTTGTAAAAAATCGAATTTGGGTTAATCCCATTTAAAACATAACGTCCTTCAGGTGTCTTCTGATCGCCTTCCTGTTGTTTATGTCCCTTAGGCGACTTCCCTAATGCGATACGATATTCTTTGATGGTGGTGCCATTCTCAATCAAGTACATACGTCTTTTCGATTTATCCACTTTGACAAGGTCGACTTGCGCTAGCGAACTTGCGCTTATAAGCGATGCCAGAAGCAACGTAGGATAGACGTTCAACGGTACGATAATTAGCCCCTTTTGAATCAAAGTGTTAGTGTTTATAGACAGTCATATTAATTATAGCTTAGCTAACGGCTCATTTGTTTGTTGATTTTTTTTTCTTGCCTTTTTTTTCAGCTGAGTTAAGAGTGAGAGGAACACTACCTTGTTATCTGCTTCTGGCGTTTGGCTTGCGTATTGCTGAGCGAGCCATGTCTGTTTTGCCTCGATAACGCTTTGTTTGTCCGCGACGCTGAGTGTCGATTCATCTAGCCAACGTTGGATTAAGACGTTTACTTTAAATCCATCGTTCTGATGAATAGCTTGGTTGAGCTGTTTAAAATCATCATCTTGAGGTACTGGATCAGAGGCCGCAGCGTTTGAGCGAGTCAACCCATTTCGATTCATCCAAATTAATGTCGCAACCCATAAAAACGCAAAGAGAGCGGTAAGATAAGGCCATATACCATTGTCGACGTGAACAACACTCGTCTGAGGTGCTTGAGTTGGGGTTGGCAGTGGTGTTATATCACTTTGAGTTTGTGGTGAGACTCGTATCACTTTGCTGGCTAACAAGCTTTTTCGTTCAGCCTTAACTTTTGTATCCCACCATTTTAGAGTGATACCTGGAATGGAGATGTCACCACTTGTATTGGGGATCAGTACTTGCTTCATCGTCATGACTAAATCACCGTTATCGAGAGTCTGATAGCTAGGTTTCTCACCATAGACCCGTAATGAATCTGGATAATTGACCGTGAGGTTAGGAATTTGCTCTTGAGAAACGCCTCGAACGGTGAGTTTTATCTGCCGAGTGATTGGGTCGCCAACGTTTACTTTTGTAATATCATCTAGCAGTTGATTACCGGAATCATCCTGCCACTGTTGTTCTAAGTTGAGGTACGAAGTTGGTAGCCATACCCCTGTGTATTGGTTAGGTTTTTCTAACACAGTTATTGGGTACGATTTAGCTTTGGTTTTTAAAGCAAGCATTTGTGTTGCGCCATTATACCCTTCGTAGATAAGTTGGCTTTCAAATTGCGGCTCAATAATGTCAAAGCTGCCGGGCGTTAATCCAGTAATGCGGAAATCTTGTGTAACGATGGTGCTTTGAATGCCGTTGATGATTTGCTGGCTTTGATTTGGTTCACTCGCCGATTCCAATTGGATTCCCTTGGTGGATGGGGGAGTAATCTGAGGATTCTGTAACCGTCGTGTGTCCGCTTTAATAATCAGCTCGACATGCATTACTGTACTTTGATTCGGATAGAGAGTTGTATCATCGAAATGGGTGTTTATTTCGACCAAATCTTGGTTGTTTGGTGCAGCGGAATCACTAACCACCTGTAAGGCTATCGGCTGAGTTTGTTCGCTACCAATATGGAGTGTAGGAATTGTGATTATGCCTGTTCTATTTGCTGCAATATTGATATTCCATTCACTGCGAGTGCTGCGTTTGCCATTAATAATATTGATTGATGTGCCAAAGCTAGGACGACCGAGGGTTTCGAAGTCGGATTCTAAGCTAGAAAGGTCTAATAAATCACTCGAAACTTTGGAATCTGCAACAATCGTGAGTCGGAACAATTCATTTTGCGTGACACGGTTTTTTGAAACCGTCGCGTATACCTGAGCAAAACTTGGCATGCTAAGTAATAAGCTGACGATGACCAGCAATATTAATCTGAATTGATGACTAACATTATTCATTACCATGATTTTCCATTGTCCTTAGGTGGTTCTTGTTGTTGCGCTTGAAGTAGCAATTGAGCTCGTAATAAGAGGCTTGGATCGCGTGCATTTTCTACTTGCTCTAGTTTTCGTAGTTCTGGGTCCGAAGCTTGATTGTTTTCTGCCTGCTTTGCCTGTTCGGTCTTGTTCTTTTCTTCAGCTTGTGAAATAGATTGATCAGTGCGATCAGATTGCGCGCTGCTGTTCTGCTCTTGATCGCCTTTATTTTCTTCGTCTTTGTTTCGCTCTTTTGGCTCTGGTTTAGCTGAAGAGCTCGACTCTTTATCCTGCTTATTTTGTGCCGAGCTTTGATTCTGAGGTTGCGAATCTTTCTGTTGGCTACTCGATCCTTGTTGCTTGTCGTTGTTTTGCTTATCACTATTTTTTGAAGAAGAGCTTTGCTGATCTTGTTGCTTTTGATCCGCATCGTTTTTATCGTCTTGCTGTTGCTGTTGCTGTTGCTGTTGCTGTTGCTGTTGCTGTTGCTGTTGCTGTTGCTGTTTCAGGGCATTTTCAACTTGCTCGAGATTATGACGAGCGTCTTCATTTTGTGGTTCTTTTTCCAGAACCGACTGGTACAACTCTTTGGCTTGCTCTAAGTCGCCATTTTTTGCATACGCGTTGGCAAGGTTGTATTGCTGGCGATTATTTGGTGTTGGAATACTGTTGAGTGCATCGATCGCTTCTTGATAATTTTCCGCTTGATAATGAGCAGCTGCGCGCCATTCGGGATCGCTAAACTGATTTGCGGCTTCAGAGTACTGTTCTGAATCATACAGCTGTTTGGCTTCTTGATTGTCATTGAGCCAGGGTGATGCCTGAGCTGATGAAGGGTGTAGCAATGGCATGAGGCTAAAGGCGACAATAAATATAAACCCACGACGGAATAAACCTAGTGCAGCAATCAGTACGATAGGAACTAACCAAAAGCCATGGTTCATTTGCTCTGTGACCTTGTGTTGCTTTGCCTTAGAAATCGAAAGTAAACTTGAAGCTTCAGCATCAACAATTGTTGTCACATCGCTGTTATCAAGTTGAATGGGAGCAAAAGTGCCGGATACGTCATTAGCTAACTGCGTCATCAGATTAAAATTACTTTTAGCCACCACGGTTTGTCCGGTGGCTGTTTGAAGGAGCTCGCCATCGTTGACTGGAATTGGAGCGCCGGAGCGGGAACCTACACCGAGGATAATTAGCTTCCAACTGGTGCTATCGAGCTGGCTTTCAATTTGATCCGCTTCGGCTTGGTCAAGATCATCAGTAATTAAGATAATTGAGCCTGCAGCAAATCCGGCGTTCTTTAATAGATCGATAGCACGAGTAACACCGCGAGCAGCATTGGCACCTTGGTAAGGCATCAGATCTGGGCTAAGGTTGGGCAACTGAGCTGCGATTGTCGCGGTATCCGTTGTCATCGGGCTGACGGTATAAGCATCTGCTGCGTAGGCGACTAAGCCGGTATAACCTTCGGTCCACTGAGACAACAGGTCACTCGCTTTGTAGCGTGCTTGAGTAAGGCGGTTTGGTTTGTTATCCGTTGCAAACATTGATCGCGACATATCCATAACAATAACGCGAGCACTGTTACTGCTCATGGTTGGTATGGTTCGTTTTCCAAAACTGGGCCCTGAAAGCGCAATAATGGTTATGGCCCAAATTAATGCTAACCCTATTAAGAGTTTACTGGAGTCGTGCTTTTCAACACCCATTGCTTTTGCTAAGTGAGATGAAATGAGGTCACTGCTATGACGTCGGTGCATCAACCAATAAACAAACAGAGCGACTGGGAAAAGTGCCAGTAGCCATTCAGGGTGTAGGACCGCCAGATCAGACATGATTTCTCCTCACTGCAATAAGTAAGAACGAAAGTACCAAGGCCACCGTAAGGGGATAATGAAACCATTCTGTCTGAGGGCGCCAGGTTTGACTTGCTTGGCTAATGGGTTGCATGTGATTAATCGTGTCGTAAATGGTTGCGAGTTCCTGACTATTTCGAGCTCGGAAATACTGGCCGCCTGTTGTGTCGGCAATGGATATCAAGCTTTTTTCATCAAGATCTTTCGCGGTATTCACTGTGTGAGTGAAAAGAAAATCTTTGACTTGCATTTCCCCTGCACCTACTCCGACAGTGTATATGGTCGTGTGATATTTTTTTGCGATTTCAGCTGCTCGAAGTGGATCGAGCACACCCGCAGTGTTGGTTCCATCACTGAGTAGAATCATTACCCGTTGTGGCGCATCGCTATCAATAAACGTTTTTGTGGCTAGGCCGATACCTTCACCAATCGCCGTTTTCGTGCCAATTAATTTTAGTACGGTTTGATTAAGTTGTTGTTTAACCGTTGCATGGTCAAAGGTAAGAGGGGTTTGTAAATAGGCGTGATCGGCAAACAAAACCAAACCAATTCGGTCTCCATCACGTTTGTCGATAAAATCGCTAACCACTTGTTTAACCGCACTTAGCCGGTCGATGTACTCGTCTCCTTGGCGCATATCTTCTTGACTCATCGAGTTAGACAAGTCGACGACTAGCATTAAGTCGCGATGCTTGGGGTGGGTCGTAACTGGGTCGCCATACCAAATTGGTCGAGCGGCGGCGATGACCAAAAATAGCCATATTGCATAAGCCAACCAACGACTGAGTTCGAGTTTTGGTCGGCGGTCACTTTGCTCTGAAGGTAAGTAAGCGATTTGGATTGGTGTCGATTGTTTGGCTGGTGGTAACAATCTCACTGCTAATAAAGGTAGCGGAAGCAGAAGTAGCATCCACCACCACGCCAATTCTAAATTAGCCAACGTTAGTTGAACTCCGTTTTGCTGGTGGTAATGCACGACGTACCCAATCCTGACAATCATCAACGAGTTGGTTTACGTCACCATTAGGGGCTTTTTGATACAGCGCTTTTTGCCACAATGTTTCGTTCTGGGTAAAAAGAGGGGTAGACACATAACTGTCGAGAAAGGCGTACCAATCATGCCCTGTTAGCTTCGCCATTTCATCTCTAGGGAAATAGCTTAACGCAGCTTGTCTTACAATCTCCATCGCTTCCGAGGCTGTCATTGTCTCTTTTGACTTGGAAAAAATACGCAATGCTGCTTTTTTAGGGGCTAATTTCTTTTGTCTCATACGAAATAAAAAAATCAACAATAGCAGTGCCACAATCGCGGAGCCGATTAATGATAACCATCCCCAAGCAATAGGCCACCATGATGGTGAAGGGGGCAAATGTAAAGGATTCAATTGTAATAGATTAGAGAGTGTTTGTTTCATCTAGAACTTTCCAGAAAGCTGAGTCAATAAAGGAGTATCACTCGAAATTTGATGATAAGGCATTTGTAATTTTTCACAGAGAGATTCTAGACTATCTCTCTTAGAATCAAAGGATTTTTTTATCGAATGTCGGGTTCGTTTTGCAGAAAAATCAATCCATTTGCTCGACTTAAAGTCACCTATCAATTCCACGCCTCTAAATGCGGTTTCTCCACACTCAAGAGGATCAGATATATGCATCACCCTCAGTGCATTATGTTTGCGTAATTGAGTAAACAGTGGGTCGAGAGTTGGTTGATAGTGAATAAAATCACTGATAAGAACAACATCACTACCTTTGGGCGCAATTCTGGTCATTGTCCGCATAGCATCAATAAATTGGTGTTGCTTCGAGTCACTGACTGATTGACGGTTGGATAGGTTACGACGTTGGCCTTCGAGCAGTTTTTGTAGCATAAGCAAAACGCCACGTTGTCGACTTTGTGGTTTTAATTCAATTAATTGGTCACCTAAATCAATCACTGCTCCCACTCGGTCATTTTGCTGTACGGCAGTCCAGGCACACAATGAAGCAAGGTGCGCAGCTTGAATCGCCTTAAGCATTAACGTTGAGCCAAACTGCATTGAATGACTTAAATCCACATAAATGACAACGGGTTTTTCGCGCTCTTCGGTGAACAATTTTGTATAAGGCTTGCCCGTTCTTGCGGTTACGCGCCAATCAATACTACGAATATCGTCACCGGCTTGATACTTTCTGACCTCGGCAAAATCCATACCTCGACCAAGCTGGCGACTTTGATGTTGGCCAGCTAACGATGTCCAAAGGCTTTTCGCAGGTGGAAGCCATTGACGGCTATGAACTCGATAATGAAGAAGCTCTTCAAGGCAGAGTGAATAGCCATTACTGTAAGGTGGTAGTTCCATTCGATATAATCTCGTTATGCGCTACCAACTAATGACAAGAGGTGACTGATCACTTGGTTCGGATGCACACCCTCTGCCTGAGCTTGATAGCTAAGCAGTAGACGATGTCGCAGTACGGGAAACGCCATGACCTGTACATCTTCTGGACTGACAAAATCGCGACCGTGTAACCAAGCATGAGCTCGGGCGCAGCGATCTAGTGCAATCGTTGCACGGGGAGAGACACCCAGTTCGATCCATTGCGCTAGCTGGTTATCGTATTGCTCAGGCTGGCGAGTTGCCATGATTAAGCGGACTATATATTGTTCTACTGACTCAGCCATATGAATCGAGAGGACCTGCTCACGAGCAGCGAAAATAGTTTCTTGGCTAATTTTAGCGGGTTGAGCTGTTGCACTTCCTTGAGCTTCCCCGCGGTTCAATCTTAGGATTTCCAATTCACTCTCAATATCCGGGTAGTCAACATTAAGGTGAAGAAGAAAACGGTCGAGTTGTGCTTCAGGCAGTGGGTAAGTCCCTTCTTGCTCTATTGGGTTTTGTGTTGCCATGACCAAAAATAGCTTGGGTAACCCATATGTTTTTCGACCTGCTGTAATTTGTTTTTCAGCCATCGCTTCCAACATCGCAGCTTGCACTTTCGCTGGCGCTCGGTTGATTTCATCCGCAAGTAATAACGAGTGGAAAATCGGACCAGGTTGAAACTTGAACTCTCCCGTTTCAGGGCGATAGATATCGGTACCTGTTAGGTCGGCAGGAAGTAAGTCTGGTGTAAATTGCACGCGATGAAACGAGCCTTCAATGCAGGAAGCCAATGATTTAACCGCTCGGGTTTTGGCCAATCCAGGAGGGCCTTCAACTAAGATATGACCATCGGCTAAGAGTGCAACGAGAATTTGGTTAACCAGTTCGGTTTGTCCAATTACCTGACTATTAAGATAACTCTGTAGCTGTTGAAAAGTGGCTGATGGCATTAATCTTATTCCTCCGGAGCAATAACATTGGTTAGTATTGGAATCGACAAAAAAGTTCCGTAGGGAATTTAACATTTCCACCCTATTTAAGGGAAGCTTTGATCTCGTTCGTTTTTTCAATGTTACGTTGCTCTAGTCACCGTGCCATGAGTCAGGTAAAATTGCACAAGTAGATTTAAATTATGAGGTAGGTTGTATGAGTGATCTCGAGAAAGAATTAGCAGAGATGATAGAACAAGAGCAAGGTAACGAGGAAGAGAAGCTTCCAAGTATTGAAGAACAAAAAGCGGTCGTTGAAAAATTGAAGCGATTGGAAGCGGAAGGGAAGTTGACTCCGGAAGTTCTTGAGGAACATTTTGGAAAATTCTATTCGGAAACAGATACACCCGTTCATTAATACAATGCGTATTTAGATAGATCAAAACAGCGGTTACCGGTTTTCATCTGTGCTATACTCCGCGCCCCATAACCACTCTTAGGGTCAAATTCCATGAGTAATAAACAAGAAATTCAACAGGCTAAAAATCGTTTGGATTCCTGTCGACACAAGCTAAATGCAGCTAAATCTCGTGGTGATCATGAGATGATTAGAAAATTTACTGATGAAGTTGATCAACTGGAAAAGAAAGTTGCTCAAGTTAATCACAAGCAAGATTTTGAATTGAATAAAGAACGTAAAGCGTTGTTAGCAATGGCATTCTCCCGTGAAATTACGAAGGCTGAACAAGCTGATATGGGGCGTTTGAAAAAGTCTGTTAAAAATTTAGTTGTCGTTCATCCAACGACCAAGCTTGGTAAAGCATTACGCTTAGAAGTCATGACTGGGTATGCAGAAAAGAAATTTTAATGTTAATTCGCTCGGTAATATTGTAGGACCTTTCATTGAGCCTTAAATATTAGTTCGAATAAGGTTATAAACGACATTTGATTGAAAGCGCTTTGGGCGCTTTTTTGCTTTCTGGTCGTTATGTTAAAACGCGTTGATCTAATTGGTTGTTCAGGAAAGTGAATGTTAATAAGTTTTATTAGCCTGATTCTTTTAAATGAGATTGAGAATAACTTTGATTTGAAGCAACTTAGCACGTGATTTCCCCGACTTATCCTCTCTAAATGGATTAAAAGTGATTTGCAGCAATCCTCACTTTTTATTTATCGATACTATAAGTAAGAACTGACCCATGCCAGCCGGTTGAAATATAGAATATAGATCATTTATTCGTCGGTTTTGCAGAGTTATATATTTAGTGTCGGAGATAAAATGGATAATTTACTCGATAGATTTTTAAGTTACGTGATTTTCGATACTCAATCCAATCCCAATCGAAATGGTTGTCCTAGTTCGTCAGGGCAAATGAAGTTTGCCCAAATGCTTGAGCAAGAGCTTATCGATATTGGGCTAAGCGATGTTTCTCTTGATGAGAATGGGTATGTAATGGCTAAACTGCATTCGAATGTCGACTATGCTGTGCCATCAATTGGACTTATCGCTCATATGGATACGTCTCCAGATGCACCCGCAAAGAATGTCATCCCTCAAATTGTAGAATCTTACCAAGGTGGTGATATCGCATTGGGGCGTGGAGATCATGTGTTGTCTCCTATCCAATATCCTGAGCTAAATCAGTTGTACGGACATAACCTGATCACTACCGATGGCAATACGTTGCTTGGTGCCGATGATAAAGCAGGTATTGCAGAAATCCTTACTGCCGTGGAGTTTCTTAAACAGCACCCAGAGATTCCCCATGGAGAGATCTGTATTGCCTTTACTCCAGATGAAGAAATTGGCCGTGGTGCAGATAAATTCGATGTTGATAAATTTGGCGCTGCTTGGGCTTATACCGTTGATGGTGGTGGCATTGGTGAGCTTGAATATGAGAACTTTAATGCTTCGAATGCGACTGTTCGCTTTTATGGAAATGGAGTGCACCCAGGAAAAGCAAAAGGGAAGATGGTCAATAGCATGCGGTTAGCAGCCAAATTTGAAATGGCGATTCCTACCGACGAAGTACCTAATAAAACGACTGATTATGAAGGGTTCTATCATTTATCGTCGGGTAATCTAGGTGTTGAATACAGTGAGTTAAATTACCTTCTGCGTGATTTTGAACTTCAAGGTTTGGAGCAAAGAAAAGCTTTTATTCGTTCACTCGCGCAAGAGATTGGTGGGCTTTATCGCCATGGTTCCGTTGATGTCGAGTTTGTTGATCTATATAAAAACATGAAAGAGATGATTGAACCTCATCCTCATATCCTAGATATTGCGAAGCAGGCCATGCTAGACGCAGATGTGGTTCCTGTTATGCAGCCAATTCGAGGTGGAACTGATGGAGCAGCACTTTCGTTTAAGGGGCTTCCATGTCCAAATTTGTTCACAGGTACGTATAACTTTCATAGTATCCATGAATTCGTGTCGATTGAAGGTATGATCAAGGCGACGGAAGTTATTATAAAAATTGCTAAAAATACAGCAACCTATCAATTAAAGTAATTGAAAATACGACAGTTAGCTTTATTTCTAAAATTTTGATTGATACTCTACTAAACTCTTCAAATTAGCTAAAATTGCGATATCGTAGTTCAACAATTTGACTTTACACATACAGGTGTGAAGCTTTCTTTTTGGGAGTTGGTCAGTGGTAGAAATTGACATCATTATTGAGTATCTATCAACGCATAAGTTGTTGAGCAGCATTCTTCTGATCATATATATTTTGATAATACGAAGAGTGTTGCTTAATCGCATTCGTGGAGATGTTGCGTTTCTCTCCGAAAAGCAGCGCAAATGGATGTCACGAACTAAAAATAGCGTCTCCTTACTCATTATTTTTGTCACTTTTCTTATTTGGCGTACTGAGATAAATCACTTTGCGCTTTCCGTTACGGCAATCGCGGTTGCTATTGTGTTGGCATCAAAAGAGATTATTCTTTGCTTCACTGGCTCAATACAACGTGCAAGTTCACGTTCTTTCGTCATTGGTGATTGGATTGAAGTTGGGACGTTATGTGGCGAAGTTATCGAACATAACCTGATGGCAACAACGATTCAAGAATTAGATGTAAGTCGTGGTTTCTATCATTACACTGGAAAAACCGCCACGTTACCAAACAGTATGTTCTTTTCTTTTCCAGTAAAAAATCTTAATTTCATGAAGAGGTATGTCTACCACAGTTTTGATATTGTGATTCCTCGGTTTGTTAATCTCTATCCAATAATTCCAACATTAAAAGAACAGATTGACCAACATTGTGAGGATTTTATTGAGGTAGCTAAGCGCTATAATAGTGTTGTAGAAAGGCATGCAGGGGTTGATTTACCGGGCCCTGAGCCACTCGTGCGCATCGATAATGGAGAACACGGCGAACAAGTACTCTACTTTATGTTGTTTTGCCCTACAGAACGAGCAGGGGAGTTAGAGCAACTTATTCGCGCAGATTTTATGACGCAATACCAACTCTCTTTTCCTGATACAGAATCGTTAATTCAGGGTTAAGAAAGTCAGTCGTTGAATGATTTAGCCAAGTATTTTGTGGTTTTTTTCTACCTCAATTCCAAGCCTTTTTGCCAGTCGTGTGAGGTTAGCACGGTCAACATTGAGCTCTCTTCCTGCTTTGGCCCAATTGAAATTTGAATCAATGAGGGCCTGACGGATAATTTTAGCTTGGAAGGTATTGGTTGCTTCACGTAACCCTTGTTGATAATCGATGTTATTAGGTGGATGAACTACTGGCTGGTTGGATTGATTATCATGCACTTGGGTAATGTCCAGCTCGCCAATATCATCAACGGTGACTGAGATAACTTTTGTCTCTCCATTCCTTTGTCTAGCTTTTGCTCTCAATGTTGCACGATTGATAACATGTTCAAGTTCGCGAACGTTTCCTGGCCAAGAATATTGATTAATTAAACTGAGAGCTTCAAGTGAGAGCTTTAAGTTATCAAGCCCGAGTCTGCGTCTAGCGTTTTCGAGAAAATACCCTGATAGCAATGCGATATCATCATTACGCTCGCGAAGAGCTGGTACGCGAATGGGATAAACACTTAATCGGTGATATAAATCTGCACGAAATCGCCCTTGATCAACTTCTTGTTTTAAATCTCGGTTTGTTGCAGCAAGAACACGCACATCAATGGTTTGAATATTATCTTTTCCGACGGGCTGTATTTCATTGTTTTGAAGGGCTCTAAGTAACTTGCTTTGAGCTGCCAATGGTAATTCACCTATTTCGTCAAGCAAAAGGGTCCCGCCATCTGCTAAAGCAAATTTTCCAAGCCTATCTCTATCTGCTCCAGTAAATGCGCCTTTTACATGCCCAAAAAGTTCGCTTTCCACTAGGTTTTCAGGTATCGCAGCACAGTTAACGTATATCAAAGGTTGACGATGGCGAGGTGATTGATTGTGTATTTGCCTAGCCACCAATTCTTTTCCAACTCCAGTTTCACCATAAATTAGAATGTTGAAATTAGAAGGAGCCACGACATCAATATCTGCTTTCATATTGACCAACAGCTTGCTCGCTCCGATCAATTCGCCTTGATTGTGTTTGGAAGCTTCTTGGTTGAGTTCTTCCATACGTTGCTGAGTATTCAATGCTTGAGCCTCTAATTGAGACATCGTTAGCGCCATTTTTAATGTTGAAGCAGCAATCGCCGATAAAATTTCTAGATTGCGGTCGGGTATTTCATCAAATGCGTCAATTTGTAAGCTATCTAGGGTGAGAACACCTAATAATTCTTCACCAAACATTAATGGGAGGCCCATACATGAGTGAATAGGTACATCACCAGAATGGTCTAATAGTAATCCGTCAAATGGATCGGGCATTTTACTATGGGAACTAAACCGAACAGGAGAGTGACTATTGCAGATGGCAGTAAATCTCGGGTGATCATCAATGATAAATCGACGTCCGAGTGTATCTCGAGTTAGCCCCTGCATTGAGAGAGGCACGAGTGTCTTCTCTTTTCGAGCCATTAATACAATACAATCACAACTAATGACTTTGCGAACAGCATCAATCAGACGATTAAAACGATCTTGATCATTTAGTGCGTTAGCTAAACCAATGGTGAGTTCAGCTAAATTAGCTTTAGAAAAATTTTGCACACAGAGTTACCGTTGGCGATTTTCTAGCATTATAGAGTCAACTAGATATATCTGTCAGCAGTTAAATAGAGAGGTTATCGCCGTTTTTTGACATCGATTAATGGAATAGTGATAGAAGAAAAAGAGAATGACTTATTGCTGTTGATCGGGGGTTAGTTGGAATGGCACTAGAAATAAAAATAGTCAGCATAGCTGACTATTTTTTAAATTATTGGCCTACTAAAATTATAGGACTTGGATGTTCTCAGCTTGAGGTCCTTTTTGACCTTGAGAAACAACAAATTCAACTTTTTGACCTTCAGCTAGAGTACGGAAACCGTCGCCTTGGATAGCACTGAAGTGTGCGAAAACGTCTGGGCCGTTCTCTTGTTGAATGAAGCCAAAACCTTTAGTTTCGTTGAACCACTTTACAGTGCCAGTCACTGTGTTAGACATAATTTTATCCTAATAATACTAATTAAACAGAGCCGATAGCGGCGGTACTAGCGTGGAAATGTTGATTGCTATTGCTACCACATGACTGGAGTATTATTAATCCAACGATATGTATACGCAAACAAATAAACGATTTTCAAGCTAACTTTAGTGTAAATCGATTACTTGCCTTGTCAATACGATCTATACATTTTATTGGATAATTTTGAAGCATGCATCAATTTATATTTGGTTATTAGAGCTAACTTATTAATAAATATGAACTAATTTTATTGTCAATATTGTGTGTGATTGTAAATGGTAAATTGTGGTTTATCTTAAATATTACTCATAGCTAGAGATTAAAAGGAAATTTTTGAGAATTAGTCCTCAATAATGGGTCATTCATACACATTAAAAGTGAATTTGGTTCAATGTAACAACGAACACTTTCTCGTTTGTTGATGTTTACACCACATTTTAATTTAAACCAGAGAGACTTTTTTCCTGCAAATTCTGATGTTCGACTATAGTGTTAAGGTGACTTATCTCTTTTTGTTTTAATCTTACGCTCAAAGGAAAACACGAGTTCAAAAGATAACAAGAGGTTAATATGGGCTTAGTACTATTTTGGTTTGAAAAAGGGCTACTAACATTTGGTGTTATCGCTATCTTGTTGAGTATCGTCCAATATGGAATTCGTACCCGAGATTGGGGCGGGATTGCAACGATGTTTTTCAAACGAGTACCAATGTCCGTCGATGAGTTTAGACGTTATAGACTGGGTATTGCGATGGTAATAATGGCATTTGTCATTAAAGTAATTATTCTGACGTTTTGGCCTGGTCTATGAACTATTAGTTAGTAGCTTTATGTTTGATTTTCGTAGTGAAACTGAGAAGTATATTTACGCCGAAAATTGAAGATAGAGCTGGTTAAATATTAGGATATAACCATGTCGTTACCCGTCTTAATTTGTGATGATTCAGTATTAGCTCGTAAGCAAATGGCGCGTTCTTTACCTGCATCATTGAATGCAGACATTACTTTCGCCGTACATGGGCGTGACGGAATAGAAAAGCTCAACGAAAAAGAATACAAGTTAATGTTTCTTGATCTCACCATGCCTGAGCTGGATGGCTTTGAGACACTAGAAGAAATTCGGAAACAAAATATTAATGTTCCTGTTGTCGTGGTTTCTGGGGACATTCAGCCAAAAGCAAAAGATAGAGTTTTGTCTCTTGGCGCGAAAGCATTTATTCAAAAACCAATCGATAAATCAATTCTTAATGATGTGTTGAGGCAATTGGTCGAACGCCCAACACAGCCTCAGATCGTCACTCCTGTTTCTGTTGATCTTCCTGTACTCAAGCGACGCGATATTTATATGGAAGTCGCTAACGTAGCGATTGGGCGAGCTGCCGATGCTCTGGCTCGTCATTTTGATGTGTTCGTTGAATTGCCGCTTCCAAATGTAAATATACTGGAAGTCAGTGAATTGCATATGGCGCTAAAAGATTTAGCGGAAAATGATCAAGTATCGGGTGTGTGCCAGGGTTTTAGCGGCGAGGGTATTGCCGGTGAAGCGTTGGTTTTACTCAGTGACTCCAGCGTCAGTGATTTAAAGCATTTGATGAAAATCCCTGCCGAAAGTGATGATCTAGAAGAGCTCGAATTGCTAATGGATGTTTCAAATATTCTGGTGGGTTCTTTTTTAAATGGTTTAGGTCAACAATCAGAAGTTCGCTTTTTTCAAAGCTCACCGGTTCTCCTAGGGCAACATATTCCAATAGAATCTGTGATCAATTCAACCACAGGGTCGTTTAGCAGAACCATGACGTTCGAAGTGAGTTATAACATTGAAAGTACCTCTATTCGCTGTGATCTTTTATTTATGTTTGTCGATGAATCACTGCCGTTACTAGATAACAAGCTTTCATATCTAATGGAGGATTTTTAACCATGAACTTACCTGCTGAATTTGAGCAATTTCATTGGATGGTAGACATGGTTCAGAATGTCGATTTAGGTCTTATCGTGATCGATCGAGATTTTAATGTCCAATTGTGGAATGGCTTTATGACTCACCATAGTGGGTTGCATGCTGCGGACGCATTAGATAAATCGATTTTTGAATTGTTTCCTGAAATTCCCGAAGAGTGGTTTAAGTTAAAAACTAAGCCAGTATATGATCTGGGGTGTCGTAGTTTCATTACATGGCAGCAACGTCCATACTTATTTAAATGCCGGAATGTCCATCCAATCACTCAGCAAGCCGATTTTATGTACCAGAACATTACGCTTAATCCGATGCGTACACCTACTGGCAAAATCAATTCTCTATTTCTTTCTATTCAAGATGCGACTACCGAAGCCATTGCTTCAAAAAATTCCTAATTTGAATCACCCAATCTAACTTAACCCAACTAGCTAGCGATGCTTTTTGGGTTTATCCATTTGTTCTATTTGAGAGTTAAGTGAAGAAACTATGACAATGAGTGACCGATTTTATTCTATGGAGCAAGTCAGAGCGGGTGAACAACCAGCTGCAAATGCCAAAGGGCTTGAAATGTACAGTTTAATGGAGCGAGCTGGGCAGGCGGTATTTGCTATTGGTATGGCTCAATATCCGAGTTCTGAGCGTTGGTTGGTCTGTTGTGGTACTGGCAATAATGGTGGTGATGGATATGTCGTCGCAAGCTTAGCGAAATCAGTCGGTCTGTTCGTGACGGTTTGGCAGCTAGGAGATCCAGAACAGCTCACTGGTGATGCGTATAAAGCGTATTTGCATTGGCTGAGAAATGGAGGCCAGGTGTTTGATGCAACTACCGAAAAAGTATCTGGGACCGTTGACGTAGTAATTGACTCTGTTTTGGGTACAGGTATAAAGGGAAATGTTCGACCGGAGGTAAGGGCGGTAATTGATAAGCTCAATCAAAACGAAGCCCCTATTATCGCAGTCGATATCCCTTCTGGATTATGTGGTGATACGGGTATCGTTCTGGGAGCTTCTATTCAAGCTGATCATACAGTGAGTTTTATTGGATTAAAGCAAGGGCTTGTAACAGGGCAGGCACGAGATTATGTCGGGGAGTTGCATTTTGCCGGACTAGGTATAGAAGATGTGTTTAACCAACAAAATACACCGACGGCGATGGCGATTTGCTCTGAAGGTACCGTTCTTAAGTTGCCAGCTCGGCGTTCGAATTCTCATAAAGGGACATATGGCAAGGTCTTACTTACTGGAGGAAATTCCGGAATGGGAGGGGCGTTGATATTGGCGGCTAAAGCTGCAGCGAGGTGTGGCGCGGGTATGGTCGCGACACTTTGTGATAAAAACAATGTTCCCCCTATGCTTATAGCAATTCCTGAAGTCATGAGTTCAGATTGGGATGAGTTACCTAGAATTGAGTCTCGCCTGCAGTGGTGTAACGTGATTGGTTTGGGGCCTGGATTAGGGCGAGATGTCCAGGCTAAGGCGATATATCATATCGTCAGAGAAAGTAATAAGCCTAAAGTTGTTGATGCTGATGCACTTTATTTTTTATCGCATGAGCCCACAGTTGATGAATATCGAGTGATCACGCCTCATTCAGCAGAAGCGGCTAGGTTATTAAATTCAACGGTTGAAAGTATCGAAGCAAACCGCTATCAATCGGTACAAGCTCTACAGAAAAAATATGGTGGAATAGTTGTACTAAAAGGGCCGGGTACACTTGTGTGTGATGGTGATAATACGTGGGTATGTCTTGGCGGAAATCCGGGAATGGCAAGTGCAGGTATGGGGGATGTATTGGCAGGCATTATTACGTCATTACTTGCACAAGGATTAAACGTGAGTGAAGCGGCTCGGCTTGGTGTCATGATTCATAGTCGAGCGGGGGATCAAGAAGCGCAACAAATGGGCCAACATGGATTGCTTTCGAGTGATGTTATCGAGCAATTGCGTCCTATATTAAATTAGAGTGAGTTGAGTCATTTTTATAAATGAGATACAGAAGAATTAGAATTATTTGGCGTTAAGGTATTTAATTCGCGATATTAAAAACGATACTGTGCACCCAACATTAATATGGTATTAGAATAGTCAAATTCGAAGTCTTGGTATGAAAGTTCAAGGTTTAAATCTAAGCTTGGCTCAAAAAAAGCAGGGATATTTGCACCCAAGCTGAAATAAGGAGACATTAAATAATTATTTAAACTGTTATCGCTATTATTAAGGTGAAGATCTGTTTGATAGCTTGTTAGACTGACGCCACCTTTAGCGTAGACAATAGCTGTAGAGAACGTTTGTTGGACTTTAGCGCCGCCAAAGAGCCCTTTATACGTAACATTTGGCATTAAAGTACTGTAACGAGACGTATACGTTTCATCGGAGCTCACATCCAAATAACCAATATCCAAAGCAATAGATGGATTAAATATATAGTTATAGTTAATACTCGACATTCTCCCTTGTCTGCCTTTCGAATCCATATTTAACCAAGATAAACCTGACCCCATATAAAAACGATGTGGCTCTTCCTCTGCATATGCAGATAAAGTTGGAGTGAAAATTAGAGCGAATAATATGTGTCGAGTTAAACTGTACTTCATGTGAAGAAATACCATTGTAATTTCTAGCAGAACACAAAAACTAATAATCGAAATTAACGTCCAATTAAACAAATAGCAGATACATTGTTAGGGACCAATTTACAACTAAGAGAAAAATAGGTTTTTATATTACGTTAGAAGAAATGAATATCATATTTAGTCGTGGGTTTTGTGGGACCTTTAATACATAAAAAGACATATTTTCATTTTATCTTAGGTATATACTGCTAAACAGTACCACAAAAAAACTTGAAATATCAGTCTTGCGGGAAAGAAAACAGGCCCTATAATATTGAAAACCGGAGCGTCTGCCAACGCTCCGGTTTTTTTTTGTCCGAAATATGAGTAAAGGTCTGCCAACCTAAATATTCATATACAGCAAGTGGCACTATATTCATTACAAGGAAATGCATCATGCGTATCGAACAAGAACTTAAGTTAGGTTTTAAAGATGTCCTGTTCCGCCCGAAACGTTCTACTTTAAAAAGCCGCTCTCAAGTAAATTTAACCCGCGAGTTTACCTTCAAGCATAGTGGTCGTCAATGGTCTGGTGTGCCAGTTATTGCTGCGAATATGGACTCTGTCGCCAGTTTTGAAATGGCTAGGGCGCTCGCCAAATTTGATGTTATGACCGCAGTTCATAAGCACTACAGCGTAGAGCAGTGGGCTGACTTTGTGACGAATGAAGACGAATCTGTTCTCAAGCATATTATGGTTTCTACGGGAACATCGGAAGCTAATTTCAAAAAGCTGACAGAGGTTTTGTCTCTGAGTGATGACTTAGCGTTTATTTGTATTGATATCGCTAATGGCTATTCAGAGCACTTGGTTGAATTTGTTCAACAAGTTCGTGCCGCGTATCCAGATAAAATCATTTCCGCTGGCAATGTTGTTACAGGAGATATGGTTGAAGAATTGATTCTAGCAGGTGCTGACATTGTGAAAGTCGGTATTGGCCCAGGCTCTGTCTGCACCACTCGTGTTAAAACAGGGGTCGGTTATCCTCAACTCTCTGCCATTATCGAATGTGCTGACGCCGCTCATGGCCTTGGTGGTCGCATTATTGGTGATGGTGGGTGTACTTGTCCGGGAGATGTGTCGAAAGCATTTGGTGGTGGTGCCGATTTCGTTATGTTAGGCGGTATGCTTGCAGGCCATAATGAGTCTGGCGGAGAACTGGTTAACAAGAACAATGAAACCTTCGTGAAGTTCTACGGCATGTCATCACAATCTGCGATGGACAAACACTCAGGCGGCGTCGCTCAGTATCGAGCAGCAGAAGGAAAGACAGTGTTATTGCCATATCGTGGCAGTGTGGAAGATACGATTCAAGATATCCTTGGCGGAGTGCGTTCTACATGCACATATGTTGGTGCTGAAGCCTTAAAAGAGCTAACGAAGAGAACCACGTTTATTCGCGTTCAGGAACAAGAAAATAACGTCTACGGGAAAGAATAGTCGAATAAGAATATTGAGCGTTGTAAAAACAACCATACGTTGATTTTACGAAACCATACCTTGAAATAAAAACAACCATACCTTAAAGTAGCTCATAAAGTATACAATGATTTAGTAAGTTTACTACAGGTATGGTGGTTTTGTTATGAAGAAACGAATTCTTAGAAACTCATCAATTAAAAACATATCACGCTTTGTTAGCCTTAAAACTGACTCCATTCATACAGTCGAATCCGACTTAGAGTTTGATGCATGTTTTCACTTTGAATTTTCAGCACAGGTTATAACTTTTGAAGCTCAACCTATTGGTTTCGAGTATTATCTCGATGGTAAACTACGTAGGTATACGCCCGATTTTTTA
>NZ_JBTAMQ010000013.1:0-180378 GCF_054404255.1 Vibrio phycocola
TGTTTTACCGTGGTCAACGTGGCCGATAGTACCAACGTTTACGTGCGGTTTCGTACGTTCAAATTTTTCTTTAGACATAAGTAGTCCCTCAAGGTACGGATTTAAGTGGCTTTGAAGACCACGTAACCAAAGTTATAGTCAATATTAAATTTCTAAAAGGAAATAGAACAGAGATCTGGTGCTGATACCCAGAGTCGAACTGGGGACCTCATCCTTACCAAGGATGCGCTCTACCGCCTGAGCTATATCAGCACTCGAAAGATTGGAGCGGGCAGCGGGAATCGAACCCGCATCATCAGCTTGGAAGGCTGAGGTAATAGCCATTATACGATGCCCGCACTCGTAACTCTGAGAGCTATTTCCTTAAAAAATGGTGGAGGGGGACGGATTCGAACCATCGAAGGCGGAGCCGGCAGATTTACAGTCTGCTCCCTTTGGCCACTCGGGAACCCCTCCAAATTTAGTCACTTTCAAAAGAAAGTGGTGCCGACTACCGGAGTCGAACTGGTGACCTACTGATTACAAGTCAGTTGCTCTACCTACTGAGCTAAGTCGGCACAAGTGGAGCGCATTCTATTGAATGATTTCTTTGCTTGCAAGCCTTTAACTAAAAAAAATTCCTTTTTCCGTCTGTTTTTTTATTCCTATGAATTTTTTGGTTTAATTTTGCCCCTCAAAGCGCAATATATTGCACTAGTCGGTTTGATTTCTTCGCGCCTTAAGGTATTTTGCTACACACTAATATGAGTAGAAACACGAGTCCAACATGAGTCCATACCTATCTTTCAATCGTCAGCAATGGTCAGAGCTAAGAAATTCGGTACCCATGACCTTATCTGAAGCCGATTTACACGAGCTGCAAGGTATTAATGAAAAACTGACAATGCAAGAAGCGGTTGAGATCTACCTTCCGTTAGCTCGACTACTCAATTTATATGTTGCTGCTCGCCAAAATCGTACGACCGTCCTAAATCAGTTTTTAGGTAATAGTGAAACGGCTCCTCCTTATGTTATTGGAATTGCAGGAAGTGTCGCTGTTGGGAAAAGTACAACAGCTCGGCTATTAAGCGCTCTACTTGCTCGCTGGGAAAATCATGCAAAGGTTGAACTGATCACAACTGATGGGTTTCTTTATCCTAATAAAGTACTGATCGAAAAAGACATCATGAGTAAGAAGGGCTTCCCTGAATCTTATGATATCAACCGTTTGGTTCAATTTGTTTCGGATGTAAAAGCTGGCAAGCCAAAAGTAGAAGCACCAATATACTCCCACCTCACCTATGATATTACCGATGAAAAGAAGGTGGTTGATAAACCGGATATCCTAATTATTGAAGGATTGAACGTATTACAAAGTGGTATGGATTATCCACACGATCCTCATCGAGTATTTATTTCTGACTTTCTCGATTTTTCGATCTACGTTGATGCGGAAGATTCACTCATTAAGCAGTGGTATGTCGAACGATTTTTAAAATTTAGAAAAGGCGCTTTCCAACAGCCAGAGTCTTATTTTAATCACTACACAAAAATCGATGAACCTGAAGCTATTTCAATAGCTAAAAACATATGGAATACGATTAATGGAGTAAATCTGGTGCAAAATATTTTACCTACTCGAGAGCGAGCTCGATTAGTTCTGAAGAAAACCGCCAATCATACTGTCGATAACATTATTTTACGCAAGTAAGTCACTTTATAACGCGATCTACAAAGATTATTATCGAGAATGGGAGGGAATGCATTAATTCCCAGCTTTAGCTTCAGTTGTCGCCACGCAACGATATCTCTCCACCAATAAAACTTTCGACACCTTGTTCTGTTTCTAACAACACAGCACCTTGCTCGTTAATGCCGCGACAAATACCAAAGACCTCGTTTGGCCCCATCAACAGCTTAATCGGCCGCTCTAAAAAATTATCAAGCCTATTCCAACGCTCGACAAATTCCTTCATTCCATCGCGTTCGTAATCAGTTAATGCTCGTTGCCACGCTTGGATAAAACAACCAGCAAGCTGGTTCCTATCAACCGACTTACCATCCAATACTGCTGAAAGAGTGGTCCATGGCTGATCGATATCGCTCTCTTCTTGGCGCATCATCAAGTTCATCCCCATTCCAATGACTAAATGAGCCGCTCCACCAGCCTGTCCTGACATCTCCACTAAAATACCGGCTAGTTTTTTATCTTGATAATAGAGATCGTTAGGCCATTTTAGTTTTATGCCTTCAATTCCCAAGGTTTCAAGAGCCTCCACAACCGCTACACCAACGACTAAGCTCAATCCCATCGCCGCAGCCATACCCGCATCAAGACGCCAATACATCGACAGGTATAAGTTAGCGCCAAAAGGAGACAGCCACTGCCGTCCACGACGTCCTCTCCCTTTTGACTGGTATTCAGCAACACAGACTGTGCCACTGTCTAACTCTTCAGATTTATCCAATAGAAATCGATTCGTTGAATCTATGATAGGATGCAACATCACAGGAGAATCACTGTATTCCTGCAATTTCCTTTCCATTAATAAATCGATGGGTTGAGAGAGCTGATAGCCTTTTCCTTGAACACGAAAGACATCAACGCCCCACTCTTGAATGCCTTTAATGTGCTTACTCACGGCAGATCGAGAAATGCCCAACTCAGTTCCTAACGCCTCACCGGAATAAAATGAGCCATCCGATAACATTGCTAACAATGATAACTTTATGTGATGTTCTTTCATCAGGCCAAAACCTCACTCAACTGCGTCTCACCATCTCTGCCAATAAAACGAACTTCATGCTCTAACGTGATGTGATAACGATCGTTAACCTTATCGACGACTTGTTTTGCAAGACTCAAAACATCATCAATAGTTGCACCATCAATATTCGTTAATACCAAGGCTTGTTGCGGATGAACTTGAGCACCACCTATTTTCAGTCCTTTTAGCCCACATTGGTCGATTAGCCAACCTGCTGCGACTTTCATTGATTCCCCTGCTGGATACGCTACTAGATTAGGAAACTGCTGTAGTAAGCTCTGATGGTGTTCATGAGATATTAAAGGGTTCTTAAAGAAACTACCGGCATTACCAATCTCTTTAGGATCGGGTAATTTCTCCATACGAGTCTGGCAGATAATGTCGTACACATCTTGTAATGAACTCTTATTATCAAGAGATTGTAAAGGACCATAACCTAATTTAGGTGACCAAATATGGCTTAGCTTAAGACCAACGGCTGTAATCACCACTTTGGCGTATAACTCATTCTTAAATATTGAATCTCTATAGCCAAACTGACATTCTGCTTGAGTGAGTCGCTGAATGGTCATGGTCTCTAAATCCAGAAACTCTACGTAGTCGCAAATATCATTAAACTCGACGCCATATGCCCCAATATTCTGGATTGGTGCACTACCAGCACAGCCAGGAATCAACGCGAGGTTTTCAAGTCCACACCATTTATTCTCAACGGTCATTTTGACTAAACTAGGCCAGTCTTCTCCTCCCATAACATGAAGAGAAACCGTATTTCCTACTTCTTTAATCTCAATCCCAAGGAGATGATTAATCGCTACGACTCCCGCATAGAATTGAGTAAATAGCACATTGCTGCCCTTTCCCAGAATTAGTTTTGGTAAATGAGACCATTCAGGCTTTGAATACACCTCGATCAACTCTTCGATAGAGGTAATTTCTACAAGCACTTCACAATGTTGCGAAAGGGAAAAGGTATGATACTGTCTTAGGTCGGCGTTAAGTTGTATTTGCATGAGCGTCTTAAAATCTAATAAACTTTAGATATTCTACATCAGATAGTTGGGATTCCTAGTTACTAATGATCAAGTTAGAGTTTGAAACCCTAGACTCGGTAAAATTACCTCTAGTCCAACGCTTTTATAAGCGTCACTACCCAGCAACAAAACCTAAGAAAAACGAACATATTATAATCGCTCGTTCTCTTGGTGAAATTTGCGCTGTGGTGCGTTTTCGCCCAATAGAGCAATATAAGTTGTTAACCGGAATGGTTGTAGATGAGGCATTTCGTGGACAAGGTATTGGTCATCAACTTCTCGAGCATTGCCAACAACAGATCTTGTCTGAGAATGTATACTGTTTTGCATTCACTTGGTTAGAACCCTTTTACCAAGCTCATCACTTTCATTCACTAGACCCTGATCAACTGCCAAATAACCTTAACATTCTGTTTCAACGGTATAAAAGCAGTGGGAAATCGCTTATCCCAATGAGGTATGTTGCGGAATTCTCTCATATTTGACACCCTTTTATAGCCATATCAACGAGAAATTTGCTAGTATCGAGGGCTGCTCCTTTACTAAGATTCTAAGGTTGTACAAAAACAGATGATTGGTCGTAAAAACCCTCTTGAAACCTTGCCAGCGATTGCGTTAGATCCGCAGAATTTTCATGTTCTCCTTTCTGCCAAAGCGTATAAACGTCAGCTTATCGATTTAATTCGCCAAGCAAAATGTCGTATATATCTTGTCGCGTTATATCTCGAAGATGATGAGGCAGGTCGAGAAATCATGACCGAGTTATACGCGGCCAAACAGCGTAACCCTTTGTTAGATATATCTGTCTGCGTAGACTGGCATCGCGCACAACGAGGGCTCATTGGAGCAGAGAAATCGAATGGGAATGCAGAGATGTACCAGCGTTTTGCTGAACAACATGCTGAGAAAATACCCGTTTATGGTATTCCTGTTCGCAACCGAGAAATATTTGGGGTTCTTCACCTTAAAGGCTTTATCATTGATGATTCTGTTATATACAGTGGTGCAAGTCTAAATAATGTGTATCTCCATCATGCTGAACGCTATCGTTTCGATCGCTACCATACTATCGATAATAAAGTTCTCGCTGATTCAATGGTATCGTTGATTCAGCAAAGAATTATTTCCCATAAAGCCGTTTACAATTTGTGCGACCCAACTAGGCCGACGACCAAAGAACTGAAACCGACAATTAAGCGATTTCGAGGTCAATTACGTCGCTCTGAATACTCCTATGAGCCACAAAAAATTTCTGAAGGCCAAGTCGGCATTACACCTCTGGTAGGCGTTGGTAAGCGTCGTAACCGTCTCAATCAACGAATCTATCAATTGATTGGCCAGGCAAAAGAAGAGTTAATCATCTGTACGCCTTACTTCAACTTCCCAGCTCGGATCAGCAATCAGGTGAAACGAGCCCTACGCCGTGGTGTAAAAGTCAGTATTATTGTGGGTGATAAAACAGCGAATGATTTCTATATCCCACCTGATAAACCTTTTAAAACCATTAGTGGTCTTCCTTATTTATATGAGTTAAATCTTCGACGTTTTGCTAAGGCATATGAAGCTCGTATCGCCAGTCGCCAGCTTTCAATTCATCTTTGGAAACATGATAACAATAGTTTTCATTTAAAAGGCATTTGGGTTGATCAACACTATATGCTGCTTACTGGAAATAATTTGAACCCAAGAGCTTGGAAGTTAGACTTAGAAAATGGGCTCTTAATAAATGATAAGCAAGGTCATTTACTCGAAAAGTTCCAACAAGAATTCGACAATATTACTCAACATACTCAATTAATTGGTAGCTATAAGCAGATTGACCCATTTGATAGCTACCCACCTTTAGTATTAAAGCTTTTACGGCGAATAAGGCGAACAAAAACAGACAGTATTTTGAAACAAATTCTTTAATAAGTTGATTTTAAAGATAAAATAATAAAGGAGCCGATGGCTCCTTTATTATTTCTGTAAGCTCAATAATGTGAGACTTTAGATATAAGCAAAAGCATCTGCAAATATTCGTTCGCGCCGTGCTTGCTTCGTTGATGTAAATAAATCACGCGCAGCCCCAGCCATTTCAAATCGACCAGCCAAATAGATATCAAAGCCTTCTAATGAATTGAAATCTTGTACGACTGCTTGTAATACATTCCCAATTTTACCTTGCCACTTTGCATCTGGAGATTCAACAACAGGGATAAAATTAACATTGTCATACTGATTAGCTAAAACGATTAACTCTTCTTTAGCATACAACTGGCAAGAATCTTTCGCACCCCAATAAAGATAAATAGGTCGAACAATATTCTGAGCTAAGCAGTGATCAAGGATAGAACGGACATAACTAAATCCCGTACCACCAGCAATCAGCAATAATGGACTGCCATCATCTTGCTGCAACCATGCATCACCATGAGGAGCATCAATATCAATCGTACTGCCTTGTTCGAGAGCTTGACGCATCGCATCTACAACTTCAATTGCATAAGCGTTATGCTCTGCAGCTCCAATATGTAACTCTAATTCTCCATTAGAGCGACAAGGGCTACTTGCGATTGAAAATGGCCGCTTATCTTTCTCGCCCATTACGACCATTAAATACTGACCGGCCTTAAAATCAATAACGTGCTCGGGTTGCAATAAAATTCTGTACGTATTACATGCCAAAGATTCTATCGATTTTACTTTGGTTTTAATTGTCATATTCTTCCTTCTTACTCACTCATCCAAAGTGAGCACTAAATTACTTTCTGCAAAAGCTTGGCAAGTAAATATCCAGCCTTCTTTCTTTTCTTGTTCAGTCAATAATGGTTCAAGGTGATAACGAACACTTCCTGATACCATTTTACATAGACACATTCCACAAGCGCCTACCCTACATCGATGCGGAAATAGTATATTATTGTTGAGCGCAGCATCGAGTACGGTTTGGTTCGAGTCTACTTCAAATTCTATAGACTCTGGAAGGATCTGAACAGTATAGGTCATAAAATCCCTAATTCGTCCCAGATTTGGTCGATCTTAGCGACAACTTTAGGGTCTTTCTTTATTGGTGTTCCCCAATCTCGTTGAGTTTCACCCTCCCATTTGTTGGTCGCATCCATTCCCATTTTTGACCCTAAACCTACAACAGGGGAAGCAAAATCCAAAGAATCAATTGGAGTATTCTCAATCAATACCGTATCTCTTGCGGGGTCCATCCTGGTTGTCATTGCCCAAATCACATCATTCCAATCTCGAGCATTGACATCATCATCACACACAATAACGAACTTAGTGTACATAAACTGGCGTAAAAACGACCAAACCCCCATCATTACACGCTTAGCATGACCAGGGTATTGCTTTTTCATTGTGACAACAGCCACACGATAAGAGCAGCCTTCTGGTGGTAAATAAAAGTCCACAATTTCAGGAAATTGCTTTTGTAAAATAGGCACAAAAACTTCATTTAAGGCAACGCCTAGTACAGCAGGTTCATCTGGTGGCCGCCCAGTATATGTACTGTGGTAAATAGGATCTTTACGCATCGAAATATGGGTAATGGTAAAGACATGATGACTTTCTACCTCATTAAAGTAGCCGGTATGATCGCCGTAAGGCCCCTCATCGGCGAACTCTGTTGGATCAATATACCCTTCTAATACAATTTCAGCGCTTGCGGGAACTTCTAAGTCATTACTTAATGATTTAACAACTTCAGTTTTACTGCCACGTAAGAGACCAGCAAAAGCATATTCAGATAACGTATCGGGAACGGGAGTTACGGCACCGAGTATTGTCGCGGGATCAGCTCCAAATGCAACCGATACAGGAAAAGGTTCGCCAGGGTTCGTTTCCATCCAATCTCGCAGATCGAGCGCACCACCTCGGTGGGCGAGCCAACGCATAATGATTTTATTTTTCGATAACTTCTGCTGCCGATAGATACCGATATTCTGCCTAGACTTATTCGGTCCTTTTGTGATGGTTAGCCCCCACGTCAATAGTGGCGCGACATCACCAGGCCAACAACTCATCACCGGAATTTTATCTAAATCAACCTCATCCCCTTGCCAAACTACCTCTTGGCATGGGGCTTTACTCAAGCGTTTGGTTGGCATGTTGAGAACTTGTTTAAATACGGGAAGCTTATCAATCGCATCCTTGAAACCCTTTGGTGGTTCCGGCTCTTTCAAATATGCCAACAGTTTTCCAACTTCTCGGAGCTCACTAACCTCTTTTCGCCCCATACCTATCGCAACTCGCTCTGAAGTACCAAACAAGTTCGTAAGTACTGGCATTTCATAGCCAACAGGATTTTCAAACAACAAGGCAGGGCCACCTGCTCGTAAGGTTCTATCACTAATTTCCGTCATCTCGAAAACGGGATCAATAGGATGGGCTATTCGCTTGAGTTGACCAATGCTTTCAAGATGGTTTAAAAACGCTCGTAAATCCTTAAAACTCATAGGGCTTCTAATCGCTGGTAATGGTTAATAAAGTGTATCAAAAAACGACTGAGTACTACGTTATTTTTCTTTTCGATTGTGATTCTAACGGTCAAGTTCTGCTTTCACTTGTTTATATTTAATCTTAGAGCCAACATCGACCAATTCCTGCAACCAAGCTCTATACCCATTAGCGATCAATTGACCCGCAACAAAGTTCGCATCACCCTCTTGGTTTAGTTGTATTAGGAAATAACGACGAACGAAATCTTGCATGGGGAAAGCTTTTGCTAACGCCGATTGGGCCTGTTGCTTAAGTCTCGGATTTCTACTGGCGAGAATAAGTTGCTCGAGTGCAAATACGGTATTCTGTTCACCTAACCGTGCGACTTCTTGCTCAGAGTATAAATCGGCTCGCATCAACCAAAACAATTTATACAAAGATGAGGCGTTACTGGCTTGGGCCAATCCTGCCATTATTTGATTAGAGGGTAACCAGCTGACAACATCAGGTGTGGTGATTTGACTGACTAGGTAATCAATATCTAATGGCTCTAACTGGTCCATGCTTCGAAGTAATAGGTCTTGATGCTTCTCAACAACCTCCAACTCACCAGTTAGCCACAACTCAAGATCCAATTGACGTAGTTGAACACTGGAAACAAATGCTTTGCTATTGCTCTCAAATTGCCACTCTTTTACCAAGCGATGAGCCAAAGAAGGATAGTCAAATGCTGGAGAGAGAAATTCAAATCCATCTCCTTTTTCAATTACATGATATTTTGGCGCAAGTAAACGAAGTGTTGCCACAAGGTTTTCCACATCAATAGAAAGCTGAATTGAGGCATCTTGAAAACGCTGTAATAATAAGAAGCGAATCACTTCTTGTTGAGGATTAGCAAGGCTTTGAATGGAAAAATCGAGAGCTTCAATTTGATTTTGTGTAACGAGCTCCATTAGCTCATCAACTTTTTCACTTAACTCCGGGCGAGCTAACCAACTATCTCGCTCGACAATACTCATTTCTTCTGCATGTGCCAACGACAAGACTGGCAAACGTAAGCAACAAACGAGTATTAACCACAACCATCCATGTCGCATGTTAATCTCCATATAACACCTGATGCTATTGTGTGGCGTGTTGGCACTAGATGCAAATAAAAACGCCACCAAAAATGGTGGCGTTGATTATCAATGTTTCATTTTATTGACGTCGCATCGCATCAAAGAATTCATTATTGGTTTTTGTCATTGCCAATTTATCGATAAGGAACTCCATCGCATCTGTTTCTCCCATAGGGTGAACAATCTTGCGCAGAATCCACATTTTCTGTAGCTCATCACCTTTAGTAAGGAGCTCTTCTCGGCGAGTACCTGAACGATTGAAATCGATAGCAGGGAAAACACGCTTCTCAGCAATCTTACGATTGAGATGAAGCTCCATGTTACCTGTACCTTTAAATTCTTCGTAGATAACTTCGTCCATCTTGGATCCCGTATCAACCAATGCTGTCGCAATGATAGTAAGACTTCCACCTTCTTCAACATTACGAGCTGCACCGAAGAAACGCTTTGGACGATGCAATGCGTTCGCATCAACACCACCGGTTAACACTTTACCAGATGAAGGCACAACGGTGTTATAAGCGCGAGCAAGACGCGTAATTGAATCCAATAAGATCACTACATCTTTTTTGTGCTCAACCAATCGTTTAGCTTTCTCGATGACCATTTCCGCAACCTGAACATGGCGAGATGCTGGTTCATCAAATGTAGAAGCAATCACTTCACCATTAACAAGACGTTGCATTTCGGTCACTTCTTCTGGACGCTCATCAATAAGAAGAACCATAAGAAGACACTCAGGGTGATTGTGAGCAATACTTTGAGCGATGTTTTGTAGCAACATCGTCTTACCTGCTTTTGGTGGAGCAACGATCAAACCACGCTGGCCCTTACCAATTGGCGAAGCTAAATCTAAAACGCGCGCCGTAATATCTTCTGTAGACCCATTCCCACGTTCCATCACCATACGTTCGTTCGCATGAAGAGGCGTTAGGTTTTCAAACAATATCTTATTACGAGCATTGTCTGGGCGGTCATAGTTAACGCTATTCACTTTTAAAAGTGCGAAATAGCGCTCTCCTTCTTTAGGTGGTCGAATTTTACCGCCAATGGAATCACCAGTACGGAGGTTAAAACGACGAATTTGGCTAGGTGAGACATAAATATCATCTGGACCAGCCAAATAGGAACTGTCGGAGCTTCTTAGGAAGCCGAAGCCATCTTGAAGTATTTCTAAAACACCATCGCCAAAGATATCTTCTCCGCTTTTCGCATGAGCCTTAAGGATTGCGAAAATAATATCTTGCTTACGTAAGCGTGCTAGATTATCAAGCCCTAGAGTTTCACTGAGCTGGACAAGCTCAGACACAGGTTTGTTCTTTAATTCTGTTAAATTCATGGTGGTGAGTACTTGTTTAGTCAAAATAGGATCTATTTGCTAGTTAAGGAGATTTGGTCTGATAGGATTGACCAAGAAGTGAAATCTGTTTATTTTACGTGCAATAAATTATCACTAAAAATAAGACTAGTCTAGGTTTTGTTCAATTACAAAATAATAAAACCGCATATTTCTAATATACGGTCTCATTTCTTACAAATTTGCGTCTAAAAACTCTTTTAGTTGCGTTTTTGATAACGCTCCAACCTTAGTTGCCGCAACCGCACCATCTTTGAAAAGAAGTAGCGTTGGAATACCACGAATACCAAATTTAGGTGGGGTTTCCGCATTCTGATCAATATTCAATTTACCGACAGTCAGTTTGCCTTCGTACTCTTCTGCAATTTCATCAAGAATAGGGGCTATCATCTTACAAGGACCGCACCATTCTGCCCAAAAATCGACAAGAACAGGACCTGTAGCTTTGAGCACGTCAGCGTCAAAGCCATCATCAGTTAGCGGCAAAATCTTTTCACTCATCTTCGACTCCAATGTGTTTTCAGACACCAATTTCAAAACAATTGGTATTTACGCCCTCTATTGGAATGTATTTACTTCCTTAATGCAAGTGTAAGCTGATATTCTATGCAAATGAAAAAGACACATATCACAGAGCAAAAGTTCGCCGATTTTGGATTAAACACTAAAATCATTGAAGGATTGAATACTAAAGGGTACGAATTCTGTACTCCAATTCAAGCTTTGGCGTTGCCGGTAGTGCTCTCCGGCCAAGACATAGCAGGCCAGGCCCAAACAGGGACTGGTAAAACTCTCGCGTTTCTTACTGCAACTTTTAATCATTTGCTCTCAACACCTGAAGTTGAAGGTCGCGCAGCAAATCAACCCCGAGCCATTATCATGGCCCCGACTCGTGAACTCGCGATCCAAATCTACAACGATGCGGAACCGTTGATTAAGAGTACGGGAATTAGTGCTGCTCTAGCCTATGGTGGCGAAAGTTACGATAAACAAGTGGCTCGCTTAGAAAATGGTATGGATATTTTGATTGGCACGACCGGTCGAATCATCGATTTCTACAAGCAAGGTGTCTTCAATCTAAACAACATTCAAGCAGTCGTTCTAGATGAAGCAGACCGCATGTTCGATTTAGGCTTTATTAAAGACATTCGCTTTTTATTCCGTCGCATGCCAGCACCGCAAGATCGCCTTAACATGCTTTTCTCTGCAACATTGTCCTATCGAGTACAAGAACTCGCATTTGAACATATGCATAACCCTGAGCATGTTGTTGTAGAAGCGGAACAAAAAACCGGACACCGTATTAAGGAAGAGCTATTTTATCCTTCAAACGAACATAAAATGGCACTACTGCAAACCATTATTGAAGAAGAGTGGCCAGATCGCGCTATCATCTTCGCGAATACCAAACACCGTTGTGAAAAAATCTGGGGTAGTCTTGCCGCTGATGGCCATCGAGTCGGCCTTCTTACTGGAGATGTGCCACAGAAGAAACGTGAACGCATTCTAGACGAATTTACTAAAGGCTTAGTTGATATTCTTGTTGCGACAGATGTGGCAGCACGTGGTCTTCACATTCCACAAGTGACTCACGTCTTCAATTACGATTTACCTGATGATTGTGAAGATTATGTTCACCGTATTGGCCGAACCGGACGTGCTGGTGAAAGTGGAAATTCAATCACATTTGCCTGTGAAGAGTACGCGATCAATTTAACCGGTATCGAAGAGTATATTGAGCATCAAATTCCTGTTTCAGACTATGATCCAACAGCTTTACTTACGGATCTGCCTGCACCGATCAGGTTGTTCTCGAATAAAGGCCCTCGCCGCACCAATACAGGGGGTAATCGTTCGAACAACAATCGCTCTGGAGGTAATAGAAATCGTCGTCCTAACCAAACACGTTAAAATTAAGTATCAGTAATATAGGAATCGTCGTCGTTTATGAGTGATAACGCCTCTACACCGTTTTACGCCGCCATCGATTTAGGATCGAACAGTTTTCATATGCTCGTTGTTCGACATGTCGAAGGAAGCGTACAAACAATGGCTAAAATTAAACGTAAAGTACGACTAGCTGCTGGCTTAGATGCTAAGAATCATCTAAGCCAAGAAGCAATGCAACGTGGATGGGATTGTTTAAGCCTATTTGCGGAACGCCTCCAAGACATTCCAGAGTCACATATTCGGATTGTGGGTACTGCCACACTTCGAGTCGCAAGTAATATTGACGAATTTCTAGAGAAAGCCAATCAAATATTAGGGCATTCGATAGAAGTGATATCAGGCGAAGAAGAAGCAGCAACAATCTATAAAGGTGTCGCTCACACTTCTGGAGGTTTAGGCCAACGCTTGGTTGTCGATATTGGTGGCGCAAGTACAGAACTTGTTATTGGCGAAGGATTTGATGCTAAAGCACTTACCAGTTTAAAAATGGGCTGTGTAACTTGGCTCAATCGCTACTTTCAAGACCATAAACTAAGCCAAAGTAACTTCACTAACGCAATCGATGCGGCCAAAACAGCCCTTGAACCTATTTTGAATCAATATCGTTCTCTTGGGTGGGATATTAGTGTCGGAGCAAGTGGCACCGTACAAGCTTTGCAAGAAATCATGGTGGCGCAAGGAATGGATGAAGTAATCACTCATTCCAAATTACAGCGATTACAAAGTCAGGCAATGTATTTCGATCAACTTGAAGAGTTGGAGATTGAAGGTCTGACATCAGAGCGTGCGTTAGTCTTTCCGAGCGGTTTATCTATTCTAATTGCTATCTTTCAAGTGTTAGACATCGAATCAATGACCCTCGCGGGTGGTGCTCTTCGTGAGGGGTTAGTCTATGAGATGATTGATGATTTAAGGCAAGATGATATCCGCCGACGCACAATAGAAAGCGTACAAACTCGCTATCAAATAGACCGCTTATACGGCAACCAAGTTGCTCAGCTTATATCGACAATGCTGGAGCAATGTGGGGATAACTGGATTAGAGAGTCACAAGCTAAGTTCTTAATTAACACTGTCGCTCAGTTACATGAAATTGGCTTAAGTATCGATTTCAAAACAGCTGGCGAGCACAGTGCTTACTTACTGAAAAACCTCGATTTACCCGGATTTACACAAGCACAGCAATTTCTCATATCCGAGTTATCCAGACGCTATCGAGATACATTAACGCCAATTCCAGATCAACATGCACTTTCAAACAACAGTGCCAAAAGGCTCCTACAACTTTTGCGTCTAGCAATCATATTGAGCCATCGACGCCAAACTCAGGTTGAAGCAGAGTTTACTTTAATCGCAAATGACGACGAACTGACTCTAGTGATTAGCAAAACTTGGTTAATCCAGAATCCTCTCACAAAATCAGAGCTTGAATTGGAAGCCAATCGGCAATCTGATTTGGGGTGGCCACTCATCATACAGATACAGTAAGTTATACGTTTTTTATCAGTTATTTTGTCGCTACTCTATTTAACAAAGCTCGTAACTTAATCGGCTTAACAGGTTTAGCAAGAAAAGAAAAACCGTTTGATTCAATGGCATCTAACATATCATCGGTTCTGTCGGCACTAATAATCACGCCAGAGAAACGACTGCCTAAGCGCAAACGGCATTGCTGCAACACTTCGAGCCCTGTTCGATCATGATCGAGTCGATAGTCAGACAACACCAATGTTGGCTTCCAGTTTTGATCTAAGATTCTGATTGTTTCGACAAGATTCGTTGCACATTTAATCTCGCATCCCCAGCGTGCTAATAGCTCTTCCATTCCACGTAAAATATCCACTTCATTATCAACACAAAGCACTCTAATCTGGCTCAAGTCTGAATTGCTCGGTTTCGTTGCTTCTGCTACTGCTACCAAATCGACTTGTTGGGCTCGCTCTAAGGTAAGAGAAAACACACTGCCGCTATGAAGCCAAGAGCGCATTGCTATTTGGTGCCGTAGAATATGAGCAATCCCCTTCGATATCGCCAACCCTAGCCCCAAGCCTTGATCGGTGGAAATTTGACTACCTTGATTAAATTCTTCAAAAATGTCCTGTTGCTTATCAGGATCAATTCCCATCCCAGTATCCCAAACTTCAATTCTTACCTCATTATTGACTCGCCGGACACCAAGGAGAATCTTGCCTCCATGAGTGTAACGCAACGAGTTGGTTAAGAAGTTCTGAATAATTCGGCGTAATAATTTAGGGTCAGATTTCACTAATAATGACGAACGTACCATTTGAAATGACAAACCTTTTTGTTTAGCCAAAGCACTAAACTCGGCATTCAAGTTTTCTAAGACATCGTTCACCGCAAACGCTCGGATATTTGCCTCAAGCTTACCTGATTCTAAGCGAGAGATATCAAGCAAATCCCCAATCAACTCTTCCCCTGCTCCCAAAGAGCGTTCAATATTCCCAGATAATCGCTTCACTTCGGTATCATCAGCGATTTCAGCCAGTGATGATGAAAACAGTCGTGCAGCATTAAGCGGTTGCATTAGATCATGACTCACAGCAGCAAGAAAACGAGATTTCGACGCCGACTCTCGTTCCGCTCTTTGTGTCTCCGATACAAGTCGACGATTGAGCTTTTCAAGCTGTTGGGTTCGTTTTTGAACACGCTCTTCAAGGGATTCGTTGGCTTCTTTAAGTGCTCGTTCTGCATCACGGAATACGGTGATATCAGTAAAACACATCACAAATCCCCCACCGGGCATTGGGTTTCCTTGCACTTCAATCACTCGTCCATCTGGGCGAATTCGGGACGAAGTATGGCGACTACCCTGTTCGAGATAGTAGATACGTCGCCGAACATGTTCTTCAGGATCGCCCGGCCCGCACAAGCCACCTTGTGCATTATGACGAATGATATCTGCTATGGGCCGACCTACTTGAATTAACCCAGGAGGAAACTCAAACAACTCGAGATAACGCTGGTTCCATGCAACTAAACGTAACTGCTTATCAGTAACCGCAATTCCCTGACCAATATGTTCAATCGCTCCTTGTAATAAACTGCGGCTAAAATCATATAACTCAGACGCTTCATCAACGATAGTAGCAACTTCTTCAAGGTGCATATTTTTCCCTTGAAGAGCGGATGCCAAAACCAATTTTGCTGAAGAAGCGCCAAAAACCCCGGCTAATACACGCTCAGTATGTCGAATTAAGCTTGCTGGGGCTTGTTGATTCGGCATCAACTGAGGTGCTTGCTGAGACCAATACTGACGAAACGCATTTTTCATTCTTGTCCGGCCAACAAAACGCGCCGCCAACATTTCCAATTCTGCAACCGTCACTCGGCTTTGGTAGAGAGAAATATTTTCATTGTCAGGAAAAGGAGTACCAACAAATGCGGCAGCTTGTAGACGCTCCGCTAAACTGGAACGGGTGATACGCGATACAACTAAGTAACAAGCAGTGTTCAGACTGACACTCAGGAGCATTCCCCAATCAGATAGACTTAATCCCCAGTTCTCAATAATATCGGGCGGTGTTAGCACCCATATTAATAAGTTGGTATCCGCCGTTCCTGCTAACATCTGCGCTTGTGTCATTAAGGTAATCAACCAAATAACAAAACCGACCGCCAAACCGACATACACACCTTTTCGGTTTCCTTTTCGCCAGTACATGCCACCAATCAATGCTGGTGAAAACTGCGCAATCGCGGTAAACGACAGAAAGCCGATATCCGATAAAGATTGAATTGAACCCAGTACTTGATAAACACCCCAAGCACCTGCAAGCAGAATGACAATTAAAGCTCGGCGGATAATAAGTAAAGTTTCAGAAAAATGCCGATGACTGCGCTTAAACAGTTTTAAACGCCGCAACAGTAAAGGTACGACTAAGTCATTTGAAACCATAATGGTCAACGCGATAGTTGACACGATAACCATTCCTGTTGCTGCCGACGTACCACCGACAAAAGCAATCAAGGCAACAAGATCGGCACCCACCAAACTCGGAACACTCAATACATAGGTTTCCGCCATATCAGGAGGTAATAAAGCTTGCCCCGCCCACGCAATTGGAAGCACAAATATGCCCATTAAGACGAGATAGAGTGGAAAAATCCAACGTGCCGAATGGAGATCTTGTGCTTTCTCGTTTTCTACAACTAAAGTGTGGAACTGCCGAGGTAAACAGATAATCGCCAGCATTGTAAGAATCAGGTGAATAGTAAGAGTGGCCCACTTTGGCTCTTGATAGGTTGATTTCGCCACTTCAATTAGGTCAATATCTTCCCGACTAAGACTAAGATAAACAATAAACAAACCTACCACTAAAAACGCAACTAATTTGACAATAGATTCAAAGGCCACCGCCATCATCATACCGCGATGATGCTCGGTGTTATCAATGTGCCGGGTACCAAAAAGCATGGTGAAAATGGCAAGAACCACAACGACAACCCAAGAAACATGGTCATTTTGATAACTGAATGCTTCACCAAAATCAGGGGCCATCATATTGATCCCCATTGTCACACCCCGTAATTGAAGTGCGATATACGGCAAAATTCCTAAGACAGCAATTACCGTTGTAACCATGGCTAAGCCTTGAGATTTGCCATAACGCGCAGCGATAAAGTCAGCAATAGAGGTAATATGTTCGCGCTTAGCAATCAGCATTAGCCGAGCTAATAGTCGCCAGCCAAAGACAAAAACGATGATGGGAGCAATATAAATAGGAAGGAAAGACCATGGATTTTTCGCTGCTTGACCTACCGTCCCGTAGAAAGTCCAAGAAGTACAATACACCGCGATCGAAAAACTGTAGATCCATGGACGCCATCGCGCCATCCAATGGGTACGCTTATCACCATACCAAGCGATAAAAAATAACACGCCCAAATAGAAAAGAAGGACGGGAATCACTATCCAAGATTGCATATACCCTTTCCAATTAAAGCTGTGAATAGCAACTCGATTCTTCAATAAACCAAGTTGCCAACAATATTCACAATTATTTAACTAAGAATGAAAATATATAGCAATTTGAACAAGCAAATCTGTGGTTCATGCGATGCTTTGACTAGAATAATCAACTTGTTGCAACTTTAGCTTCATCATTGTCTATTTTGGGTAAACGAATAAAAAGCCCTACAGCACCAAGCGCTGCCATTCCCCAAAATATTTGTCCTCCAAAGTGCGTGTAACCCCAGCCGCTGATGCTTGTCAGTACCGCGACGAAGCCACCTAATGATATTGCATTATAGAGAGACTGAATCGCCACCATCTTGTGGCTTGGCGCCAGTTGAATATATCGTATTGCCGCTAAATGAGCCAAACCAAAGGTAATACTGTGCAGTGCTTGAATCGAAATCATAACCACAAAATTGGTGCTTGCTGCCGTTAACCCCCAGCGAACCACCACCGCCAAACAAGCAATCGTAAACATTGTTTGCAGTGTCCAGCCTTTGAGTAACCGGCGACTTAAAGCAAATACAATGACTTCTGCAATCACTCCAATACTCCACAGGTATCCAATCGTTTCTTCACTGTAACCAGAGGCTTTCCAATAGATTGAGCTAAAACTGTAGTACGCTGCATGACTACCCTGGATCAAAGAGGTCAATAAGATAAACAACAAAATTGGTCGCTCTCGCAAAACTTGATGCAATTTAACGCGAATGGGACGGACATCGAGGCCGCTACTTGGCATCGGGTTTGCCCTACGCAGACTCGCCAACAACAAAACAACGGTACCACCAAGCGCAATCGTGAGAATCATGTCGCTGCCTAAATGAGCAACCGACCACCCAACTAACGTAGAAGACAAAATAAAAGAGACCGACCCCCATAAGCGCGCTTTACCATAATCTAACAAATCGAGTTTGGCGTAATAGTTAGCGACAGCATCAGAAATCGGCGCGATTGGTCCACAACACAAATTAAAAAGAATGGTTCCCGCCGCAATCAAATAAAAGTTATCTCCTCCGACCCATAACGCAAGGAGTGTGGCGACAGCAATCGATGTTATCCACCTCAACGCAGGAATCAGTTGCTCTGCACGACTAAATCGAGGAGTGATCGTCAAATTGGCCAGAAAACGAATGGTAAACCCAAGCCCAAGAATAACTCCGATTTGACTAGAGGAAACTCCTTTGCTTTCCAGCCAAAGTGTCCAAAAAGGCAAATAAGCTCCAAATACAAAGAAAAAGCCAAAAAAATACTGAGATATCCAGCGAAATGGAGAGGTTTGAAACATGATGAAAGCCAACAAGACAGAAAAGACCTCGCTATTATGCCTCGACTGACATAACAACTAAAGCAAAGTCATGGAATTATTATATCTCTGTTTATATTGATATAACTCGCATTATCAACGTCATACATTAAGCCAAATTTTGCTCAAACTCCTCTTTTATTAGACCAAAGTCGTCTGGAGTAAAATATAGAAATTGCCACACTGAAGAGAGTGCAACTTTATCTGGACAATCCGCTATGCCTGATAAATTCAATATGGATTTACCACCGTTCGATCGATTAACAGTCGTCGAGCAAAAGCTCCTACGTTCATCACTCGATGTTGCCTATTACCGCAGTACCGATACTCTATTAAACTGTGGTGAAAACAATCAAATACTGCATATCTTAATTAAAGGTGTGGTGGAGGAACGCAGCGCAGACAACAATGAAATCTTTGCTCACTACGGCAATGAGGACATGTTCGATGTACGTTCCATTTTTAGCGGGCAGGTAAAGCATAAGTATGTCGCCTTAGAAGATACCCTAAGCTATCTACTGCCTAAAGAAACGTTTCTTGAACTCTACAATAAAAACGGAGAATTTGCGGCCTACTTTGATAATAACCTCGCGAAGCGACAAGCACTTATTGAAGCGGCGAAGCAACAACAAAATTTAGCGGAGTTTATCTTAACAAAAGTCGACAATCATATTTTTCATCCGCCGCTGATCATTTCGCCAAATCAGCCTATAAACCTTGTCACCAAAGAACTCAAAGAGAAAAAAATCGATGCCGCTTTGGTGCATCTAGACGAAACAGATCCTCGTTTGCAACAGCACCCTGCTGAACATCCGTATGCTATCGTGACTCGTACCAATTTACTTCATTCCGTTATGCTTGAAGGATATAATCTCGATACCCCCGTCGGTGACGTAGCAACGTTTCCAGTTATGCATGTGAATCATGGTGATTTTCTGTTTAATGCCATGGTGATGATGACCCGACGCCGAGTGAAGCGCTTAATGGTATGTGATGGCAATGAGGCTATTGGCATGCTCGATATGACACAGATTCTCAGTGCATTTTCTACTCATTCTCATGTTCTCAGCTTAAGTATTGCACGAGCAGCCTCGGTAGAAGAACTCGTCATCGCATCGAACCGGCAACGTCAGTTGGTCAACAGTTTAATAACCAATGGCATTCGTACACGCTTTATTATGCAGCTTATTTCCGCTGTAAATGAACAGATTATTGAGAAGGCTTTCTGTCTCGTCATTCCACCTTCTTTGCACGATCAATGTTGCTTAGTTGTATTGGGTTCAGAGGGGCGTGGAGAGCAAATTCTAAAAACCGATCAGGACAATGCTCTCATCCTTCAAGATGGCTTCCAATGGCAGGAAAACCATAGTGAATTAGACGAACTCATTCATACCCTACTCAAACTGGGCTATCCACTCTGTACTGGAAAAGTCATGGTCAATAACCCTCAATGGGTTCGCTCACAAACCGAATGGAAACAGACGCTAAACCGCTGGGCGAATAAAGCCGATGCAGAACGGACGATGAAACTGTCTATTTTCAGTGATGCTCACGCAGTCGCGGGCAATAAGCAACTCCTCAGTCCCGTCAAAGAATATTTGAGTGACATGATGGCTGGAAAAGAATTACTAATTGCAGAATTCACCAAACCAGCTCTTAATTTTTCACTCCCATTAACGCTTTTTGGCAACGTGAAGTCCTCTAAATCTGGTATCGATATAAAACAAGGAGGGATTTTTCCGATTGTTCATGGCGTGCGAGCGCTTAGCCTTGATTACAAAATCTCAGCAACCAACACATTTGAGCGTCTAGAAGCACTAGTTGATGAAAAAGTACTTGAGAAAGAAACCAGTGATAACTTAAGCGAAGCTCTTAAACACTTCTTCAAATTACGGTTGGCCCAACAATTACAACAAAACGATACGGGGAATAATTTAAACCTATCCAAGCTAGATAGAACAGAACGGGACCTATTGCGACATAGCCTACACATCGTTAAGAAATTTAAGCAGTGGCTCGCTTACCATTATCAAATTCGCCAATAAGAGCACACAACAATGAACTGGTTACTTCGCCGCTATTGGCATCACAAACTGAAAGGTTCACCTTATCAATTCTTATTCACTAAGCCGAGTAAGGAAGAGTTTGTCTCACTCGATTGCGAAACGACAAGCCTCGATCCCAAACGAGCCGAATTAGTGTCGATTGCCGCAACGAAAATCATTGGAAATCGAATTATTACCAGTGATCCGTTTGAAGTTCGCCTAAGAGCACCACAGTCTCTAGACTCTCAATCCGTCAGAATTCATAAAATTCGACACAGCGACTTAGCCAATGGTCTAACAGAAAAAGAAGCACTCATAAAACTCATTGATTTTATTGGTAATAGAACGTTAGTTGGATACCACATTCGTTACGATAAAACGATTCTCGATATTGCTTGTCGAAAACAGCTTGGATTTCCCCTACCCAACCGCCTCGTCGAAGTCAGTCAGATCTATCACGATCAGTTAGAGAAGCAGTTGCCAAATGCCTACTTCGACCTTAGCTTAGACGCCATATGCCATCATCTCGACTTACCACAACAGGATAAGCATGATGCACTTCAAGATGCCATTGCTGCCGCACTTATCTATATTCGCCTTACTAATGGTGATCTTCCTCCGTTTATCTCAAAATAACCCATATTTTTTTAATACTGCAGTTCATGGCTTTAACTTCTAAAACAGTCAATTACATCCCATTATTTTGTGTGAATGGAATCACTTATCCGAAAGTCTAATTGAGGAAATGAGGGATTTGGACAAAAGTGATAGCTATTCAATATCCTGATTCGCTCAACACAATAATTAATCTTCAGGAAATTGCCGCTTTCAAAAGGAGAACAGCCATGAGTGACGTTAATATTTATCCGGTAAAAGATAACATTAAAGAGACAACACATGCGGATAACGACACTTACTTATCCATGTACCAGCAGTCGATTACAGATCCTGAAGGTTTTTGGGCAGAGCAAGGTAAAATTGTCAATTGGATTAAACCGTTTACCAAAGTTAAAAGTACCTCATTTGATACGGGGCATGTGGATATTCGTTGGTTTGAAGACGGCACATTGAATGTGTCTGAAAACTGTATTGACCGTCATCTAAAAGAGCGTGGCGATGAAGTTGCTATTATCTGGGAAGGTGACGATCCAAACGACGATAAAACCCTCACTTTTAACCAACTCTATCAAGAAGTTTGTCGTTTCTCTAATGTGCTTAAAGAGCAAGGTGTTCACAAAGGTGATGTCGTCTGTTTGTACATGCCTATGGTTCCAGAAGCAGCTGTTGCAATGTTAGCCTGTACTCGAATTGGTGCAGTACATACGGTGGTATTTGGTGGGTTCTCTCCTGAAGCCTTAGCTGGTCGTATTATTGATTCCAATGCCAAGCTAGTCGTTACCGCAGATGAAGGTGTCCGTGGCGGTCGTCCAGTTCCATTGAAAAAAAATGTCGATGAAGCATTAACTAATCCTGAAACAAGCTCGATTAAAAAAGTGGTGGTTTATCAACGTACAGGTGGTCAAGTTGAGTGGCATTCACACCGCGACGTATGGTGGCACGAAGCTGCAGCGAATGTATCAGACCACTGCCCACCAGAAGAAATGAAAGCAGAAGATCCATTGTTCATTCTTTATACTTCGGGATCAACGGGTAAACCTAAAGGTGTTCTCCACACAACCGGCGGCTATCTCGTCTATGCCGCAATGACCTTTAAATATGTCTTTGATTACCAGCATTCTGATACCTTTTGGTGTACTGCTGACGTTGGTTGGATCACTGGCCACACCTATTTAGTCTACGGTCCACTAGCGAATGGTGCTAAAACCATCTTATTCGAAGGTGTTCCTAATTATCCTTCCACTAGTCGTATGTCTGAAGTGGTCGATAAACATAATGTATCGATCTTATATACCGCCCCAACCGCTATTCGTGCATTGATGGCAAAAGGCGATGAAGCCGTCAAAGGTACGAAACGTACAAGTTTGCGTATTATGGGTTCGGTCGGTGAACCTATCAACCCAGAAGCGTGGGAATGGTATTACCGCACAATTGGTAACGAGAAATCCCCAATCGTTGATACATGGTGGCAGACAGAAACTGGTGGTATCTTGATCACACCACTTCCAGGTGCGACGGATCTTAAACCGGGTTCAGCAAGCCGCCCATTCTTTGGTGTTCAACCGGCTCTTGTCGATAACATGGGGAATATTGTTGAAGGTGCGACCGAAGGCAACTTAGTTATTCTCGATTCATGGCCAGGTCAGATGCGTACCATCTACGGCGATCACGAGCGTTTTGAGCAAACCTACTTCTCTACTTTCCAAGGTATGTACTTTACCAGTGATGGTGCTCGCCGTGACGAAGATGGGTATTACTGGATCACCGGTCGTGTAGATGACGTGCTTAATGTCTCTGGTCACCGAATGGGCACAGCCGAAATTGAATCGGCATTAGTATCATTCGACAAAATTGCCGAAGCCGCTGTCGTTGGTGTTCCACACGACATCAAAGGCCAAGCTATTTATGCTTACATTACGCTCAATGATGGTGTTTATCCAAATGCAGAGTTGCATAAAGAAGTGAAAGATTGGGTAAGAAAAGAAATTGGCCCTATCGCAACACCGGATGTTCTGCACTGGACGGATGCGTTACCTAAAACACGCTCAGGTAAAATTATGCGTCGTATCTTACGTAAAATTGCCACGGGCGATACCAGTAACCTTGGGGACACCTCAACATTGGCAGACCCAAGCGTAGTAGAAAAACTGATTGCAGAAAAAGAAGCGCTCTAATTCGTTTTACCCATGGTTCAACATGTCCTTAGTTCCACATGGTCTTTAGCCACCCTCGCGGTGGCTTTTTTTGTGACATTATGTCAAAAAAGATTGATAGACAGGAACATCGCTGCCACTAATCAGTCATATATTCTAAGATAGATCATAACTAAGCGGCGTTAATCATTTGCTAAGCCTTGTCTGGCTTCATATTGAGTCAAAACACGTAGGCTTACGGTCGCGTAAAATTAGAGTAAAACAACCACTAAACTAGGTGATAAGACCAGTAAATTGCTGCTAAATGTTGCTAATTAGCTATAATCTCCATTAATTCTTTGTTTTGTACATAAAATTTACAAATTTTCCTGTGTGAAACGTTTAAAAATATGGGATTATCTAGAATTCCCTCACGATGATAGAAGATATCGGCAAAATGACTGCAAAATTTCGAATTCTTGTACTTAATGGCCCTAATCTCAACTTGCTCGGCTTACGCGAGCCCGCACATTATGGTTCCAATACCTTAGCTGATATTGTTACCACATTAACAGAGCAAGCAGCTTCGGCTAATGTTGAGTTAGATCATCTTCAATCCAATCGTGAATATGAACTTCTTGAAGCCATCCATAATGCTTACGATAAAGTGGATTTTATCATCATTAACCCAGCGGCTTTTACACACACTAGTGTGGCGCTTCGTGATGCATTGCTCGGGGTCGCGATTCCATTTATTGAAGTTCATCTTTCAAATGTTCATGCCCGTGAAGCCTTCCGTCATCACTCCTACTTGTCTGATAAGGCACAAGGTGTGATTTGTGGGTTAGGCGCACAAGGCTACCAATTCGCACTGTCTGCAGCGATTAATCACTTGCAGAATCAGTAATCAATCACTCTGCAGCTCTTAAATGAGAGTTGTCTTATTCACAAGATAAAAGAGAAAATACAATGGATATTCGTAAAATTAAAAAGCTAATCGAATTAGTTGAAGAATCAGGCATCGCTGAGCTAGAAATTTCCGAAGGCGAAGAGTCAGTAAAAATCAGCCGGTATGGAAATGCTCCTGTCTACTCTCAAGCTCCAGCAATGGCAGCACCATCAGTAGCAGCTCCTGCGGTTAGCGCTCCATCAGCGGCTCCAGTAGCCACAGAAGAAGCAGCTCCAGCGGTTGAGGCCGGACATCAAGTTCTTTCTCCGATGGTCGGAACTTTCTACAGTGCACCAAGCCCTGAATCGAAAGCATTTGTTACTGTTGGCCAAAGCGTCAATGTTGGCGACGCACTATGTATCGTTGAAGCAATGAAAATGATGAACCAAATTGAAGCCGATAAATCAGGTGTTATTAAAGCCATCCTTGTTGAAGATGGCCAACCAGTTGAATTCGACCAACCACTTGTTGTAATCGAATAATCGAGGCGCTCAAAATGCTAGATAAGATAGTTATTGCCAACCGAGGTGAAATTGCCCTTAGGGTACTTCGCGCGTGTAAAGAACTCGGAATTAAAACCGTTGCAGTACACTCAACTGCCGATCGTGATTTAAAACACGTTCTTTTAGCTGATGAAGCCATGTGTATCGGTCCAGCATCAAGTATGGAAAGTTACCTAAATATCCCACGGATTATTTCTGCGGCTGAAATCACCGGTGCGGTCGCGATTCACCCTGGATATGGCTTCCTTTCAGAAAATGCCGATTTTGCTGAAATGGTAGAGAAGTCTGGGTTTATTTTTGTTGGACCGAAAGCAGAAACAATTCGCTTAATGGGCGACAAAGTTTCCGCGATCAACTCAATGAAGAAAGCTGGCGTTCCATGCGTTCCAGGTTCAGATGGTCCACTAGAAACCAATGACGCAAAAAATAAAGCTATTGCTAAACGTATTGGCTATCCAGTTATCATCAAAGCTTCTGGCGGCGGTGGTGGTCGTGGTATGCGAGTGGTACGTGGTGAAGCTGAGCTCATTCAATCTATTCAGATGACAAAAACAGAAGCAAAAGCTGCGTTTAACAACGACATTGTTTACATGGAAAAATACCTTGAAAACCCTCGTCACGTTGAAGTTCAAGTTATTGCTGATGGTCAGGGTGGTGCAATCCATCTAGGTGAGCGTGATTGCTCAATGCAACGTCGTCACCAAAAGGTAGTCGAAGAGGCTCCAGCTCCGGGAATTACTGCTGAAATGCGCAGATTTATCGGTGAGCGTTGTACTCGTGCGTGTATCGAAATTGGTTACCGTGGTGCTGGTACATTTGAATTCCTCTATGAAAATGGCGAATTCTATTTCATCGAAATGAATACTCGTATTCAAGTTGAGCACCCAGTCACTGAAATGGTCACTGGTGTCGATCTGATCAAAGAGCAACTTCGCATTGCCGCTGGTCAACCGTTATCATTTACTCAAGATGACATTAAAATCAGTGGGCATGCAATCGAATGTCGAATCAACGCAGAAGACCCGGTTAGCTTCCTACCTTCTCCAGGTAAAGTTGAACGCTTCCATACTCCTGGTGGCTTAGGGGTTCGTTGGGATTCTCATATCTACACCGATTACACTGTACCACCTTATTATGACTCAATGGTTGGTAAGCTAATCTGTTACGGTGAAAACCGCGATGTGGCGATAGCTCGAATGAAAAATGCACTCAACGAACTTATTATTGAAGGCATTAAAACCAATATTCCACTTCAACAAGTCATCATGGCTGATGAAAACTTCCAACATGGTGGAGCGAATATCCACTATCTAGAGAAGAAACTCGGTCTCCAATAAGTAGAAAGTTGTTAATAAAAGCTCACTTCGGTGAGCTTTTTTGTTTGTTTTTCATCCAAAATCAAAAAGGGATAATCACAAAAGCACATCAATATCTGATACACTTTCGCCCATTCAACCCCAGAACAAGATTAACAGCTATGCCTTGGATTCAAATCAAACTCAACGCCACAAATGACAACTCCGAACAAATAGGCGACATGCTAATGGAAGAGACTGGAGCATTGTCCATTACCTTTCTAGATGCCAAGGATACGCCTGTCTTTGAGCCACTTCCCGGTGAAACTCGCTTATGGGGCGACACGGACATACTTGCGCTTTACGATGCAGATAGCGATACCAATTCGATTATCAACCAGATAAAAACCAGTAAGATGCTTACGGCAGACTTTGCTTATAAAGTAGAGCAAATAGAAGATAAGGATTGGGAACGTGAGTGGATGGATAACTTCCATCCGATGCAATTTGGTGAACGCCTCTGGGTGTGCCCAAGCTGGCGTGAAATCCCTCACCCTGAAGCAGTGAATGTTATGCTTGATCCCGGCTTAGCATTCGGAACAGGAACACACCCAACAACAGCACTCTGTCTTGAGTGGCTCGATGGCTTAGATCTAAATGGAAAAACCGTCATCGATTTCGGTTGTGGCTCCGGTATTCTCGCAATTGCGGCAATCAAACTTGGTGCAGCGAAAGTCATTGGCATCGACATCGATCCTCAAGCACTAATAGCATCACGAGATAATGCTCAGCGAAACGGTGTCGAAGACCAACTTGAGCTTTATCTTCCACAAGATCAGCCAGAAGGCTTACTTGCCGATGTTGTAGTGGCAAATATCCTTGCAGGCCCTCTACGTGAACTTTCCGGTGTTATTAAAGGGTTAATGAAACCACAAGGTTATCTTGCGATGTCTGGTGTTCTCGATACCCAAGCGAATGACGTTGCGACCTACTATCAAGACCAATTGAAATTGGATCCGATCATAGAGAAGCAAGAATGGTGTCGAATTTCAGGTCATAAACAATAGAAGAAGACTATTTTTAACTTAATTGATTGAAATATAGACAATTTACAAAAACAATTGTTAAATGGTTAAATATTAGGCTTTTCAGCTCCTAAAAAAATGCGTAAAATGCGCGCCCTTACCATTAATGATCTGTGTAGGTATTTTGAAGATAGGAAACTACCAACTTAAGAATAATCTTATCGTTGCCCCAATGGCGGGCGTAACAGATAGACCATTTCGCGAGTTATGTCTTCAATATGGTGCAGGGATGGCCGTCAGTGAAATGATGTCTTCCAACCCTGCAACGTGGAAAACCTCGAAATCAAAACAGCGAATGGTGCATCAAGGCGAATCCGGTATTCGTTCGGTGCAAATCGCAGGTTCTGACCCACAATTAATGGCTGAAGCGGCACAATTCAGTGTTGAGAACGGTGCGCAAATCATCGACATCAATATGGGTTGTCCTGCTAAGAAAGTGAATAAGAAGCTTGCGGGCTCCGCCTTACTCCAGCATCCAGAATTGATTCGGTCAATTCTAACGTCGGTAGTAAATGCGGTTGATGTTCCAGTAACATTAAAGACTCGTACCGGCTGGGATACTAACAATAAGAACTGTGTTCATATTGCTCATATCGCCGAAGATTGTGGCATACAAGCTCTTGCTCTTCATGGAAGAACAAAAGCATGCATGTACAAAGGTAAAGCAGAATACGACTACATTAAAGCGGTTAAACAAGCCGTCTCGATACCGATTATTGCCAATGGTGATATTGATAGTCCCGAGAAGGCAAAATATGTACTGGAATACACTGGTGCAGACGCATTGATGATTGGCCGCCCTGCTCAAGGACGACCGTGGATTTTTCAGGAAATCCAATACTATTTGGAAAACGGTACAAAAATGCCGCAACTTCCAAATGAAAAAGTAAAAGATATACTACTTGGTCATGTTCAGGCACTCCACCATTTCTATGGCGAGTACCTAGGCCCCCGTATAGCGCGTAAGCACGTTGGGTGGTATCTAAAAGAACATGAAGAAGCAAGTGAATTTCGCAGAACCTTCAATGCTATAGAAGCAGCCCCGCTGCAACTTGACGCCTTGAATGGGTATTTTGATAACATTGCATCATACAATTAAGAGAAGAGCTAGCCCGAATATGTTCGAACAAAATCTGACTTCAGAAGCTTTAACCGTAACTACCGTAACTTCACAAGACCAAGTCACTCAAAAACCATTGCGTGACTCCGTTAAAGCATCTCTTAAAAACTACCTTGCGCAATTAAATGGCCAAGAAGTAACTGAGCTATACGAATTAGTTCTCGCAGAAGTAGAACAACCATTACTCGATATGATCATGCAGTACACTCGTGGTAACCAAACCAAAGCGGCAAACATGATGGGTATTAACCGTGGTACGCTACGTAAGAAATTAAAAAAATACGGCATGAACTAGAAAGCCGTTTTTTAACTATTGAATTAAAAAAGCCAAGTAAACAATTACTTGGCTTTTTTCTTTAATCACGAATACCTCCGCACTTCATGTAGCACGTAATACCCCTGTACATTCTGGACACATTTGCCATAATGATCCGTCGCACTATTCCCATTACTTATCAATCTACAGCACTGGATTTACGTTCCAGCTCGCTCAATGGAGACAACATGAATTCTTCCCAAAACAGCAATACCATTACGGTTTGTGCACTATACAAATTTGTTCACTTAGAAACATTTGAGGCGTTACGTGCCCCCCTTATTGAGAAAATGATCAGTGTCGAAGTTAAAGGAACCCTGCTCCTGGCCTCTGAAGGGATTAACGGAACAATCGCAGGCCCTCAAAGTGGCATTGATGCTGTGCTTAAGTTTCTAAACGCACAGCCAGGACTAGACAATATTTCCCATAAAGAATCCTATAATAATGAGAATCCATTTCACCGAACTAAAGTGAAACTGAAAAAAGAAATTGTCACAATGGGTGTGGAAGGAATCGATCCTAATCAAGTCGTAGGAACATACGTGAAACCAAAAGATTGGAATGACCTTATTTCCGATCCGGACGTCCTAGTCATCGATACTCGTAATGATTATGAGATTGAAATAGGAACGTTCAAAAATGCCATCAACCCAAATACTGAGACATTCCAAGAGTTTCCGAAATACGTCGAAGAAAACCTAAATAAAGACGAACACAAGAAGGTTGCGATGTTTTGTACCGGTGGTATTCGCTGTGAAAAGTCGACAGCCTACCTAAAAGAGCAAGGCTTTGATGAGGTATACCATCTTGAGGGTGGCATATTGAAATACCTAGAAGACGTTCCGAGTACCGAGACAATGTGGGAAGGTGAATGCTTCGTATTTGATGGACGAGTCGCGGTCAACCATGAACTAGAACAAGGCCAATACGACCAATGCTATGCTTGCCGATTTCCAATTACGGAAGAAGAGAAAAAGAGCGAACATTATATTAAAGGTGTAAGTTGTCACCGATGTCACGACAAAGTGACCGATGAACAGCGAAATCGATATATCGAGCGTCAGCGTCAGATAGCGCTAGCAGAACAACGAGGGGAATCTCATATTGGTGGCGAGATAAAAGAGTTAATTGAAGAACGGCGCCAGGCTAAAGCGGATAAGAAAGCACAGCAAGCCAATAAATAAGTAGTCGAAGAAACACAGACTAAATACACTACTATCTTAATTTGGACAATAAAAAAGCACCATCCCAGCATACTGAGATGGTGCTCTAGCTTCAATTTAACGTTTTAACTCAAGGCAGTGAGTTGTTTAAAACGTTTAATTAAAAGTCGTAGTATGCAACTAGGAAGACATCAGTTCTGTCACCGTCGTCTTTAATGTCACCTTGAACAGTAACAACATCAGATACGTCATAGCTTGCTGCAACGTTGATTGCATCGTAATCGGTTTCAGCACCAGTGTTAGCTTCAGTTGTTTTGGTTACGTAACCAGCAGAAAGAGTTAGAGCATCGCTCACTGCAAAGCCAGCACTTGCATAGATACCAGTTGTTTCATCACCGCCGTCTTGGTCATTGATCCAAGCGTTAGCACCAACAGTAACAGCACCGAAACTTGCGTTACCAGACAGTGATACAACTGAGTAATCAGTACTACGCTCTTCTAAACCTGCGTATACCGCAAACGTATCAGCTTTATACCCTACGTAACCATTTACAGCAGTAGGAGAAGTACTCGTATTGTCGCCCACTTTAAAGTAAGAAATACCGTACTGAGCTCCTGCTGAAGAACCTTGGAATTTAATTACGTCAAATAGTGCACAAAAAAATCAACTTGCTTCCTTTAAGAGCAAAAAAGGCAAATTAGTGGGTAAAAAATGAACAAAACAACCGAAAAAGTGCAACTCAGCTTTATTTTAGGAGAGTAAAGATTCATTCCATTTCCTCACCTAACTCACAGCTTCAAAACTGTAAACAAAATTGCTCATCGCTAATATTTTTTTAATGAGTACGGTCTTTTCGTGCATTCACATCGCTAATCTGGGCAAAAAACATACAAAACAAGATCTAATTCAAACTTTTCCAATTTATAAATGTAACAGCATTGTTAACTGAGCATTTATTCATCGACCTCACCGGGAATCTGCTATTACTTATCTTATTCACTAAACAAAAAAGTCATCGTGTTGAGGATCGATCATGAAGATGCCTAGCTTACGTCACACCAAAATTCGTACTCGCCTATATCTATTATTGATTGCGACCATAATCATGGTATCGCTCCCTTTTGCGAAAGTAATCCAGGACTACAGACATGATCTGATGGTCGATAAGGAAGTCAAAACTCGTCACATCATTGAAGTTTCTCATGGAGTTCTCGACTATTTTCACCGACAACATGATGAAGGAAAGTTGAGTTTAGAGCAGGCTCAAACCGAAGCTAAGAATGCGATTAACAAGCTTCGCTACGAAGAAAACGACTACTTTTGGATCAATGATCTCACTCCAACTATGGTCATGCACCCAATAAAACCTGCTCTAAACGGTAAAAATGTTGGTGGTGTAGAAGATCCAACTGGAAAAGCACTCTTTATAGAAATGGTAGACCTTGCGAAGTCTCAAGGAGGTGGCTTTGTTAATTACATGTGGCCAAAGCCGGGTTCAGAAGTTGATGTCGAAAAGATTTCCTATATTAAATTATTTAAGCCTTGGGGATGGGTTATAGGGACCGGAGTCTATGTTGATGATGTAAACGCCCTTGTCGCGAAAGAAATAAAATCAATGGCAATATTATTGGGAGGTATTGTCGTTGTGTTGATTCTGCTTTCAACCATTATTGGCCGCAGTATTACCTCTCCTTGTGGATCAACACAGAGAGCATTAGAAGATATTGCTGAAGGAGAAGGTGATTTATCGCAGAAGCTTCTTGTAGAAGGAAACGATGAATTTACCCATATTGCAAATTCATTTAATCTGTTCACAGATAAAATTCAGCATTCTATCCAACACATATCTCCAATTTCTCAAAGCATTTCAAGTTCAGTGCAAACTCTCAACTCAATCGCAGAGCAAACCGGAAAGCAAGCAACCGATCAACAAAGCTCTGTAAGTTCAGTAGCAGCCGCTATGACAGAGTTACAATCCAATAACCAAGAAGTTGCTCATTCGGCCCAACAAGCGGCAAGTGCAGCTCAATCAGCAAGAGTAAATAGTGAACAAGGCCAGCTATCAATATCGAATGCGTCTGATTACATGTCCTCTCTCTCTCAAGCCCTTTCGGAAACCGAAGAAAATAGCCATAAACTTGCCGCAGAGGCAGACAATGTTGGCTCAGTACTTGAAGTCATTAGAGGTGTCGCAGAGCAAACAAACCTCCTCGCACTCAATGCGGCTATCGAAGCAGCACGTGCCGGTGAGCAAGGTAGAGGCTTTGCCGTTGTCGCAGATGAAGTTCGAACGTTAGCGACTCGCACCCAAAAGAGTACAGATGAAATCGAAGAGATCGTCACCAGCTTGCAAGCCAGAGCGAAAAACCTATCGAATTCGATGAATCAAACCAAACAACAATCGAACTTAACCCTCGAGCAAGCGGAAAGTGCACGCCAGGTATTAGAGGACATTAATCAACAAATTAATGAAATCCTGAGTATGAATGAACATATAGCGGCAGCTTCAAATCAACAGACAGAAGCATCAGATGAAATTAGCCGAAACGTCAATCAATTCGCAACTCATTCCGAACAAACCGCCCAAGATGTCCAGGCTCTGACTAAAACTAGCCAACAATTATTGAAAGACAGTACAACATTAAATGACAGTTTTAGTGTGTTTAAAGCTTCCTAAATTTTTGTCTATCCATACGTGATATTAAAAGAGACAAGACTAATAGTCTTGTCTCTTTTAATATCAACCAGTTAGTAATGTCGAAATTGAGAATATACGCCACAATCGTTACCCTTCATTGAAAAACTAGTCGTAATATCATTAACCTAATGTCCAAATTAAGCTAACCTTATACGTAGATTAAAAATTTTATAAATTTCTTAGAGACGTATATGAATACTAAGGTCACTCCCTGTTTTTATTTGATGGATAATGTTATCCAGAACTACGCATGGGGAAGCGTAGATTCTATCGCTCGTTTGTTCGATCAACCAAACCCAAAGAATGAGCCTCAAGCGGAAATCTGGATGGGTGCGCACCCCGGAGGATGCTCCAAAGTATTTGTTGATGAAGGCAAGCAATTGTTAAGCGCACTAATCGCTGAAAATCGGTCTCACTTTCTTTCCTCTGCAAGTGCTGAACGCTTCGATGAGCTCCCTTTTCTATTTAAAGTACTCGCCGCAAATAGTGCGCTATCTATTCAAGTTCACCCAAGTAAAACAGAAGCTGAAATCGGCTATGCTCGCGAGAATGAGCTTGGTATTGAATTTGGAGCAGCAAATCGTAACTATAAAGATCCCAACCATAAACCTGAATTAGTTTATGCATTGACTCAGTATGACGCGCTAAATGGCTTCCGTGAATACGCAGACATTATTGCTAATTTTGATGCAGCCGATCTTACTAGCATTAAACCGTTGTTCGAAGCATTCAAAAATAACCAAGCCGAAACAGGCCTCAAAGATTTCTTTGTTTCACTATTGTCCCTAAATGGTGAAGACAAAACTCAAGCTATCAGTGAGTTATTAACGTACGCGACAAACAATCGTAACGAACGTTTACCCGCACTTCTGCTTGATTTATCTCAGCAATACCCTGGAGATATTGGCTTATTTGCCCCGATGATGCTGCATTACATTACCCTTCAACCTGGGGAAGCAATGTATTTGGATGCGCGTACTCCTCATGCGTATTTAAGAGGCACTGGATTAGAAGTAATGGCAAGTTCTGATAATGTCTTACGTGCTGGTTTAACGCCAAAACACATTGATATTGAAGAGCTGTCAAAATGCACCTCGTTTGCCGCTAAACCTGCGTCTACCTTGCTGGTTGATGCCATCGAAGATCAAGGCGAATTCAACTACCCTATTCCTGTTGATGACTTCCGGTTTTCTATTTATCCGACCGCAAGCCAAACACACATCAAAGTAACGAGCGCTGAAATTATTTTTGCCATCGATGATAGCGCAACACTAGAGCACACTAACGGTGAAACGATTACCATTGAGAAAGGTCAATCGGTCTTTATTCCTGCGGCTACTGAAGGTTATACATTAACCTCAAAAGCACGAGTGGCAAGAGTATATAACTAAGCTTTCCTTACTTTCGCCGGAGTCTTGAATTGTACTGAACTTATAAGCCAACCAAGCTACTCCGGCAGTACTCGTTTCTCAGTTCTTTTTATTACCTTGCATACCTATTCGAAGAGAGCCCGCTCTCAATATTTCCACCATAAAATTTCTGTATTTCAGTCCATTTTGTATTTTTTTACCAATGCCAAACGATTGCGCGAGCTTTTTAAAGATAAATTCGTTAAAATACGCGCCACAAAATTTTCGAAAAACCCAGTTACTTTAACTCCGTGAATTTGAGGAAAATGGAAGCATGAATGCACGTCCAATTCGTCGCGCTCTTATCAGCGTATCAGACAAAACAGGAATCGTTGAGTTTGCAAAATCACTTGCTGACCGTGGTGTAGATATCCTATCAACTGGCGGTACCGCTAGTTTACTCGCGCAGCAAGGCATCGCTGTTACTGAAGTATCTGACTACACTGGCTTTCCAGAAATGATGGATGGTCGAGTTAAGACTCTTCATCCAAAAGTTCACGGTGGTGTATTAGGTCGTCGCGGCCAAGATGATGCAGTAATGGCTGAACACGACATTAGCCCAATTGATATTGTGGTGGTTAACCTTTATCCATTCGCAGAAACAGTCGCAAAAGAAGGCTGCACGTTAGCGGATGCGGTTGAAAACATCGATATTGGTGGCCCAACCATGGTTCGCTCTGCGGCGAAAAACCATAAAGATGTTGCGATTGTGGTTAATGCAAGTGATTACGACCGTGTTATTGCTGAAATGGACAGTAACGAAAAATCGTTAACACTTGAAACTCGTTTTGATTTAGCGATTGCAGCATTCGAACACACTGCTGCTTACGATGGCATGATTGCAAACTACTTCGGCACTAAAGTTCCTTCTTACGGGGACAACAAAGAAGGTGACGAAGAGAGTAAATTCCCACGCACATTCAATATGCAGTTCGAGAAAAAGCAAGATATGCGCTACGGCGAAAACAGCCACCAAGCGGCTGCTTTTTATGTTGAAGGCAACCCAGAAGAAGCGTCAGTTTCTACGGCAACTCAAATTCAAGGCAAAGCGCTTTCTTACAACAACATCGCAGATACCGATGCCGCGCTAGAGTGTGTTAAAGAGTTTGCTGAGCCGGCATGTGTGATTGTTAAGCACGCAAACCCATGTGGTGTTGCACTTGGGAAAGATATTCTAGAAGCCTACAACCGCGCCTATCAAACCGACCCAACTTCTGCATTTGGTGGCATTATTGCTTTCAACCAAGAGTTAGATGCCGCGACAGCGCAAGCTATTGTTGATCGTCAATTCGTTGAAGTGATTATCGCGCCTAAGATTTCAGCTGAAGCAATTGCTGTTGTTGCTGCGAAGAAAAATGTGCGCCTACTAGAATGTGGTGAATGGTCAGCGAAAACGACTGGTTTTGAAGTTAAACGTGTTAACGGTGGCTTACTGGTTCAAGATCGCGATCAAGGCATGGTTTCACTTGATGACCTTAAAGTGGTTTCAAAACGTCAGCCAACTGAAGAAGAATTAAAAGATGCGCTATTCTGCTGGAAAGTAGCAAAATACGTGAAATCAAATGCGATTGTTTACGCGAAAGGCGATATGACAATCGGTGTTGGTGCAGGCCAAATGAGCCGTGTTTATTCTGCAAAAATTGCGGGCATTAAAGCTGCAGACGAAAACCTAGAAGTTGCAGGTAGCGTCATGGCATCTGATGCCTTCTTCCCATTCCGTGACGGTATTGATGCCGCTGCTGAAGCAGGAATTAAGTGTGTGATTCAACCGGGTGGTTCGATGCGTGATGATGAAGTTGTTGCTGCTGCTGATGAACACGGTATGGCAATGATCTTTACGGGAATGCGCCACTTCCGTCACTAATTTATTCATTATCGAATTCTAGTAAATCGATGAATATTATTTGATAGTCTCTATTCCTACGAATAGAGACTTTTTAGAATCTAATGCAAGACTGTTTTAATAATGGCGATGCGGAAAGGAATTAAAAAATGAATGTATTAATTATTGGTTCAGGTGGGCGTGAGCACGCTCTTGCGTGGAAAGTAGCTCAAAACCCATCTGTCGAGACTATCTTTGTTGCTCCTGGTAACGCAGGTACTGCTCTTGAAGCAAAAGTGAAAAACGTTAATATCGCTGTTGAAGACATTGATGCCCTTAGTGCTTTTGCCAAAGAGAATGTTGAACTGACGATTGTCGGCCCTGAAGCCCCTCTTGTTATTGGCGTGGTTGATGCGTTCCAAACTCAAGGGTTAGCGATTTTTGGCCCAACTCAAGGTGCTGCGCAACTGGAAGGTTCAAAAGCGTTCACTAAAGATTTCTTGGCTCGACATAACATACCAACTGGCTCATATGCGAATTTCACCGAAATTGAGCCAGCACTTGCTTATGTTCGTCAACAAGGCGCGCCAATTGTCGTAAAAGCCGATGGGCTTGCGGCAGGTAAAGGCGTTATCGTTGCGATGACGCTAGAAGAAGCCGAAGACGCCATTAAAGATATGCTTGCAGGCAATGCGTTTGGTTCAGCAGGAAGCCGAGTTGTTATCGAGGAGTTCCTTGATGGTGAAGAGGCGAGCTTTATTGTCATGGTCGATGGCAAAAATGTACTGCCGATGGCCACCAGCCAAGATCATAAACGAGTGGGTGATAAAGACACTGGACCAAATACTGGTGGTATGGGTGCGTATTCGCCAGCCCCAGTCGTGACTCCAGAAATTCACGACCGCATAATGAAAGAAGTTATCTACCCAACAGTGGAAGGTATGGCGTCAGAAGGCAATCCATATACAGGCTTCCTATATGCTGGACTAATGATCGATGCTCAAGGTACGCCGAAAGTGATTGAATACAACTGCCGATTTGGTGATCCTGAAACTCAACCTATTATGATGCGTATGCAATCGGATATGGTTGAACTATGCCAAGCAGCATTAGAAGGCAAGCTCGATCAAGTTGAATCTAAATGGGATCCTCGTGCATCAATCGGCATCGTACTTGCTGCTGGCGGCTACCCTGCTGACTACGCGAAAGGCGATATCATTTCAGGTCTCCCAACTCAGGAGATTGAAGGGAAGAAAGTTTTCCACGCTGGAACCGCTGAGAAAGATGGCAATGTTGTAACTAATGGCGGACGTGTTCTATGCGCTACAGCTCTTGGTAACTCGGTTTCAGAAGCTCAACAACAAGCCTATGAACTCGCCAAACAAATTGATTGGAATGGCGTTTTCTACCGCTCTGACATTGGCTACCGTGCAATCGCTCGAGAAAATTCTGAGAAATAGAAGTTTAATTCAGATAAGAAAAAACCGAGATAATCAATTATCTCGGTTTTTATGAATATTCTCTGCCTAGAATAACAAATCTATGGTTTGAAAGCCTTCACACAATCATGACCATCATCAGCAAGCATTAATAATTCTTCAATGTATGCTTCACCAATTTTAACCGACCCCATAAATGCAAGATAATTATCTACGTTGGCTAAACGATCGATCACAAAACTCGGTAAGGTTTTATTAAATTCGAGCTTGTCGTATTCCTCGCCAGAGCAGGTTTCAAATTGTTTTCCGTCCCAATACCCCTGAATTAACGCCAACCCTCTTTGAGCTTTTGTTGTTTCAGCAATGGCTTCCGCTTGTTTCAAATACGCCTTTAGTGCATTCGCCTGTAGCGGTTTCACTTTTCTATCGACACGATATTGCTGATAAACGGCTTCGCCCTTCGAGTTAAAACGTAGATTCAAAGAAAACGGTACCAATTTATCATCTACAATCACACTGCCTTCACGTACGATTTCACTCACATTACTCTCGAGCCAACGATAATGAGTTTGATACCATTGGTCATTGGTTGAAGTAACGTAATCAGAACCTTCATAGGGCAATGAAAAGTTTTCGGTATACCAAAAGAAACTCGTCGCATCACCCATACGGCTGCCGCCAGTATACGTACGCAATTGTTTTTCAAGGCCATCGCTTGAAGAACAACCAATTAAGACAGTAGAGATGAGTAGTGTAGGCAGAAAATAGATGTGTTTGTTCATAAACAGGAATACGCCAAAATTAAGACAAACTTTGGCGTAGAAACTGGATTAGTTTACTGATTCTTTCAGCGCTTTACCGGCTACAAAAGCAGGTACATTAGCCGCTGAAATTTGAATTTCTTCACCTGTTTTAGGATTGCGGCCAGTACGAGCTGCACGGTGATTTACTTTAAAAGTACCGAAACCGATAAGTTGAACTTGGTCACCTTCTTTAAGAGCGCCTTCGACAGCACCTAGCGTTGCTTCTAACGCTGCTTTGGCTTGTACTTTTGAAAGATCTGCTTTTTCTGCGATAAAATCGATTAACTGAGTCTTGTTCATTAGGTTTCCCTTTAGATATGTTAGTTTTAGAACTTGAACTACTCTAAATCATAAAGCCCCTGAGTTGCAAAGGTTTGTCTCTTTTTATCTGCTTTAATATTTAAAACTTCACCACATTATGAGGCAGATATCACATTTTTATACCACTAACACCAAATAGAACTTAATCAATGAAAAGATCTTACGTGTCAATGAGTTTGGCGAAACCTGAGCCTAAAATAAATCATTAATGAAATAGTCTGTTTTTTTCATAACATTTAGAGCAATTTCTTCCAAAATACACCGTGTGATAATCAATAAAGCTGAGAGTTTCTCTATAATCTCTCAGTCTCATTTTAATATCCTTTGGAAAAATCGACGACAAATTGTGGCATTTGTCCCATTGACCAGCGTTGATAGCTCGTCGCAAATATTTTGATAACATGACGAGGAAAACTCAACGCTGCAATATGTGGTGTAATGGTAATGTTTGGGTGATGCCAAAATGGATGATGGGAATTCAATGGTTCTTGCTCAAATACATCAAGGTACGCGTGTCCCGCTTGACCAGAATCTATAGCGGAAATTAATGAATCTTCAGCCAAGTTGGCACCTCTCCCAACATTAAACAGGACAACATTGTCGCACCAACTAAAGAATTCACGATTAAGCATGTGTTTCGTCTCCGGAGTATTAGGCAACGTACTCACCACAATATCTGCACTTTTCAATGCCATTTCTAACTCTGAAAAATGATAAATAGCCGAAAATGTATTGTCCTTAGGCGGAATTCCAGAACGGTTAATACCAATTGCATCAATACCAAACGGAGCAACAACTTTCGCTAAGTGCTTAGCTATCACTCCTGTACCTAAAATCACCATACGCTTACCTTGTAAACTTTGATATGGCATTGGTGACCATTGCTGTTGCGATTGGTGCTCACGATACTGCTGAAAATGACGATAGTGCTGAATCAAATATCCAATAACATACTCTGCAATTAATGGCCCAAAGACTCCTTTAACATTTGTTAACGTATAATCTTGCCTTAATTCAGGCAGCATCAATTTATCAACACCAGCATAAGTGGACTGTAACCATTCTAGTTTATCAAATTTATCTAGGTGCAATGCAGCCAACGGGGGATCTGCAATCACAACCGTTGCTTCATTCATAATGTCGGTTTGCTCCAACCCCGGTAAATCATATTGCTTAAGTTCAGTTTGATACTCTTCATTGGCATCTGTCAGTAAGTAGAACTTATCTTTGATTCCTTTCATGCTCTTCTCCTTTTCCATTAAATCACTCAACACATTCTCTTGATGAGAGTGGCAAACTCACCTTGAGGTAGTCAGGGGTAATAAAGTACACTGCGCAAGTCCTTAGACTTCATGATAATGAGCCCATGTTAAGAAACCCAATCCAAATTCGCCTTGAGAAATTAGAACCTTGGCAACAGATTACCTTTATGGCGTGTCTATGTGAACGCATGTATCCTAATTACGTTCTGTTTTGTCAACAAACTCACTATGCCGAAGCTAGAATTTATCGAAATATCCTTGATGCCGTTTGGGAGATTCTGACTGTAAAAACCGCAAAGATTAACTTTGAGAAACAGTTAGAGAAACTTGAAACTTTAATCCCTAGCCCTGAGGAAACTGATATTTTCCTTGTCTACCCAGCTATTGATTCTTGCGAAGCTTTATCAACATTGCTTCACTCCCTACTCGACAGAGACTTACTCATAGAATCGGTCCAAAAGGTTAGCCAAATTTCTGCTCGTACCGTTGCCCAAGTCGAAGAAGCGCGCGAAGGAATCGAAATCTCTGATAACAATCAAAAAGATAATGAAGCGGTGTGTGAAGAGTGGGACATTCAATGGGCCATTTACCGTCCATTGAAAGACGCTGAAGTTCGCGATGTCGACCTAATGAAAGACCTTCGCGATGAACTGAAAGATACCGCAGCAAGCAACATCGGTATTGAACTCTAATTGAATCTGTAAACTACCGAGCAGTTGAAGCTATCAATGGATTTTAGTGTCATAACGAATCCATTGATATACAAAAGTATAACGGTAACCTTTAGAAAAGGTCATCATAATTAGACTTTAAACCATATAATTATCAAACACTTCCTGACAATTTACGATCTCCCCCAAACAAATTAGCTTTTGTCGATAAAGAATACCTTAGTAAGTTAAAGTATAAGTTGTAATCATTGATACTTAAGAGTTACGTTATTGATGCGCTATGATTCTTATTTAGGCACATCCTTAAATCAATTTGGTCGCACAGTTTATGAATGAGATATGCAGTTGAATCACTCTTACTTAGTCCTTGTCCTTTTTCTCGCCACTATCGTGGGACTTGTTCGCTTTCAAGCATACCCTGAACGTGTGTTTGGTGGATTGCTTCTCGTATTATTGCTCCTTGGCATCACCACAAGCGATCAACTCATCTCTGCCTTTTCAAACCAAGGATTGCTCACTCTTATTCTATTAATGGTGTGCTCGCTTGCACTTGAGAAAACCAAACTTCTTCGTATCCTCGCCAGAGCTATAATTCGACCTAGCTATCTATCCACGTGGTTGCGCCTATTTAGTTTCACCGCCCTTGCCTCTTCAGTACTCAATAATACCGCTGTCGTTTCCACCATGCTCGCACCACTAAGAAACAACAGTCATCACCCAGCAAGCAAACTGCTATTGCCGTTGTCCTATGCGGCTATTTTTGGCGGTACATTAACGTTAGTAGGAACCTCCACCAATTTAATCGTAAATAGTATGGTAATAGATGCTGGGTTACCTGCATTTGGGTTTTTCGACTTTACGTTAGTGGGTTCTGTCGTTGTCATTGTATGTGGATTCACACTATTTCTACTGTCACATTTGCTACCAGATCATCAACTAGAGCAAATAACGGCTTCTGATTATTTCGTCGACTTTAAAGTTCAACCCAACTCATCTTTAATTGATAAAACCATCGAAGCAAACGGGTTAAGAAATTTGGAATCTCTGTTTCTCGTCGAAATTCTTCGAGATGGCCGCTTAATTACTCCTGTCGCACCTCACGAAATTATTGAATCAAATGATCGGCTGATTTTTAGTGGCGATATAAAAAAAGTCACTCTCCTCAATCAATTTGATGGTTTAGTCTCCTTTGCGAGTAAAAATGGGTTACCGCTTTCAAACTTAAGCGAAGTTATTATCCGTCCCAACAGCATTCTTATTGGCAGAACCCTAAAACGGGCTGGATTTCGAGCACTATTTGATGCCGCGGTCGTAGGAATTCGTCGCGATGGAGAAACGTTATCAGGTAAATTAGGTGATGTTACGCTACGAGTAGGTGACTATCTAACACTCGCTGTGGGTGATGACTTTAAAAGTCGCCGTAATATACACAAGAACTTTTACTTAGTGTCCGATATAGAAACAGAGCAATTACTCAGTGGATACAAAGAAAAGCTCTCAGTATTTGGGTTTATCGGAGCCATAGTCTTAGCAGCTATCGGCATCGTTCCTCTATTTAAAAGCTTAGTTATTTTTCTTGGTCTACTGTTAATAAGTGGGAGCCTTTCAGCCAATGAGATAATGCAGCGCTTACCGAGATCCATTTGGTTAATCATCGGATCGGCACTATTGCTATCAAAAGCACTGCAAAGCTCGGGGGCATTATTGCCTCTAACAGACTGGATAATATTGCATCAAAGCCATTTCTCTCCACTGATGGCTTTAATTATCGTCTACATTATTACTTGGTTGTTAACTGAACTCATCACCAATAATGCAGCAGCGGCACTCGTGTTCCCTATTGCTCTTGAACTAGCACATAGCCTGCAACTTGAACCTCAAATTTTACTATTAGTTGTCGCATTTGGAGCAAGTGCCAGCTTTATTAGCCCTTATGGTTATCAGACTAATTTAATGGTTTACAGTGCGGGTCACTACCGCCTACAAGATTTTATACGGATAGGGCTTCCAATCAGCCTTATTTATGGCACGGTCGTGCTTACTATGCTTAATTATATGTACTTATAATTTTAAGTTCTTATTGGTCTATTTACTTATAACGCAACAATATTAAAATAACCCTATAGCCGAACATCAACTAGGAAGCTAAGAATGACACTTTCTCCTGCGCGTATGACGCACTTAAAACAACTAGAAGCCGAATCAATCCACATTATGCGTGAAGTGGCGGCTGAATTTGATAACCCAGTGATGCTTTATTCGGTGGGTAAAGACTCCTCGGTAATGCTTCATCTTGCAAAAAAGGCGTTCGCACCCGGCATCCCTCCATTTCCATTAATGCATGTTGATACGACATGGAAATTTAAAGAAATGATTCAATTCCGCGACTATATGGCGGAAAAATTAGGGATGAAATTAATCGTTCACCAAAACCCAGAAGGGTTAGCGATGAACATTAGCCCTTTTGTTCATGGCAGCTCACAGCACACAGACATCATGAAAACCCAAGGCCTAAAGCAAGCGTTGGATAAGCATGGTTTTGATGCTGCATTTGGTGGTGCTCGTCGTGATGAAGAAAAATCTCGTGCCAAAGAGCGAGTCTACTCTTTCCGTGATGAACATCATCGCTGGGACCCGAAAAGCCAGCGTCCAGAGCTTTGGAATGTCTATAACGGCAAGGTCAACAAAGGCGAGAGTATTCGTGTCTTCCCACTGTCCAACTGGACGGAGCTTGATATTTGGCAATACATCTACCTAGAGCAAATCGAAATTCCAGGCTTATACCTTTCTGCCCCTCGCCCAGTTGTTGAGCGTGATGGCATGTTGATCATGGTGGATGATGAGCGCATGGAGTTAAAAGAAGGCGAAGTGGTTGAAGAGAAAATGGTTCGTTTCCGCACCTTGGGCTGCTACCCATTAACTGGCGCGGTAGAATCAGAAGCAACAACACTGCCTGAAATCATTCAAGAAATGCTACTAACGACGACCTCTGAGCGTCAGGGCCGCGCCATTGACCATGATAGCTCTGGCTCAATGGAGAAGAAAAAGCGTGAAGGGTACTTCTAATGAGCTCCCCTTATGAACTAAAACAAAACGACAGCGTGAGTGATGATGTCGTGTGGCACAACACCACTGTGACCCATCAAGATCGCGCCACACAGAAACACCAAACGCCTGTTATTTTGTGGTTTACGGGATTAAGTGGCTCTGGAAAATCCACGGTTGCCAATGCGGTTGAAAGCAAGCTAATGAGCTTGGGTAAGCATAGCTACCTACTTGATGGCGATAATGTCCGCCATGGCCTTAACAAAGACCTAGGTTTTAGTGATGACGACCGTATCGAAAACATTCGCCGTATCGGTGAGGTGGCCAAACTGTTTGTTGACGCAGGAAACATCGTACTCACCGCGTTTATTTCACCTTTTATCGCTGACCGTGAGCAAGTTCGAGCATTGGTTGATGCCGGGCAATTCTTAGAAGTGTTTATTGATACGCCTATCGACGTATGTGAAGCCAGAGACCCTAAGGGCTTATACAAAAAAGCTCGCGCTGGTGAAATTAAACATTTCACCGGTATTGATTCGGAATATCAAGCTCCCGTTACGCCAGAAATCCACATAAAAACGGCTGAGCTTTCAATAGAAGCCTGTGCAGAGCAGGTGGTTGCGAAGCTTGATGAGTTGGGTTATCTGAAGGGGCAGGACTAATGCATTACGATGTGTTCAATGGCGATGCCGATGGCATTATTGCACTACTGCAATTGCGCCTTGCCGAGCCCAAAAAGAGCCAGCTGATTACTGGGGTGAAACGCGATATAAAACTCCTCAATCAAGTTGTTGATACTGGCGATGCAACATCGGTGACCACCCTCGATATTTCGATGGAGAAGAACCTGACGCCGCTTCAAACACTGCTTGATGCCAATGTCCCTGTGTTTTATTGCGACCACCACCGAACCGGTGATGTTCCAGAGTCAGACAGTTTGGAAACCTTGATTAATCTTGATGCGGAAGTTTGTACATCCTTGTTAATCAATCAGAAGTTGCAAGGCCAATATGTCAACTGGGCGATAGCGGCTGCATTTGGCGATAACCTCAATGCGCGTGCTCAAGCCATCGCAGAAACTCAGGGGCTCGGTCAATCTGATATCGATTTTCTTTGCGAGCTAGGAACACTCATTAACTACAACGGTTACGGTGCCAGCGAAGATGACTTGCATATCGCACCGGCGGATTTGTTTACTCACCTGCTGAGCTATCCAGATCCATTTATGCTGCGTGACGACAACCAGTCTCCGTTTTACACCTTACAAAAAGGGTATGCGCAAGATTATCAAAACGTAGCATCCTTAACACCGGTAAGTGAAGACAGCAGTTGTAAAGTGTTTGAGTTGCCTTGTGAAGCATGGGCAAGACGAATTAGTGGTGTGTTTGGTAATGAACTGGCCAATCAGTCACCCGATTTAGCTCACGCTGTATTGACCCTAAACCAAAACCAAGCCGATTACACCGTGAGCGTACGAGCGCCACTCAACAATCGTATTGGTGCTGATGAGGTCTGTACTCAATTTGACACCGGTGGCGGACGTAAAGCCGCAGCTGGAATTAATGCATTACCACTTAATGATAAAGCTCGCTTTATCGCGGTATTAAGCCAATATTATCGACTGTCAGAGTCAGTTTAATATTACGACTCTGACTTCAATCGAATAAAAAGAAAGGAACTAAGATGTCACACTCATCAGAATTGATTGCTCAAGATATCGAAGCCTATTTAAAGGTTCATGAAAATAAAGATTTACTTCGTTTTCTTACCTGCGGAAACGTAGATGATGGAAAGTCGACCCTAATTGGGCGCTTGCTCTTTGACAGTAAGTTAATTTACGAAGACCAAATGGCTGCGATTGAAAAAGATTCGCAAAAATTCAATACCACTGACCAGGATTTCGATTTAGCCCTGCTGGTTGATGGTCTTCAATCTGAGCGTGAGCAAGGCATCACCATTGATGTAGCGTATCGTTATTTCTCCACTGATAAGCGTAAGTTTATCATTGCCGATACCCCGGGGCATGAGCAGTACACTCGCAACATGGCAACGGGCGCTTCAACGTGCTCTCTAGCAATTGTTATGGTTGATGCGCGCTATGGAATTCAAACCCAAACTCGCCGACACAGCTATATCTGTAGCTTACTGGGCATTAAGCACGTTATCGTTGCCATTAATAAAATGGACTTGATGGACTTCAGCCAAGAGGTGTATCAAAAGATAAAAGCCGATTACCGTGAAATGGCGAAAATGCTCAATATTGACGACATTCGCTTTGTACCGATTTCCGCACTTCTGGGTGACAATGTCGTCACACCAAGTGAGAACATGGATTGGTACCCTGGTGCGACATTGATGAAGCTCTTGGAGACGGTAAAAGTCGACCAAGACAAAGACTTGGAAAAAATGCGTTTCCCTGTTCAGTACGTTAACCGTCCAAACCTCAATTTCAGAGGGTTTTGCGGCACCTTAGCCTCTGGCATTGTTGAAGTCGGCGATGACATCACAGTACTGCCATCAGGAAAGCAATCGCGAGTTAAATCAATTTATACCTACGATGGTGAATTGCCTCAAGCTCAACCAGGGCAAGCGATTACATTAACGTTAGAAGATGAGATTGATGTCTCTCGTGGTGATATGTTGGTTCATACTGGCCATGAGTCAGTGGTAACGAAGAAGTTTGATGCTCATGTTGTTTGGATGAGTGAAAACCCACTACGCACGCATAAAGAATATCTGTTCAAGTTTGCGACTAAGTCCTGCACCGGTAAAGTCTCAGCACTCCCTTATAAAGTGGACGTGAATACGCTTGAGCAGCATGCTGAGAACAGTGAGCAGTTAGAGCTCAATGAAATCGGTCTGTCGAGCGTTAGTCTTACTGACTCCGTCGCCCTCGACCAATATCAAGCACTGCCGCAAACTGGCGCGTTTATTATCATCGACCGTCACACCAACGTTACCGTTGGCGCAGGTATGATTGAGCATATTGGTCAATCTGGTGAAGAGCCTGCTCGTATCTACTCGCAGTCTGAAAAAGACCTCAATGCTTATGTTCGCAAACACTTCCCTGAATGGGGCTGTAGCGAAATATAAGCCTCCCAGCTAAATAGTAGAGCAATATCAAAAGCCGAGTTAAGTTGTTAACTCGGCTTTATTTTACCCTATCACCAGCGCCTTTTCCGGTCGCCGTCTGAATAACATATGTAAAATAGTGTCTTAACGAATAACTCTGAATCATTTTCTGGTCCCACTCAGCAAGCAATTCCGGTGTCGACATATCAATTTCATTGACTTGAGCCAGCCCAGTAATCCCCGGAAGGACATTAAATACGCCTCGTTTTTCACGCTCTTCAATCAACTCTTCTTGATTAAACAAACATGGACGAGGACCGACAATACTCATTTCGCCCTTCAAAACATTTATCAACTGAGGTAACTCATCTAACTTGGTTTTTCTCATAAACTGGCCGAGTTTAGTCACTGAGTTGGCACCGACTAAATGCGTGGCAACCGATTGAGTCGCAATTGGCATGGTTCGAAATTTAATTAACGTGAAAGGCTGTTGTTTTCGACCTACCCTTACTTGAGTAAAAACAGGCGCTCTGGTATCAAACCAGCCCATAATCAGTATCACTAGCATTACAGGCCAAAGCAGCAACAATCCACACAGTGCGAACAAAAAATCTAATACTCTAATCACCTTTTTCTCCTGCCAAATGCGCTGCTACTGTTTTCTTTATGCCGTCCTCAAATGAAATGGGGGCATTCCACTTAATTATGTTCATTACTCAGTCTTGTCACCTCTTAACCATCGATATTTCACTATACAACTAAACCGGTTTCCTGAAAAACGTTACTAATAATTGCAAGAAATCCTCTAATCTGTGCTAAGTGTATAAAAAAGAGGAGATTTGTTCGTGATTTAACATTTTACATTTGATTATATAACAGGTTAACGCGTAGACTGATATAAAGTATCAGTTAAATATATTATATAACGATACTTAATTAACCAACATAATAAGAATGATGTAGCGATGCGTTCACCAATAAAATTATTACTGTCAGCTAAACGAAAAAACAAACGGCTAGTTTCCATTTTATACGACATTGTGGCAATCATGACTGCATTGATTGTATCTTATGCACTACGTATCGATGGGTTTGATTTTACTTTCGCCTTTCCCGAGTACTTAACTTTAGTTACTACAATCACAGTCACAATATTAACATTTGTAAAAATGGGCATGTATCGCGCAGTTTTGCGCTATATGATGCTTCCGGCCATAGGTAACATATTCACTTCGGTATTTATTTCGACGGCAGTCCTCGCCATTAGCGGGTTTATTTTCCAAGCTTTTCTACCTAGAAGCGTCCCTTTTATCTACGCCGGACTAGCTATCTTGGCACTTGGTGGACCACGTATTTTTATTCGAACAATCTATTACCACACTTATAAGCGAAATAAACCCAATGTTTTCATTTATGGTGCTGGTGCAACAGGGAGAGATCTCACCTATTCTCTAGTCCAAGGTGGTGAGTATCACCCAGTAATTCTATTAGATGATGACCACGCTAAGGTTGGACAAATCATGTTTGGTTCTCGCGTTCATCATTCAAGTGAATTCGAAGAACTCAGCAGTTTGTACCGCCCTGTGAAACTATTACTCGCGATTAACAACATTAGTAAAGGTAAACGTCTGAGATTATTAGACGAACTGGCCAACTGGCCGATTGAAATTCAATCCGTCCCTTGTGTAGAAGATATCGCAGCGGGTAAAGCAAGCGCCACTGAGATAAAAGATCTAGATGTATCGGATTTACTTGGCCGAGAAGCAGTTGATCCCGACCCTGAACTGCTTAGTAAATGTGTATTTAATAAAGGAGTATTAGTCACAGGCGCAGGTGGTTCCATTGGCTCGGAATTATGCCGCCAAGTTTTATCCCAACAACCGAAAACTCTGCTTTTATTCGAGCTCAATGAATATAACTTATATAAAATCGACCAAGAGCTTCAAGGTATTAAAAAACGCCAAGGATTAAAAACAAATATTGTCGCGGCGTTAGGGTCAGTACAACGAGAAAACCGCGTATACCGCCTAATGAAAGCGCATAATATTGAAACTGTCTACCACGCCGCCGCATATAAGCACGTACCATTAGTCGAAGATAATATTGTAGAAGGTATCCGAAATAATGTCTTTGGTACTCTAGCATGTGCCAATGCCGCCATTGAAGCAGGAGTAAAAGACTTTACCTTAATTTCAACTGACAAAGCGGTGAGACCAACTAATGTGATGGGGGCTAGTAAACGTTTAGCTGAATTAGTCCTTCAAGCTTTATCTGACAAGCAAACCGATACGTTATTTAGTATGGTACGCTTCGGGAATGTTTTAGGTTCATCTGGCTCTGTTGTTCCTCTATTTAAAACTCAAATTCGTCAAGGTGGCCCTGTTACCGTAACTCATCCTGATATTATTCGTTATTTTATGCTTATACCTGAAGCCTCCCAACTTGTTATACAAGCAGGTGCTATGAGAAAAAGCGGTCAAGTGTTCGTACTTGATATGGGTGAACCAGTAAAAATATTGGATCTTGCCAAGCGGACCATCAACCTCATGGGGATGAAAGAATATTTTCATGGTCTCAGCGATAGCGGTGATATCGAAATTCAATTTAGTGGTTTGAGACCTGGCGAAAAGCTATATGAAGAGCTTTTAATTGGTGACAATGTTGAAGGGACGAGTCATCAAAAAATTATGACCGCTAGTGAAGCAAAGCTTAGTTGGCAAGAAATGGAAAATCTACTTGGTAAACTTGATATATGTTGTCATGAATTTGACGTCGACTGTATTAAGCAAATTTTACTTGATACACCAACGGGATACCGAAAAGTCGAGGTAGAACGACATGATAGACGGCGAGTTTCAAGAGATGAACACGAATAAATACAGCACTATGCGACCTCAAAGTTACCACTGGTGTATATGGTGATATTTATTTACTTTGTCTAAGCCTCATCATAGATTCTTCGATTGAATAAGGAGGAGCCCAACCCAACAGATTTTCAAGATTATCGGTTTCAACCTCAAGGTTTCCATATAATTGGTCGTACACGTTTGTTTTGCCGATGAGTTTAAAACAAAATTTCATTATATTTGATGGCAATGGAACTAAGAAAGTACGAACTCCCAAGCCCTCTGATATCCTAGATATTAACTCTGAAGTTGAGATCGTTTCATTTTCAGCAGCCAAAAATACCTTACCATTCGCATTAGGGTGATGAGCACACCTTAAAAGTAAATCTGCCAAGTTATAAACCGATATAAAGCTTCTTCTATTGTTAATTGCTCCAAAAGGTAAAATGGGAACGCTACCAATTAGTTTTGTTAACAGGCCAAAATTTCCTGGAGCTTCTTTACCATAAACAAGGGTTGGCCTAACAATGACGAGTTCCATACCAGTTTTCTCAGATATCTCACGCAATCCTATTTCCGCGTTTAATTTAGAACGAGCGTATGGACTGTTAGGGTTCAAATTGCCACATCTAGGAGTAAAAGGAGCGTCACTTGTATTCACCCCATGAACGACTATAGAACTAACAAATACAAATCTTTTTACTCTATACTTAGCAGCTTCGGAAGCCAGTTTCAAAGTGCCTTTGCAATTCACTTCCTCGTAATCTTCATCGGTAAAGGTCGTGTTATGTGCTAACCCAGCTAAATGGACAACCTGCTCAATCCCTCTATTTTTGATACAAGACCAATCCGTTTCTGAGTGGATACCATCGACGGAAATAACCTCTTCAGCATCTATAGCTTGTCCACGTCTTACTAAACAAATAATTTTACCTTCGTTTGCTTTTTTCACCTCTGATCCAATAAAACCAGTTGCCCCTGTTAGTAATAACATCAAATCACTTCCTTAGAATAAAAGTTCTGGTAATAAATATGTTTTAACTTTTGAAAAAAGTGATGAATTTCGAACATAATTGGTTAGAGCCAATTTACTTAACAACCCCTAGTCAAATGTAATTACGATCACCTCTCTAGCTAAACCTTTCGAGTTAAACCATTATAAACATGACTAGCAAAATAATATGATGATCTAAGGAAGGATAATTTCTCTATATCCCTATATATCTGCCATTGGTACTTTAGTACCGAAAACTTATTTGATGATATCGAAGTACCTCCAGTACGATATTGAGCCAATGGTTCATCAACTATCCCTTTAGCGACAAAACCTGATTTTAGAATTTTTAACCAAAGCCCCATATCTTGTCGTTTTGCGATATTAGGCATATATACCTTACCTAACTTTTCGGAGTCATAGATAGCAGTTAAACAGCCAATACGGTTAGACTTTAAAATATCATGATATGACAATACTGTTGGCGGAATTCGCTGACCTAAAATAGCATTATTTTGATCAATCACATCATATGCCGTATAAGATAGAGCGACATCGTTTTCTAGCATGAATGCTATTTGTTTTTCCAGTTTCTCTGGATACCAAAGGTCATCAGAATCCAAGAAAACGATAAAACGTCCCTTTGCTTCTTCTATACCTCGATTTCGAGTAACAGCCGCGCCAGCATTCCAAGCTCTTCTAATAAATCTAATTTTAGGATCGCTTTTCACAATAAGTAGTAATTCACTTGAAAAGCCTTTAGTAGAATGATCGTCGATAATAATGTGTTCATAATTACAGTAAGTTTGAGCCTGAACACTGCGAATAGTTTGAATTAAATTATTATCAGGGTTAAAACAAGGAGTAATAATAGAGACTAACATACTGATTTACCGTTAAACCTACTATAAAATGAAGTAAATAGCTTAATAAGGAGGGTCTTTAAGGAAAAAATTACACACATAAAAGTAAAGGAGATACCAAATTGAGAATGAATTGTAGAAACTCTTAGCGCCATCTGTTTTATAAACTGATGAATCGTTGGTTTAAAATATTGAGATGATAAACCAGGATTAGCGTACTTAACTACTGAAGAGTTTAAGCCTAGAGGTTCGGCTCTAAGTTTCAAAATACGGACTAATTGTTCAAAATCAGCAGCTAACCCAACCTTAAGGTCAAAAGGAACAAAATCACGACGCTTGTAAAAAACGGATTGGTGACAAGGTGTATTCCTGCACAAGAATGTTTTAGTTGTTTTATCTCGCTTAATAACATCACGGGCCTCATCCCAATAAAAGCAAGTAGAGGTATCTTCTAATGTGGTGATATCTAATTTTATCAACTCATCACCAGAATTTATGAAGAGAAGATATTCACCATTCGCGAGTTCTGCGGACTTATTCATAGCATCGTAGACACCATTATCAGACTCCGATACCAAGTGTTTTATATATTTTTTATACTTAGTTAGTATATCTACAGTATTATCGGTTGAATTACCATCCATACATATTAATTCTATATTTTCATTCAAATATGGAATAATGGATTGTATCGTATTATAAATCGAAAATTCGGCATTGTAAGTGACAACTATTATACTTAATTTACACATATACGGATTACCATTAAAACTGACATATAAAATAAAATATCACAGAGCTCTATCTGTATTTGTAAAAATATTATATGTAACCACAGCCCCTAGAAAGTAATAATTAATTAAAATATCAGAAAAAATAGAACAGATTAAAACTGAGCCAATGAAAAATAAAAATGTTCTTCTTTTATTATTTGAATCAATTTTTATAAAAATATTATAAAAAATAAGATACAAGCAATAAAATATCATTGAACCCATAACTAATCCATATTTCGTTAATATGTATATATATGAATTATCTACGTAGCGATAGCTTTCTAAGCTTGGCAACCCTGTAATCCATGCTACTGGACCACTTTCACACCATGCATAAAAAATATTACTCCATAATTCAAATCGACCAGTTAATGATGAAACTTGGTCAAAAGATGAAAACCCTTTCCCACTCAAGACATCTAACGCAACTTTTACTATTTGATTAAAATAGTAAAATTCATCTTCAAAAATATAAAGAAAGAAACCAAATACAACTAAAATAATTGGTACTAAAGTTAAATACACTAATAATTTTTTCAAAGAATAACCACAAGAAAATTCGTAAATAACGAACGCTAATGAAATTGCGATGAAGCTAGAGCGTGATCCAGAAACAAAAACAAAGAAGAGAGCTGTAACATAAATTATAAATCGATTTTTTTTTGTTAAAAATAATGAGGAGATAAAAATCATGAAAAACCCAAGTAAATTAGGATTATATAAACTTCCAACAAACCGAAATTGATCATAACTTCCTGAACTATCACCTAACTTATCTTGATTATAGAATATTCCGACAAGTTCGGGGGAAAAAATTTGACCAATGACTATTCCAGTCTCTAATATAGTAAAAATAACAATAAAGTTTATTTTAGTTTTATCTATAATATTATAAGAAAGAACTATAAACAAACATGATAATAAAAAACAAATTCTAATGTAATCTGAAACCCTTATATTTTCATAAAAATAAAAATCAGAAAGCTTAACAATAGATAATATTAAAAATAACACAACAAAATATAAATAAGGCTTAACCTTGTCAATTTTTATTCGATAAAAAGAGATAACCATATAGCAAATAATTAACATAGCTACGTTAAAGCTAGGACCAAATAAGGATGTAGGAAAAAATATCAGTATGAAAAAAGATGCAATCACTAGAACACTTATTTCTAGTCTAAAACTATATCTTTTATTTAAAGCATTTATATATCCAAGAGACATCTTTTATTCTACCTATATTTTTGATGGAAAAAATTACAAACAAAAAAGTGCCTAAATAACGACCAAACATTAGGCCAAATGCAATTTTTCTTGACATGATCTTATTATAGCTATCAATATCACGGCCGCTAGAATCGAATTCATGAGAAACAAAGCTCGTCGGAGAATATCCAATTTTCATACTACCATCTATTAATCTAGATAAAAACACAGGTTCATCGCACGCTGGATAAAGGGCCCCTGCTCCCAAGTTTTCAGGAAACCTAGAACCACTCTTTAGAATTGCGCTCCTCTTAACTGTGATTTCAATCGTACCGACTTTCAAAATAGAAAATTTATTATGAATAAAAGAATAATTTTCGAAGCTCTTCGTCCATTTTCTAGAATTTTTTATTGAAATAGGGAAAGTAATTGCATCTAAAGATGGATTACTAGAGTATGCATTTTTTACTATTTCAACAAAATCATCACGAATATCTACATCATCATCTAAGAATAGTAAAGTATCACCAATGGATTTTTCAATAGCCAGATTTCTACTTTTGGTGACACCATAAAAATTTTGATGTAAATATCTAACATTTGGATAATGAATAACCTGGTTTTGAACATCTTCTATCAATTTTTCATTTTGTGTTTGATGAACGATAAGAACATCCACTGTGTCGAAAACATGACTTTCGATAAGTGACAAAACATTTAATACCTTGTCATCACAGGTTGAAAATAAGGCTTCAATTTTCACATAATCTCCAATATAAAATTTTCCATATAGTATCTATATTTATCAACATATAATTTAAAACTCAAATTCAAAAATTCTATATATTTAGCATACGTTTCTCACATAATTTATAGTCTTTTCAATATAAAAATTCCTATATAGTATTTTATTAGATACATTTATTTTTTGGGAAGAGAGGTATTATTTCAATTTTTGAGAATTTTTTCAAAAAATCACTCTAATTTTTTTTAAAAGCTAATAAAATCAACGTTCAATTTACCTCTAGAAGAACAAATAAATCTTTCTGGAAAACTACGCCGGAATTGTATCCACATTCAATATATTGTTAAAAGCTTCCAATTTTTTACAAAGTAATGTTGATGATGCTATTCATTTTCCATCATATATTTATATAAAGATACTTACCAATCTCAGGGTTTCTTGCGGTTAAGAATGTAAAATAAAAATAAAATTTATCTTTAGAATGATAACTTGATATCTCCGGTGCTTTCACATGACTACGAATAGGTTGGGGGATGTGCGAAAGTAAGAACTCCAGGTTATTGATACTTTCTCATTTCATTATAGAATATGATTTTTCATGAGCTTAATGAGAAAGGAAGCAATGCTCGTAAGATACTATTTCTTGCATTTTTATAGATATAAATAAAAATAAAAAAACTTACGTTTATAGGATATTAGTATTTCAACTCAAAATATATTTTAGAATATAGTCATTAGTTTATTATGCTACGATAAAGTTTAATATATTTTTCAGAAACAATATTACTATCAAACTCACGAATCACTTTATTTCTAGCATTACAACAAAGTTCTTCGTAATTTTTATTATCAAGAATCCAATTAATACCATGAGCAAGGTCTTTGCTATTAAACGGAATGGCTTTATAGCCAGTAATTTTATGCTCGACAATATCTTTAGGCCCTGTAGCATCAAAACAAACGACTGGAGTGCCAGAGCATTGAGCCTCAGCTAATGTTTTACCGAATGCTTCTTGTATACTCGGTGCTACAAACACATCTGAAGATGAATACAGTAGATTTAAAGAATAGTTATCATCTAAGTAACCAAAACTTCTGTATTCAAATCCATACTCCTCAATTAGGCTCTCATTAAATTTCCCAAAGAAAAATAACATTATATTTTCTTTGTTTAGGTAGTTAAGTGACTCCAAAAATTTAGCAAATCCCTTGTAAAAATCTTTTATATTAGTTGATCCTACCAAAACTATTTTTTTATTAGTTTTTATATCTAATGTATTCCTAGCAATCAATTTATTTATTGCTGAAAAAGATTCGGTATCAATTCCGTTAAATATAGAAATACATTTACTATTTTTAAGTAGAAGACTGTTTCTAGCTTCAGAAGTTATCCAGTTTGAAATACCAACAACCGTCATGTTCTTAGGGAAAAACTTTGACTTTCTTCCAAATATAAAATAACTTAAATCATTAACTTTCGTACTACTCAATTGAGGACACAATCCACAACCGATTTTATACCGGTCACAATCGATGGAGTAATGACAGCCACCGGTAAATGGCCACATATCGCGTAATGTCCAAACAATAGGTTTATTTATTTTCTTCAAAACTTTAACATCAAGCATACCTAAATTAACCCAATGTAAATGAATTATATCAGCTTGCTTATATTCTTCTGATTTTGTGAAATCTACACCAACAAGACCGCAACTAAAAATCGTACTAGCTCTGTCTTTATATAGTTTAAGAATGAGCGAATCAAGTTTATATCTAACAAGTCTTTGTATATTTCCTAGTTTTGTATCTGACAATCCAATTACACGATGATCATTATCAGGAGAACAGCCAGTTATCATTAACTTTGAATTTATATTTTTGTTTAGCAAGCCTTTATGCAACCAGTAAGCCCCCCTGGCCGCTCCACCAGTCAGTTCTCCAGACGCCAAATGTAATATATTCACAGGTACTTCCTAAAAATATTCTCTAAATTATGAGAACCGATTTTAGTCGTATAATGCCTAGATATTTTGTTATATCCATTTAAAGCAATTTCTTCTCGTTCTTTATCATTTTTAAGATAGTAATCAATCTTTTCGACCATATCCTTAGTATTTTTATATGTTACAAAATCAGTTCCCACTTCAAGATGTCTAGGATAAATACCATCATCACTTAACATAAAAGAGCCACTTCCAAGTGCTTCATAAACTCTCATGTTACCTTTATATTTACCCGTGATATTACTATGTGTATTTAATACTATCTTAGAACGATTGAATACCTTAAACAAATTCTCTAAAAATACTGGTGAATTATATGCTTTCCAAAGCCGACAAGGAATCATAGGAATAAGTCCTCTTACCCGTTTCTCTACAAGTAGATAATATTGAATGTTGTAGATATTATTAAATTCATTATAAACATCATGTATAATTTTATTTCTATCTTTAAACATTGGTGAATATCTTCCAGCAAAAACTATATCAATATCTTGTGGTAAATACATTTTTTCTAGGTTATTTTTAATATTTGGATTAATATAAAAAGAATTAAACTCTAAATTTTTAACACCTAGATTTCGTAGATAATTATGATAAGTTGAATTGAACGACAAACCTAGATCAAAATGACTTAAATCTATATTCTTTGTTATAGGAGATGCATTCCAAAGAGCATATAATTTTGATCTTGGTAAGAATTTTTTCATATTATTATTGAGAAAAAAATAGTTGCCAGTATAAATAACATCAGGTTGATAGTATTCTAACTGAGCTGCTATAATTTCCTTCTGCCAATTTTTATAATCATATTTTAATCCTTGTTCACTTGCCCATTTTAATTGAAGAATTTTTGAATTTGCAACTGATATAAATACCGAATTTTGATCAATTCCAAACAAACTTGCGAAACCATATTCTGTCAATTTAGACATCAAATCGCTGTATGGACGATCAATATTTATAAATTCAAATTTCTCTAAATACCAATCAATTATTGAAGCTTGCTGTATATAGAAGATTTTCATTATTCAACCAGAATTTTATGTGAATGGCTTACATGACAATAGAGGACAAGGTTTCGATCACCACCTAAATATGGCATTATAGTACCACTACTAATGTCAAATGCTTCATATTCGAAAGATTTCATATAGTCAACTATGTCTGTGATACTATCCCCATTAGATTTCAAAGTAGAACTATTATGCTCGATAAATAAAATAGGCTTTTGATTTTTTAAAGTCGAAGGCATACCTTTCAGTACATTTAACTCAAAACCTTCTACATCTATTTTGAGGAAATCAACTGTACACCCAACTTCGGTAATAAATAGATCTAATGTAGTAGAATCAACACTTTCAAATTCTTTACTTGAGTCAAATACGACACAACTAGAAGCTCCTGGATTTTGTTCTCCTGCATAATATATTTTTTGCTTCGTACAGGTATCACTTATTATTTTTCTTATAACAATTATTTTTTCAGAAAATAAATTATTTCTAATATTTTCTTTGAGAATTTTTATATTTTTTGAAAATGGTTCGAAAGCATATATTAAACCATTTTCTGATAACAATGATGCTATTTTTAGACTATAATAACCATGATTTGAACCTACATCCATAAAAGTAGATACTCCTAATTTTCTCAAGAGTGACATCATATGAAATTCTTCATTTTCTTCAATGTCATATGCTCCAGAAACAAAACACCTAAATCCTATCCAGTGCCTTGTATAGATTTTAAATATTTCCCCCGATTTTAGGCGGATATCTTCCTCTATATTCAAGTTTTTTACTCTGCTAGTTGGAACTAACAACATGAATATTTTTTGGAAAAATAACTGCTTTCTAGCTATTGAAGCTAATTTTTGGTATAGCTTAATTTCTATTCGTCTTAACATTAATATTAACCTTAGTTATAAATATTTAAGAAATTTGTTACTTGTTGATCTCTTGAATACCTAAACATTACTTTTTCCCTGTAAGCACTATTATCACATTTCAAATTTAGCATTTCTTTAATAGTTGAAGCCATTATTTCGGGTGAATTTGGTTTCACGATTTTAGCAAACTTAGGATCGCCTCCAAGAACAGTCTCTGGAAGTCCCCCGACATCAGTGACAATAACTGGTAGGCCCACAACGATTGCTTCTAATGTTGCTATTCCAAAAGATTCTGTTTGATTTGTTTTTCTATCAACAATTGAAGGTTGAATGTATATATCACTATTATGTAGTATGCTTTTCACCTCATTATGGGTGAGCATTCCTGTCAAAGTAATTTTTCTTTGTAATCCGTGTTCATTTATCAAGTTTAACAAAGTATCTTGCTGAGGGCCATCTCCTACAATTGTCAAATGAATATTGGATACTTCAAATTCTAAAATAATAAAAGCTTTTATTAAGCTTTCAAAACCTTTACAAGAAATCAAGCGTCCTACTGAAACCAAATTAATTAATTTTTTATTATTGATTAAAAAGTTTCTATCAATTAATGGCTCTTCAAAGCTGCGATTAAAACTATTTGGTACCACTATTTGATTATTACAATCACTCACGCCAATTCGTTCTTGAAACTCTCGCCTTAAAAATTGAGATGGAAAGGTACATATAATACCTCGGTTATTTATTTCCTTAACGATTTTTTTATAATTTTTAAATTTAATTGGATACATTGTAATATCTGTACCGTGAAAAGAAATAACTAACTTAATATCAATTTTATGTTTTTTTACAAAATTATAAATTTTGGCACCATTTGGACCAAAATGTGCATGAATAACATCAGGTTTCAACTCTAATATAAAATCAAGAACTTCTTTTTCATTAACAATAAACCATTGACTATATATTTTATTAATTACTCTGTTTATAAAGTTAGTATTTTCAATAATAACTTTAGTTTTTTCAAATGGCCTGATATCTTCCAAATGTCTTCTATGAGTTAATATATAATTATCTGTTTGATTGTTATCTAAATTATTTATCATATCATAAATAAAAGTTTCTGAAGGTAAAGAAAAATCGGAAATATAATGTAAAACTTTCATTTTCTCATGGTTTCCTTGTGGGAATTAACTGACATTTAGCGAATTCAAATCCCCAAGCAATTTCCAGACTTGTAAAAAATAGTAGTATTTTTCTTATAGAAATAGCCAGGGCTAATCCCCCAAAAATCAATTCTATTAAACCCAGAGTTCAACAAATAATCAATTCCGTCTTTATATCTTTCTCTCTCTGAGTCATCTAGAATAATAACTCCTGTTTTCAAAATTGAATCTGTTGCACATTTTAACGAGTTAACTCGATCCCTACCATCTACTATGATAATATCAAATTTTCTATCAGTAATTTTTGAATATTCAGCATAAAGCCCGCCATAAATCAAACTCTCATAGTTTAATGTAACATTTTCAGGCATATTATTTCTTACTATATCAAACCATTTTTTGTCATGCTCTATCGAACTAACTGAGTTAACTTTTTTTGCATACCATAATGTAGAGTTACCAGAGCCATATTCAAAAACATCCATCGATTTAGTCAAACGCTCAGAAATAAAATCGATAAACGGATAAGTAACCCAAGGCAAAGCATCTCCCTTTTTATTAACAGGAATTGATTTATTGAACGAATTAATCCAGCCTATGTCTTCTAGATAGCCACCATATGCCATTGAATTTAATTTTTTTAAAAGCTTTGGTTGAGTGCATAATTTTAGAATCTTAATGAACATTTTAACCTCTATTTTTCTAATTATATTTACGACGTTGGAAAATCTATCTACATTTCAACTTCATAAGCCCCCTTAGGAATAATTCCAAAGGGGTATTCGATTTTTGAGTTAAATCCTAGCCAATATTTAGGTACAAAAATCGTGTTTTGTTGTTCCATTAAATATGCCCCCCACCAGCCAAAGGTACTTGGGCACAAAATCGCACTATCACACAAAGTCATCAAAGCGAGATCTGTTCCCATATAAGCATTTTCAGATATCAATTTATTTTCTATGAAAGAAAATTCTTTTTCTATAAAACCTGGTTCATCACTCAAAAAAATAAAAAATACATTTGGTTTATTTTTTTGAAACCATTGAATTCGGCTCTTAAAGTAACTGAAAGGAAGAAGTGCACTTTTTCCAAGTACACGATAGGTTTTGTAATCACCTTGCCTTATATGAACAAATACCTTATGACTTTCTTCAGGTACTTTATTTAAAAATTCTTTACTTTCTCTTATATAATTATTTCTTATTTTTAAATTTTTAGCATCTTTTTTATAAAAAAAAGACTCACCTTGAAAATAACCAGGATAGATATAAGTAATTTGGTTAATAAATCCTACGGTTTCGCTATAGTCGTTAACTTCTCTTAAGTAACAGCCTGATACACTGTCTTTATTAATTTTAATAGAAGAAATAATTTTCATTTCACTCAAAAAGTAAAGAATGTTAACTACTAATTTATTGACTACAAACCTTACCCATCGATTATTTTTATTAAAGTTAACAATATCGCCAACGTCAAAAACAGTTGTAAGTTCTTCGAAGCCGAAAACAAATAGCTTTTCATTTTTTTTTTGAATTTTTTTCAAAAATACATATTGAAATATTTGATTTCCTAGACCTCCTTTTCCTATAAAAAATATCATTTTATATCCTTTATCTTAATAGTAAAGAAGGTGAATAATGATTTTAACATTAAAATTCCATTTAATCTTGTTTCCTTAAAAAGGAGATTTATAATAAAAACCGTAAGAGTGTAAGTAATAACTGTTGCTATTAATGCTCCGAAAGACTTATATTCAGGAATCAAAACGTAATTTAGTAAAATATTAATAAACGCTCCCAACAAAACAAAGATTAAAGTATATTTAAATAAGTTATTATTTGTAATAAATAATCCTCTAGCCATTGCATAGTTGGTAAATAAAGTCCTTATAGAAAAAATAGGAAATAGTGTTGCTGCAATTGAATAACTATTTCCATATAATATCAGTATAATATTTTCTCCAAATGTAATATTGAAAGTAAAAATTAGTAAGAAGCTAATCATCATTACTTTGTATATTGCATAAAGACGATGCTGATATAGTTTTTCGCTCTTCTGTTTCGCATTCACTATTGCTGGCATTATAGACCGGGTAAACATGACCGAAAAAAAATCAAACATCTCAACCAACCGCAATGCCACACTATATTGCCCGACTTCTTCATCACCAATCATCTGCTTTAACATTACTTGATCAATACGTGCTTGCAACATCACAGCCAAGCCAGAAACAATTAAAGGCCAACTATCAAAAAGCAATGATTTCGCTAATTTCTTATCAAATGTCCAATTCGAAATTGTCATATTTCTCTTGAAATAAAAATAAGTATATCCACTAGCCAATACAATTGAATCAAAAGCAATCACACAAGAAAAAGCAACGAGTGGAGCTTCATTACATAATAATATTACTTTAATTATAGATGATACTAATAATGAAAAAACATTGCTGAATACGACAAAACGACTCATGACTATACTGCGAAAGTAAAAATCAATAACATTAAAGCTCTGAAAAATAGTAGAGGATGCAATAATAAAAATTAAAAAGCTAACCTCAGAGTTATTAACTTGAAGAAAATATGAAAAAGCTAATAATGAAAGCACAACTGCTGCACCTATCAACTTTAATACAAAAGCTGTTCCTAATAACTTATCTCTCTGATTTTCATCCTTAACTAACTCACGAATAACTATACTATCTAAACCCAACGTAGCTATAGCAGAAAATAATCCAACAAAACTCTGAGCGTAACTGAACAGTCCAAACTTTTCAGGGCCTAAATATCTAGCCACCCAAATACCTATAAAAAGTCCAACTACTATTCGTAATGTTTTTTCGACAAAGAGCCAAGAAGTATTCTTAAAATACTTCTCGAAACCTTTGTGTTCTTTTAAATCTTTTAATTGTTCGAGGATCGTCATTAACAGTACATTACTTATTTAAGTTTAAGTTTAAGTTTAAGTTTAAGCTATATTATAAATAGAGTATTAATCACTTAAAGTGATTAAGTAGACCATATTTTTCATGAAATAAAAATAAGCTTGAAATCATTCCTAACCAAGTACATATTCCTAACTTCAGCTCTTTCGACAAGTTATCAATATCCTATGTCCCAGAATGCTACCGCCCTCAGGTAATGCCCCTACAATGCAAATAACTAGTAAAACATCCATATCAACTAGCTTCGGTGTCAAAATATCAACACCTAACCCTATAGCGTTATGACACCTACAAGTTTCGTGCCGACTATTTATGATTTCATCCTCAAGCAGATGAGTCTATAATGATATTCATAAATTTCAAACAATTGCGAGAAAACCTATGATCATAGTAACTGGCGGCGCTGGCATGATTGGCAGCAACATCGTTAAAGCACTTAATGACAAAGGTATCAATGACATATTGGTTGTCGATAATCTTAAAAATGGCCACAAATTCAAAAATCTTGTCGATTTAAACATAGCAGATTATATGGATCGTGACGATTTTTTGACGCAAATAATGGCGGGTGACGATTTCGGCCCGATTGACGCTATCTTTCATGAAGGAGCGTGTTCGGCAACGACCGAATGGGATGGCAAATATATGATGCTCAACAATTATGAGTATTCGAAAGAGCTCCTTCATTACTGCCTTGACCGTGAAATCCCATTTCTTTATGCATCATCGGCAGCGACCTATGGAGAGACCGACACTTTCATTGAAGAGCCTCAATATGAAGGTGCGCTCAATGTTTACGGTTATTCCAAACAGCAATTTGACAATTATGTTCGCCGCTTATGGCTTGATTCCGAACAGCATGGAGAAACATTATCGCAAATAACAGGGTTTCGTTACTTTAATGTTTATGGACCGCGAGAGAACCACAAGGGCTCTATGGCATCCGTTGCATTCCATTTAAATAATCAAATGAATGCAGGCGAAAACCCAAAACTGTTTGCTGGCAGTGAGCACTTTATACGGGACTTTGTTTACGTCGGTGATGTTGCCGCGGTAAATCTATGGTTTATGCAAAATCAGGTTTCAGGCATATTTAACTTGGGCACAGGCAACGCAGAATCATTTAATGAAGTTGCGAAGGCCGTCATTAAGCATCATGGACATGGTCAAATTGAGACAATTCCGTTTCCCGAGCACTTAAAAGGTGCGTATCAAGAATTTACTCAAGCCGACTTAACTAAACTACGCGCATCTGGATGTGACATTAAATTTAAGTCTGTCTCTGAGGGGGTCTCAGAATACTTACAATGTATTAACTCTTAATATTTAACTACATTCTTAGTTTTTTAATTCTTATACTATGCTTAACTTTACGCATTCGATTTTATAGTTTTTTAGAGGTTGTTATGAAAATAGCTGTCGCCGGTACTGGATACGTTGGATTATCCAACTCAGTATTACTTGCACAAAATCACACCGTCTTCGCTCTAGATGTTATCGAAGAAAAAGTGGCTTTACTGAACCAACGTAAGTCACCAATCGTTGACAAGGAAATAGAGGAGTTTCTAAGTACGAAGGAGCTCGACTTTACCGCGACACTTGACAAAGAATTAGCGTACAAAGATGCACAGTACGTCATCATCGCGACACCGACTGATTATGATCCGCAAACCAACTATTTCAATACCTCTTCCGTTGAAGCGGTGATCAAGGATGTGATTGAAATCAATCCAAGTGCAACGATGATCATCAAATCTACCGTCCCTGTTGGTTACACAGAACGAATTCGTCAAGAACTGGGCAGCGATAACATTCTATTCTCACCAGAGTTTTTACGCGAAGGTCGTGCACTTTACGATAACCTTCATCCTTCTCGTATTATTGTTGGAGAACAAAGTAAGCGTGCAGAAATATTTGCAGGCTTACTAGTTGAAGGGGCGATTAAAGAAGATATTGATGTTCTGTTCACGAATTCAACTGAAGCAGAAGCCGTTAAGTTATTTTCAAACACCTACTTGGCGATGCGCGTTGCTTACTTTAATGAACTTGACTCTTATGCTGAGGCTCATGGTTTAGACGCTCGTCAGATTATTGGCGGGGTATGTTTAGATCCTCGTATTGGTAACCATTACAATAACCCTTCATTCGGCTATGGTGGTTACTGTTTACCGAAAGATACTAAGCAGTTACTTGCTAACTACAACAATGTGCCAAACAACATTATCGGCTCTATTGTTGATGCAAACCGAACTCGTAAAGATTTCATTGCAGACAGTATTATTTCGCGTAAGCCGAGTATTGTTGGTATCTACCGCCTAATTATGAAAGCTGGTTCTGACAACTTCCGAGCTTCTTCTATTCAAGGAATAATGAAACGCCTTAAAGCAAAAGGTATTGAAGTCGTTGTTTATGAACCAGTAATGAAAGAAGATGAATTCTTTCACTCAAAAGTGATTAAGGATTTTGAAGAGTTTAAACAATGCTCAGATGTTATCGTGTCAAACCGAATGGTCGAAGAATTGGCAGATGTTGCTGATAAAGTCTACACTCGTGACTTATTTGGCTCTGATTAAGTTTATGCCCTTCACTTCCCACTGAGCTAAATGAATCAGTGGGAAGATTTAAGACCACAATATCGAGTACAAAGGTTGTAAATGAAAATCCTAATAATTGGTCCCTCGTGGGTGGGTGATATGGTGATGTCTCAATCACTCTATATTACCTTAAAGCAACAATACCCTAATAGCACCATTGATGTATTAGCCCCGCAATGGTGTAAGCCAATATTAGAAAGAATGCCTGAAATAAATCAAGCTCTCACCATGCCAATTGGTCATGGTGAGTTAAATTTACTTAAGCGGCGTGAAATCGGTAAGTCCTTAAGTGAACATAACTATACGCATGCTTATGTCCTCCCTAATTCTGCCAAATCAGCACTGATTCCTTGGTTTGCCAATATTCCAACTCGTATAGGTTGGAAGGGTGAAATGCGCTATGGGCTTTTGAATGACATCCGTAACAATAAAAAGTCATTCCAATATATGGTCGAACGTTATGTAGCATTAGCGCTTCCAAAAGCCGATATGATTGATTCAACCTCCCTAGGCGGCCTCGCATTACTCCCAAAACCAAAATTATCAATCGATTATGATATTCAACAAGCTACGTTAACAAAATTTGGATTGCATACAAATCGACCCGTGCTTGGCTTATGCCCAGGCGCTGAGTTTGGTCCAGCTAAAAAATGGCCTGAAGAACATTATGCAGCGGTAGCCCAAGAGATGATAAATCGTGGCTATCAGGTCTGGCTATATGGATCACAGAAAGACGTTGCTGCATGTGAAAATATCGTTTCTCAACTAACTTCAGAGAATCAAACTCAGGCTATCGTATTAGCTGGGAAAACCTCGTTAATTGAAGCCGTCGATCTATTGGCCGCCTGTGAAACGGTGATCAGTAATGACTCAGGCTTAATGCATGTAGCCGCCGCTGTAGGCTGCCGTGTTATTGTCGTATATGGTTCAACATCACCTCAATACACTCCACCACTTTCAGAGCACGCAAGCACTGTCCATACCGATATAGAATGTCGACCGTGTTTCAAGCGTGAATGTCCGCTAGGGCATTTGAAATGCTTGAAAGAGTTATTGCCCGACAGAATATTAAAGCATATACAACTTTCAGAGAGTGAAATGTAAGCATGTCAGAGGAAAAAATAGATATTGTCTATACATGGGTCAATGGCCAGGATCCAGAGTGGGAAAAAGAAAAGTCGATCCACTTAAAAGATAGTATTAAAAAAAACGCCTATAAAAAGGATGAAATTGGTTCACATCGATATACCGATAATAATGAGCTACTATATTCAATCCGTTCGCTCTATTTATATGCCAATTGGTTTAATAAAATATATATAATAACAGATAAACAAGTACCAACCTGGTTAAAATCTTTTGATAGAATATGTATTATCGACCATTTAGATATAATGCCAAAAAATATATTACCTACTTATAATTCCAGTGTAATTGAAGCTCATATTCATAATATAAAGAATTTAAATGAAAAGTTCATTTACTTTAATGATGATATGCTGATAGGAAGGTCGTGCTCTCCCAGCGATTTTTTTAAGGGCGATAAACCAAGAATTTTCACATCTTCATTATTTCCTTCTTTTAAAAAGAAAAATACTTCATTATCAAAGTTAACATATAATGTTATGGCAATTAAAAATAGCCGAGATATAGTGAATAAGAAAATAGGCAAAAGAATAAACTATGGGTTTAGACATGGTGTCAAGCCAATGATCAAGTCTAGATTAAATGAAATCAGTCATATTTATGCACCTGAATTAGATACTTTATATAGTCAAAAATTTAGATTATCTCCATTTTCACTTATTTATTGCTATAGTTTTCATGAATTAGCCAATAAGCTTGCATACCCCACTTATCAAAAATCAATAAAGAAGCCTTCGTCAATTTTTATTAAATCTGGTTTTTATTATGTAAAAGAGAATAACTTGAAATATTTTTCAGATAATTTTAGTAAATTGTCTCCTCTAATATTTTGTATAAATGAACTATCTCAACCTTTAAACAAATTTTCACTATTTAACTCTGGAAAGTTATCACAACCTATGGATTTTGAATATGAATAGGCTAATCATATCTAAGGCTTTCTTACTTCTATCTATAATATGGATATTTAGTGGAATGTGGTTCGCATCTAATGGATTAAAAACATTATCAGGATTATCTTTTTTATCGTTTATATTTTCATTTAGTAATAAAGAAAGCTACAAAAGTATATTATCATCGAAAATAATTATTTATCTAACATTTTTTACCATTACATTAATATTTATTGATAAACTACATGGTGGTATATTTTCAAGCTTAAATAGAAGCCTTGTTTGCTTTATATTTTTATATTCAGCCTATAAAAACACAAATATTAGCAACGAAAATATAATAAGATCATTAATGTTAGGTATTTTAATACAAGTTATATATTTATTATATTTATTATTATTTTTTGATTTTTATAATGACATACCCAAAAACCCAAATATATACTCTGCTTTATTGGGTAGTATTATTATATATCTATCTTATAATTTATATCATCAGTTTTCATATAAAATATTATTCATAACGATTATAATTACTTTTCTAATATTTTCATTGGAATCTCGAACAGTCATTTTTTCGTGCTTTACATCAATCCCTATATTATATTCTTTAAAGATTTTAAATTTTAAAAAAAGGACCATTTTTTTAACTCTGTTTATATTTTCCGCTAGTTATTCTATTTTATCTGAACCTGTAAGTAGGATTTATAATGTAACAACTTATGAGCTAAGAAATCTATCAACTAATGACTACTCTTCCTCTTTAGGTCAAAGATATAGCATGGCTTTATTGGGCTGGGATATGTTTAAAGAAAAGCCTTTAACTGGTTATGGCAGTGACTTCTTTATAAATAAAAACATTTTAGTGGAAGAAAGGGAATTAAGCCAAAATATAAAAAAATATGCAACCTTACACAATATTTATATTGATAGCCTTGCTAAACTTGGTATTTTTAGTCTTCCTGTTACAATATTTGTTACACTAATTCCATTATTATATTGTTATAAAGGTACTAACCGTAAATTTGGAATATCTCTTAGTACTTATATGTTCTTAATTTCTATTTTTGATACTGCGCTACTTGGTGGTCCATTACTTCTAGTCATAATCTGTTTATGCTTAGCAACTACTTTAAATAGTTACTCAACTAAAAATGAATAAAATCGTATTATTTATAGCACCATAATTTTTTTGTAATGCGGTGCGGGCTTGCTCTGCGCTCTCTATACGCTCAAAATCTCGAGTAAACATATTCAAAACATAATTTTTTATATCGCCAGGAGAGAGCCCAACTTTACAACCATTAACTTCGACTAATAGCTCTGTTATCTCTTTAAAATTATAATAACTCGGCCCAATGATCGACGGTATACCAACTGCAGCAGGTTCAAGTAAGTTATGCCCACCAACTTTATCTCCGAGTAAACTTCCCCCCATAAAACAAACATCACTCGCACACAGTAAAGTAAACATTTCCCCCATGGTATCAGCTAGGTAAACCTCCGTATCGGCCAAGTCTTGTTTTGACTGCGTACGACGAGCCAACCGCCATCCTGCATCAACAATAAGCTTTGCAACACTATCAAAACGCTCCGGATGACGAGGAACAATGATAAGGAGCGCTTCTGGGCACTGTTTCACGACATGACGATGAATTTCAAGCAGCTGTTCATCTTCGCCTTTGTGCGTGCTAGCCGCGATCCAAACAGGCCTATCTTCACCAAGCAATTTACGTAACTTTTTTCCTTCCACATGAGCAGAATCGGGAACTGTGATATCAAATTTCATCGATCCTGTAACCGTTAGTGCATCACGAGGTATACCGAGCAAGTTAAACCGGTCAGCATCAGCTTGAGTTTGACAATAAATATGAGAAATACACCGCCCTAAGAGCGAACTAAACAACGAACCAAATTTTGCGTAACGCGAATATGAACGTTGAGATAAGCGAGCATTGACAACCGATACTGGAACTTTATGTTTAGTTGTCATTGCTAACGTATTGGGCCAAAGTTCCGTTTCCATAATAATCAACTGAGAAGGTTGGACTGTCTTAATAAAACGAGACACGCACCAAGCGAAATCAAGTGGCATATAACGGTGCTCGACCATGCCCTCAAGTTTAAGAGCTTGCTCAGCCCCCGTTGATGTGGTGGTAGTTAACACAATCGCCAATTCGGGATGCTGCTTTTTTAGTTCTCGAATAAACGGGTTTATTGCCAACACCTCTCCGACAGAAACAGCATGAATCCATATGGGACTATCTGAATCAACAGAAGGTGTGAATCCAAAGTGCTCAGGCCAGCGTTGACCTATGCTTGGTTTTCCTGGCTTCGTTTTATATAAACTCCATAGAAACACAGGGGAAATTAAAATAAGAAGTAAAGTGTAAATAAAACGGACGACTATCATTAAAGCCTACTCTTAGTTCGCAAATGTAGAGAGGTACTGTTGCACGATATAACCTTGCTCAAAGTTTTGTAATACTGGAGCCACGTCTTTCTGGAAGTTCAACACTTCAGGATTCTCCAATGTTGTTGCTATTTTATCGGCAAGAGATCTTGGCGTTTCATCGGTTAAATACGGCTCCAAGCCCCCTTGCATGATATCCCTTACTCCACCTTTGCAGTCCGTTGCGACTACAGGTGTGCCACATACTAAAGCTTCAATTAGCACCATACCCAATCCTTCCCAGCGTGAACTCAACACAAATAAGTCAGCCTGTTTAAACCAAGGATAAGGGTTACTCTGTTGTCCCTTTAGTATCACATCGTCTTGAAGACCTAGTCGTTCTATCGTGCGTTCTATCGTCTCTTTATCTTTCCCTGCCCCAACAATAATCAATTGGTGTGGTAAGTTTTGCTCTTGTTTTAATAATGCATAAGCCTCAATAAGAAGAGGGAAGTTTTTCACTTCAGTTAAACGCCCAAGCCCAAGTATATAAGGTCGTTCTGGAGCAACGTCAGTGGGAATAGGGATATCAGATTCCTGACGAATTAATTCAAAGTCATTTGGGTTACTGATTTTTGTCACGCTCTTTGCGGCTATATTATGCGTAACTAACAGATCATCCAAACTCTCTTTGGCGCCATCAGAAACACACACCATATGACGTTCATTAAACAGATCTGCGAAAATCTGAGTCGATTTGTGTTGATACATGGTTTTGTGCTGAACGTTTTCACAAACAAAAACAAAACGATCATCTTGAATTGGCCAAATATGATCGAATGTGCCCTGACCTCGGAAGATAATTAGGTCAAACTTTCCGTACTGTTTCTCAGATTGTTTTAATAGATAGGCAAATGCTTTTGCTTCGGCATAAGCAAAATAATGAGGAAATGTTTTGCGATATTTAGCGTTAATCAGTTTACATATTAAAAACCAGATAGCTCCAATGCCTGAGCCTAATACCCACTTTTTTAAGTTAAATAATTGAACAATGACGTTCTGATTGCGAGGACGCAATTCTATTTTTCGATCTTTAAGATAAATAAGATGGGAATCATGGTTATCTTTGGCAAACGCATCAGCTAAATTAACCGCAACACGCTCCATGCCACCCATTTTTAGGCAATTGACGACAACTGCAACTCGCATTCAATGTTCCCTATTAAGCTTCTATTTTAATGTTTTGTAACCTGAGATCAACGCAGACCAATCTCGCGTTTTATCCCAGTGAATACATTCTCTCACTGACTCTTTCTCGAATGATCTTAATAACCTAGCGATGTTATTTTGTTTCCATTCTTCACTCTTGTTCTTTGAAACCTGACAACACTTATCGAAGTCGATAATCCACACCTTATTACTATCATCTAATAGAATATTATGAATGTTAAGATCGGTGTGATTAACGCCAATTTGATGCATTTTCGCTATCTCAATCCCAATCTTTTCATAAATATCATCAGAGAGCTTTCTTTCTCGCAAAACACTCACCAAATCTCTGGCATTTGGGATCCGTTCACTTAAAAGATCTGCCTGGTAGCAGAAGTGCTTCTTTATAACTCGAGCCGCGATAGGCCTAGGTACCGCGACTCCACCGAGATGTAATTGCTGTAGCAAAGAGAATTCTTGATAGCTTCTTGTCTTTTCAAGTGTCGAATAGATATAGTGATCTTTCACCAACTTACCAAAAAGACCACCTCTACGATAATGTCGTAGTGCTGCCTGCATTAACGCTAACTGAATAAACCATGTAGTGCCTCGACCTTGAGCTGACCCCACCACTGCATTTACTTGATGCCAATAATCGACATCACAACAACGATCAATCTCTGAGACATCCAATAGTTCATCGTCAAACCAAATAGTTTGTCGGCCTTGCTCACTCTTTTTAATCACACGCTTTCACTCAGGAGATTGAATTCAATTTCTTGCTATTATTTTACATTTTATATGGGGCTATGCATAATCAAAGCCTCCATAATTGCTGTTAGATGCATGGCTTATCATAGAGAACGCTAAATGCCCTTGTTTACCACTCCACCACGCTCCATTTGTGTCCTCCGATTATCTGCAATTGGAGATGTTTGCAATGCGGTAGCCGCCGTTCAAGCCATTCAAGCACAATGGCCAGAAACAAAAATTACGTGGATATCAGGAACATTGGAAGCTCAACTACTTGAAGGTTTGGATAACGTCCACGTAATTGTGTTCGACAAGAAACAAGGATGGAAAGCGTACCAATCATTATGGCGCACTTTAAAAGATGAGCGATTTGATGCGTTACTTCATATGCAATATGCCTTACGATCCAGTATTGCGACATTTGGCATCAAAGCAAAATACAAGTTAGGGTTTGACCGAACTCGCAGCCAAGATGGACAGACGTGGTTTACCAATGTGAAAGTGCCCTCTCCTAGTTCTCCTCATGTACTCGACGGACTTCTAGCCTTTGCGACAGAATTGGGCATTGAAGATGTCACACCAAAGTGGAAGCTGCATTATAGTAATGATGACCTTCACTGGGCGACACAACATATCACGTCATCACAACGCCAATTAGTTGTCGTCCCAGCGGCAAGTAAAGCCTATAAAAACTGGACTGTTCAAGGTTATGTCGATGTTATTAATTATGCTCAGCAACAAGGTTGGAAGGTTATTCTCGCAGGCTCACCAGCTAACATCGAAATTGAACTTGCACAAGAAATTGAGAAACAGCTTACTCAACCCGTCTTAAACTTAGTCGGAAAAAGTCGCTTAAAAGAGATGCTCGCACTTATCGATTTAGCACAACTAGTGATTGCACCAGATACAGGCCCTGCACATATGGCCAATGCTCTCGACACTCCTGTCGTTGGTTTATATGCCCATCATAACCCAGAGAGAACCGGACCTTACAATTATCGAGATTTCGTGGTCTCTTGCTATGCGGAAGCACTACTTGCCGAAACTGGAAAATCTCCTCAAGACGTTGATTGGCGGACTCGTGTCAAAGATGAATACGCTATGGAACGTATCTCATCGCAAGAAGTCATCACTATGTTCGATAAAGCAGTACAACACTTCAACTTATAAGCCAAGTTTAATCAGATCAGGTATGATAATGGTCATGCCGTATCCAGAGCCCTAAATTCGGAGAACTTCGCCCATGATTACTGGCGTTATCATCACTTTAAATGAATCACAGAATATTGTTGAATGCATTCAATCACTTCAACAAGTTTGCTCTGAAGTTATCGTTGTCGATTCACACAGTCACGACAATACACAGCAATTGGCTAAAGAAGCCGGTGCGATCGTAATTGAACAAGCTTACTTAGGCGATGGGTTTCAGAAAAATGTTGGATTAGAACACTGTAGTAACCAATGGGTCTTAAGTATCGATGCGGATGAGCGTTTGACGGAAGAAGCGGTCAATGCCATCAAACAGTTAGATTTAACGCAAACCCTTCATGACGCCTTTGCCTTTAAACGCCGCAATTATATTGGAAGTCGTTGGATCAAACAGTGCGGTTGGTACCCAGACTACTGTATTCGTTTATACGATAAATCAAAAACTCGCTTTTCCGAAGTGAAACAGCACGCTTCTGTTCAAGCATCAAATCCAGCAAAGTTAGAAGCGGATTTGATCCATTATTCATTTGAAAACCTAGGTCAATTATTTGCTAAACCAGGCCGTAACTTTAGTGGCCGAGCAGCGAAAATCATGTACCAAAAAGGAAAACGGGCGAACGCACTCTCCCCCTTTAGTCATGGTCTTAATGCTTTTATTCGTAAATATATTTTTCAACGAGGCTTCCTTGGCGGTGTCGATGGTATGACCGTCGCACTGAGTTCAGCGGTAAATAGCTATCTCAAATATGCCAAGCTATTAGAGTACCAACGCGATCCCAAGGTCTTAGAAAAAGAAGACTTTGATAAAATTTGGTAACCAAAGAGCAATACAAAATGGAAAAAGTCATCAACATCTGCCATGTAAATCTCGCTTCTGGCTATAGCGGTGGAGAAAACCAAACACTGCAATTGATTAAGCAGCAGTTATCTGAAGGTTATAAGCTAAAAGTCGTGGTCAACCCTAAAAGTCCGTTTGCAAAAGCCGTTCAAGCGTTAGGTTGTGACGTAATATTTGCATCGCACTTCACTCGCTCCCATCAAAAATGGGTAACTGACGATTGTGAATTAGTCCATGTCCATGAAGGACGTGCAATTTATTGGGCTTTAATACAACACCTACTCTATCGTAAACCTTATATTGTTACTCGACGCATCGATAACCCACTCAAGGACAGATGGTTAGCTAATCTTGCGTACTCCAAAGCTCATACTTTAGTGGGGCTCAGTCAAGAAATAGTTAATAAGCTCGCGGCAAAACATTCGCGTGAAAAAATAAAAAAAATCCCTAGCTCACCGGTTAGCTACCCGATAGATGATGATGCTGTTAAACAGATTCGCCAACGTTTCCAAGATAAATTTTTAATTGTCCAAGCAGCAAAAATGCTCAAACACAAAGGGCATAATGTCACCATAGAAGCCGCTAAAATATTGGAAGAGAAAAACGTCGATGTTCATATTGCTTTGCTTGGTGACGGCAAGGACATGCAAGAAATTGCAGCTTTAGCCGTTGGCGTAAATAATATCTCTTTTGAAGGAAAGCAATCTAACATGGGCGATTGGTTTAGTGCGGCCAACTTGATGGTTCACCCCTCTTATACCGAGGGGTTAGGGTCAGTAATTTTAGAAGCACTACAAGCCAAACTTCCAGTTGTAGCCACCAATGCAGGTGGAATACCTGATATTATCGAACATAAGAAAAATGGTTTACTCATCGAACCGGGGAATGCTCAACAACTGGCCGAGGCAATCTTAGACTTGTATCAAAATCAAGCTTCCCGAAATTCATATATTGCGGCAAGTGAAGAAACCCTAAAGCGCTTTGACATCAGCTACACCTCAGAGCAATATCAACTTATTTATCAAGCGGTTCAATAAAAATATGACTGTCATATATCCTGGAACTTTCGATCCATTGACGAATGGGCACCTCGATATTATAGAGCGTGCATCTAAAATGTTTGACCATATTATAATTGGTGTGGCAGCAAGCCCTTCAAAAAAGACAATGTTTACTCTAAGTGAACGAGTAGACCTGGCTCAGCAAGCTACCTCTCACGTCGATAATGTCGAAGTAAAAGGATTTTCTGGCTTATTAGTTGATTTTGCTGAACAAGAGGGTGCCGATGTTTTAATTCGAGGACTGCGTACAACGGTAGATTTTGAATATGAATTTGGTCTAACTACCATGTACCGTCGTTTAAAGCCCAATTTAGAAAGTATTTTTTTAACGCCCTCAGAAGAGTATGCATTTCTTTCATCGACGATTATTCGAGAAGTCGCGATTCATTGTGGAGATGTGAAATCTTTTGTCCCAAATGTGGTTTTTGACGCCATAATGAATAAAGTCAGTCGTACATAACTCATAAGATATTCGAAAAATAGGTCCTATAATAATGGTCGAGCTAATACAACGCATTTTCTCTCAATTTCAAACGCAACATCGACCATTAGTATTTATTCGCCCCAAGGCCATTCAAGAGCCAGACATATACATTGGTGACTTTGATCTTCTTATTCATCCCAAAGACACTTTTTCTTTTTTTTCCACCGTTCAACAATGCTGTGCAGCAATGCGCTATTCGTTTTCACTTAAGCGGCATCGACTCAATAAGATGGAGTTGACACTGTTTTCCCATGATAGCAATAGAAGTGTTCTTATGGATATCTGGACTGAACTTGATATCAAATCCCCGACAATACCAAAAGGGTCGGCGATCTTAACGCAAACACTCATTGATAAAGGTTATATTCATTTCAACGAAAACAATGAATCAGTTCTTTCCCCAAACATCGCTGCTCTTTTCTATTTATCTCATCTTTATTCAAAGAAAAAATCTCTAGAATCCTCAGAGGTTCAGAAGAGGCTACACTACTTCCTTTCACTAACAGGTGTTGATGAGAAGGTAAAGGAATGGTTAGCAAACCCAAGCCACAAATCAATGCAGCTTGCGAATGACTATCTTAAGAGCCTTGGACTCGTATATTCTAATAGACAGCACCGTATCTCAAAAAATTGGTTCCGTCTAAAACAAGACGTTAGGAAAAAAAGAAAATTTATAGCGATAGTTGGACCTGATGGAGTCGGAAAAACAACCGTTATTGATTCATTGACCCACTCTATGGGAGGTCAATATTATCGATTTAAAAAGATGTTCCGAAAAGGACTCCTTTATCATGTGCTTTATCGCACCACAAAGAAAAAGCTAGATAAAAAGTCTGGTATTAAATTGGCCAAGAATCAATTTGACGACGAACAACATAAGAAACTTTTCTGGATTGCGTTGCTTGGGGGATACTTACGAGGCTTGGCTTTTAATATTGGTAAATTCAAATTTATCGACCGCTATTATCCCGACTTACTAATTCAAGGAACTCGTTTTCTTGATAAAAATGTCACCCGAGATCAAAAAGCCAAGGAAAAGATAGTGCTTTGTCCAACACCTTTAGCTTATATTCAGCTTGATGCTCCGGCTGAGGTGATACATTCACGAAAGCAAGAGTTATCGGTGATTGCTATTAATCATTTACGTTCTGACTACTTTGAAATTGGGTACATGTTAAATAGTCCGCTATTTATTTATATTAATAATAGCCATTCAATTGAAGCGACACAGAAACTAATTAGAGAAATAAAATTATAGCGATACTATGACAACGATATTCATTGATCCTAAAAAGATACTAGGTTTCGGTAATGAGCGAGCTTGTTTTATTCATCCAACCGACCCTTCAAAATGTATAAAAGTTAACCAGCCGGGTATCATTCATCGAAACCAAAATAAAATTGAAGATTATTATTTAACAAACTTAAAAAACCGTAATGTCCCGTTTACCTATCTCTCTGAATACTATGGTGAGGTCGATACAGATTGGGGAAAAGGTCTAATGTTTGAACGGATAATGGATGATGGTCATTCGCCTTCTATACGCCTTGATGAAGCAATTAAGCAAGGAATTGTTTCCCGAGGCGTCGTTAAAGACCTTCTCAATGACCTAAATAAATACCTAGTGAGCAATGCCATTTATATCGGCGACTGCAATAAAGATCAGTTGCTTTTGCAGCGCGATCAAAATGGAATGCGTCTAAAGGTTATTGATGGACTAGGGACTCGTAACTATGGTGTAAAACTAAAGCTCCTAAGTCTTCTCCCTTGGTATGCTCGCATAAAAATGAAGATAAAATGGCCATGTATCAAAAAAAACTATCAACTTTAATCCAATGCTAACATGCCGTATTATTGCTATAATTCGCGTAATAATATCTCAAATCTGCGGCTAGGCTATAAATGAGAAAATTCAACTATTACCTAAGTCATGGGTTATTGACCCTAATCCCTACTGCGCTCCATCGCTATATTGCGAAAAAAAAGGTCAAATCAATCACTGAAGAGCCATCCACCTACCTTCAATCTAGACTCGACTATTACAATCAAATTAGCGATACTTTCATACTTAATGATAAGCCAAGCACTCAGATTGACGCATTCAAAAAGACAGGTGGTACAACTTATTACTTTGATCTTTTTAAAGTCATTAAAGGGTTCCCTAAAGCCAATCGTTTTCATTATATAAATGGGGATGTACGAGAGGTTCCTAGCGCTCCCGCATTCGTCAAAAGTCGCCCAATTAATAACAACAATCACAATTCTATTATATTGAAGTTAAATGCCATTCGTCATTTTCAATTCCTAGAAGATCCACTTACCTTTGCGGAAAAAAAAGACTTAGCCGTCTGGAGAGGGTTGGGGTTTTTAGCGCATCGAAAAGTAGTTATTGAGAAATATTATGATCACCCACGCTGCAATATAGGGCGTCATAGACCACAAGAAGGTCAGCCTTGGGATAAACCAAGAATGACAATTGAAGAGCAATTAAAATATAAGTTTATTCTTTGTATTGAAGGCAGAGATGTCGCGACCAACTTGAAATGGGTGATGTCTTCAAATTCACTCGCCGTTATGTCTGAGCCTAAATTTGAAACTTGGTTTATGGAAGGGCGTTTAGAAGGTGGCGTTCATTATGTTGAAGTGAAAGATGATTATTCAGATCTTATCGAAAAAATGGATTATTACATTGCCCACCCTGAAGAAGCAGAAACGATTATTGCAAATGCTCATGCATGGATTGAACAATTTAAAAACCCAGAACAAGAACGTTTGATCTCCTTGTTAGTTGCAAACAAGTACTTCAAACATTCAGGACAGGAACATTACAGCAATAATACTTAAATTTTATTGCTGGCAACTCCGGCAATAAAACGTATTTCTTTGCCCAATTTTCTTCTCTTGAATTAAACTACCACATTCAAAGCAAGCGTCTCCTGCGCGCCCATATACCATCAGTTCTTGGGCGAAATAGCCAGGCTTCCCATCGGCTTGAGCAAAGTCCTTAAGCGTTGTACCACCTTGCTCTATTGCTTTTGCTAGCACCTTCTTTATGGTAGCAACTAAGACTTTCCACTCTTTAGATGTCAACGAACCAGCAAGTCGAGTCGGTAAAATATGAGAAAGGTATAACGATTCATTGGCATAAATATTACCAACCCCTACCACCTGCTTGTTGTCCATAATAAATTGTTTAATCGTAGTTTTTCTATTTTTAGCTCGTGATTCAATAACCTCAGCATTGAATTCATCACTAAGTGGTTCTGGGCCCATTTTCTCTAATACTGGGTGCTCAGTTCCCTTTTCACACCAAAGCCAAGCACCGAAACGTCGTGGATCGTTGTACCGTAAGACTTTGCCATTGGTAAGAAAAAGATCAACATGATCATGCTTGCCATGCGTTATCGGGGCATCTAAAACACGTAGAGAACCCGACATACCTAAATGGATAATTGCAGTTCCGGTATCGACTTCCAGTAAAAGATATTTTGCACGTCGCGTGATTGAACGAATAACCTCCCCTTCGAGTTGTTTAAGCTGATGGGGAATTGGCCAGCGCAATTTTGGCGTGCGCACATCAATCGACTTCACTTCAACACCCACTAAATAAGGTGATATTCCTAATCGACTAACTTCGACTTCGGGTAATTCAGGCATTCGATTTTCTCTTAGTAAATATTAGGTAATCTAGATAGCTTAAGGTTTTATCGCAGGAAATAAATAAGCATCTTCTACCGATACTGCTATCCATTGCTGCTGCCAATTTTTAAACAACCAAAAATTTGGAGTGCGGTAATAAGTAACTCTCTGTGGCTCCTCAACTCCGTCGTACCAGACTTCCAGCGTATTGGCAGCCGAAAGGTTATCTTTCATCGTATTGAATGCTTCATCAGACACAGGTGTACCTAAGAGCTCTTTCCAGCGTTGTACTAGCTCAAGCGTGTCGGTTGTTAGTACTGGCGTACTTTGCCATTGGTTTCCATGATATATCAACGACCAATCAGAGCTGTACAACGCAACAACCTGATGAGAAGCATCAAAGAGAGTTGGATAGGAGGTTGCTTCAGAATCATCGATTAAATACGTTTTAATGATCGTTGGTAGGTTAAGTACTGCGATAAACAAAATGATGCCTAACATCAAAATGTTATTCCAACGGCGACCACGATAAGCCATAGTATTACTTCCACATATGAAGAATATAAAAATATATAGTTTTCTTTGTATTACCGTTAGCTTATGTGTTTTTATAAAAAAAAGACAATAAAAAACCCAGCCTAAGCTGGGTTTTCACAAAACATTAAAGCAGAAATTAATTACTTAATTTTAGCTTCTTTGTACATAACGTGTTGGCGAATTACTGGATCAAACTTTTTGATCTCAAATTTACCAGGCATGTTACGTTTGTTCTTCTCAGTAGTGTAGAAGTGACCTGTACCTGCAGAAGATACTAGGCGGATTTTCTCACGAATACCTTTAGCCATTTTACTAATTCCTCTTAAACGTTTTCGCCACGCGCACGGATATCAGTAAGAACAGCATCAATGCCCTTCTTATCGATAATACGCATGCCTTTAGCAGTAAGGCGCAGTTTAACAAAACGTTTTTCGCTTTCTACCCAGAAACGATGAGTTTGTAGGTTCGGCAGAAAACGACGCTTAGTAGCATTTTTTGCGTGTGAACGGTTGTTACCCGTTACAGGACGCTTACCAGTTACTTGGCATACTCGGGACATGAATGTCTTCTCCAAATCGTTTCAGCTCGATATCAACCTTGGTGTCGAAGTCTTAAAATCGTAAAAATTTAAGACTAAAACCTATTATGGAAGATCCATCAAGGCTATCAAAGGTCGCGCATTATACTAACTTGACGAGCATTGCTCAAGACCCCAATAGATCCTTTTTTAAGGATCTTGAGATCTTTTTGTCGCCGAGCTGATTAAGGTTGATAATTTTAGTGGGCGCATAATAGCAGAATCTCACTATCTCACAACTAAAATATGAGCTCGATCGAAAGGTATTTCGTCAGTTTATCCAACCTCGTTCGGCAAAAGAGGTAATTTCACCGTCACCAACGACAAAGTGGTCTAAAACTCGAATATCCACCAACTGCATGGCAGCGCAAATTTTATCGGTAATTCGACGATCCGACGGGCTCGGTTCAGAAATACCACTCGGATGGTTATGCGCTAAAATAATAGCGGCCGCATTATGGTCTAATGCTCGCTTCACCACTTCACGTGGATAGACCGATGCAGAATCAATCGTGCCTTCAAATAATATCTCTGCTTCAATCACACGGTGTTGGTTGTCTAGAAACAAAACCAGAAACGCCTCTCGAGGCCTATCTCGTAAAAATGCTGTTAGATATAACCGGGTTTCATTTGGATTTGTTAATGCACTGCCACGTTCTAGTGTTTCCGCTAAGTAGCGTTGTCCCAATTCCAGTACTGCTTGAATTTGAGCGTATTTAGTCTGCCCTATGCCTTTAAATCCACAAAACTCCTCAATTGATGCGAGAAATAGTTGCCGCAAAGAACCAAAGTGCATCAATAGATGACTCGAAAGCTCCAATACATTTTGATCCTTGGTCCCGGTGCGAAGAAAAATAGCAAGTAATTCTTCATCACTTAATGAACTTGCCCCATATCGAACTAACTTCTCACGAGGTAACAAATGTTTTTCAGATACAAATTCATTAATCATATTCAGTACTTCGTTTATTCGTGGTTAGACAGATATAGTCGAATGATTGATCTCATCGCAACTTACAATAATAAGAGTACGGTCTATCATAATATGAGGATGAAATAACATGTTAGTAAGGGCTTACATCCTGCGAACTCTTTCACTATTATATGGTCTACTTGATTGAATTTAGGATGAATGAACATCATCACTGTATAACTGAAATGACATTTAGGCATGTAACTTGCCTTCTGCAATAAAATAAGGACGAAGTATGCAAACGTTAGCTGGTAAAAAGATATTGCTCGGAATGAGTGGTGGTATTGCTGCGTATAAATGCGCCGATCTCACTCGCCGATTGATAGAACGAGGAGCCGAAGTAAGAGTGGTAATGACGGAAGCTGCGACTGCCTTTATTACTCCGCTAACCATGCAAGCTGTGTCTGGCCATCAAGTTGCAACGAGTCTATTGGATCCTGAAGCTGAACGTTCGATGAACCATATTGAACTAGCTAAGTGGCCCGATTTAGTTTTACTCGCTCCAGCCACCTCCGATCTCATTGGTCGTGTCGCCGCAGGATTGGGCAATGATCTCTTATCAACCTTAGTTCTAGCAACAGACTCTCCGATTGCAGTTGCTCCCGCTATGAATCAGCAAATGTATAAAAACATGGCGACTCAAGAAAATATTGCAACATTGAGCCGACGTGGAGCCGAAATTTGGGGTCCTGCATCGGGCGAACAAGCTTGTGGTGATGTCGGTCCGGGAAGAATGCTTGAACCAATGCAAATAGTCGAACTCTGTGAACAGTTCTTTCAACCAAAGCTGCTTCAAGGAAAACGCATTTTAATCTCTGCAGGCCCAACTCGTGAGGCACTTGATCCTGTACGTTACTTGAGTAATCACAGTTCAGGAAAAATGGGATTCGAGCTCGCCAATGCTGCAAAGCAACTCGGTGCTGATGTCACCTTAATTGCAGGTCCAGTATCACTTTCAACTCCTGCTGGCGTTAATCGTATTAATGTAGAAAGCGCTCAAGAGATGCACCGAAGCGCAATGGAACAAGCCGTGAACCATGATGTTTTTATTAGTTGTGCAGCTGTGGCTGATTATCGCCCCGCTTCTGTTGCCGAGCAAAAAATCAAGAAAACCGCCGACAGTGATGAAATGACCATTGAATTGGTGAAAAACCCAGATATCGTCGCATCTGTTGCTGCAATGAAAGACAACCGACCGTTTACTGTTGGCTTTGCTGCGGAAACTCAAGATGTGGCTCAATACGCACGTGGAAAACTCGTGAATAAGAATCTCGACATGATTTGTGCCAACGATGTCTCGATAGAAGGTCAAGGCTTCAATAGCCAGAATAATGCTTTGACGCTTTACTGGCGCGATGGCGAACAAACACTAACACTCGCATCTAAGGCGAAACTTGCCTACGATGTGGTAAAAACTATCCAGCAACAATTGGAGCAACAATAGCTCTATACGCTACCTGTAATTTGAAGTCATTAAGGGAACAAACATGGTTGCCAATAAACGTTCAAATCGTCGTGAAGAAATACTGCAAGCACTCGCTGAAATGCTTCAATCTCACGACGGTGCATCTCGCATCACTACAGCCAAACTAGCAAAACAAGTTGGGGTGTCTGAAGCAGCGTTGTATCGCCATTTTCCGAGTAAGGCTCGGATGTTTGAAGGCTTGATAGAGTTTATTGAAGAGACCTTAATGTCTCGAATCAATTACATACTTGCAGAAGAGAAAGACACGTTAAATCGAATTGAAATGGTATTACAGCTCATTTTGACATTTGCTGAACGCAACCCAGGTTTAACTCGAATTCTATCTGGTCACGCTCTCATGTTTGAAAATGAACGATTAAGAGAACGAATTAATCAACTGTATGAACGGATTGAAACCTCTCTTCGACAAATTTTACGTGAGAGAAAACTGCGTGAGGGTAAGTCATTCCCTATAGATGAGACCGTATTAGCCGCTCAACTACTTGGTCAAGTAGAAGGTAGTCTAAATCGGTATGTGCGTTCTGATTTTAAATACTTCCCAACGGCTCACTTTGAACAATACTGGGAAATGTTAAAACAGCAAATCTCTTAAATGTAATGATATGAACATTTACGGTATGATGCGGCAATTGGCAAACGAAGCAAGCCAATCAAAAGAAAACCAAAATGGCTCTCTTAGCTCAAGTTCAACGAAGTAGGCGATTGATTTTATGTCCAACAAGCAAGCCCCACAATTTTCTCGTTCATTACTCCACCCTAAATATTGGGGAGTATGGCTAGGATTTGGATTTCTCGCTTTGATTGTCAATCTCTTGCCTTACTCTCTATCGTTCTCTCTAGGCCGCTCTCTTGGAACGCTCATCGCACGCTTTGGTGAGAAACGCGTTCGAACCGCAAAAACCAACGTCAAACTCGTTTTTCCAGACAAACCTCAACAAGAGGTTGAAGAATTCGTCGATGAGAACATTAAGAACTCGGGGCTCGCTTTAATCGAAACTGGAATTGCTTGGTTTTGGCCATCATGGCGCTTTAAACGACTATTGGTTAAACAAGATCTTAGTGCTCTCGAAAAGCACGAAGCCAATGGTAAAGGCGTATTATTGTGCTGTGTTCATGCACTTAATTTAGAAATGACTGGTCGCGCTTTTGCTGAATTAGGCATGCACGGGTATGGCGTTTTTCGCCCACACGATAACCCTGCGTACAATTTCATTCAGTATTGGGGCCGTACTAGCTACGGTAATAGTGCTATCGATCGCAAAGATTTAAAAGCAATGATTCGCGTATTGAGAAAAGGTTCTCGACTATTCTATTTACCCGATCACGATTATGGTCGTAGAAAATCAGTTTTCGTACCTTTCTTTACGATTGAAGATGCGTGTACGACTACGGGAACCAGCATTCTTGCTTATACTAGCCGCTGCGCCATTGTTATCGGATCAGGCTTTCGTAATAATGAAGGCAAATACAACATTATCGCCGATCAATCAATTGAAGATAACTTCCCGCAGAAAGATGAAGTAGCTGCGGCAGCGTACATGAATACCTTTGTGGAAAAGGTTATTCTCCGCGCGCCAGAGCAGTGGATGTGGATGCATCGTCGCTTCAAAAACCACCCAGATCGATCAATAAAAAATTCACGCTATAAGAATCAGTAGGATTGTTATGTCGAACGACAAACAGCAACAGCATCTATACAACCCAACCTTTAAACTCTGCTTCCTACATCCAAAATATTGGTTAACTTGGATAGGAATATCGATGGCTGCTCTATTGGCTTTTATCCCCGCAACGATTCGAGATCGACTTGCTAACAAACTCTCGTCATTCGTTATTAGCCGAAAAGACAGCACTGTTATTCGACGTGCCAAAATTAACTTAAGCTTTTGTTTTCCAAATAAATCAGAGGAAGATCGAGAAACGATTCTTCGCAAAACGTTTGAAAAAGCCGCACAGTATATGCTTGGCTATTCCGAGCTTCAGGTACGTTCGACTCAGTTCAACCAAGATAAAGGCATTCTTATTGGCGAAGAAAACTTGTTCCCGTTATTAGAGTCGGATCAGCGAGTTATTATTCTTGCGCTGCACACTTGGGCGATAGACTACCCAGCAGTTATGCTTGCCTCACGCGGCTATAAAGTCACTAATATCATGAAAACCCAAGAAAATTTAGTGATAGATTGGTTGATGCACAAACAACGGATGCAATATGGCGGGCGCATTTATCATCGCGATGTCGGCATCAAGCCATTTCTACGATCGATCAAAGAAGGATATATTGGCTATTGGGCTGCCGATGAAGATCATGGCCACAAAAATTCAGTTTTCGCTCCTTTCTTTGGCACCGAAAAAGCAACGTTAAAAGGCTTCGGTAAACTAGCTAAACTCACCAATGCGAAAATAGTTCCGATTCTTCCCGCTTATAACGAAAAGCTACACAAATACGAAGTTTTTATTCTCCCTGCGTTAGAGAACTTCCCAACGGGAGATGAAGAACAAGATGCACGAAAGATGAATCAGGCGATAGAGGAATTGCTGACAGGACGAGAAGAGCACTATATGTGGAATTTACCGCTACTAAAGACTCGACCGGATGGCAGTAAGCCTTATCGGAAAGCAAAATAGAGGTTTATTGCTGAATCAAAAAAGGCTGCAACAGCAGCCTTTTGACTCTGAAAAGTAAAACTTAGAAGCTATAGTTTACAGTCGCATAAACATTTCGTTCTTCGGTATTGTAACCATAAGCGGTTTCATAATCTTCATTGAAGATATTTCCAACTTTAGTACTTAGCTGAATACCACTATCAAATGTATAGGCACCGGTTAAATTAACCAATGAGTACGGGTCTAGTGTGTTTGAACCATCATTTCGAACGCTTTGATATAAGTAACTCATGCCAAACTGCCAATTTGCAACTTGATAAGTGCTGTTCCATTTCACATTGTGTTTAGCGCGGCGATCTAACTGCTCGTTTGTTTCTGTATCTTTCGCATTGGTATAATCATAAGACAGCGTATTGCTCAATTGACCGATATCAAACCCAGCAGCAAACTCAATGCCTTCAATCTCTACTTTTCCATAGTTAAATGGTATGTAATTAGAGTCAAGTGCGATCAAATTCTTTATATCGTTATGATATGCGGTAATATGGAAGTCAGCTACGCTGTACGTCGCTTCAATAGCAACCTCATAGTTTATAGATTCTTCTGATTTCGTATCAGGGTTTGAGTATCCCGGATAATATAAATCATTAAATGTCGGAGCTTTAAAAGCCGTACCTGCATTCGCTAATACACGATACGTAGGACTGAATTGATACCCAGCACCGAGTTGCCAAGTATTATGTGAGCCATATCGTTCATTTTCATCAGTCCGTACGGCTGCTTCTAGAGCATAGGGCCCGGTATTGAATTGAGAATGAAGATATAGTGCTAAGTTACTTCTCGATGATTCATCGTATTCTACGGTTGAGACTACTTCATCGTCATTCCAATCTATTCCGCCGGAAAGAACCCAATCTTGACTCAATGAATACTGATTTTGCCAAGCAATCTGTGTTCTATTCGTCTCATAGAGTGAATCGTAAGAATAATCTTTAGAGCTATCTTGAGAAGCGCTCAAAACCAATTTTGTTTCATAGCTATTATTTTTATAATTAACGTAACCGGAAAGATTGTAGACTTTTTTGGAATTAGTCCCTTCATCGTATTCCCCCTCCGACTTTTGAGCTAACGCCAAGCCACCGAGCTCTATCTGAGAAGACAATTTATAGTTTGTATTTAAAGATACTGCACGAGAAGCATAACCATCATCGTCACTTGGGGTTGATTTAGCTGAGAAACCATCTGTTTTTAAAGCTGATACCGCTATTGATGCATGTAATTTATCACTAAGATTTCCAGCGACTAACCCATTGGTAGCACGATAATTATCAGTACCCATCGATGCAGAAACTCGACCACCTTCACGATCACTGTCAGTGATAATATTGATCACACCACCAATAGCATCGGCACCGTATACCGCAGCTCCTGCTCCACGGAGGAATTCGATACGCTCGATTGCCACTAATGGAATCGAACTAAAATTAACAGAGCCTGTTGTTGCCGAACCAGTACGCACCCCATCAATCAAAACCAAAGTATGATCAGAACTTGTACCACGAACAAAAATCCGTTGAGTTGAGCCCATTCCACCATTTGCTGCTATTTGTAAACTGGGTAAGGTGTTTAATACACTAATGAGATCAGTTGCTTGAGAAGCTTCTATTTCTTCACGGGTTATAACTGAAACAGCAGCCGTCGTTGAATCAATAGTTTGCTCAAATCGACTAGCTGTCACCACTACGGTGTCTTGTGCTGAAACATCTTCGGCTTGAACGGAATAAATAGGGGAAAGTAGCGATGCTACAGCAGCCGCTAGAATAGATTTTTTCATTTTGGATAATCCTATATCGCGTAACGTGACTGAGCACCACTAAGCTCAGTTGTTGGCAGGTCTTCGGACTTGAGAGCATCACTCTATTGCTACCTCGAATTCGACTTCCCATAATTATCCTAATTACAGTGTCTTTATGAATTCTCGTTCTCTTTTACCGCTGCGCGTCAGTTCTGGATTTACACCAGATTCCCTTTTAAGCCACTCACTATTGGTTCAAAAACCAGCAAGTCACACCAACTGGAAGAGGATAATATTGACCAAAATCACATTTGTCTAGATGAGAATTGACTCAGTCGATTGTTATCTCACTTAAGAGCTGTATTTATCTTTATTTGATAGGCGTTTGAATCATGGAAACACTGGACATAGCGTATAGATTGTCTAAAATCTGCGCTCCTCAGTTTTGTAGCAGTTCAACCAATAGGCAAACGTATGGCGAATCTTGATATCAACCCAGTCAACTACCCAATTCAACTCGATGAAAAAGTGGCTCGCCTTACGCAAATGTTCGCGCCTTACTCAGCACCCGATCTCGAAGTTTACCCTTCCGAGCCACAACACTACCGCATGCGCGCAGAGTTTCGAGTGTGGCACCAAGGTGATGATCTGTACTACATCATGTTCAACCAACAGACACGTGAAAAATATCGCGTTGATCAGTTTCCCGCAGCGAGTACATTGATTAACCAAGCGATGACTGAGTTAATTGAGCAAATCAAGGACAATCCATTACTGCGCCATAAATTATTTCAAGTGGATTTTCTTTCGACGTTAAGTGGCGAGATGTTAATTTCGATGCTTTATCACCGCCAGATTGATGAAACTTGGGCCGAAGAAGCGAAGAAACTTAAAGCACGCTTTATTGAGAAGGGATTCAAACTCGATCTAATTGGCCGTGCTCGTAAAATAAAGTTCATTGTCGACCGCGATTATGTCGTCGAAAAACTGTCTGTATTTGGTGATGAATACATTTATCAGCAAGTCGAAAATAGCTTTACTCAACCAAATGGGAAAGTCGCTGAGAAGATGCTGGAATGGGCGGTAGATTGTACTCGCAATAGCCAAGGTGACTTACTTGAGCTTTATTGTGGCAATGGCAATTTTTCATTAGCGCTTGCTCAGAACTTCACTCGTGTTCTCGCTACTGAATTAGCAAAACCTTCCGTAGAGTCGGCTCAATACAATATCGCTGCAAACAAGATCGACAACGTAAAAATCGTTCGAATGTCAGCAGAAGAGTTTACTCAGGCAATGGAAGGACAACGAGAATTCAATCGCTTAAAACAAGCCAATGTTGACTTAAATGATTATCAGTGTGAAACCGTGTTCGTTGATCCACCACGTTCAGGAATGGATATCGATACCTGTAAAATGGTGCAAAAGTACCGTCGTATTCTTTATATTTCATGTAACCCTGAAACTCTGCAAGAAAACTTAGATATCTTGTGTGAAACTCACCACGTAACTCGTTTTGCTCTTTTTGACCAATTCCCATACACCCACCATATGGAAGCGGGCGTATTGCTAGAAAAGAAAGCTTAAAAAATGATAAAAAAAGGCCAGCTTCAAACCATGAAAATGGTCGAAGCTGGCCTATTTGATTTACTGACTCTTATGCTGTTTTATTACTCATACAGCCAATTTTTTTCCCAACCCACACCAATAGCGCAAGCGTAATAAATATTGAAAATATATTCGTCCCTTCATGTGGATAATCCATTTTCAAGAAGGCTGAATGACCAAACGCCCCAATAAAGAAACATGCCAAACCAATCATTGGGAAGTCTTCTGCCATTGGGCGACGAATGTAGTTTGAATATAATGCTTCAAGCGCAACAATTAACGCAATCCACGGAAAAATAGAAAAAGTAACTTCACTCATTGTCATTGCCGACAGAATTTGATCACCACATATCCCTGCTACAAATGCTAATAGTAAATTTTTACGGTCTGAACCTTGATATTTCTCATTGGACATGAATAATCCCCACCCTATTTTTGTATTTGATGTTCTTTGCTATAACTATGCGCACCTTTCGCGAGTAATCGTAGTTGTGAAACCAACCTTTCCGCTAAGGCATCGCGTTCTTTTTTTTCCAAGTCGAGCGCTTCCGCTCCCCAACTAAAGACCAGTGTTACAGATGCAAGCGCTTGAATAGAAGCAATTTCTCGATCAACACCAACCGAAATAAGATACTCAGTCAACTCTGCTGAAAAATGTTCTATCTCTCTTGCAACAGCAGCACGAAAGTCATAAGACGTTCCAGAACGTTCGTGTAAAAGAAGCCGAAAAACATTAGGGCTACTTTCAATAAACTCCATAAACGTTTCAACCGAAGAACGAATCATACTCCGATCTTCTGTAATTCTCTGCCGCGCCTGACGCATAAGTTGACGTAAGAGTAATCCACCTTCATCAACCATAGTTAATCCAAGTTCATCCATCCCCGTGAAATGGCGATAAAATGAAGTGGGAGCAACCCCCGCCTCTCGAGATACTTCTCGTAAACTCAAGTTAGAAAAACTACGTTCCGCGCTAAGTTGACTAAATGCAGCGTCTATTAATGAACGACGCGTTTTCTCTTTTTGTTGAGCTCGAATGCCCATTCATTTACCTAACAACTGCTTGAAATCAGACTCTACTATAACGCGAATTCGCTGTATGTCGAAAATTGGGAACGGTGAATTTGAACAAACCAACCAATTAACATCATAAATCTGTGACATTCTTCTATTTGATGACATAAACCGTCATCTATCAATACCCTATTGTAACTCTATGTATTTTGTCACAGACAGCTTTCGACACAATGCGTTACAATATAGCTATAATTACGTTACGCAAATATAACAAAAGGAAACTCTATGGCTCAGTCTCATCATTTTGATGTAATTGTTATTGGCAGCGGCCCGGGCGGAGAAGGCGCTGCAATGGGACTCACCAAGGCCGGATTCAATGTTGCCATTATTGAAAAAGAAAAAAGCGTTGGCGGGGGATGTACCCATTGGGGAACGATTCCATCAAAAGCATTAAGACATGCGGTAAGTCGTATTATTGAATTTAATAGCAATCCACTCTTCAGTCAGAATAGTTCAACTTTCCACGCCACATTTTCCGATATTTTAGGCCATGCAAAAACCGTTATAAACAAACAAACGCGTTTGCGCCAAGGTTTTTACGATCGAAATGATTGCACCCTTCTATTTGGTAAAGCTCGTTTTGTTGATGCTAATACTGTTGATGTCGAACAATACGATGGAACCCATGAACGCTACAGTGCCGATAAATTTGTTATTGCCACAGGTTCTCGCCCTTATAGGCCTGACAATATTGATTTTAACCACGAACGAATTTATGACAGTGATTCTATTTTAAATTTAAAGCATGACCCTAAGCACATTATTATTTATGGCGCCGGGGTTATTGGCTGCGAATACGCATCAGTGTTTAGAGGGCTCGGCGTCAAAACCGATCTAATAAATACTCGAGATCGATTGCTATCATTTCTTGACAATGAAGTATCCGAAGCACTGTCTTATCACTTCTGGAACAATGGTGTCGTGATCCGTAACGACGAAACATATGACAAAATAGAAGGCGTTGACGACGGAGTCATACTTCATCTTGAATCTGGCAAAAAAATGAAGGCCGATTGCATCCTATTCGCAAATGGACGCACGGGCAATACTGACAAATTAGAACTGCAACATACCGGACTAAAAGCCGATTCACGCGGAACTCTTTCAGTGAATACCAACTACAGAACTGAAGTAGAGCATATCTATGCCGTAGGTGATGTGATTGGCTATCCAAGCCTTGCATCCGCAGCTTACGATCAAGGACGATTCGTTGCTCAAGCGATTGTACAAGGGGAAGCTCAAGGTTACCTTATTGAAGATATCCCAACCGGTATTTACACCATTCCAGAAATTAGTTCTGTTGGCAAAACCGAACAAGAACTGACTGCGGCTAAAGTACCTTATGAAGTTGGACGTTCGTCATTCAAACACTTAGCAAGAGCTCAAATCGGTAGTGCCGAAGTTGGTAGTTTAAAAATACTCTTCCATCGAGATACTAAAGAAGTGCTAGGTATTCACTGTTTTGGAGAACGGGCTTCTGAGATCATCCACATCGGCCAAGCCATCATGGAACAAAAAGGTGAAGCTAATACTATAGAGTACTTTGTAAATACGACCTTCAACTATCCCACCATGGCGGAAGCATACCGTGTTGCAGCGTTAAATGGTCTTAATCGACTATTTTAGGATAAAGAGGCAAATATTGCCCATGCATATCAGCTTGGGCAATATCGATAACGGAAAGGATTCTAAATTACTTCTCACTCAAGAAATTAGCGAACCATCGCATGACAATTGTGGAATCAGGTGTTTGATTAAGGCTCGTTAATGCACTCAGGTAACACTCTTCGCTTACCTGAGTTTTTTTCTTTTCGACAATACAACGCTCAAACTCAAGAGAAAACTCTGGATGACCTTGTACTGTCAAAATATGTTGATCTTTACTCAGCATATAGTTTGGGCAGAAGTCACTGCGTGCAAGGAGTTTCATCGAAGGTGGTATATCAATAACTTGATCTTGATGACTTATTAACATTTTCAACGAGGTGAGCTTTGGTTCCATCCAAGATGTATCAGCCAGCAACTCGGTAGTACTTATGCCAATGCCCCACCCTTTACTGGACTTTTCAACCTTACCACCTAATGCTAAAGCAATAATCTGATGACCAAAGCAGATACCAAGCAGGGGTTTTCGCTGCTTATCACAGCGGCGGATCCAGTCAGCGAGCTGGTGAATCCATGGTTCATCAGCATAAGCATCGTGTACACTACCCGTCACAATGTAGCCATCACAAGCATGGATATCCTCAGGTAAAGAAGAGGTCAGTGCATTGAAGGTCTGGAACTCAAACTCACCGTAAGGAGAAAGAGTCATCTGAATCATATCGGCATATTCACCAAAATCAGATGCCCACAAAGGGTCAACTAGACCACAAACAATAATTCCTATCTTCATCGTCAAATTCTCAATACGTACTATTACATCGTTCTGAATATACTAAAGCCATGTATAAAGAAAGGCACGAAAAAGTGACGTCAAGCAAAGGTTACATCCAATCAGTATTACGAATAATACCAACCGCTAAACCTTCAATCGCTAAGCTCTGAGAAGTTAGGTCAACTTCTATCGGGGAAAACTCTTCATTTTCTGCATGCAACAGTACTTTGGGTCCTTTTCGCTCGATGCGCTTAACAGTGACATCATCTTCAACGCGGGCGACAACCACTTGACCATCACGCACATCTTGAGTTTTATGCACCGCTAAAAGGTCACCATCCATAATGCCAATGTCTTTCATACTTTCGCCATGAACACGAAGTAGAAAATCCGCTCGCGGTTTGAACATTGCAGGGTCGACCTGAAAGTGAGACTCAACATGCTCCTGAGCTAAGATAGGCTCTCCAGCCGCGACTTGGCCAATTAACGGCAGACCAGCCTCAGGAGCTTCATCGTTAGCTGCTTCATTAACTAAGACACGTATACCTCGGGAGGCACCAGGTACAATCTCAATAACTTGCTTACGAGCAAGCGCTTTTAGGTGTTCTTCTGCAGCATTAGCTGAGCGAAAACCAAGTTCCTTGGCAATTTCTGCTCGTGTTGGCGGCATTCCTGAATATTCAATTTTTGCTTTAATTAAATCAAAAACTTGTTGCTGTCGGGGCGTTAATGGCTTCATGAGATTACCTGTTTTTTTATACAGTCAACTGTGAGTATATCCAGTATAAAATAAAAAGCAACGCTGATTATTCAACAAGGTTACATAAGTGCTGTTAGCCATACTGCAATCACAATTAAAATAGCGATTGAAACTGCGGCTGAGCCCATATCTTTCGCTTGTCCTGATAGAGGGTGATGCTCAGGTCCAACACGATCAACCACCGCCTCTATAGCACTATTCAATAACTCTACAATCAAAACGAGCAACAGTGACGTAATCATTAATAAGCGTTCAATAGACGATACATCAAGCCATAAAGCAAGCGGAATCAGAATAGCACAGGCGATGATTTCTTCACGAAATGCTGCCTCTCCTTTAAATGCCGATGTGACGCCTTGATAAGAGTACTTTGCAGCTTTAATAAGGCGAGCGATACCTTGAGGGTTTTTCGTTTGCACTATGTTACCTACTTACTTGTTTTAAATGGCATTAGTATAAAATTTACGATTCACAGTCTAAGAAAAGTAAAAGGTTAGACCAGTTTCTGTTATTCTAACGTTCCAAACGCGAACGCCTTATTTTATTCGCTTCAATGAATAAAGTAAGACGATATGAAATATCACTAAATTACATCTTGAGGCTTAAAGCTCTATGTCGTTGAGACACATGCTACTTAGGTTACCAATGTCACTTTTAGTAAAAGAGACCATAGTTCCTAAAAATCCCATAGAAGACCATGCAATTGATTCAACACAGCCGATTGTATATGCATTGCCTTTTCAATCCAACGTCGATTTATTAGCTCTAAAAGCTCAAACTGATAAGTTGGGCTTACCCGACCCCTTTTCTTCGATCCAATGGGGAGAGCGTTCAATTGCTCGAACAGTCTTTATCGGTACCGCTCCAAGAATTTTAAGTAATGACCAATCGGTTCCACGCGATTCTATAGCGCGTTTTACAGAACTACTCGCACTACACCAAGATAACTCCGATCTCGATATTCAATTAATTCCTTGTTCCATTCTATGGGGACGAAAACCAGGGAAAGAGCAAGCATCCAACGCCTACCTTGAACCAATGAATGGCATAAGAAAAGCAGCAGCCGTTTTATTTTCTGGTCGAGATTGCTTGGTTCGAATGAGCCCCGTAGTATCGTTTCGTTATATGGCAGAAAATCATGGGACTGATATTGCCATTGCTCATAAACTGGCTCGCGTCGCTCGGATTCACTTTTCAAGACAGAAATTAGCTGCCTCTGGGCCGAACTTACCTCAAAGAGACGCATTAATTCGCCGGTTATTAGAATCCCCAATTATTCAAAACGCGATAAATGAAGAAGCAAAAAGTAAACAAATTTCACATGAGAAAGCCCAAAAAAACGCTTATGCCATTCTCGATGAAATTGCTGCGGATTTCTCTTATCCACTGGTGAAGCGAGGCAAAGAAGTATTAGGCTGGTTGTGGAATCGAATTTACCAAGGCCTAAATATTAACAATGCAACCACAGTGCGACAACTTGCTCAATCAGGCCATGAGATTGTTTATGTGCCGTGTCATCGAAGTCATATGGATTACCTTCTTCTATCTTATGTTCTCTATAATGAAGGTATGGTGCCACCGCATATCGCAGCAGGAGTGAATCTAAATTTCTTCCCAGCAGGACCTATTTTTCGACGTGGTGGTGCGTTCTTTATTCGTCGTACATTTAAGGGAGACAAATTGTACGCCACGGTATTTCGGGAGTATTTAGCCGATCTATTTAGTCGCGGCTACTCGGTCGAATATTTCAGTGAAGGTGGTCGCTCAAGAACTGGGAGGCTGCTTACTGCAAAAACCGGTATGCTCGCCATGACCCTACAAGCCATGTTACGTGGGCTCAATCGCCCTGTCACTTTAGTTCCGGTCTATATTGGTTATGAACATGTCATGGAAGTAGGTACGTATACAAAAGAGCTCAGTGGCAAAAAGAAAGAGAAAGAAAGCGCAGGATTGGTTCTAAAAACCATCCGTAAATTGCGTAATTTCGGCCAAGGTTACGTTAATTTTGGCGAGCCAATCCAAATTAACCAATTTCTTAACGATCAAGTCCCTGAATGGGCCAATGATATCGATGCATCAGGCATAAGTAAGCCGACTTGGCTTAACCCGGTCGTCAATCAGCTAGCCAATAAAATGATGACTCATATTAACGATGCTGCTGCCGTGAATGCACTGTCGTTATGTGCAACCGCATTGCTTGCATCAAGGCAGCGCTCACTTTCGAAAGAAAGGCTTATATCTCAAGTAGAAAACTATCTCGCCTTACTTAAAAATGTGCCGTATTCAGAGACCTTTACTCTTCCTGATACTTCGGCACTTGAGCTTGTTGATCATGCCAACAAGCTCGATAAGTTCACTATCGATACTGATGCAATCGGGGATGTGATCTCTTTAGATCGTCATCAGTCTATTTTGATGACCTATTATCGAAACAACATCATGCATTTATTGGCGCTTCCGTCCCTCATTGCGCAAACCTTGGTAAGCCATCAATCGCTTACCTTTAAGCAACTCGTGATTCAAATTGAGCATATCTATCCATTGCTTAAGAAAGAGTTGTTTTTAAGCTTAGAATTGGATGAGCTAGAGAGCAAAATACACGATTATGTTATCGAATTAGAGCGTCAACAACTGGTAGAACTTACAACTGACAGTGTGGCGATCAATCCAAGTAATACACAAATGCTGATCCTCTTAGGGCGTACCATATCCGAGACTCTACAACGTTATGCGATTACGCTTAACCTCCTTGAAAGCAATCCAATGCTGACAAAAGAGCAACTCGAAAGTCAAAGCCAAGATCTTGCTCAAAGATTAGGGCAAATACACGGCATCAATGCGCCAGAGTTCTTTGATAAAGCGGTATTTGCTACGCTACTCGAAACCCTCAAAGAACTGCATTATTTCAATCAAGAAGACAGCTACCAAGTCTCTGGAAATAATACGTTAGCTCACGATCTCTATCAGTTACTTCATCCAGAAGTTCGGATGACCATTCGTGAAGGTATTTGTCAGCTAGAGAGCTAATTATTTAAAATAACAAACCGAAAAAACACAAAAAAGGGCTCAATTGAGCCCTTTGTTTATTAATACATAACAATAACTCTACTGCCAAGTCGCCGTAGCAATTCCAAGAGTGATGACCATTCCGACATAGTTATTATTTTTAAAAGCGGAAAAACAAGACAATCGATCTCGATGACGAATCAATTGGTGTTGATAAACAAACAGCCCTGTCGCCGCTAATAAGCTTACATAGTAAAGCGATCCGAGCTGAAAACTGGCTCCAAGCACTACCAACAACCCTAATGTCATTATCTGAAGTAGTGCAATGATTCGCTTGTCATTCTGACCAAAAAGAATTGCAGTCGATTTAATCCCTATTTTTAGATCATCATCGCGATCGATCATGGCATATTGTGTATCGTAGGCAATAGTCCAAAGAGCATTGATGATAAAGAGAAGCCACACAAATGCGGGGAGTCCATTCGCTTGAGCAGCCCATGCCATTGGAATCGACCAACTAAATGCAAGCCCAAGAAAAAGTTGTGGCAAATGCGTATAGCGTTTCATAAATGGGTAGATAAACGCTAAGACAATACCAACAAACGATAACTGAATAGTTAAACTATTCATGGTGAGTACTAAGAGAAAAGCTAAGGAGGTCAAAAAAAAGAACAGGCCGAGAGCTTCTTTTCCTGATACCAATCCTGCAGGAATTGGGCGATTCTTCGTTCTTTTTACCTGTCCATCCACTTTGCGATCGGCATAATCATTAATCACGCAACCCGCGGAACGCATTAATAACACGCCTAAGCAAAATACCAATAACACGTCCCAATCAGGAAGGCCTTGAGCAGCAAGCAATAATGCCCATAACGTAGGCCAAAGTAGCAGCAAAGATCCAACAGGACGATCCATTCTCATTAGCTGCCAATACGCTTTGGCTTTTGCCATTAACATTTATTTTTCTCCTAACGATAAATTGGTGCAGAAGGTAAAAATAACTCAGTCACCAACATAGGTTTGTGATTCATCCATAATCTTGAACGACGCGCATACAATAATTCACCCGCAACTTCGATAGATGACAACTGCATGCAATCTCGATCAACCGCTTCAGCTTTAAATACCGCCTCACCTAAAGGAACTTCCCCTAAACCTAAAAGATCATAGTCTTGATCTTCTGTTGTTGATTTCGGTATCAATGTACTTCCAATCACCCACGGAAGCTCATCACCATTCAATACAACTCGGCGCAAAAGGCAATGAGAAGGTGACGATAATAGAGTTTGTTCATCATGAGTAAGCTCTTCATTCAAAAGCCATTGATGTAATACCAAGTCAACATCAAGCTCATTACAACACGTTCGTAAACGCAGAGATAATGAGCCCTGATCGAGCAACCATTCACGTATATTTTGTGATGGGAATGCAAAATCATCAATATTTTGCCAAGTTATCTTATTTAAAGCTGATAGATAATGGGAATTTGGTTGATTCATACTAATATTTAATTAACTGCTTTATCGTCGAACAATAAAGCTTCAATGCCATACAACAATCAGCATCGAACCTCTAAGTCACATTGTGGTTATGATTGTCGAGTTACTATTGTAACAAGAGTATGGTGATTCGAATATCGCCGAATAAATAAGAAATCAAATCGTTATGAAATATAAAACTATTTTAGCCCTAGCACTAATTGGACTCAACCTCATCATAGCACCACTCTCGTATGCTGCCGATGAAGAAGAGAACGCAGCTGCGCCACAATTGGCCTATTTTACCCTAGAGCCTGACTTAACGACTAACTTCTTTACCAAAGGGAAAGATCTTGGTTATATTCAGGTCCGCATCGATATCATGGTCTCTAATGCGGAAGACGTCGAACAGATTGAGCAGCATCAACCTTTAATTCGAGATACCGTAGTAGAACTGCTTGGGCGACAAACTGAGGATACCGTAAAATCCCTGGCTGGCCGCGAAGACATACGAAAAAACCTAGTGTCAAAATTAAATGAGCTCCTAATTATTGAAACTGGGCGCCCAATTATTGCTGACCTGTTATTCACTAAATATATGTATCAGTAATTAGTATCTGCTCACCGATTTAGTGTTTTGGTTGCAGTAGGTGAGTTTCTATTAGTGCTAATAATATGCCGCAAATTAACCCAACTAAGTGGGCGGTATTTGCTATCGCCATAATGGGTTGAACATAGCCAATCACCAACCAAACTAACATGAAACCGATGACTGGCCTTGAAAGTGACACTCCAAGATCCGGTCGTTGCCAACCCACAATCCAGATATACCCAACTAATGCATAAACCACGCCGGATAAACCACCAAAACTAGGACCATCTACCCAATACTGTCCAACATTGGATAATGCAGCTGATGCAAGAAAAATTAACATTAGCTTAGAAGGACCTAATTGCTTTTCAATGTTCCCACCTAATTGCCACCACCAGAGGAGGTTGAATACAATGTGTATGGCTGAGAAGTGGAATAATGCAGGCGTAATCCAGCGCCATATCTGCCACTTCTGTTCAACTACAGCCGGAGCATGGACCCAGTTAAAGACTTCTTGACCAAAACCAATGATATTCAAACCATATATCACAAGGCTACTTAGCATAATGGCTAAGGTTACAAAACCTGCTTGATCTCGAATTAAGTGCCAAAAGTTTGTTGAGCGATATTGAAAAGGCACATTACGGGTATCTGAGCGTTGCCATGAAGCTTGAGCATAACGAGAGTGGGTCGGTTCTTCTAAAAAACGTTCTAATTCAGGTCTAACTCGTTCATATTGCGAATCATCCACTAACCACAACTCTATTCTACCGTCACTTGAAGGCATCATTTTTACATCGACTTTTTGACATGCCATGTAATCTATAAAAGCTTGTGACAAGCGAGGGTTATCCAGAATAATTAATGAACGCATCAGCTTACCGACTCCAGAACTCTATACTTCAATAGGGTAATTTGCTCGCTCCCAAGCAGCAAAACCACCTTCCACACTATAAACATCATCATACCCTTGGTTTACAAGGTATTCAGCGGCACCTTGGCTACTTACACCGTGATAGCATATCACCAATACTGCTTGGTCAAATCCAACATTACTCATAAAGTCGCCAATGGTCTCATTAGTCAGGTGGATAGCATCTGGTGTATGACCTTTTAAATACGTCTGACTATCTCGAATATCGACCATTGTCGCAGTACCTTGCTCTAGTTTATTCAAAGCATCGGCGATGCTAATCAGCTTAAATTGACTCATTTTTGCTCCTGATTGTTTTTAACATATTGTACCCCATCCATGAGAAGACAAGTATATGACGGTTACAACATTACTTTCGACAATTTATTGACGAAAATCTGTGGATAAACCTGTGAATAGTGTTGATAAAGTGTTTTAGCGTCAATTGATCCACAATATGTTGTGATGATCGTATTTATGCTGTGTGTAGATCAAAAGCTATCCCCAAATTAGATATACGCTTAAACCCCGATAGAACCGTGCTTCATTCACTTAATCAAAATTTTAATCACAGAGTTATCCACAGAAAGCTATTCCTTATAATCTTCGGCAAGATCAAATAAAAAAGCCGAAATCTCTCGATTTCGGCTTTTCGTATTTATATTTTATATCGTAGTATTCTAAAACTCACCAACAGCGTCTTTTAATTTACGCATTGCATTCTTTTCTAACTGTCGAATACGCTCAGCAGAGACACCATATTCATCAGCTAAGTCTTGCAGTGTCGATTTAGCGTCCTCTAACCAACGAGAACGGACAATATGCTGACTACGTTCGTCCAAACTCGACAATGCTAATGAAAGACGATGATTAGTATGAGCTTCCCAATTATCCGATTCAAATTGATCCGCAACATCGGAGCCTTTGTCTTCCAAATACAATACAGGTGCCGAAGAGGTTCCTGTTTCATCATCATCTGTCGTTAATTCAAAGGTAGGATCTTGTGCGGCTAACCGAGATTCCATTTCACGAACTTCCGCAGGTGCAACACCAAGCTCCTTCGCGACAGTTTCTACTTCACCGTTGTTAAACCATCCCAAACGTTTCTTCGATTTTCTCAAATTGAAGAACAATTTACGCTGAGCTTTAGTTGTAGCAATTTTCACGATACGCCAGTTACGCAGAACATATTCATGAATTTCCGCTTTAATCCAATGTACAGCAAAAGAGACAAGACGTACGCCGACTTCTGGATTAAAACGTTTTACCGCTTTCATTAAGCCAATATTACCCTCTTGGACAAGATCAGCCATTGGTAATCCGTAACCCGAATAACCACGAGCTACATGGACAACGAAACGTAGATGCGACAGGATCAATCCTTTTGCAGCTTCAATATCACCTTTGTAATGTAATCGCTCTGCCAATTCACGCTCTTCTTCCTGTGTCAGCATTGGATAACTGTTCACTGAACGAATGTAGCTATCTAAGCTATCTTGTGTGACGAGAGCCATTTTATACGCTTGGTTTGACATTCATTTCCTCATCGTACTAATTCTAAATTTGTTTTAACTCAGCAATATTGCCGCGATTTACTTCACCTTTCAAGGTGTCATATCGATAAAATAGCGATTCTAGGCGTAAAATTCTGTAAAGACGAATAGCCTGATGCTAAATAATAGACAACAACTGCCTAAACAGGTTCAATTTCTTTAAGATGCCTCTGTGCCGATAGCCGAGCAGCGACACAGCCAATAATAGTACCGAGCATAAGCAATAACAAAGTTTCATCCCAATTCAACCCGAGTAAACGAAAGCGACTATCGTATAGCTTCGCTAAGTCGGTTACGGCTTCATTCAGCAATAATGTTAACAATGCCGTTAAAAACCACGCAACTACAGATCCAATTAACCCTAACCACATTCCTGAATAAAGGTATGGACGAAGAATATAAGCATCGGTCGCCCCTATTAGCTTCATGGTTTGAATTTCTTCTTTATGCTCGAGCACACTAAAGCGCAAGCTATTGCCAATAATTAAAAATACGGCAGACAGCATTAAGGTAGATAAACTAATCACGACCAGTTCGACTAAGTCTTTTAACGCTTTTAGTCGACTTAACCAGTCTTCATCCAAACGTACATCAGTAACATCGTTTTCTTTTCGAATTAAATCGACTAATACTTTTATCTCTTGCTCCCCCTCAACTCCCGGTTTTATCACCAAGACCCCTGGCAACGAGAGCTGATCAAGTAATGTTAAAGCCTCATCAAACCCAGCATCTTTGCTCAAGTCTTCGAGTCCTTGCTGGGAAGAAATATAACGAATGGTTTTAACGGCTTCTAAGCTCTCTAAACTGTCTTTGAGAACCATAATCCGAGCTTCTGGCGTCTCTGGTTCGATGAATACGCTTATTTGAGATGGTGTTGCCACATGTGTAGCGACAAATGCGACATTCTTACTGAGTAAATATAAGCACGCAGGCATCGCCAAAGACATAGAAATCACTGCCAGCGTTAATAAGTTACCAATTGGCCTATTCCATAAATCAATTAAAGATTGTTTTGCTTGGTTATAATGCCTCGCAAAATAATTCACTTTTGATGTTCTAGAACTCTTATCTCTTTTTCGTTTAACAGACTTGTTCTTCGAGGAATTCATCGTATTTGGCTTATTAGTTGCCATAATTTTCTACCTCGCTAAAGAAGCCTTGGTTAAGCTCTAAATGGCGATATTGAGGCCGAGAATTGACTAAACTCCGGTCGTGTGTCGCTAATAGAATCGAGACCCCAGCACGGTTAAACTCTTCAAACAAACGTAAAATTCGATTAGAAAGGTCAGGGTCTAAATTTCCGGTAGGTTCATCGGCCAATACTAGCGTTGGTCGGTTTACGACGGCACGAGCGATACCAACCCGTTGCTGCTCACCACCCGATAACTGACTTGGAAAACACCGCGCCTTTTCTAATAAGCCTGTTTTATCAAGTGCTGCCGATACTCTGCGCTTAATTTCATTTTCAGAAATAGATTCAATACGCATCGGTAATGCAACGTTATCGAATATTGTTCGATCCATAAGCAAACGATGATCTTGGAAAACAATGCCGATGTTTCGACGTAATAAAGGGATATCTGGATTGGGAATACGCGTAATATCGTGGCCGTTAAATAGGATCTTTCCATCGGTTGGACGTTCCAAAGCACAAATTAATTTAAGTAACGTACTTTTACCGGCCCCCGAGTGACCACCTATAAAGGCCATTTCTCCACGCTTTAAGTGGAAATCCACTTTCTGTAAGGCTTGTCGTCCTCCCCGATAAGCCTTACTCACCTGTTGAAATCTAATCACTCGCAGATCCTTGTCTTTAACTATTTGAGGAGCATTAAGCCGGTGCTCCTATCACGTACTACACATTCTCTCTTATCAGTTATTCGTCTCGGCTAAACAGAGCATCGATAAATTGTTGAGTCTCAAATGGACGTAAATCATCAATCCCTTCACCGACACCGATATAACGAATTGGAATAGAGAATTGATCTGCTATTGCAAAAATAACGCCACCTTTTGCTGTACCATCAAGTTTTGTTAATGTGATACCCGTTACTGGAGCAATATCACTAAATAACTTAGCTTGGCTTATCGCATTTTGTCCGGTTGCGGCATCCAAAGTCAGCATGATTTCATGAGGAGCGGAATCGTCTACTTTCTTCATTACACGGACAATTTTACGTAACTCTTCCATCAAGTTAGCTTTATTTTGAAGACGCCCTGCGGTATCCGCTATCACCACATCAACACCTCGTGCTTTCGCAGCTTCAATTGCATCGTAAATAACCGAGGCGCTATCTGCACCAGTGTGTTGAGCAATAACAGGAACGTTGTTGCGCTGTCCCCACACTTGCAATTGCTCTACAGCAGCAGCACGGAAAGTATCGCCAGCTGCCAGCATGACTTTCTTACCTTCGTTCTGAAATTGTTTCGCTAATTTTCCAATTGTCGTCGTTTTACCAACCCCATTCACTCCTACCATCAGAATGACATAAGGAGTCTTAGCTGTGTCGACTTCAAGAGGCTTTTCAACTTGAACCAAAATATCGGCCATTTCTTCTTTAAGCAAAGCATAGAGTGCTTCACCATCTTTTAATTCCTGGCGCGATGCTTTTTCCGTCAAATTTTTGATGATTTTCATCGTGGTGTCCATACCGACATCCGCGATAAGCAGTTGTTCTTCTAGTTCCTCAAACAACTCATCGTCAATTTTTTTACCTTTGAACAAGCCAAAAAAGCCAGCACCAATATTCGCCTTAGTTCGACTTAAGCTACGTTTTAGACGAGTAAAAAAGCTTTCTGTTGGCTTCTCTTGTTCTAGAGATTCGATTGGCTGAGTAAACTCTTCGACTTCACTCTCATTAACGTCAAGTGCTTCGACAACTTCCGCTTGAGCTACGATCTCTTCAGGCTCGTTCTCGTCAACAACTTTGTCATCATGTTCAACGTCAGCAATAGACTCTGAAGCCGGTATCTCTGAACCGCTATCTTCTTCATCTATCTGCTGTTCAATCGCTTCATTTTCATTTTTGGTTGACTCTTCATCACCAAAGCCAAGCCAAGAAAGGAGGCCACGTTTCTTTTTGTCTGTCATCTGAAGGATGTCCTAGATAGTTCCAGTAATTTAATAACGCCCTTTACCTTGAGTACATTATTCCTCATAAAAAGAGAAATAATGACAAAGCAGTAATAACTTTCCACTTACACTGGTAAACTTTGGCATCTTATCCATTGTACTTGCCTTCTTGTTGATACCATTCAACAAGGCGACATAATAGTAACACTTTATTTTCGGTCAAAAAATCATGGTAAAACGTCGTCACCCTATTAAACCCAACAAAAAGCCTTCAACAGGCGTTGTTCGCATCATTAGTGGACTGTGGCGAGGAAGAAAGCTCCCCGTTCAAGATGTAGAAGGGTTACGCCCAACCACTGATAGAGTTAGAGAAACATTGTTTAATTGGTTAGCCGGCGATATCGCACAAGCTAACTGTCTCGATTTATTTTCGGGAGCAGGAGCACTGGGATTTGAAGCGGCTTCACGCCACGCCCAACAGGTCACCATGATAGAATTAAACACTTTGGTATTTAAACAGTTACAACAAAACTGTACAACGTTAAATGCTGAAAACATCACACTAAAACAGTGTGATGCGCTTACTTTTCTCTCTCAACCTAGTACACCAATGAATGTGGTTTTCATCGATCCTCCTTTTCGCCAAGGATTATTAGAAGAAACCTGTGAAAAATTAGAAGAAAACGGCTGGTTGTCAGAAAATGCGATGATTTATCTGGAAGCCGAAAAAGAGTGGCCTTTAAATAGCATCCCACAAAATTGGGAGTTACACCGAGAAAAAACTGCAGGACAAGTTTGCTATCGCTTATTTATTCGCAAATAACGTCTAGTAAAAAGCCAGCGATTTAGCAATCACTGGCCTTTTTACACACCAAAACTACGATTAACGACTATTTTTTCTCTTCAACTTTATATTCTAAGCTGTTGAAGTGGACTTCACTCGTTCCATTTTTAAACTGATTGTAAACACCCGCTTTAAAGTAACTATTTAGGTGACTCCAGTAGCTGATATCATGATCAACCTTAGTCTCTCCATTCACGTCAATCATAAGCGTTGAGTTGCCAACCTTAATATCAAACTGAGTGAGCTTAGTCATATCAACGGGGCCAAGGTCCAACTTTATGTATGCATTTTTACATTCCGGTTTACCTTTGTTCCCACTTTTAGAACCACAGTTCACTGCATTATTCTTAATGACTGCCCAGTAGTGATCGACTTTTCCATCACGCTCACCTTCGTACACAACACGTAATAGAGGGTGAGGAATATAGCCAGAGCCCGTTGTACCACGCTCTGTTTTTCCTGAACCCGCATTGTGAACTTGCAAGAATGTCATCGCATCATTTTTAGAATCACTATCTTTAATCGAGTCTTTTGGATCAATCGGCATTAACGCAGCACTTAAGTGATAATAAGTATTTGGAAGTGATGTATCAAAATTATTCAATACTCTCACTTCACTACGGTTTTTATAACCTGACATCTTAAATATAAGCGCTTCAGAATCACTATCAACATAAAAGTGCTCACTGACGACACCATTAAAATTTCCCCCGGCTCCAAGCTCGGATTTATTACCAGCTTTACCTCCCGGATCAGAAACCTGTAATTTTGACTCAGAAAGTACCTCTTGGAATTGACTGTATTTAACAGGTTCCACGTGCTCACCAGCTGAACTTGTATAGGAAACACATACCCCAACTAATGCCATTGCAATTGTGGAAACTTTAAATTGTTTAGTTTTCATTCTCTTTTTACCTACCCTTGTCTACAAAGCTTAATCTAATTAAAAGTGGGCGTTCGTTATGATGGAAAGTATGACTCTAAAGTAATACAGATAACGAAAATAAAGTTTGCGACATTAAATAGCCTAATAGAACAAAAGGAGTACGAGAGAAAAACACAGCTCTTTCTTTTCGGACCGCAAGAGTGAGGGCCGTAACAAATAGAATCGCAGAGCCAGAAAGTGCAAACAATGCATTCACACTATGATGTTGTAACCACCATTCGGCTGTCGACCAAACTAATCCGAGTAGTAACACTCCGACTAGAGAAGTAGAAAACACATATGACTCAACTTGAGGAAGAATCAGCAATAATATAACAATACCAGAAGCGAATAAGAGCACGGGCAACCACCAATGCATCACTCCTTCGGTAAAGCTCCAAAACGCTACACTATAAAGTAACGAAGCGATAGAAAACATGATAAATCGAACTTTACTATAACCACGCTGAATAAGAAGAAAATCACCTAAAATAGTTACACCAATTCCGGTAGCAACAGCAAGAAGAGCAATTGAATATTGATGCAAAGGGGCAACGAGAAGTACAAATAACCCTAACATGCCACTTAATACCAGTGAGGTATATTTTGCGACACTACCTTGATATGAAGACAATCCAGAAAATCGAATAACCATGACTCTTCCCAGCTAAATAACTGCTCCAGTGTAGAGCGCGAGCCTTAGAAATCCAACAGTGAATGCAAAAATTTCGATCTTGATATTAATAATTACTAGCAACCTCACTTAAACCAAAGTTAAGTACTCATCTGATTCGATACCGCTAAAACTAATCACAAATAACTCAGTTAGACACTATAGTCATCATAAATACTTACTAAAACCACAATAATTAAACTTTAAAATCAATACATTAAGGTTGTTAAGTTTGTATTTTATGTATCAAACTCAATGAAGATCATCTAGTAATTTAATCCACAAAAAACCTAACTCTTCATCGATGTTTTTCTTGGAAATAAAATATCGATATGAGTAGCAATCATTTCGAACACTGTTTAATGCATAATACTCTAACAAACTAAAATCTTCTTACTCAAACCAATAAAACCAACAATAAAATTTTGACACATATTGATAACATAGATAATTACCTTAAAATCAATGAATTAAATTAATTTTCACTCGTTCAATGACAATAACATCAACCATAAATGTCTATACCCTCACAAAAACCATGCTATTTACACGTCAATTTAATGACTAAACATGGTTTTTTACCGATTTGAACAAATAATTTGATCAAATCGGTAAAACAGTGCTATTCTGTATATTAATGAAGCAACACAGATTAAGGAGCAGTGTTATGATGACTTCATCACAAAAGCAGGGGCTTGTAATGATAGCGGTTGTCCTCGGTATCATGACACTCCCAATGCTTTACTAATTATTTGAAATAATTAAAAAAGAAAAAAGGACGCAAATGCGTCCTTTTTTCTTTTTATACTCAGCAAACACCATATTAATATTATTCAAACAAGTACCGAGATAGCTCTTCCCAATTTAAGTAATAAAAAATTAAACTCCCTAGAGTCATTACAATAAACACTCCCCATGCTGCTCGCCATACAAAACGCACTGAACGAGGTGTTAATGACTGAATACACGCATCAAACTGGTCGAAAAACCGCTTTTGATTATCAAACTTAAATCCATTTCCATTAATTATCTTATTACTAACCGTTGCGATATAACGAAGCTGTGGCACGATGTCATGAGGTAAGCGGCCTTCACAACTTGAAATTAATTGATGCAGTTCTTTACCTTGAGCATGATATTGCTCTCTAAGAAGGCTCTCGAGCTTTTCTGTTTTTACCACTACTTTTTCGATATCTGACATCAGATCCTCGCTTGCTCCAGCGATAGTCGGTTCAACTTAAAACAAAGTCTCGTAATTTAAAGCGTGGTGACACAGTTATTATAAACGATCGCGAGAAAACTCTCTTAATCTCACCCAACTTTCCTAAGTTAAATTTAAATCCATATCAAAATTAACCAATTCTCACGAATATGTTATGCATGACGAGGAAGTTTTAAAGAGATAACAGAAGTGATAATCAGAAAGACAAACGAAAACCACAAGCAGGCAGCTAAACCAGAGACCACAAATAAATAACCCGATAACATCGTTCCAATTAAACGTCCCATTGCATTAGCCATATAATAAAAGCCGACATCCAATGAGACACCATCTTCCTTAGCGTAACTAACGATAAGATAAGAATGTAACGAAGAGTTAATCGCAAAAACAGCCCCAAACGCCAATAATCCAACCACAATAACGCCTTGAGGGTACCACTGCATTTCGACTGCATAGGCAATGAGCCCAGTGATACATGCTAATAGTATCGCCCAGTAAAATACGGCTTTACCATCGGGGATCGTTCCCTTTGCTTTACCCGTTAGCTTAGGTGCAATACCTTGCACCACTCCGTAACCAATAATCCAAAGTGCGAGAAAACCACCAACCCAATAATGATCCCAACCAAATACCTTACCTAAATAAATGGGTAGTGCGACCACAAACCATATGTCTCGAGCGCCAAATAAAAATAGGCGAGCTGCGGATAAAATGTTAATCGCAGGAGATTTAGAAAATAACTCACTAAACTTGGGCTTACTTTTCGCTTTCCCTAGATCAGATTCAAGCCAAAACAAACTGCCAATCAATACAAACACTAATACTGTTGCCATTGCGACCACAGCATATTGGAACCCGATCGTTGTTAACAGTACTCCGCCTAAAAAGAAGCCAGCCCCCTTCAATGCATTCTTCGATCCCGTTAACACCGCAACCCACTGGAAAAGACGACCTTGTTGATTCCCTGAGACCAAACCTTTAATCGAGCTTTTTGCGCTCATTTTATTGAGGTCTTTTGCTATCCCTGATAAAGCTTGAGCAGACATCACCCATGGAATAGTTAACCAAGCAGTTGGAGCCGCCAGCATTAGCAACGCCACTATCTGCATCGCTAAGCCCATATTCATTGTCCGATTTAAACCTAACCTAGCACCTAGCCAGCCACCGACTAGGTTAGTTACAACACCAAAGAATTCATAAAACAGAAAGAGCGAGGCAATGGTTAAGGCATCGTAGCCAAGCTGATGGAAATAGAGCACCACTAACATCCGGAGTGCACCATCGGTTAAGGTGAAATTCCAGTAATTAAATGTCACCAACATATATTGGCGTATTGAATTTTTCGCGTCAGCGGGTGAAGCTGAGTTCATCGAAAATACTCCATGTTAGGTGGTGATAGAGCATTTGGAACATGATGATCCAAATGCTCTATCAGCTGTACGCTATTAAGCAAATTGCTCAATGTATTCTATTTGAATACTTTTTTGGAAAGCCCCAGGACGCAAGGCTTGAACTTGAGTAATGATATCTGGCAGCTCCCAGCCTTTATCAAGCAATAGACGTGCTGCCAACAAACCAGTTCGACCAGAGCCTCCCATACAATGCAGAGCAACTTTGCCACTTTGAGTCATAATCGATTCAAGCTGAGGAGAAACATCCTGCCATTTTGCTTCAAACTCTGCATCAGGCGCACAATCATCTTCAATCGGTAAATGGAACCAAGTGATACCAAGCTTCTCACTAAGGTCACCTAGTTGTTCTACATTTTTGACTTTCATTTCATCACAGCTAATCGCGGTCACAATAGCCATAACACCTTGAGCCTTTAACTGCTCGAGCGAGCTTTGTAAGTCGGCTTCCTTCGTTCCAGGGCAAGGCATTAATACCAAAGCGCTATCATCAACCAATAATTCCCAAGTTGGATGTGTCATTCTCATTAATTCCTATGCTAAGCCGACTTTTTTCACTAATTCAGCGGTTCGTGTTGCATATCCCATTTCATTATCATACCAAGCATAGATCTTAACCATGCGAGTACCAACCACCATGGTCGACAACGCATCGACAATGGTTGAACGCTGATCACCACGATAATCAATCGATACTAATGGACGGTCTTCAAATCCTAAAATGCCGGCCATTTCGCCTTGTGACGCTTCTTTAAGTAGCGTATTTACTTCTTCTGCAGTGGTATCACGCTTTACATCAAAAATAATGTCCGTTAGAGAGGCGTTGGCTAATGGGACTCGCACTGCATGGCCGTTAATCTTTCCAGCAAGCTCAGGAAAGATTTCAACGATTGCAGTCGCGCTGCCCGTTGTAGTAGGAATCAAACTCATACCACATGCTCGGGCACGACGAAGATCTTTATGCGGTGCATCGAGAATTGTTTGAGTATTGGTTAAATCGTGAATTGTCGTAAATGAGGACTGCTCAATACCTAATTTCTCATGGATAACTTTAACGATCGGTGCGATGCAATTCGTGGTACAAGAAGCAGCGGTGACAATTTGATGGGTATCAGGGTCAAAGATCGAATCATTAACACCCACAACAATATTCGCGATCCCTTCTTCCTTTACTGGCGCAGAAACCACAACACGTTTCACCCCTTGAGCAAGGTATTTTTCGAGTAATGACTTGTCGCGATGAACACCCGTAGACTCAATTACAACATCGCAATCGGACCAATCTACCGCATCGATCTCACGGCATTGAGTTGTTTTAATTTCTTGGTCAGCGACAATTATTTTATCGCCATCGATGCTTACTTCGTGATGCCAGCGTCCTTGAATAGAATCAAACTCTAGTAAATGCGCTAATGTTTTAGCATCTCCAGCAACATCATTAATACGAACAAACTCTATTTCAGCCCAGTCGAATGATGCTCTAAGTGCTAAACGCCCAATACGGCCAAATCCGTTGATACCGACTTTAATTGTCATCTCATTATCTCTCTAAAACTATCTTTCTTAAACTAAGTACAAGGACGAGCGCCCATCTTCTTTAGCCGCTCACTATCATTCAAATATTGTTGTTGTAAGCAATTAGACTGCTGTAACCCTTCAATCACTTTTCGCATCCAACCCGGTAGCGTTGACGATACTCGGTAATAGACCCACTGACCACGTCGCTCATCCAATAGCACTTCACATTGACGTAACTGTGCTAAATGACGAGATATCTTCGGCTGACTCTCTTCGAGTGCAGCAGTGAGCTCACAGACACACAGAGATTCTTCTCGTGAGATCAAAAGCAAGCAACGTAAACGTGTTTCATCTGACAGTAATTTAAAAAACTGGTGAGGATCTATCATGATTGAATTCTTTAATATATGGATATGCATATATTAATACATAAAAAGATGAGATCAATAGCGCCATAACGAAGTCATCAAAAGTTCACAAACATAAACGCAAATAAACAGGGGGAAGGAAAGAATAAAATTAAAGATGCTTTAAGTCTTGGCTCCAACACTGAGCAATGTGGAAAAGCTTCGTCACTTCATGCATGGTCAAAGAATAATCATCACAATAAGTTTGCAAGAGATTCCAATCTGCACTTTCAAGGCTCATATAAAAATCTAAAAGGTTGCCTAACTCCCCTTCCCTGTGCGTCAACGCTTGTTTTACAGGTTTGGGAAGTTCTAATTCTTCTAAAGGAACGCCCATTAATGCATCCAAAAGAGAGAATAACCCGGTGAAAAATAGTTGGTCAGAGGAGTACTTGCAGGGAGATTTATCGGCCATAAGCTGACAAAAGCGAGCCCGTTGTAAAGATAGGTTATAGAGTTCTCTAGGTTTGGTCTCCGAAAGATAAGAAACAATGGCCAGCGCAATGGGAATTTTAATATTATCTTCTCTGAGGGGAGCAAGAGGGGAATCCAATGATACACGTTGTGTGCTAGAGAGTTTCAAAAAATCATAAATTATATTGAGTAAGTCATGCTGATTACCAACCAAACTCTCTAATCGATTTATATTTATATCGTTTCGGAAAATTTCGTTAATGAGTTCAAATATAGCCTGACGTTGTAAATTTACCTCTTGATCTTGTATCAAGATGGGTTGATGAAGAAAATCCCCCTGAAACAACTCAAACCCTGCTTCACGACTAGCAATAAACTCTTGCTCTGTTGCAACGCATTCAGCTAAGAACTTAGCCTTACATCCAGCAATGATCTTCGATGTCACAAAATGACAAGCGTAGTCGATTCCGGTAATAGCAATATCGATCTTAATAATATCAAGATAAGGGAGAAATCGTTCCCATTGAGGAGAGAAGACAAAGTCATCTGCGGCCAATTTATAACCACTACGATACAATTCTCGAACAGCCTCATATAAATCATCATCCGGATCGCATGTTTCCAAGATTTCGATAAAGAAAAAGCTTTTGGGCAATGTTAGTGGCAGGCGATTAATAAAGCCATGATGACAAAAATTCACAAAACACCGTGAACTGTTGTAGTTAGGATTGCACCCGTAGCGAGTAAAGTATTCGACAATTAAGCGATAGGTCGCTCGATCGAAAGCAATATGAGTTGGAAATGCATGACATTCACCATCACGAAACAATAGCTCGTATCCCGTCGTGACACGATCTACGTTCAATATTGGTTGTCGTGCCACATAGGTGTAATACATTTCGCTCCTTAACGAAAATAAACGTCACTCTCTTAGCTTAGGATCATCAGAAAATAGCATAATCGTTGCAATTAAGTTTAGCTAGTTTACTCTAATTAAGCCCGATTCATCCACTAACTAGACCAACATGTAACATTATGACTAGAAAAACCGTCTCTACATCACGATATACTCAAGAAACTGGCTATGAACAAGCGATGAGCTCATCGATTAGTGACTTTTGGCAGCAACGAGAGTCGGGTTACCATTCTTCATTCGACGGTTCATTACTTCACTGGTGCAAGTTCTCCGCTGCACATCACACCAAAGCCATTTTTATTGTCAACGGGCGAATCGAGACTGTTTTCAAATACCAAGAGCTCTTCTACGATCTCTTTCAGCTCGGTTATGATATCTATTCATACGATCATCGCGGGCAAGGTTTATCCAAATACCCGCACATTGAAGACAGTATTGGTCATGTGGAGCAATTTCAAGATTACGTTTCCGATCTGGAAAGTATGGTCGAGTTTTTTGAATTGGACCACTATGAAAAAAAATTCCTCCTCGCGCATTCTATGGGAGGTGCGATAACACTCCGCTATCTACAACAAACACCTCAACCGGTGTTTTCTGCTTGTGTCGCTGTTGCCCCGATGGTCGGTTTACCTGTTCCTTGGTATATGCGCCCTTTCGCAATCCAGTATACCCGTTGGTTAAGCCAGAAATCTTCAGTGCCGACCTTTGCTCCAGGGTACGGCCCCTATGAAACTAAACCATTTCTTAATAACCCGCTAAGTCAAAGCAAACAACGTTATAAATGGTTTCGCCAATTGTATAAACAGTTTCCTGAACTCCAAGTCGGTGGGCCAAGCATCACTTGGGTATGGCAAAGCTTGGTGACGGTAAAACAATTGCTAAATGATGCGAAAAAATTAAAAACTCCGCTGCTTATTCTTCAAGCAGGTAACGATCAAATTGTTGAAAACCAAGCACAAGTTAAATTAATGGACAAAGTTCAGACAGTTAACCAAGACGCACATTTGATGGCCATTAAAGGCGCAAACCACGAGCTGTTATTTGAGAAAGACGAATATCGAAATCGTTGCCTAAAGGAATTAACAAGGTTTATTGAACGCTACACAATTTCGTCTTAATTTAACATGAGAAAAAGAAACGCTGACATCGCCGAATCCCAGTTATTTTATAATTAATTTAATACGTGGTTATTACTACGATTCTACCCTATCTGAGACTTTTTAAGATGATACGATTTTTTCGCACATTGCTTCCATTAATCTGCACGATGTTTTTAGTTGCCTGCTCTAGCTCTAATCAGTCATCTTCAAAAGCGAATGACCCAAAACTCGCCAACCTGGCGATCCCTGATTCTATCGACTATCGCAATATCGTATTCCGTGGAAAAATGATTATTGGAGGAGAGACCAATTCCTTTATTCCGTGTGGCACAAATGATCAATACACACTAACACTTTCACCACAGTTAAAAGAGACGCTTGCCGATCAAACTCATTATCCTTATCAAGAATTGTATGGAGAACTCATTGGTTACCTAGATGTTCCAAGTCGATCTGGATTTAATGCCGACTATCGTGCTCAACTCGTGGTCAAACAGATTAACTTTGTTGCAGACGATGCTGTTTTGAGCTGTAGTCAACCTCCACACCCAACTCAAGCACTAGGTCATTCACCAAAATGGCTAGTATCGATCGAAAATCAAGAAATGGTATTTGTTCCTGGGCAATACAATGTCGCTATAACACGTAAAGAACAGTTCAAGCAGCAAGTACGTTACTATGGTTTAGAGAGCTCTGTCATCCTCAGTCCTTCACTCTGTCAATTGCAAGAAGATGGTCACTTATATGGTTGGGTAGCTTCAGCAAAAAGCAATTCAATTCGCTATAAAGGATGTGCTCGTGTCAGTAGCTTTGATGCTTTGGACGGATGGGAAGGTGAATACCAGGCACAGAGCCTGAATAATCAAGCATTAAACATAAAACTGACTCTAGGCAACACTCACGAAGCCATTACTCGATACTTTGACAATCGAACCCAAAGTGAAATCGTCGAGCGTGGTTATTGGCAAATACTGAATGCTACTCAAATCGAAGTCGTTATGACTCAAAACCAAGGACAGTATTTAGTTTCTCGACGAATATTTGATCGAATTGACGGTGGTATAAAAACCGATCAGGAGAAAATTGGTCAGCAGCTCTATCCCATTGGAAACGGTGGGATGCAATTATTTAAAGTCGAACCATGATTCCTTGCTCGAAATGCGGACTAAAATTTCAATGTATTTGTGACAAAATACCACGACTAAAAAGTAGCTTAACACTGTCACTGATAACTCATGAGAAAGAGTTTGAACGAGAAACCAATACCGGTAAATGGCTTGTTAATTCACTGCCAGATTGTCAGCGCTATCAATGGAAGCGCACTGAAAAAATCCCAGATTTGATAGATCGTCTTGAACAACCTCATCAAGTACCGCTTTTGCTATTTCCCAACCAAATGAGTCAACCATTGGGTTTGGCTTTAAAAAGAGCTCAAGAATGCCAACTGACTCCGCACTTTTTATTGCTTGATGGAACATGGCAAGAGGCAAAGAAGATGGAACGAAAAAGTCCATGGCTTGATAATATTCAGCGGGTTTCATTCTGCCCTAGTCAATCCTCTCACTACCAACTGAGGAAAAACCAACAAAGCGATAGCCTATGCACATTAGAAGTTGCGATAGAACTGCTCTCAGCGTTAAAGGAAACAGAAAATAGTAAACAGCTGGAGAGTTTTTTTCATTTTATGATGAACAGTTATTTAGCAGATAAAAGTGGTCACGCGCTTAAAAATAAACCTCTATTTAAGTAAGCTGGGTTTTCCAAGGTGATACCCTTGAATATAGTCAACGCCCATATTTTCAACAATACGGCAGATTTCTCCATTGTGAACAAACTCCGCCACGGTTTTAGCGTTTAATACATGACACAATGTTATTAACTGTTGAGTAATATGACGCTGCTTCAAATTGGAGTCGATATCTTTAATCAAGCTGCCATCAATTTTTATCACTTGAGGCTCTAGTTTAATAATCTCATCAATATTCGAATAACCACTCCCGAAGTCATCAATGATAATTCTAGCACCTAAGGCTCGCAGCTGATTACATACATCGATCATACGAGAATAGTCTTTAATTTGCTCCGTTTCCAACACTTCGATGCCTACGCGAGTTGGGTCATCAATCTGCTTGATCGCTTGCTCTAAATGTTCCAAAGTATATTCACTCATGAAATCCTGAGGCGCGAGGTTAATCGAAAATGACTCAGAGCGATTTTTCATAATTTCAAAGGTTTTGGTTACCATCTGTCGACTCAAGCGAGTATACAAATGAGTACCTTCGATAATGGGCAAAAACTGACCAGGTTCGATAATACTGCTTCCATCTTGAATTCTCACTAAGCATTCATATGACGCAATTGAATGGTCGGAAGCATCGAATATAGGTTGTGCAAAAGGAACAATATTGTCGTCAAGAATGGCTCGACTCACGAATGACAGCCAACTTAATTGCTCAAGGCGTTTCTCATCTCGCTCAATTAATTCATTTGCGTTGTAAAATCGTTTATTGTTCTGGTCAGCATAGCGTCGTGCCTCTACTGATCTCAGTAATAAATCCTCAACAGGTTGTGCAGGGAAGTCACGTCGACTCACTAACCCACCATTTACCGAAACCGACAGATAATCCACATCAGGTAAACCAAATGGTTCAAAATTCACATTCTCTAGTGCATCGGTGAACTCAGAAAAATTTAACTGTACATATGCGTCATCTAAATCTGTGGTAAAGATAAATGCCCACTCACCTACACCAATCGAAAAGACTTCAAAAGTCGAATACTCTTTTTGCTTAATATAACTTTTGAAATATTCGCTGATATCAAGGAGCAGTTTATCGCCAACTTTATAGCCATACTTTTCATTAATACGGCTAAAGCCTGTCACTTTTAACGTCAATAGGTGTTGGTTGTCTTCGATACTCTCTAATCGTTGATGCAATGCTACTCGATTAGGTAAACCAGTATGATGATCAATACGATAGCTTTGTGTCAGCATATCGGTTTGCTGCTGAATCTGCTCTGCCATCGATTGATTTCGTATATCCAAATCTAAAAAGGAATTTTTAATCAAGCTAAACAGTGGGGATACTGATTTCGCGTAACTTATCGGGAGTTTACTATGGTGATGATTAGTTAAAGTTGAACTCTCTTTTTCTCTCATCGCGATAAAAGTCAAACTATGATGTAAAACCCTTTGCTTACCATCCAGCCGACAAAATTCCCCCATACAGTAAGTGCCATAAGTATTGGCCACATTCTGCATAGGAATTAATTCTGAATTGCCCTCCATAAAGCTTAATCGAGAGAAGCAATTATAGATAAATATCGATTCTGGAGAGCGCTGAATAAGCTTCTGAGAATAAATTTGTATTTTATCCAAGGAAAGGGATGGATGATTATAACAAAACCGTACTTTCGCCCCCTCTGGGATTTCTTTATCAAATAATATCCCTTCACTCCCCATATTTTTTATTGGGGCGTAAACATCTTGATTTTGTTCTTCACCGATAATAAATGGAAAATTTTTGATAAGCTCAAATGGAAATTCATCATTATCACCAAGATATCGATCATAAAGCTCTCTCACAGGTAAATTATCAATCTTTTCGACAACACAACCATCCGTCTTCGTCACAACAAACGATTCACCTAATGGATACCATTCAGTAAATCCACCTACATCGACATATAATTCGCTACCATGAAACGCAACTGCTACAAATGCGCTTTGATAAAGCTTTTCACCCAACAGTACCCACTGACCGTGTTCGGTATTACAGGATGCCCCACCGGCTATCGGGAAATCGATAGGGAGGTCAAACATAGATTGAATATCGTGAGGTTCAGCATGTTCAAAGCGATCGGCAAAACAAACTGCTGCTTTGGTATCTGGAGTGATGTTTAATGATTCAAGCTGTGTGACGTTTGCCTGGATAGGACTTGCAGTATAAGGAACGACAACGCTACTTAACTGTGTTTGTGAAAAAGCAGTAATCACTATCAGAGAATGATGCTCAACGATGTCACCATGTTCAATCAATTGCTCGCTGCTCATACCAATTAATGTGGCATGGGGAAACGATCGCAAAAGGATCTTTGCAAGTGCGCCAACGAGATCCTGTTCGCTATCCGAGAACAATTGGATCAATACACTTGCCCCCTCAAACTTATCTAGAGATTGAAGCTTAAGTTCCAACGACTCGCAATTTTCAACGATAAATGATTGAGTTTCCATAATTTCCAGTTTGATACTTCAACTAACGTATCAAGTGCCTAACACTGACGAGAAAAAAACATATGAGATTATTATTCTACAACTCTAGACTAAAGTTATGAGATCCGCCAACTGATCAATTTCTAAATCAGGTAAGGTTTTGAATTTTATAGAATGGCGTATGGTTAGGGATTTATCATTAAACCAACAGGAAGAAAAACCATTATCCCAAGCCCCATATACATCGGTTATCGGATGATCACCAATATGCAAAATAGAGCTGGCTGGTATGTTTAGTTTCGCTTGTGCGGCTTGAAACATATCTGAGTTAGGCTTTGCACGTCCATCGGGACCTGCTTTTAAGACCATTTGAAAATAGTCCGATAATCCAATTCGGCTTGGATCCACATTGCCATTCGTAATCGCAATTAATGGAATATGTTGAGATAAAATAGAGAGCACTCGGTAAGTTTCATGTGGAACATCGATACAATTACGCAAGCGCAAGACCTCGATAATAGTGTGGTCGGCAGCATGTTTAGCTTTAGGATCATCGTAACCCAAAAGCACTAAGCCTAGTCGAATCTGCTCACGCCGCCATTCTGTTACATCGTGTTTCAAGTTGGGATTCTGAGCGATAACTCTCTGCTTTATCTCAAACCACCATTGACGAGAACACTCCTGTGTTATTGGATAATTTTGCCTCATCCACTGCAAGACCTTCTCCTCTAAGTTCGCGATGACTGGATGATTATCATACAAGGTATCATCGAGATCGAAGGTCATAGCTTTGATAGTCGGCAACGAACGATAACAGCGCATTACTTTTCCTTACGACGTTTTTTCGCTCGTGGATGCGATTGGTCGTACACTTGAGCTAAGTGTTGAAAATCAAGATGCGTATATATCTGTGTGGTCGATATATTTTCATGCCCCAACAACTCTTGCACAGCTCTTAGGTTATTACTTGATTCGAGAATATGAGTAGCGAAAGAATGACGCAGTTTATGTGGGCTGACATGACTTGCGATCGCTTGCTTCTGCCCCCATTGCTCCATCCGTTTTTGAACATTTCGATGTGAGATTCGAGTACCACGTTGTGAAACAAAAAGAGCGACTTCATCGGTATTCGCCAACTCACCGCGCACATGTAACCATTTACTCACCCAATCTTTCGCCTGACCCGAAAATGGCACTTTACGCTCTTTCGAGCCTTTACCGATAACACGTAACTCTCCTGAGCGTAAGTCGATATCTTTAACATTAATATCCACTAACTCTGCCAGGCGCAATCCAGCACCGTATAGCATCTCCATTATAGCTCGATCCCGAATAGATAAAGGGTCTGAGTCATTCATTTCGAGCAACTGATTCAATTCATCGACTTCGATATTTTTCGGTAGAGGTCGCTGTTTTTTCGGTGCTGATACGCCTTTAGCAGGATTTGCGCTCAATATTCCACGCAAGATAAGGAAATCAAAGAAACTTCGTAGTGAAGACAAGCGAGTCGCTAAACTACTTGCTTTCATACCCTCTCTCATGCCTTTACTTACGAGTTGGCGAACCCAAGCTGCATCAACTTTTTGCCATGAATCTACGCCCATCGAGTCTAAATGTATGGCCATCGTAGTTAATTGCTGACAGTAGTTTTTTTGAGTATGAGCACTTAACCCTTTCTCATGGCAAAGATAATCGAGAAAGGATTGAAGTGGTTGAGTTAATGAGTCAGGTAAGTCAAAGAGAGTGGATTCCTCCATAACTACTCATCCCAGGGTAAGGTTTCTATCAAGTAAGAAAAAATACTGACAAGGTGACGCAGAAACAAGATATCCATGCAAGGCTGAAAATGACCACCATCCTCACTTGAATAGGCTAAAAACCCTTCGACTAAACCGCTTTTAATCGGCAATACAACATAGGAACCCATTTCAGGCATCAGAGAATTTTCTCCAAATAGGCCATGACGGTCAGCTTGACGCATTCTGCCTAAATACGCTTGTTTTCCGTTTAAGTGGTTAGTCTTAAAACGTTGCCAATACTCTTTATCAAGTAAGTACTTACTTTCTTTAGATTCCATGAAGCGTATATGAGCTTTCAAGTTTAAACTTAATGCTTTCTCTTCAATGGCTTTAATAACTTGATAAAGCGAACGACACTTGAACATCTGTTGCTGCAGTTCCACAAATTCATGGAAAGTACGATCGTTATTCGCACCAAGAGACATTAGTGCAGTGATCTCTTCTTCAAGTTCTTCTATTTTTTGGCGCTGACGAGTTAACTGGATTTGTACCAAAGATACGGTTCCAGCTTGGTGGTGAGGTAATTGAATTCTCTCTACCAATTCAGGATGAGTTAAAAAGAAATTCGGATTATCCCTCAGATAATCGGCAACCAATTCAGCGGTTAATTCATTTACTTCGGTACTTTGCACGAGATCCCTTTTTAACAAGATATTTGTCCATCAAAAACATGCGTTGCTGGCCCTGTCATATACAGTGGTTTACCCGGTCCTTTCCATTGTATTTTCAATGAACCGCCATGTAGGTCAACATTTACACTTTCATCGAGTAAACCTTGAATAATACCCACTGCAACAGCCGCACATGCACCACTGCCACAAGCTTGAGTTTCGCCAGCCCCACGTTCGTAAACACGAAGTTTAACGTGCTTGCGACTCTTCACTTGCATAAAGCCGGCATTGACTCGCTCAGGAAAGCGCTCATGAGATTCAAGTAATGGGCCTAATGTTTCCACATCGGCAGTTTCTGTATTATCCACCACCGTCACAACATGCGGATTTCCCATGCTAACTGCGCCACAAAATAACGTACTATCCCCCACTCGCAAAATATACGTTTTCTCGGTTTGCTTCGCTTTGAAAGGAATTTTGTTTGGCTCAAGTTCAGGTACGCCCATATTGACGGTAATTTGATCATCATTTTCAATTTTCAGCACCATTTTGCCTTTCTTGGTACTGACGCCAATACTGTATTTATTGGTCAAGCCTTTCATTCGAACAAAACGAGCAAAACAGCGTGCGCCATTGCCACACTGCTCGACTTCGCTGCCATCTGAATTAAATATACGATAATGGAAATCACTATCGGGATCATAAGGCGCTTCAACCACAAGAAGCTGATCAAAACCCACTCCGGTATGACGATTCGCCAAGCGACGAATTAACTCGGGAGAAAAAAATATATTTTGGGTAATGCAATCAACAACCATAAAGTCATTACCCAACCCGTGCATTTTAGAAAAATGGAAATGCATAAACGTCATTTACTCCGGTAATACGTTTTCAAGAGCCCATAGGCTAGAGAGTTCTTCGCGCTTGCGTACAAGATGAACGGTATCACCATCAACCATAATCTCTGCTGCACGAGCTCGAGTATTATAGTTTGACGACATAGCAAACCCATATGCGCCAGCAGATCGAACCGCGAGTAAATCACCTTCTTCCAATACGAGAGAACGATCTTTACCGATGAAGTCTCCAGTTTCACAAATTGGACCGACTAAATCGTATACCATAGCCTCACCTTCACGAGGTACTACCGGTATAATATTCTGCCATGCTTGATAAAGTGAGGGACGCATCAGATCATTCATTGCGGCATCAATAATGGCAAAGTTCTTATGCTCAGTAGGTTTAAGAAACTCAACTTTTGTCAGTAAGATCCCAGCATTAGCTGCAATGGCTCGCCCTGGCTCAAACACCAATTCTAAATGCTTATGGTTATCTAAACGAGAGAGTAGTGCTTTGGCATATTCTGCAGGCTCTGGAGGCTGTTCATTATCGTAAACCACGCCTAAGCCACCACCAACATCAAGGTGTTTAATTTGAATGCCCTGCTCGCCTAAATCATCAATCAACTTTAGAAGGCGGTCTGTTGCATCAATAAACGGTTCAATGTTGGTCAATTGAGAACCGATATGACAATCAATACCGTGAACCTCTAAGTGCTCTAAAGAATTGGCAAATTGATATACCTCTGGAGCACGATCAAACGCAATGCCAAATTTATTATCTCGCAACCCAGTCGAAATATAAGGGTGCGTTTGTGCATCAACATCAGGGTTAATTCGTAGAGATATTGGTGCTTTCACGCCCATCTCTTGCGCAACTTTATTTAGACGCAACAATTCCGGCTCAGATTCTACATTGAAGCATTTAATCTTCAAACTTAGTGCTCGTTGCATTTCTTGCTCGGTTTTACCGACACCAGAAAATACGATTTTTGACGGATTACCACCCGCCGCAATAACACGTTCAAGTTCACCTGCAGATACAATATCAAACCCTGAACCTAAACGAGCTAGGGCGCTTAACACGCCTAAATTGGAGTTCGCTTTAACGGCATAACACACTAAATGAGGATGCTCACCAACGGCATTATCAAACGCTTTCCAGTGACGTTCTATTGTCGCTCGAGAATACACGTAAAGTGGTGTACCAAATTGACTCGCCAATTGCGTTAGGTTGACATCTTCAGCCCAAAGTTGGCCATCATCTTGATAATTGAAGTAATCCAAAACCTTTTCCTTAAAAATCTTTAATATTTATTGTTGTTCTTCATGTTGCGGTGCGGACTCTTGAGGTATAGTCAATGGACCGCTTTGACCACACCCAGTTAGCCCTAATAGGCTCAATAAAAAACATGCTGCGATGGCTTTTTTCATTTTCCAATTCGTGATTATTGATTCAATGCCCCCTATAATCGCACCACAAGCCAGAAAAGCAATAGGACAATGAAATGAACGATACTGAATTTCATCAACTCGTAGATGTTGAATTAGAAAAAATTGAAGAATTAATCGATGATTCAGGTGCTGATATCGATTATGAAAGCCTTGGGAATGTAATGAATCTCGAGTTTGAAGATCGAAGCCAAATCGTTATTAATCGCCAAGAGCCTATGCACGAAATTTGGCTAGCTTCTCGATCGGGTGGCTTTCACTTTAAGCGCATTGATGAGCAGTGGATTTGCTCTAAAACCGGCGCTGAATTAATTGAATTTGTTAAAGGTGAATGTGAAAAACATGCAGGTGAATCAATAGACTGGTGTTAACTCTAGGAAATAAACATGAAAAAGGAGCGTAGAGCATCGCTCCTTTTTTCTATGGTATGTTCTGCACTCAAAAATTAAGAGCCATTTACCACCGAACTAAGGCGAGATGTGGGAAGCATATTGCTGCGGTAAGGTAGAATATAGCTTGGTTCACTTTCAGGATGAATGATTTGGTAATACTGAGGTAAATTAAAATTAATAAATTTTGAGGATACTTTATTATCATCTTTTAAAGACGTATAAAATCCATTCACACTATGGATCATTTCATCTTTCGTCCCACTATATTGGTGGTATACCTCTACTCGGTTACTCTCATCCAAAACATAAATATTAAAGCCAGTATCGGTATCTTCAAAGAAGAACTGAACCAACCCTTCACTCGCAAACCCATCAATGACGTCAGGTAACGGATATTCTTGATCACTGTCTAGCATCAGCAATGGAGAGCCTTTAAGCTTACTCGTAGAAATACTGCTGTAAAAGTCGATCGAATTTTCTAATTTCTTAACAGACACACCACGGCGCTCAAAAAAGAGACCATGCATCTGGTCACCAATTCTCACAGCTTTAAATCGACGTCGCTTTTCTGGCTCCATTGGTCGCAAGCGCAAATCAATACACTCAGCCAATAACTGATATACCGCATTTCGCATCACACCACGTAGATTTTTACTGTAGCAAAACACATCAACCGAATCGGGTGGTAATGCATCTTGGTGCATCTTACTCAACACTGTTTTCAATGCCTCAAGCATTGCAGTTTCACCTTTAAAGTGAAGTGAGCGTACTTCTTGCCAAGAGTTACGATAAACGAGATCAATGCTTGTCACTAAGCACTGTTTTTCTTCGCCATAACTTAGGATATCAATATTTTTCAAATCAACTTTTAGTGACCGACCTGACAGCTCAATCGTAGGGTCGGTTTCAAAATTGATAAACATCGCAAGCTGATTAATCTCACATGGACTGGCCAATGCTTGCATCGTTGGGCGGTGTTTATGTAATGAAAAGGTATTACGTAAATCCCCTACCATTTGGTAAAACTTATCGATATCTAATTGTGCATCCCGAACAACAGAATGCAAACGGGTCGATTCTGTGATCAACCCATTAAAAAAGGCCCAAGCAACGAGCTTACTCAAATATTCGTTATGTTCTAAATAGCGCTGACCAAACATCCGTTCGGCTGAAATGGGCTGCTTATAAAGATACCACCCATGAGGGTTAGTTCGCCCAGGACGTACTTCGATAAAGGTTAGATCAGGTTCATGTAAATCGGGGGAGATTTGAGGATTGAGCAATGTGACTTTACTCGGGAGAACTTCAAATGCGGCATATAACTTTCTGGCCAATACTGAAATATCTTCTGGACTGATCGATGACGTAATCTGGTTCCGGCGCGCAAAGTGAATCAGATTACGATAACTCAGCATTAATGCATCAAGTAAACCACTATGCATAACCTTCACTTGGCCAACCTTCCAATTACGGCGGTTATCCAATTCTTCGACAATGTCGCTTTTCCATTGCCATTGACCAACTAAACTCTCAAGCACTCTACGACGCCATGCTACAGAGCCCAATCCAGGTTGACGAGACAACTTTTCATGTGTTTTAAGATAAAAGCAACGACGTACTAATTCGAGACGAGAATGATCGCCAATAGATTCGAGATAATTCGTCACTTTTTCTAACATTAGAGAATACGCATCCATCCCCGTAAGGTCGGAGTCATGCATAAAGAAACGACGCTTTGTTTCAATGCTTAGAAGCTGAGTATTGGGGTACTCCCAAGTATAAGCTTCAAGTAAGATTGCCTTTAGCACTGATTTATAAGGCGCATCGATACTCTTATATAGCTGCCATAAATTGGCACCAAAATACTCTTCTGCAGGAATATGATTTAAACGACCAAAATCAATCCAATCATCACAATTAATAAATGACTCTTGGCATAGACGAGAGACATATTCGTCATAACAATCCTCCATCTCTGGAGGAACGATTTGCCATAATAATCGCTTACCAGCAAGTAAAACTGCTGAACGATAGAACTCGTCTAATAAGAGTAGGTGCAATGATGAACCACAGTTATCACCCGACAGTTCATCTGAACAATTTGAACGAAAGCGCTTCTCATCCATCACAAAAAAGTTAGCTTCAACGCCGAGACTTTTTGCCCAATCTGTAACCTTTTGGCATTTATAACCTAATTGTTCACGTTCTTTTTCACTCATTAAGGATGAAACACAGACCCAAACATCGATATCACTCGACGTGCTTTGACCAATCGAAGAGGTACTTCCCATGGTATAAAGTGCGAGTATCTGAGGTTCTGTGATTTTCGGGAGCTTCTTCCCTAACGTGATCTCAGTATTATGAATAAACTTAAGTTGTGACCCATTTGGTTCGAAACCCCATACACCTGAAGGCGTACTGTCGTTGTGGTAACCAGGAATCAATGGGTGATTAAATTGAAAAAGGACGGGGATAAGATGAAAGACATGTTGGCTTTGTAAATCCATTAGAGCTAGCGCACGTTGAGTGCGTTGCTCATTGAGATTATCCAGTCTCTGAATTAATAGATTCGTGTAAGCCAGCAAGCGATATTTCCCAGAATTAACTTAACTCAACATCAATGATCTAGAGCATGGCCAACTCGGCCTAAAAACGTGATCAATGTAACACTTTTAGCTCGATTGGTAAAGTTCATACCTAACCAACATTCCTACATATTAGGATTTAATTAACAATAAATAATGACGCCAGTATAGTGTCATAAATCCCTTAGCTTAATAATCATAAGCCTAGTATATAAATACGATCTATTTCACATAATTTTAAATAGACCCGTTACATTTATCTCATTAAGCGAGAGGTTGCACGTCAAACTTCTGCTTTGTTGTTCAAGAATGTTAGGATGACACATATCATTTATTCAGCTGTAGGCCCTTATGACAATTAATAAACCAATTCGCATCGCTACTCGTAAAAGTCCACTCGCATTATGGCAAGCTCATTTTGTAAAAGATGCGCTTGAAGAAGCTCACCCAGGGCTTGAAGTCGAACTGGTTACATTTGTCACGAAAGGTGACATTATTCTCGATACTCCACTCGCGAAAGTAGGTGGTAAAGGGTTATTCGTAAAAGAACTCGAAACTGCAATGCTTGAAGATAAAGCAGACCTAGCCGTTCATTCAATGAAAGACGTACCAGTAGAATTTCCAGAAGGGTTAGGTTTAACGACAATCTGTGAGCGCGAAGACCCTCGAGATGCTTTTGTTTCGAATAAGTACATATCGTTAGAGCAACTTCCTCAAGGAGCGATAGTAGGAACGTGTAGTCTACGTCGTCAATGTCAAATAAAAGCCGATCGCCCAGATATCATTATAAAAGATTTGCGAGGCAATGTTGGGACACGCTTAGGTAAACTCGACGCAGGCAACTACGATGCCATTATCCTTGCAGCAGCGGGCCTTAAACGCCTTGAACTAGAGCATCGTATTGCAAGCTTTATCGAACCAGAGCAATCACTTCCAGCAGTTGGCCAAGGTGCCGTCGGAATAGAATGTCGTTTGGATGATGATCGTTTACATAAACTTTTAGCACCTTTACACCATCAAGATACTGCCGATAGAGTCTTTTGTGAAAGAGCAATGAATAATACCCTTCAAGGTGGTTGCCAGGTTCCAATTGGGAGTTATTCAGTGCTTCAAGGCGATCAAATATGGTTACGAGCACTCGTTGGTGAACCCGACGGTACAAAAATTGTGAGTAACGATATTATAGGACCACGCCAAGAAGCCGAAGCATTAGGTATTGAACTAGCGAATAAACTGCTTGATCAAGGAGCAAAAGAAATACTCGATCGCCTTTATAGTGATGAAGAAAAACACTAATTCAATGAATGTCTTAGTTATTCGTCCCGAAGAACAAGGTAAAGCACTATGTCAAAGCTTAAGCAAACATGGGATAAATTGTATTTTGCATCCCATGCTCGACTTAGTGGCGACAGAAATCAATCAGCCTTTGTTTCATCTTGAGCCAAATAACGATAAAGTCGATATTGTAATTGCTGTTAGTCAATATGCGGTTCAGTTTTGTGACCAATTGTTGAGAAAGAACAATCAAAGTTGGCCAATCGATACGCGATATTTCGCCATTGGTCAAAAAACAGCTCAACTGTTGAGCAAATTAAGTCAACAACAAGTAAACTATCCTCAAGTGAGTGATAGTGAACATTTACTTGAAGAAATCAGTCTTGCAGCAGTATCAGGGTTAAATATTGCAATCCTTCGCGGGAATGGAGGCAGAGAGTTACTCGCAGAAACACTACGTGATCGCGGTGCCAATGTCATTTATCGCGAAGTATATCAAAGAGTACCTCGTGCTTTTTATGCAAAATCCAATGTTACATTGTGGCAAGATAGACAAATAGACAGTATTATCGTTACCAGTTATGAACAACTTGAGTTATTAGTATCTCAACTTCCAGTTTGTTATCACCACTGGTTGTTCTCTCTCTCAATTTATGTGCCTAGCGGACGTATCGCTCGTTTAGCTCAAAGCACGGGATTTAGGAATACGATTGCTGTCGGAAGCGCCAGTAATTCAGATTTAGTGGCTGCACTCCAGCCAAGAAATGACAGGAAGACCCAATGACCAGTAAAAATAATAAACCTGAAGTTGAAACGGAAGATAACCAGAAAAAGGTCGACGTGAGCTCCAAGCCAACTGAGTCTAAATCAGCCCAGCCGTCATCCAAAAAAACCGCAGAACCAGTAAAGCCTGCTAACGATAAAGCGCAAGATTTTGCCGCTCTTGAAAAGCAAGCTAAACGTGGTGCTAAGTACGGCACTGTTGCTATCATTATTGCTATCATACTTAGTGGTGGTGCGGCAGGTTACGCCTATAAAATGACCCAAGATTATCAGGCAACAATGGGATCGGTGAATAATACCGTTAAATCTCTAGAAGCCAAACTCAGCCAATCCAACTCTCAATTAAGCTCATCGCAAGATAAAGCTGAAGAGGCTGAAAAGAAAGCGCTAGCCGCTGAAAAGAAAGCCGCTGATGTCGAACGCCGCTCAGAAGTCGAGCTTGCACAACATCAAAAGAGCTTAGAAAGTTTACAGCGCGCTTTTGCTGAATTAAAAGGTCGTCGTACTAACGATTGGCTCCTTGCCGAAGCCGACTATTTAGTTAAGCTGACCGGACGTAAACTATTCTTAGAGCGTGATGTCGTAACCGCAACACACTTAATGGAAAGTGCCGATCAACGCATCGCTGCACTGAATGACCCAAGTCTAGTCCCTTTGCGTAAAGCTATGGCAAACGACATTACCACATTAAAAGCGGTTCCTCTTGTCGATACAGCGGGATTAGTACTTCGCTTGACCACTCTTCAAGATAAAGTCGACAGTCTTCCATTGGCAAATGCAATTTTACCAAATGCACCCGATGCAGAAAAAGCCGAAGTATCTAACGATATAAACAATTGGAAAGACAACCTACTCACTTCACTGAAAAGTTTCTCTGATAACTTCATCACATTCCGTTCTCGAGATGGCAATGTCACTCCTCTTCTCACTCCAGAGCAACATTTCTATTTACGTGAAAATGTGAAATCACAGCTATCTTCAGCGATTAAAGCGGTATACGACGAGCAACAAGAGCTTTACGTAACTGCGCTAAAAACAACGCTAACTTGGTCCAAAGACTATTTCAGCGTCGAAAGCAAAGATGTTACTGACTTTGATCAAATGATTACTGAACTATCAGAGCAAACAATCCAAGTTGATTACCCAGTTAAGCTTGAAACTCAATCCCTCCTTTCAGACGTAATTAATGAGCGATTACGCCGTGAAGTCACAAGCTTAATCAAGGAGGACAACTGATGCTAAAACTGATGATACTTTTTGTTCTTCTTGGATTGGGGCTGTATGTCGGTACCCAATTCACAGGGCAACAAGGTTATGTCCTCATTTCTATCGCAAATAAAACGTTAGAGATGAGCGTCACCACAATGGTGGTCTTTATCGCTGCATTTTTTGCTGCATTTTTTGTTATCGAGATAATTCTCAAGAAAATTTTCAGTATCACGTCCAATACTTGGAATTGGTTTACCGTTCGTAAACTTAGACGCTCTCGTCGCTTTACTAATGAAGGGATAATCAAGTTAGTAGAAGGTGATTGGAAATTAGCTGAGAAAAAAGTTACTCGTTGGGCGAATCATCACGATATGCCTCTACTTTGCTACCTTGTTGCTTCTGAAGCTGCTGAAGAAATGGGTGATAGAGAAAAACGAGATCACTACCTGAAACTTGCATCTGAGCAAAGTAACTCTATGTTGGCAGTTGAGCTGACTAAGGCTAAGCAACAGATCCATGAAGGGGCATTTGACAATGCTGTAGCCATTTTAACCAAGCTCTCTCAGCCATACCCAAATAACCCTCGCTTGCTTAATATGCTCAAGCAATGTTATCTACAGTTAGGGCAATGGGCTCCTCTGATGGAGTTATTACCACGCTTAAAGCGCAACAAACTGCTCTCTCTTAGCCAATTTGAAAAGCTAATGGAACAAGCTCAAATCGGCTTTATGCAGCAGGCTGCTGAAACCAAAGAACGCGACGTAATACTTGATCGCTGGAGTCAATTACCGAAAGCTGCGAAAAACAACAGCAAAATTATTGTCGTGTTTATACAGGCATTAATTGGGGCAAATGCAGATACTGATGCCTTCACGTTCTTGAAAGAAAAACTCAAGAAGAACCCATCAGCCGATCTTTATAGTTTAGTGACTGAGCTAGATTTACCGGACATGCACCCTGCTGTTGTCTTACTCGAAACTGCAGTAAATAAAAATAGTAACAACGCAGAAGCCCATAGTGCTCTTGCAAGACTCTATATGAAAAAGGATATGCTTCCTGAAGCTCAGAAGCATTTTGAGGCTGCGTTAGCTATGCGTAGTAATGTTGCTGATTATAGTTATCTTGCAGAAGTATTGGAAAAACAAGATATGGCATTAGCTGCAAGTGATGTTAGCCGCAAAGCGTTGGCGTTAATAAGCCCATCAGAGTAGTCTACTTCCATTAGCCTTAACCAAAAAACCAGCGTAATCGCTGGTTTTTTATTATCTACTCAATTAGATATCGCTCTCTTAACTCCAACAGAAACCCTATATCACACGAGAAAACTGTTGATGCTTTGCCCTAGAACGTAAATAGCTATCAAAACACATAGCAATATTTCGAATCAACAAACGGCCTCTTGCCGTTACTTCAATTGACGAGCTATCGACTCGAACAAGATCATCGGCAACAAAACTCGTTAATAACTCCATATCTTGATTAAAATACTGGTTAAAATCGAGATTATATTTCGCTTCAATTTTCTGCTTATCTAACGAAAAGTTGCACATTAATTCTTTAATAACGTCTCGACGCACCAAGTCATCTTTATCTAGAGAAACCCCTTTCCAAAGAGCATGACGTTGCTCATTCACTTTAGCGTAATACGTTTTGAGATCTTTCTGGTTTTGCGCATATACATTTCCAACCATAGAAATGGCTGAAACACCAAACCCGATCAAATCACACTCTCCCTGAGTTGTATAACCTTGAAAGTTTCGATGCAACACGCCTTTTCGCTGAGCAACTGCTAATTCATCATTTGGCAACGCAAAATGATCCATACCAATAAACTGATATTTCGCCAACGTTAACATCTTGATGGTTGCCTGTAGGATCTCCATCTTCTCTTCTGCCTTTGGTAAATCAGCATCTTTAATCTTTCGCTGTGCAGAAAACAATTGTGGCATGTGGGCATAGTTAAATACCGAGAGACGCTCAGGTTGCATCTCGATGACTTTCTCTAAGGTATATTTAAATGAAGACAAGGTTTGTTTAGGCAAACCATAGATTAAATCTAAGTTGGTTGAGCGGTAACCGAGCTGTTTTGCGCGTTCCACCAAAGCAACAATAAAATCTTCGTCTTGCTCACGATTGACCAGTTGTTGTACTTCTTTATCAAAATCCTGAACACCAATACTTACACGATTAAATCCTTCACCTTTTAGGTGGTCAAGAATATCGAGCTCAATTTCTCGTGGGTCTATCTCTATACTAATTTCTGCTTCCGACTCAAATGTAAACTCGTCACGAAGCAAGGTCATTAAACGACTAAGTTGAGATTTAGAAAGGAAAGTTGGCGTCCCTCCTCCAAAATGCAACTGACTCACACGTCTTCCTTGCATTAAAGAAGCTCGTTGTTGGATCTCTACCTCTAGAATATCGAGATATTCATCGGCTTTATGCAAATGCCGAGTGATAACTTTATTACAGCCACAGTAGTAACAAAGCTTATGGCAGAATGGAATATGAATATACAACGATAAAGGACGGTCCGGATACTTGGCACATGCCATATCAAATTCAGCAATAGTGAAGGCTTCATGAAATTCTATCGCAGTTGGATAAGAAGTATAACGGGGGCCCGAATAGTTATACTTATCCAACATCTGCTGATCCCAAACAATTTGCTGACGATTGGCCTCAGATCCATTCATTATAGTTTTATCCCTGTATACGGAGCACGAAGGTTATTTTGCCACAATCACGTGAGAATTCGATGAATGACAAAACACAAATGAGTAATAAATATAGTAAATTGCCACCAAGATCACTGATTGAAGTGCGACTTTATCCCCACACTGAATCAGTACTAATTTAGTTATTAGAAGATTGTACTTGCTGGTGAAGATCTTTTAGTTCTTCTATAATAGCAGCAGATAAGCGAGTTTCTGCTTTCATACGAACTAAATTTTGTTCCATGCGAGTCTTCTTTGGAAGCTTGCTACGCTCCTCACCTCGAGGCATGTCTTTTACAACATTATATAACTCGACAATGGAAGGATAAGCGTTCTCTAGCTTGATTCTCTGCGGGCCCTGTAGATACTCCATAATGCAGTATACCCGAATACAAATCTCCGACAAATCACACTGACCTTGAATACCAACCAAGGACAAAGTAGAAACATGTTCAAAAATATTCGCATTCCGTTTTTCTATCGCTTGTTCGTGCAGTTTCTGCTGTTCTTCTTTTTGCTTTTTGAGCTGTAAAAGAAGGTAACCTGCATAGCACGCAAGGCAAATTACAATACAGCCTCCAACAATAACCAACAGAGAAAGACTCATATCCAATTACCCTTTCCATTCATCCAAGTTGGTGTCTTCAAAATCAGATAACAGATCATCATCATCACGTTTCAAAGATTTACTCCGCTCTTTAGCAACAATTGGAGCTTCCATTTGTTCATCTTCATCTTCAAGCTGAACCTCTTCATCCATATCAATACCCAATATTTTCATTAAGGCTTCAATACGGTCTAGGCGCTGGTCGACATAAGTTTGCAAACCTACACCTAACTTCTCGCCATTATCTAGACGAGCAAGTAACACATTAAATTGAGCATCACTCTCAATTTGAGCCAACTCCTGTTCTGCTAAAACTAAACGCTCGGCTTTAGTGGGCTTTTTCTTTGGCTCAACAATCAAAGGAATTTTCTTTTTACTGCCTAGCCTAGGATCGCGATTCCCGCTCTTCGATGCTTTTCCCAAGTTATCATCCGTTAAGGAATGTCTGGCACCAGACTTTAATCCCTTACGTTTTTTAGATTTTTTTCGCAAGCGTCCTTCAACATCACTTTCTGAACGCTGACGAATCACAATAACATCATCAATTCCGGTGGATCTTACTTTTTTATTTCGACTCATTACTGGAGTTTCCTCAGTAAAACTACATCATTTCCCACAAATTCAATGGCTAAATTATCTCGCTTAGCTAAGTAGTTGAACGTACTTCGACTAAAAAAACTAACGTGCGTGAGATCATTCTTATAATGCCAATGAACAAAGGCGTCTTTATCTATAACTTGCTTGGTCATTACACCAAGCCAACCACCCACCTTAAGCATAGACAGCCATTGCTGCCATACTTTATCAGGGTGATGTAAATGTTCTATCACTTCAGTTGCCATTACAAAGTCATACTGATCTTGCAATACCGCTTCGTCAGGATAATAGAATATATCGTACAATGCGACGTTATGACCATGCTCTTCCATCATTCCTGATAGTGTTGGGCCAGGACCACAACCAAAGTCAATCCCATAACTGTTTGCCGAAAGTTTCTCTAACATTGGGGTTGCAAAGCGAGATAGAAACCGGCGATATCCCTCATCAGCAGGATTATTCTCATGCAAATCATACATCGCTTTTTCTGCTTCTGCATCCAAGCGGTCGTTGACATCTACCCAAACCAAACTGCATGTAGGACACTGTAAGTATTGTCGCCGTTTGTCTCGGTGGTAAACTTCACCTAGAGATTGGTGGCACAACGAACATCGCTGCATAATCATCTCCTGATAATAGGGATGCGCAAGATACCAGAAACAGCCACTAGAGTGGAGAACAAAAGTACTATTTTACCCAAAATTTAGCCACAAAAATGGCCCGAGCATTCCACCCGAGCCATTTTAATATCAATAAACAACAGTAGATTTAACTAGTGAAGCCCACCAACGTATTTAGACAGAATTTCAATGTCTTCATCAGTTAACTTTTTAGCGATATCTCCCATCATTCCATTCAAATCATTTGTCCGCGTGCCATCACGAAACTTCTGTAATTGAAGTTTAACATAATCAGCTTGCTGACCAGCAATTTTAGGAAAACCTGACAATTCTGTACCAAAGCCACGTGGGCCATGACACGCAATACACGCAGTCAAGCCTCGATCTGAGTCCCCAGCAGAATATAAAGCCTTACCTTTATCGACTACATCTTCAGGTGTCGCGTTTTCTGACATCGGTAATGATGCATAATACGCCGCTAGATCTGCCATATCTTGATCGCTTAAAGGCAATGCCATCGCGCTCATTACAGGATCTAAACGACCTTGTGCCCCATTGCTACTCATACCGAGTTTTAGATCTTCTAATTGTTTCTTAAGATAGGCTTCGTGCTGACCAGCCAACTTGGGGTAGTTAGTTATCGTACTGTTGCCATCGGCACCATGACAGGCAATACACGTTTGTGATTTGGCCTTACCAGCTTCTACGCTACCTTGAGACCAAGCAGAGCAACTGGCTAAAAGACCTAAGATGAGTACTAATTTCTTCATGACATTCCGTTATAATTATCAAGCTTCCAGAACTCTCGTGGTATAATTTATTCCTTACAACGAGCACGGTAATTTTACACTAATTAAACAAAAAGTAATCATTTGACAACTAAAAGTCTAGATGGAGTTAACATTGAGCGCAAAAATTCACTACCAAAACACGCATTTCATCACGAGTGCACCTGATATTCGCCATCTTCCCGATGATGACGGAATTGAAATTGCGTTCGCTGGGCGTTCTAATGCCGGTAAATCAAGTTCATTAAATAGACTGACTAACCAAAAATCTTTAGCTAAAACAAGTAAGACTCCGGGTAGAACGCAACTTATTAATCTATTTAAAGTAACGGATAAGTGTCACATCGTCGACCTTCCAGGGTACGGTTTTGCACAAGTCCCGCTCGAAATGAAAAAGAAGTGGCAAAAGTCACTTGGAGAATACTTACAAAAGCGTGAATCTTTAAAAGGCTTAGTGGTTCTAATGGATATTCGCCATCCAATGAAAGAGTTAGACCAACAATTAGTTATCTGGGCCGTTGAGTGTAATATCCCAGTGCAAGTGTTGTTAACCAAAGCTGATAAACTGAAAAGTGGCGCTCGAAAAGCTCAATTATTGAAAGTTCGTAACGACTCCAAAAGTTTTGGAGGAGATGTGAGAATCGATCTCTTTTCGTCACTTTCTGGTATAGGGGTAGATATCCTACGCCACAAGCTCGATGAATGGTTTGCCCCTGCACTGATTGAAGAGTCAAACGAAGAAACTGTCGATTTAGAATCACATAACGGCGATGAGCCGGAATAAAATGAACTGACTCCCTTCTTAATTTTTTAGCCGACGACACACTATCAGACTATTTGTAACTTAAATACTCCGTGCACAAAAAACCCCACCATCCTGGTGGGGTAACGGGAGAGATATACTTTTGTTTTACGTTATTATGCAGTCAGCATCCCTTAAACCTCAGAGACTTTCAATCTTCCACGTCACATTATTCGTAAAAACAAAATACCCAATAAGCTATTGATAAAGTTAAACATTAAAACAAATAGCCGCCCAAAAAGACTTACTTCACAAACAGAATTAATTGATAATGAGACATACAGCATATTACATAAATGTGATATTTAATCACTTTAATTAACACATAGGTTAATTCAATAACAGACGAGACTATTAGATTCCAAAAGCACAAAAGATGAGGTCAAACTCAAAATAAGAATAGATTTTAAAGATAAAAAACAATAAGTTACAACAATAAAAAACGCCCTGACCAAAAGTTGATCAGGGCGGCTGAATTAGCTTAATCCAATAACGTGAAACAAAAGGTCTGGAAGATAGAACATCTTACCTCTGTACCCTACGACTATTAATTTACAGTATTCTGATAAAAGATCAAACTTTATATGTAGTTAATTTTCATTTTTTTATGTAAAACTACATAAACATATGAATTATCATTTCTTTTTTTTCATTGAAAATAATCAATCAACAATAGGAAAACCTTAACTAACCCACCATATAGCTAGATTCCAACTAGTGAGCCTCATCCCAATTGACACCTCTTCCAACTTCAGCAATAAGCGGAACGTCTAATTCCACGGCAGATTCCATCAATTTCTGTACTTTACTTTCAATCTCTGACAAATGCTGGTCCTGAACCTCCAAAACCAACTCATCATGAACTTGCATTAACAACTTCACTCTTCCTTGACCTTCTTGTTGAATCCATTCATCAACGAGCAGCATTGCTTTTTTAATAATATCTGCCGCCGTTCCTTGCATTGGAGCGTTAATAGCAGCTCGTTCAGCTGCTTTACGCCTCATACCATTCGAAGACTTAATTTCCGGTAAATAGAGTCGACGCCCAAATATGGTTTCAACGTACCCTGTTTCACTCGCCTGTAAACGGGTATCTTCCATATATTGCATCACGCCAGGGTAGCGCTCAAAGTAAGTGTCCATGTAATGCTGAGCTTCACCTCGTGGAATCCCAAGTTGTTTAGCAAGTCCAAAGGCACTCATTCCATAGATCAACCCGAAGTTGACCGCTTTCGCCTGACGCCTCTGTTCACTGCTCACTTGATCTATAGAAATCCCCAAAATTTCAGCTGCGGTTGCACTATGGATGTCTTTACCTTGTTTGAAAGCATCGAGAAGCGCTTTATCTCCCGATAAATGAGCCATAATACGCAATTCAATCTGTGAGTAATCGATAGCCACCAATGTCCAATCAACCGGCGCTATAAACGCTTGTCGAATACGACGCCCTTCTTCGTTTCTGATTGGGATATTTTGTAAGTTTGGATCGGTTGATGATAAACGCCCAGTCGCGGTGACCGCTTGATGATAAGAAGTGTGCACCCTTCCAGTGTCTGGATTAATCATCTTAGGCAGCTTGTCAGTATAGGTAGATTTCAACTTAGCTAATCCACGATGTTCAATAATCAGTTTAGGAAGTGGATAATCCAGAGCGAGCTCTTGCAATACTTCTTCATTCGTTGACGGAGCGCCTGATGGCGTTTTTTTGATAATAGGCAAACCCATCTCTTCAAACAGGATACCTTGGAGCTGTTTAGGTGAACCTAAATTGAATTTTTTCCCCGCCATTTCATACGCTTTTTGCTCTAACTCATCAAGACGTATCGCAATCTCTCTTGATTGCGCATTTAGCTTCATGTCATCAATAAGCACACCAGTCCGCTCCATACGAGATAAAACAGGCACTAGGGGAACTTCGATAGTTTTATAGATATCATCCATTCCACTACTCTGCTCAAGGCGAGAATAAATCGCATGATGCAAGCCGAGCGTTACATCGGCATCTTCCGCTGCATAGACTCCAGCCTCATCAATATCAATTTGATTGAACGTAAGTTGGTTTTTGCCCTTCTTGCCAGCCACTTGTTCAAAAGAGACGCAACTATGTTGAAGAAAACGCAGTGCTAAGCTATCCATATCATGCTTACCACCAGTACTATCAAGCACATAAGAAGCAAGCATAGTATCGTGCTGAATGCCACGTAACTCGATGTCATAACGGGCTAATATGCTCATATCAAACTTAAGATTTTGTCCAACCTTAGCAAGTTGGTCATCTTCAAGCAGCGGTTTCAACTGAGCAATTACCCAATCACGTTCTAATTGGACCGGCGCATCTAAGTAATCATGAGCAACCGGAACATAAGCTGCTTCTCCTTCCGCCGTCGCAAATGACAAGCCAATGAGATTTGCTGTCATATAATCTAAACCATCGGTTTCGGTATCAAATGCAAACAGTGAGCTCTTCGACAGCTTATCAAGCCAAACTGCGAACTCTTCTTTTGAATACACAATCTGGTAACCACTACGATCAATTTTCGTTGCGGTTATTGGAGTAGAAACACTAGTGTTGTCTTTATTCGAAACCGTTATACGACCGGATTTTTCATTTGCTTGAACAACCCCGTCTCCGCCTTCTAAAAGATCATTAAGCCAAGATTTAAAGGCCATTTGACCGTATAGCTCAACAAGCTGGTCTTTATCTGGTTGGGATTTTGTTAGCGATTCTGGAGTGCAATCTAATGCGACATCCAGCTTGATTGTGGCTAGCTGGTAAGATAAATAGGCATTCTCTTTGTTATCTTCCAATTTCTTCGCCATATTTTTCGAACCACGAAAACCAAGTGGGGCTATTTTATCTAAGTTTTCATATAACTCATTTAGACTACCCACGCCTTGTAGCAGTGCCAATGCGGTCTTTTCTCCGACTCCAGGAACACCTGGAATGTTATCGACCTTATCACCCATTAACGCTAAGTAATCAATAATCAGTTCAGGTGGAATACCAAACTTATCAACAACACCTTCTCGATCCATCACAACATTAGTCATAGTATTAATCAATGTGACATTTTCATCGACCAGTTGCGCCATATCCTTATCTCCAGTACTAATGAGTACTGGAATACCCGCTTGTGATGCTTGACTAGCCAGTGTTCCAATCACATCATCCGCTTCAACGCCTTCGACACAAATAAGGGGTAATCCAAGCGCTTTAATAATTTTATGAAGAGGTTCAATTTGGCAACGAAGCTCATCGGGCATCGATGGTCTGTTCGCCTTATATTCAGGGTACATATCATCACGAAAAGTTTTACCTTTCGCATCAAAGATGACAGCAAAATGCTCTGTAGCAAACTGGCGCATTAAACTGCGGATCATATTAAGTACCCCATAAACCGCATTGGTCGGGATATCACCATTGCTCATCGTGCTTGGGTAAGCATGAAATGCACGGTACAAATAAGAAGAGCCATCGATCAAAATTAGAGGTTTATCTGGGATGCGAGCCATAGTCTATAGGTATCCAAAAAGCGTCATTAACGTTAGCGCACTAGGATGCCATGAGTCGCAAAGCGATTCCATGTTGAAGCTCGATTTTCATTCTCTATTACGAAAAAAGATCCATATTCATAAAAGCTACTCTGTGGATAACTCTGTTTATACTTTACATTGCATCACTTTGGAACAATAAATCAACAAGTATTTAAACAAATCAAACAATTGATTTAAAACGTTAAATATTAAAAATATGTAAATATAACCAGTTATTTTCTTGATAAATTTCTGTGGATAAATTCTTATTGTGCACTATTATTGAACACATTTTCTCACTAATAGAAATAAAAAAAGCGACATTCAATTAAGAATGTCGCCTAGCAAAACACAGAAAACGTTTTTATATTAACCAATTCTGATAAAGCTATAAATACACTGGAAGCAATGTGAGCAATGTCGTGTCAAGCGGTCTACAAGTCATCAATCAAAGCTAATGATAAGTAGTGCGTTATCGTAACTTTTCTTGAATCCCTTTTCCCTCAAGACACCTAAATAATAACCATTCTCATTTAAATGTCAACACTTAATGAGAATAAATATCATTAATATTTAAAAAGATGTATACACGTTCATATATACTCAATCACTAACTATGTATTTATTCACCTTTCTCTTTTAAATATTGGGCTGCTTTTGCGTTATCTTCTGCCATCCACTCGGCTACCTGTTTGGCAAAGTACGTTAATATGCCATCAGCCCCAGCGCGCTTAAAGCACAACAATGACTCTAAGACCGTTTCTTTTTCTTTCAACCATCCATTATCAATTGCGGCTTTATGCATCGAATATTCACCAGAGACCTGATAAGCAAACGTCGGTACTTGCAATTCCTGCTTCACTCGGCGTACGACATCGAGATATGGCATACCAGGTTTTACCATGACCATATCTGCACCTTCATTGATATCCATCGCGACTTCATGCAGTGCTTCATCTGAATTTGCAGGATCCATTTGATAGTTTTTCTTATCTGCTCCCTTGAGGTTTGAAGCCGAACCGACTGCATCTCTAAACGGACCATAGTAATTCGACGCATATTTAGCCGAATACGCCATAATCTGAGTATGAATAAACCCAGAGGTCTCCAATGCATCTCGTATCAAGCCAATACGTCCATCCATCATATCGGATGGAGCGACAATATCCGCACCAGCCTCTGCATGCGAAAGAGCCTGTTTTATCAGCACCTCGGTTGTTTCCTCATTGAGTACATAACCGGTGTCATCAATAATCCCATCTTGGCCATGAGTGGTAAAAGGGTCTAACGCAATATCCGTCATCACCCCCATTTCAGGCACTTTCTCTTTAAGCATACGAACCGCTCGCTGCAGTAACCCTTCAGGGTTGTATGCTTCTACAGCATCCAGGCTTTTGACTTCTTGACCAACAACGGGGAAAAGAGCGATGGTAGGAACACCAAGCTGAGCCAAATATTGCGCTTCTTCCAGCATTAAATCGATTGATAAACGTTCTATTCCAGGCATAGATTCGACTCTCTCTCGTCGATCTTTTCCCATCAAAATAAACATAGGGTAAATCAGATCGCTCACTGAAATTTGATTCTCCGAGACCAAACGACGGGTATATTCATGTTTACGTAACCGACGCATCCGGCGTTTGGGAAATTCACCTTGGATGGATACTGACACATTCTACTCCTTAGTTAACTTACCTTTGAAAGCTCAGTTTGGCTTTCAGGCTTGTAAAATTCTACAGAAATCATAACACTGTATGTTTCATACTCCAGCCGAGAACAACGAATAATTGAAAAAATGATCTCTATCTCACAATCCCTTATACTCAATTTCACCACATACTGCTTGGATACTGCATACAATGATTGACACCCATGCTCATGTTTACGCAAAAGAGTTTGATCAAGACCGTGAACAAGTGATTCAACGCGCTCTGGAGCAAGGTATTGATACTATTTTATTGCCCAATATAGACCTTGATTCAATTGAGCCAATGATCGCGACTGAACGCGCGTACCCAAATATTTGTCGCTCGATGATGGGATTACACCCATGTTATGTCGATAATCATATTGAGCAAACACTCGCGACTATAGAGTCTTGGTTTGACCAGCATAACTTTATTGCTGTTGGAGAGATTGGCATCGATCTTTATTGGGATAAGACCTTCCAGGCTGAGCAAGAATTTGCATTTACTCGTCAACTGGATTGGGCAAAGCAGCGTAATTTACCCGTTGTAATTCATACCCGAGACTCAATGCAAGAAACCATCAAATTACTTACACAACAACAAGATGGCAAACTTCGAGGCGTATTTCATTGTTTTGGTGGCAGTTTAGAGGAAGCAAAAGCGATCAACGAACTTGGCTTTCATTTGGGAATCGGTGGCGTATCTACATTCAAAAATGGAGGAATGGATAAAGTCATCCCTCATTTAAATATGGATTATCTCATTCTAGAAACGGATTGCCCCTATTTAGCACCAGTGCCTCACAGGGGAAAACGCAATGAACCAGCATATACACAACTGGTGGCTAAACGAGTTGCTGAACTAAAAGAGCTCAGTATCCAACAGGTTGACGCAATCACAACTCAAACAGCTCGGACCCTATTCCAACTGTAAAAGCTCACTAATTTTACTCAGTTTCGATACCATCGTCGTCATCGCGACGACGATAAAATCGCGCAAAAAAGACTCCGACTTCAAACAAAAAGCACATTGGAAGAGCCAATAGTGTTTGAGAAATAATATCTGGAGGCGTTAAAAACATTCCAACGATAAACGCCGCGACGACAATATAGGCACGTTTAGACACCAAATCTTCCGGCGTTGTCGCTCCTGTCCAACACAACAGAATAATCGCAACTGGAACTTCAAATGCAATACCGAAAGCCAAAAATAGCGCCAAGACAAAATCGAGATAGCTAGCAATGTCCGTCGCGAACTCTACGCCACCGAGTGCAATGGTCGTAAAAAACCCAAAAACAAGTGGAAAAACAACATAATAAGCAAACGCAACACCACAATAAAAGAGCAACGAACTCGAAAACAAAAGCGGCACGACCAGTCGGCGCTCATGCTTATACAAACCAGGTGCGATAAATGCCCACACCTGATATAGGATTAACGGCACCGCAACAAATACGGAAACGATCATCGTCAACTTTAATGGTGTAAAAAATGGCGAAGCAATATCGGTTGCAATCATCGTCGCGCCATTTGGCAGACGTTCAACTAAAGGTTGTGAGACAAACTCGTAGATCGAATCTGAAAAATAAACCAAACAAACAAAAATAACCAATACTGCAACGATGCTACGCAATAAGCGATTACGCAACTCCAGCAGGTGGCCAATTAAAGGAAGTCCTTGTTCTGAGGTGGACATGAGAGCCTCGTCGCTGTATCAATGAAACCAAAGTTACTCGGCGTTAGAAGTATCTTTCTTTGGCTGGGAAGTACTTTCTGCTTGTTCAGGAGATTTTGAATAAGGCCTCTGTACATCTTGTGCCGCCTTTTTTAGTGCTTCAACAGACTCGTGAAGTTCCGGGGAAAGATTCGCTAAATCCGTCTCTTCAGCCTTGCGCAAATTTTCGTGCAACTCTTGAATTTTAAGCTCATGAGCAAGCTCGTCTTTCACGCTATTGGCCATACGCTTGGCACCATTAATCGTTCTCGATACGGTACGAATCGCATGAGGTAGACGTTCTGGCCCTAATACGACAAGAGCGACCACCGAAATAAGCACTAACTCCCAAAAGCCTATATCAAACACAATAAAGTCTACTCTTTATCTTTTTTGTCGCTGAATTCAGCCGACTTAGCATTGTCTTCTAGGTTATTTTCGGCAAAGTCTGCGTCTTTCTCTTTGCTTTGAGGTTCATCAGCAATTGCTTTTTTGAATCCTTTCACAGCACCGCCAAGATCGCCGCCTAAACCACGAAGCTTTTTAGTACCAAATAACAGTACAACAATAACTGCAATAATAGCCAGTTGCCAAATACTCATACCCATAAAATCTACCTTTCCTCATATATTCGCTAAAATCGGATAATAACTTATAACACAAATTCTATTTGTAACAATAACTACGCCAACTAAATAACCAAGCTGCGATGCCCACGCCTCCCAATATGAGAGAAAAGTCAGAATATTTACCCTCTAATAAAATCACAGCACAGAGGATCAACGTCGCGCCGACACCAAAAAAGAAACGCCCTGTTGTTTGGTTGCGGCTCGTCTGAGTATAGCTTTGATAAATTTTATCAACTCGCTGACTCATCAATCGACTTTGTTGTAAGCTCTCATATACTAACTCCGGCAATTCCGGCAGCTTCTCAGCCCACAATGGCGCTTTATCTTTAATTGCATTAATCACGGCACTTGGCCCCATTTGATCCATCATCCATTTTTCCAAAAATGGTTTTGCCGTTGACCATAGGTCAAGTTGTGGATAAAGCTGACGCCCTAACCCTTCGACATACAACAGTGTTTTCTGCAATAAGATTAACTGTGGCTGAACTTCCATATTAAACCGACGTGCAGTTTTAAACAGGTTAAGTAATACATGACCAAATGAAATTTCACATAAGGGCTTTGCGAAAATAGGTTCACACACGACTCGAATCGCCGATTCAAACTCATCAATATTGGTATCATATGGTACCCAACCTGAGTCCACATGCAATTGCGCTACTCTGCGATAATCTCGATTGAAAAAAGCGAGAAGGTTCTCGGCCAAATAGCGTTTATCGTCTTTGTTTAAGGTCCCTACAATCCCACAATCTAAGCCGATCCACTGTGGGTTTTCTGGATGATTTGGGTTAACAAAAACATTTCCAGGGTGCATATCTGCATGAAAGAAGCTATCACGAAACACTTGAGTGAAAAATACACTAACGCCACGCTCCGCAAGCAACTTCATATCAGTTCCGTTATCATTTAACCCTTCAATATCGGAAACCTGAATGCCATATATTCGCTCAGAAACCATGACATTTTTATTACTAAGCTCAGAAATAACCTCAGGGACATAGAGTTCTTCACTATTAGTGAAGTTTCGACGCAGTTGAATCGCATTCGCCGCTTCTAAACGTAGGTCCAATTCATCCAATAACGTTTTCTCATATTCGCGAACAACTTCGACAGGCTTTAGGCGTCGAGCTTCAGGTAACGCTTTGGAGACAATACGAGCCATACGATACATCAAATTAATATCCGCGGTTATTACAGGGCGAATATCCGGACGAATCACCTTAATGACCACTTCTCGACCATTGGACTTCAACTTTGCAGTATGAACTTGAGCAATAGAAGCAGAGGCAAGAGGTTCAATATCAAAGTCGTCAAACCATGTTTCAACAGGGCCTCCCATCGACTCTTCTATTTGGGCTTTTGCTAGTTTTCCATCAAAAGGGGCAACCTTATCTTGGAGAAGAGCTAATTCATCAGCAATATGGGGAGGGAAAAGATCACGACGAGTCGACATCATTTGACCAAACTTAATCCAGACCGGACCAAGCTCTTGCAACGCGGCTTTGAGCCTCTCTCCTATTGGTTTTTCTGGATGCTGATTGTGCAACCAAAATAACATTTTGCGTGCCAGAAGAGGGGTTTTAAGCAACTGGTGATCGGGTAATAACTCATCAAGCCCATACTCAAGCTGTACTTTTACAATTCGATATAGTCTCTTCACTTCACTGAGATTCATACTTTATCCGTGATTGTTCGAAAACGTGACTCAATCCGTGCAAATTGACTCGCAACATCATCGACCTGATCGCAAAAGTGGGCGATCTCTAAAGGCGCTGGAGCAATACGCCATTCTTCTGTAATAGCCTGAGCCAAATGAGATTGATGCTTTTTCATCGACGATTTTAGCGTAGCATTCACCGATTTAACCCCTCGGCATAGTGTATGACTCACCACATCACCAGTTAACCTCGAAAGCCACTCTTCTAAATCCGGCTTACTGTCGCTCATTAATTGGGCAAACTTTTGAGCAAGCTGCATATCACCTTCAAGAATTAACTTATCTTGCTTAATCAATTGAGTGATATTGGCTTGTTCTTTTAGTTGAGGAAAAGTGGCTAGAGAAAGTGAAAGATAACAATCAAGATCCCCTTCATAGTCCGCTAGAACATCGATTTGCTGACTAAATACAAAAGTAAGCGTCATCGATAATTCTTTTAAATGAAGTTGAATGACTTTGCCTTTCATTCGAGCAAGTTGGCGCCCTAAAGCTGGATCATCTTGAATCAATCTATTTAATACGACTTCAATGGATGCAGTAATCAGCGGTGTCACCGGCATACAAGACCCCTTAAAATTTATAGCCACGGTGCAAGGCAACAATTCCGCCTGTCAGATTAAAATACATGGTGTTATCAAACCCAGCATTATCCATCATTCCTTTCAATGTTTCTTGATCAGGATGCATTCGAATCGATTCCGCCAAATAGCGATAACTGTCCGCATCATTCGCAATAACCTGTCCCATCTTGGGTAAAATGTGGAATGAATAATTATCATAAATCTTCGATAAAGGTTTAAGAATTGGTTTAGAGAACTCAAGGATTAACAAGCGCCCACCCGGCTTTAACACACGATACATCGATCGAATAGCCGCATCTTTATCGGTCACATTGCGTAAACAAAAACTAATGGTGATACAGTCAAAATAGTTATCTGGAAATGGCAGTGCTTCCGCATTAGCTTGTACATAGTGAACATTCCCGACAATACCACTATCGCGTAACTTATCCCTGCCAACGTTCAACATTGAATTGTTAATATCTGCCAAGATGACATGACCGGTTTCACCAACAATACGAGAAAACTTCGCTGTCAGATCACCAGTACCACCACCAAGATCAAGAATGCGTTGACCACGTCGCACGCCACTACAGTCAATGGTATAGCGCTTCCAGAGCCGATGTACTCCACCTGACATCAAGTCATTCATCATGTCGTACTTTGCAGCAACAGAATGAAAAACTTCGGCGACTTTCTGAACTTTCTCTTCTTTTGCTACCGTTTCAAAACCAAAATGCGTTGTTTCTTGGTCGTCTACTACTTTTTCTTGTTGCACTCGATACCTACCATTCAAATAGTACTGAACGTAGCATGGGTGGTTTTTTAAACAAAACCAGAAACCTACCTCATGCAGTTTTAATCTAGTTTACTTTATCCTCAGCTTCTTGTCTTTCCGTGATAGCGGCATTTTCAACTAAAGCATTTTGTTGAGAAGCATCAGCCCACTTAGAAGATATTGAGCGCTTAACTTCGACACCAAGTTCTTTAAAACTTTCTGCTTGTCCAATTACGTTCCCTCTTCCCGTCGTCAGCTTATTCATAGCCCCTTGATGATATTGGTTTGCTTTTTCTAAAGAAGCGCCAAGTTGCTCCATATCATCCACAAATAAACGTAATTTGTCATATAGCTTACTGGCTTTATTCGCTATCACCTTGGCATTATGATTTTGCTTGTCATTGCGCCATAGATTATCAATGGTACGAAGGGCTACTAGCAGTGTTGTTGGACTAACCAAAATAATATTATTTTCCATCGCCTCTTTGACCAAATTGGGCGCAGCTTGAATTGCTACCTGAAAAGCGGGTTCTACTGGAATAAACATCAGCACATAATTGAGGCTCGAAATACCTTTTAGCTTATGGTAATCCTTTAAACTAAGGCCTTTAATATGTGCTCTCAAAGCAAGTATATGATCATTCAACGCCTTTTCTTTTTGCTGATTTGTCTCTGCGTGAAAATACCGTTCGTACGCCAGTAGTGCCATTTTGGAATCAATAACGACTTGTTTATCGTGAGGTAAGTTGACGATAACGTCGGGTTGATAGCGCTTCCCAGCTTCATCTTGCAAGCTAACTTGCGTATGGTATTCATGGCCTTCTCTCAAACCAGATTCAGCTAAAACTCTCGCGAGGACGACTTCTCCCCAATTCCCTTGCTGTTTATTGTCACCTTTTAACGCCTGAGTTAAGTTGAGCGCTTCTTTTGACATCTGCTCATTCAGCCGTTGTAGGTTTTTTAATTCATGGACGAGGGTATGGCGCTCTTTGGCTTCATGGCTAAAATTATCATTTACTTGTTTCTTAAAGCCTTCAATTTGCTCTTTGAGTGGTGTTAATAGTCCATCAAGGCTCTGTTTGTTCTGTTGATCGACTTTTGCAGTTTTTACCTCAAACAGTTGGTTAGCCAAATGTTCAAATTGCTGCTTTAGCCTCTCTTCAGCGTTTTCCAAAAGCAGTAACTTTTCCTGGCTTGATTCCAATTGCAAATCAAAACGCGCTTGCTGCTCTCGATTTTTTGAGTCGAGCTTGGCGTTTTGCTCTCGCAGTAGAGCCAACTCTTCCATATACTCGTGACGTTCGCGTTTTACTTCCTCAAAATATCGCAATTTTTCCACAGTCGCAGCCCACTTGCCGTGGACCTGTTGCAGTTCAAATGCCGCTTTGTCACGCTCCTGATCCAACTCATTCAGTTCGCTTTGAGCTTGAGCCAACTCTCTGCTTAACTGATCAACGTGCTGTTGATTCAGTTGCTGAGTATTTTCAAGTTGCAACTCCCATTGCCGCTGTTGAAATCGAGCCTTCTGGCTAAGCCAAATAAAAACCACCCCACCCATAATGAAGCCGCTGCTTAAAATCGTAATCAAAAATTGCTGGTGCTCAACAATCCAACTCATCATAGATAAGGTTCCTAGGCTAAATGCATATCAAAATGGTATTCAGATACTGGATAAATGTCCAGTTTTTCACTTTTTACTGGCACTAAATAACTGAAATGTAGCACTAGACAAGCGAACTAGTTTCACGGCAACATAACGTATATTCAATTAAAACGATGTAAACTATGAATGAAAAGCGAGCGATGACCTTTGCTCTCGCAGCGGTATTATTATGGTCTACAGTAGCCACCGCCTTCAAACTGACTCTATCTCAATTCACGCCAATACAGATGCTAACCGTTGCATCTGGCGTTTCCACGTTGGCTTTGCTCATCATCTGCAAAGCGCAAGGAAAGCTTAGCCAAGTCATCCCTACGTTAATGAAAAGCCCCAAATACTTTTTTATTCTCGGCCTAATTAACCCGTTAGCTTACTACCTAATTTTATTTAAAGCTTATGCGCTACTTCCTGCTTCTCAAGCTCAAACCATTAATTACAGTTGGGCAATAACGCTAACCTTTATGGCGGCGCTAGTACTAGGACAACGTATTCGACCTCAAGACTATATAGCCGCTCTTCTTTGCTACTTTGGCGTCATCATTATTGCAACTCAAGGGCAATTACTCACACTGAAATTTGATAGCCCTCTCGGAGTTAGCCTAGCCTTACTTTCAACTCTACTTTGGGCGGGTTATTGGATTTTAAATACCAAAAATACCGCTGATCCTGTGATTAGCGTACTACTTGGGTTTTCAATTGCATTGCCATTTTGTGCAGGGCTTGCATGGTGGGAAGGAGAAAGTTGGAATCATATCGATAAATTTGGCTGGCTTAGTGTCACTTATGTTGGGTTGTTCGAAATGGGGATCACTTTCATTTTATGGTTGAGTGCCTTAAAACTAACGAACAATACTGCAAAAATCAGTAACCTCATTTTTATTTCGCCTTTTATCTCCCTGATCTTACTCAACAAGATTGTTGGAGAAGAAATCCCCCCAGCCACACCGATTGGACTATTCTTTATCATCGCTGGACTCATTATTCAGCAACGCAAACGTAAGAAAACGTAAAGTTAAAGGCTCGTAATAATTAAAACAACTAAACTTAACGATTAGTTCCAACCCTTTACGTGACAACAAAAATTTATAAATATGTATATTACGTGCTACAGCCTTAGTACGAAATTAACCGAGTCTTAACCCAACCTGATGTAATTTTTCTCAGCAATATCAACAAAGGAAAACATAATGGGTTCTTATTATTACCGACAGTCGACTTTTATCCTGGCAGCGATAGCTCTACTTTCAGGTTGTGCGAGTCAATCGGAACAAGATTATGTTGCGGTAGCGCAAAACTCAGTTAAGGAAATTCCTGAGTGGGCCGATCAGAGCACTGAAGCGACGGAACAAACCGAGCTGACGCAACTCATGAGTATTCCTGAATTAAATGCACTGATTGATCAAGCTATGGCATCGAATCCAAGTTTACAGCAAACGATTTTAGCTCTAAAAGTCGCATATGCTGAAAAAGGCATTACTGCCAGTGATAGATTACCGGATTTAAGCGCGGCGTCATCAGTTAACGATGATAATAAAAGTAGCGACTCTTACAGCAATGAGCTCTCCGTTAGTTGGGAAATTGACTTTTGGAATAAGATTGGCGATCAAGTCAATGCAGCAAACAAAGACATAGCCGCCAGTCGTGCGGATCTTCAGAATGCAAAAAATGCATTAGCCGCCAATATAATGCGCTCATGGCTACAAATTAGCTTACAAAAGCAGAAAATCGAGATAGAGAGTACTTATCTTGAATTGTTAGATGATATTGAAAGTTTGATCTTAGAAAGATATCGCTCCGGTTTAGGGGATCTTGAAGATCTTGATACAGCAAGAACCAACAGCGCCGTTACGCGCTCGACCTTAACTGAATACAATGAGTTATTGGCACAGTATCAAAGAGCATTGACGTTAACCTTAGGTCAGGTCAACAAGAACATCTCATACAATATTCCTGCTGAATTTTCTGAAGTAATGATACCGCTCGCTTCTCTTCCAGATCAAACCATTGCAAATCGACCTGATGTAAAAAGTGCAATGTATACCCTTGAGGCAGAAAAACTGAGAACCAGTGCAGCACATAAAGATCGCCTGCCCTCCTTAAATTTAAATCTGGCCGTAAGTGATTCCGCATACTCTTTTAGTGATGCACTATTTACCAATCCAATTTGGAGTTTATTAGGCCAACTTTCAGCTCCAATATTTGATGGTGGAAAACTGAAAAATGAAGCTAAACAAGCAGAATTAATCCAACAGACAGCATATTGGAACTATCAAGATACATTGTTAACAGCAGCAAATGAGGTGGATGATGCAATTGGTCAAGAACGATCATTAGGCTTGCAAGAGCAGCATTATACCGAAGCATTAGAAAGTGCATTACGCAGTTTTGAAAGCTACAAAGATAAATATCAACAAGGACTCGTAGACATCTACGATCTTGTTAGTATTCAAGAAAACACTTTTGATATTAAGTCTCAACTTGCTCAAGTTCAGTACGAAAGACTGACTAACCGAATTGATTTGGGCCTTGCGCTAGGCCTAGGAGTTAACCAATGAATATAAAACCTTTACCAATTGTTGTAACCTTATTATCGGTAGTATTTCTAGCGGGTGCCGTTGCCGTTACTGTTAAAGATATGCCAGAAGGTAAAGGAGGACGACCAGGTAATGGCACTCCACCAGCAGGGGCTTCACAGCAAGAATTACCCGCTCCTAATGACGCCTCAAAGAGCAACAGGGCAAAATCGCTACAAAATCAAGTTGCGATACCTAGTGTGGTAGTGGTTCATGCTGAGTCCAATTCCTATGAGGCTCTGATCACTGGCTATGGTGAAGCCTCCGCAAAATACAGTGTAGAATTCAGTGCAGAAGTCTCCGGGCGCATTACCTCAACAGCCTCTCAGTTTGAGTCAGGAAAAGTGGTGAAGAAAGGCGATATTTTCGCTCGAATCGAGAGTATTTCTTACCAGCAAGCAGTAGTACAAGCAAAATCCGATCTAGCTCAAGAAAAACAAGACTACTTGGAAGAAGAACGTCAAGGTAATCAAGCTCAAGTTGAATGGAAGCGCTCAGGGCTCAAAGGTGAACCGAGTTCCGCACTAGTGCTTCGCGAACCGCAATTAGCCGTAGCAAAAGCCGAACTTGAAAATGCCGAAATCAGTCTCAAAAAAGCGCAAAGTGATCTCAACAAAACAGTAATACGAGCGCCTTTTGATTCTCTGATCGTAAATACGAATATTCAACCGGGTAGCTATGTAACCGCGGGAACAACAGTGGCAACACTCTATAGTGTTGACCAAGCTGAGATAGAAATTCCACTTTCAGCCAACCAATGGAACAATCTCCCAGACATTTCTAACGCGACATTATCTAACAAAAACACACCTAAATGGCCAGTTCAATTATTGAGCTCTGAAGGCAATCAGCAATGGAATGGTTATGTCTCGCGTATCGAGCAACATATTGACTCTTCTACACGCCAGCGCTCTTTAATTGTGACAGTTGACACCCCATTAGATAGCGATGTTGGCTTGTATCCTGGTACGTTTGTTAAAGCGCTTATTTCAGGTAAAACATTAGATAATACATGGGAACTACCAGCATCAGCAATCTCACAAGATGGTGATATTTGGTTTATTACTTCAGAAGGTACGCTAGCCAAAGTTGCTGCTAACAAATTATTTGAAAAGTCTGGTTCTGTTTATGTATTACCCATTGAAGGCAAAACTTCTGCGGATGTCGTTAAACGTCCTTTAAGCAGTTATGTTCCGGGTATGCGTGTGTCACCTAAGCAGGAAGGTTAACTATGAGTGTTGGAAAAGCAAGTTCTGGTGACGGTATTATCGGTTGGTTTGCCCGCAATTCGGTAGCTGCAAACCTCTTACTATTGGGCACGATTATTATCGGCGTGATGTCTTTAAGTGATTTGCGAAAAGAGGCGTTCCCCAGTTTAGCCCCAGATAGAGTCACCGTTGGTGTTACCTATGATAGTGGTGATGCAGAGCAAGCCGAAGAAGGACTTGCGATAAAAATTGAAGAATCTTTAGAAAGTGTTGCTGGCATCGAGCGTATTACCTCAACGTCAACGGCCAGTGGTAGCATGGTCGTCATTGAAAAAACCAGCGATTACGATCTCGACACGCTATATGATGACATTAAGAGCAATGTTGATGCCATCAATAACTTTCCGTCTGAAGCTGAAAAACCAACCATAGAAAAAGCCACAAGAGAAGAACATGCAATTTGGGTTCAGTTCTATGGAGAAGCTGACCGTTCCACCTTTCAAGCGTTAGCTGAAACACTCAAGGCCGATCTACTTAGTAAGCCAGCAATACGTGAACTCGACATCAAAGGGACATTGGATCCTATGATCTCGGTTGAAGTTGATGAAGCGAAGCTACAAGGGTATGGGCTCACCTTAAGTGATGTTTCTGACGCGATTAATGCCGAGTCAACGAGTTCTGTTTCAACGAGCTTGCGTAACAAAGAGAAGGTCGTTCGTCTAAAGACCTCTCAACAAGCCTATCAGATGGAAGAGTTCTCAGCTATCCAACTCCTCACTCTTGAAGATGGAACCCAAATTTACCTTGGTGATGTCGCATCCGTTAAAGAAACATTCGAGGAAGACAGTTACGCACTCTCTCGCTACAACCAATTTCCGGGTATGGCAATCGAGATCGTCATGGATGAATATGGCGATGTAACCAAAATAGCAGAACAAGCTAATGAAGTTGTTGCTGATTGGCATGCTCGCAACTTACTGCCAAAGAATGTGGAACTAACAACATGGTATGACTCCAGCCTCTTGATTAAAGACCGACTCTCTCTGCTGGTAAAAAATGCGGTTTCTGGTATTGCGATGGTCTTTATCATTCTCGCTTTATTCTTGAATTTACGCGTTGCATTTTGGGTGGCCGTCGGGCTTCCATTTGTCTTTTTCGGCACTCTTTACTTTATGACCGATACATTTGTCGGCTTGACCATAAACCAAATGACCACCTTTGGTTTCATCATGGCGTTAGGAATCGTTGTCGATGATGCAGTTGTAGTCGGAGAAAGTATCTACTCCACGAGACGAAAAGAAGGAGATACACTCGAAAATACAGTACGGGGCACCTTAAAGGTTGCCGTGCCTACAATCTTCGGTGTACTAACAACCGTTGTGGCTTTTTTCGCTATTTCAAATGTCGAAGGTCGATTAGGTGAAATATACGCTCAGTTTGCGACAGTGGTGACGATTTGTTTGCTTTTATCATTAGTAGAATCGAAATTAATTCTGCCTTCGCACCTTGCTCACCTCAACACACACCGTAAACAAGGCAAAAACCTTTGGAATCGGATTCAACATGGTGCAGATAGTGGCTTACAGTGGTTTGATGATGTCATTTACACCCGTATGATCGGCTTAGCTCTAGAGTTTCGTTATGCCGTTTTGATACTGTTTATGTCAATGATGGTGATTGTGATAGGGCTTCCTTTGAGTGGTAAAGTTGGCGTTTCATTTTTCCCAAGTATTGAAGGAGATACTGTCTCAGCGTCTGTTGATATGTACGATGATGCCAGCTTTGGCCAGACGGAAGCCGCTATGTTGCTTTTGGAACAAAAAGTAATAGAAGCCGATGCGAACTTAGTCAAAAAATATGGCTCTGAAGACAGTGAAATATTAAGTTTACAAGTGCTTTCTGAAAGCGATAGTAGCGGTACAGTCACAGTGTCAATAAATAGTGATAGTGTGTATGGCTCAAGAGAGCTATCACAAGAGTGGCGTAAATTATCAGGCTTGCCAGAAGGCATCAATAAGCTAGATTTCATCTCTAGACGCCGAGTGATAGATGCATTTAAAGCCGAGATCAAAGCGTACGACACTGATACAGTTCTTGCTGCTGGCAGAGAGCTAAAAGCTAAATTAGCTCAAATAAAAGGTGTGAGCGGTATAGAAGACAACTTGACTCCAGCGGAACCTCAATATCGCTTCGAATTAACCGAACAGGGCCGAGCTATGGGGCTTGACACATCTAGTGTTGCGAGTCAGATATTGCGCGCATTTGGTGGCTCAACAGTTCAGAAGTTCCAACGCAATAAAGATGAAGTTCGAGTTCGGGTTCGATACCCACAAGAAAGCCGTCAAACGCTAGCAGATATTATGGAAGCTAGAATTAGAACGGATGATGGCAGTGTGGTTCCTCTTAGCTCTGTTGTTAAAGTGCACTCAGAATACCAACAAACCAGTATCACTCGTATCGATAGCCTGAGAGCGGTATATGTTAGCTCTGCTGTTGATAAGGATGTTATTGCGGCAAACGAACTGGTCAATCGAGTCAAAAGCGAGATTGTTCCCGATCTATTAGAAAAATACCCTAGTTTAATCATTGAGTTCGCAGGGGAAGCAGAGCAACAAGCGGAGACAACAAACTCGATGAAGAATGTGTTTGTACTCGCGCTTATCGGCATCTACGCACTAATTGCAATACCATTACGCTCTTATATCCAACCATTGCTAATCATGACTGCAATTCCGTTTGGTATTGTCGGGGCGATTTTGGGGCATTATGCGAGCGGTTTAACCATAAGCATTCTTTCATTAAATGGCGTACTAGCGTTGAGCGGTGTGGTAGTAAACGACAGTTTACTGCTGGTATCTCGTTACAACGAGCTTGTGCGTGAGAGAGGAATGGAAGTAAAACAGGCGATTGTTGAGGCTTGTACTAGCCGTTTAAGAGCGGTCTTTCTAACATCGATTACCACCTTTGCCGGTTTGATGCCTTTGTTAGCTGAGACTTCCGTTCAAGCGCAATTCTTGAAACCAGCCGCAGCCTCTCTGGCATACGGAATTTTGTTTGCAACTATAATCACCCTAATATTAGTTCCATCTTTACTATTGATACATCATGAAAGCGAACAATTGGTTAAGAAATTATCTTCATTGTTTAGTAAAGATGAAAAGCCAGTAGAAGACTCAATGTAGCCCACAAAAGTTCAAGAAATATCTCGGCTCTCTTTTGACCCTAAAAAGTCAATAGAGAGCCACTCTAGGGGCTACAACGATAAAAAGGGCCATATCTTAATACCCATCACTAGTTGGATATCAATCAAATAATGCCTTCATACCTTTAAGCATATCGTCTGCGATAGTGTAATGATCGGCTTCCCAAAGTTGATCATTTAAAAATTCACCAGAGTAGAACCCGTCATAACCAGTACTTCTAATTGCATCAACCCACTCTTTCAATGGAATATTTCCTTCACCAACGATAACACCACGTAATTCTTTTTCATCAACCCATGGTTGCCCTTCATCTGGACGAGAACCATCAGCTATATGTACGTTGTAAATTAACTCTTTATCGATTTTGGCCATATCTTCAGGTGTAGCACCTCGACAAGCCCAAAAGTGCCAGGTGTCCAAAATAAACCCGAAATTGTCACGACCAACTGCATCATGTAAACGATAATAATCATCTAGTGATGATATTGGGCACCAAGCCGCACCTTCATACTGAAAACGAATACCGTATTCGGCGCCAATATCCGCCATATGTCTGATATTTTGTGCCGTAAGGCGGATGTTATCTTCTTTAGAAAAACCATTAAGTGCTTCAAAGGCATTTAACTGAATCGTAGGACAACCAATTTCTTTAGCAAACTTAGACAAAGTTTCTACTTCTCCAAAGACTTGCTTTTGCATTGCTTTATCTGGAGCTTCACAATGTCCAATAATATCGATTGCAGAAGGAATCATACCTACAGCATCCATTTGAGCCTTAAAATCTTTCGCGGTAAATCCAGCATTAATATAACGCCACAATTTTTCGGTATGAATTTCGAGTCCCGTATAACCGGTTTCTTTTGCTAATCGAATATCACTAATGATATTTCCGTGAAGAGAACACATACCATGTAATGCAAATTTCATATTGGTTTCCTTTCAATTCAATCATTTCATTTCGTTTGAAAAGTAGCATACACTCCAATGAAAAAAATTTTCTGCTTGATGTCTCAATTTTCAATAAAACAAAACCAGACTTAGAAAAGCTATTGGTATATTACCTCCAACACCATTGATAAAACTCGACTGTGGCAACGACTATAAATTGAAAAATAATTTTCATTATTTTATGATATTGCTACCATCACTATCACTGTTACTATTTAACTGAGGATCTGTAATGTTTAATATTGCACTATTTGGTACAGGCCGAATTGGTAAAGTTCATGCGGAAATTATTAATAATCACCCAGAACTAAACTTGTATTCTGTGATTGACCCTTACCTCGCTGGAGCAGAAAGTATTTCCAACAAATACCAAGCTGTTATTCAGTCGATTGAAGAAGCAATGAACGATGAAAATGTCCATGCTGTCTGTATTGCTTCGGCTACAGATACGCATGCCGATCTTGTTGAGCAAGCAGCGAAGAAAGGTAAAGCAATTTTCTGCGAAAAGCCGATTGATCTATCTTTAGCGAGAATTCAAGAGTGCCTTGCCGTTGTAAATGACTACAAGGTTCCATTTTTAGTTGGCTTTAATCGACGTTTTGATCCCAACTTTCGCTATGTAAATGATCAATTCAATGCAGGTAGAATCGGTAAAGTAGAATCTCTTGTAATTACGTCTCGCGATCCATTACCACCACCAGCAGAATACTGCAAAGTATCGGGTGGTATGTTTAGAGACATGAGTGTACATGACCTAGACATGGCTAGATTTATGATTGGTGAAGAGCCAAATTCAATCACCGTCCATGCATCATGCGTAGTTGATTCTGCAATTGGTGATGCAGGTGATGTAGATACCGCAACGATTATTCTTGGTTTCCCATCTGGTGTGAGTGCAACAATCATCAACAGTCGTCGTTCCGGTTATGGCTACGACCAACGTCTGGAACTTCATGGTGAAAAAGGCCTGCTTAAAGTTGAAAATCAAACTGAAAACCTGGTTCAATGTTGGAATGAACACGGTTGTACAGGAACCAATCCTGAATTCTTTTTCCTAGAACGTTACAACAATGCCTACATTGCAGAGTGGGGACACTTTGCTGATGTTTTAGCCGGAAGAACAGAACCTTGTTGTAGCGGTATCGATGGGCAGATCGCTTTGGAGCTAGCAGAAGCAGCTGGTGAATCTGCTCGTTCTCAAAAAACGATACACCTAAACTTATCAACCAAATAAAGACGTTAAATGCCCCATAGAACATCAATCGGAAAATTGATGTTCTATGGGGCATATGCCTACATTATAAAAATGAACATTATCTAATATCTTAATTTGTTTTAACTCAACACCTATTTATCAACCATGTGTTGAGGTTAGAAACCGAATATCAGTGGAAAAGCCAATGATATTTATACTGTATAGCGGAGCTAATTGAATTATGAGTACATTCCACCTAACGACCTCGCAAGCTTTGGTTAAATTCCTAAACCAACAATATATCGAAGTAGACGGCAAAGAAGATAAATTTGTCCATGGTGTATTTACAATCTTTGGTCACGGCAATGTCGTTGGCCTAGGACAAGCACTTGAACAAGATGCTGGCGATCTCATTGTGCATCAAGGTTGTAATGAGCAAGGTATGGCTCAAATTGCGGTTGGGTACGCTAAACAGCAAAAGCGTAAGAAAATTTATGCCGTAAGCTCATCTATCGGACCTGGTGCAGCCAATATGGTAACCGCTGCCGCAACCGCAACCGCAAACCGCATTCCAGTATTATTATTGCCAGGTGATGTATTTGCAACGCGCCAGCCTGACCCTGTTATTCAACAAGTAGAACAATTTCATGATTATTCAGTAACAACAAATGATTGCTTCAAACCCGTCTCCAAGTTCTTTGATCGAATCTTACGACCAGAGCAACTAATGACTGCGATGATTCATGCAATGCGAGTTCTTACCGATCCAGCTGACACAGGTGCCGTCACCATTTCGCTGCCACAAGACGTACAAGGTGAAGCATATGACTACCCAGCAAGCTTCTTCGCTAAACGTGTGCATAGAATTGAACGTCGCCCTGCAACCAATGCAATGATTCAAGATGCCGTCAACGTTCTAAAAAACAAAAAGAAACCTCTGCTTGTTTGTGGTGGTGGAGTGCGGTATTCAGAAGCTCATAAAGCATTTTCTGCTTTTGCAGAAAAGTTCAATATCCCTTTTGGTGAAACACAAGCAGGTAAGTCAGCGATTGTTTTCGATCATCAACTGAACTGTGGTGGTATTGGTGCGACAGGAGCACTGGCTGCGAACCTCCTAGCAAAAGAAGCGGACGTCATTATTGGTGTCGGAACAAGAATGACCGATTTTACCACCGCATCAAAATCTCAATACCAAAATAAAGACGTAGAGTTTATCAATATTAACGTCGCGTCTTATGATGCATACAAGCTTGACGGCACACGCATTGTTGCCGATGCACAAGAAGGGCTAAATGCCTTGTCTGAAGCACTTGAAAAAATTGGCTACCAGTCGGCTTATACCAACGAAATTAGTAACGCAAGACAACTGTGGGAAACAGAGCTAGAGCGTATTGACCATGCTACTTATAATAGAGACGATTTCATACCTGAAATTTCTGGTCATGTTGAGAATAGTCTGCTGGATGAATACGCTGAAATATTAAAGTCCACGCTATTACAAACTCGAGTCTTAGGTATTTTAAATAAAGAGCTTGAAGAGGATGCGATTGTCGTTGGTGCTGCCGGCTCACTACCTGCAGACCTACAACGCGTGTGGCGCCCAAAACAACCTGATACCTATCATATGGAGTTTGGGTATTCTTGTATGGGTTATGAGATTGCAGCGGCAGTCGGAGCTAAAATCGCAAGACCTGACCAGCCAGTGTATTCCTTATTAGGCGATGGCTCATACATGATGTTGCACTCTGAAATTCAAACCTCTATTCAGGAAGGGATTAAAATCAATATCGTTCTCCTTGATAATATGAGCTTTGGTTGTATTAATAACCTACAAATGAGCCAAGGTATGGGCAGCTTTGGTACTGAAAATCGACGTCGTGATCCTAAAACTGGCAAGCTGACCGGTGCTCCTGTACCTGTCGACTTTGCTAAAAATGCAGAAAGTTATGGTTGTGTCACCTATACAGTTAGGACTGAAGAAGAGCTAGTAGCAGCTCTAGCGGATGTTAAGAAGCAGACTGTATCTACGTTAATTGACGTTAAAATTCTACCGAAGACAATGACACATGGATATGAATCATGGTGGCGTGCGGGTACCGCTCAAGTTGCTGATAAACCAGAAATTGAAGCAGCGGCGGCTGATATTAAAGAAGTATTGAAGACAATTGCTAGACAATATTAACTTGATTTTTAGGTTACTAATTTATTAATTTCCCCTACTTTGAACAGCCCCCAATAGTTGGACGCCAATTATTGGGGGTCTTTTTATATATACACTTTTTTTAAATAAATAATTACTCGTCAGTCGCATTTTGGCACATCAAACTGACTGCCAAACTCTGGGCTAAATAAATAGAAGAACTCAGTGAACGAAATCCCATTAAATTCCCCTCCTCTACCACAAAGCACACATCAGTATTTTTGCCAATTTCGGTAATTTGAGAATCACTTATTACAATTGATGGAACATCTTTATCTCTGGCAATGTCGATAATCTTAGTCGTTTCTGGCGCATACGGAGTAAAGGTAACTGAAAATAATACATCGTTACTGTTCATTGTACGCGTCAACGGCTTCAACATACCGCCTGCATCATCTAACAAAACTGCTTTTTTGTTAGATTTCATCAGAGCATACCAAAAGTAGAACGCAACCGGATAAGCACGGCGTGTTCCATGTATATATACAGTCTCGGCATTGTTTAATAAGGCTAATGCTCTATTCAATTTATCAGGAGATACTGAATGCTGTAAATTTCTCATGGCCTCCAAATTTGCGTCACCAAAACTTTGGAATATATCTAGAGAACTTTTGTTCGAGAGATCGTTGTGTATTTGAGCTTGTTTGATCCGCTTATCATACTCAACAGGCATATTGAAAAAGTGATCTTTAAACAGCACCTGCATTTCACTAAAACCAGAAAAGCCCATGCTGTTAGAAAATCGACTCAATGTCGTTAAAGGAACATTCGCTCTTTGCGCAATAACATTCATCTTTTCGATAGCAATAACCATGGGCTCAGAGATAATAAAATCTGCCGTTTGCTGTAACCGAGTACTTAAACTGTCATACCTTTTAACAATCAACTCTTTTAAAGAATCTAAATCCTGTGGTTGCTTATTTTTCTCCATTATTGCCTTTCCTACTTCTTTCACTCAATGCTGCATGTGATAAATTTTTATCGCTATTACTATAGATTGTATCACATGTGGTAACCGTTTGGGTTTTAAGGGAAAGTAAGTTGTTAAGCCTCTAAAAATGAAAAGAAATATCTCCAACGCGACACTAAAATATATCCTAAATAGAAAATTACTTTCAAAAAAATACTTGCACCAAAATGAAAAGCACGTCGCTATAAAATAAAAATAAGTTATCGAGGGTATAGAAACGAGAAGGGATAATACTGAAGTGGATTAAAACGATTATTTTCAAAAATCCCCTCAGCTGCCATCTCTCATTAATAGAGCAATAACAACTAAAGGGAACCGAATAAGAATAGGTAAACCATTTTACATGGTATTACGCTTCTGCTGTCATACCTTTCGCACGCATTTCGTCCATCATGCCAGAATATGTTTTGTCTAATTTATATCTCCACATAAAGATAGCAATAACACCCCAAGAGAAAATTATTCCCCAAATATACATGTTATTGGTCATTTGTACCGCACTGTCAATCTCTACTTCCAGACCAGTAAAACCAGAACTCGACATTAACCAACCAATGATAGCAGAAGAGAGCCCGCCTCCAACTTTTTGCCCAATAGTAAATGCCGAGAATACAACCGCTTGAATTCGTACACCTGTCTTCCAATGACCATAGTTAACAACATCAGCCATCATGGTAAACATAAGACCAAATAATGGCGCTTGACCCACACCTCGAATAGCCGCAATCACACAGGCTGTTGTTGGGTTTGGATCCGTAACTAAAAAGGTTAGCTGCGCTAGAACAATAAGAATTGCACCTGCTAAGACTAAATTTCTTTTACTAATTTCATATTTAACAATTAAAGGCGTTATCGCAATGATCCCTATGATTTTAGGTATCGTTTCAGCAATGGCTAAAGTACCAAAGTGTTCCGTACTCCCCAGGATATATTGGGCGTAATAAGTAGCACCAGTGCCACTGAAGTTTTGATAAAAGCCGAGAGCAATGGATGCAAGCGTCAGGTTGAAAAAATATTTATTCTGAAGTAATAGTTTGAACTTCTGTTTGATTGGCAACTTTTCAGCTTCTGCTGCCGCAACCATGTTCACACGTTCTTTTGTACCTAAGAAACACCAAGCTAAACAAACAAGAGCGATGCCCGAGTATATAGTAATCGCTTGAATCCAAGCTGTCTGTCCGCCGCCAAGCCAGTTAATTAGAGGGAAAGAGCAAGCCGATACAATCATAAAGGCAATCGGTGACATCGACATTCTGAAGATATTGATGGTCGCGATATCTTTTTCATTGGTTGTCATCAACGGAGCCATAAGGCCATAAGGTAGGTTCAAAGCGGTATAGACTACGGTTGTACAGAGGTTATAGGTAATAAAGATATATATTCCCTGTACCAAGGTTGTGGCCTCTGCCGGAATTGAAAATAAGAGTATCGCTGAGGCGGCATAGGGAATGGCCATCCATAGCACCCAAGCTCTCGCTCGCCCATGCTTAGAATGTATTTTATCGACAAGGAAACCAATAGCAATATCGGTAAAACCATCGAAAAATTTCGAACACATGATGATGGTACCAACCATCATCGCCGAAATCCCCATCACATTCGTGTAAAAATAAACAACGAGTCCTGATGTCAATGCAAAAACAACATTACATGCAACATCCCCCATTCCATAAGAAACCTTCTCAGAAATCGATGTTTTAATATCCGATTTACTCGAGCTAACAACGGTATTATCCATAACCACACCTTTTTTAATTTAATAACATCACTACATCAGCTAATTCATTACAAATAAGTGAACGAGTAAATAAAAAATATTTTTCACTTTTTTGTTGTAGTGCATCTTAAAGCGTGCATTTATTGAGCGCCATACCTGTTTTGTTTTTTGTTTCCATAATGATAAGCTCATCACGATTAATCTTATTTAAAGTTCAAACAAGAAACAAAATTAACCACTAAGTTATTGTTATTGAAGATAATAACATTAAAATTTGACTTGGATCTCCTTTTTTAAATCTATTGAATTAGTTTAACATTGAAATAATCAGACATATTTTAAGCAAAAAAATACAATGAAAAATATTTTCTATTTATCCATTTATTATGTATATTGGAGTAAGTTTAATAAATTAACTTTCTGAATTTGGAGTATTTCAAAATGAGTAACGTTGAATTTGGTATTAGCCCTCTTACGTGGACTAATGACGACATGCCAGAACTGGGGGGCGAAATCTCCCTTGATACTTGTTTAAGTGAGATGGCACAGGCTGGATTTACAGGTACAGAGCTTGGAACTAAATACCCTCGCGAGCCGGAAGTATTGCTTCCACTCCTACAAAGTTACGGATTAAATCTTGCTTCAGGCTGGTTTAGCGGAAACCTAATGACAAATACTCCTGAGCAAGAAATTGCAGGAATGCAAGAGCATATCAAGCTATTGAAAGCCGCTAACTGTAAAGCAATGGTATACGGGGAAGTAAGTAATTCGGTCCATAGTGATATCAATAAACCACTATCTGAACGTATTATTTTAACCAAAGATGAGTGGAAGACTTATGGTGAAAAGCTCACAGCCGTTGCTGATTACTTATTGAATGAACATGGCATCAAGCTATCATTTCATCATCATGTTGGCACCATCATCGAAACTGAAGGTGACATCAATCAGTTGATGGAAGTAACAGGCCCGTCTGTATTTTTAACACTCGATACCGGCCATATTACCTATGGTGGCGGGAATCCAGTCGCTATGATTGAGCGTTGGGGACACCGTATTGGTCATATGCATTTCAAAGACTTACGCCTAAGCATCATGGAAAAAGCTCGCTCAGCCGATAAATCATTCTTGAATGCCGTTTTAGATGGTGTATTCACCGTACCAGGTACTGGTGATGTAAATTATGACGATGTATTTAAGGCATTAAAAGAACGTAACTATAAAGGCTGGCTTCTAGTAGAAGCTGAACAGGATCCGGCAAAAGCAAACCCACTAGAGTACGCAACAATCGCATACGAGAATATCAAAGGATATGCGGTAAAATATGAACTCTAATTCTGAAGTTAAATCTGCCCACTCATTAGTGTGAGTGGCCGATAACTAACGTTTGTGCAGAATTAAGGATAGAAAATGACAAAAATAATTCTTCAAGAAAATAAAAAATTTGATGCCATCGTTCTTGGTCGCTCAGGTGTAGATCTCTATGCTAACGAGGCCAACACTGACTTCGCTGATGTCACTAGTTTCAACAAATTCGTTGGTGGTTCTGCCGCAAATATTGCTGTCGCGATCAACCGACTAGGCGCGAGTGTTGGCTTTATCGGTTGTGTTGCTGATGACTCATTCGGCCGTTATGTACAAGACTATATGAAAGAACAGGGAATCAACCTTGACGGGATGATGGTTGATAGCTCTGGGTCACGTACATCAGTGGCTTTTACAGAGATGAAACCATCAAATTGTGATGTCCTTATTTACCGAAATAAAGCATCCGACCTCACCCTAAAAACCGAACAAGTTAGTGAGAGTTATATTGCTAGCAGTAAGATCCTCATCGTTACTGGTACCGCTTTATCTGAGAGCCCCAGTCGAGAAGCAACCCTACTCGCAATGCAATATGCTAGAAAAAACAATGTATTAGTCGTTCTTGATGTCGATTATCGTCCCTATTCATGGCGTACGAATGTCGATGCGTCAATTTACTACGGTATTGCCGCAAGCCTTTCAGATATTGTAATCGGAAACCGTGAAGAATTTGACATGATGGAAACGGTTGTGGCTCCTAACAATAAAAACGACGATCAAACAGCAGAACGTTTCCTTGGTGGAAATACTCAAGTCGTTATCATTAAAGCAGGAGAGTTAGGTTCAAAAGTCTATGGAACCGACGGAACTCGATTCACTCAAGGTATATTCCAAGTAGAAGCGAAGAAACCCTTTGGCTCTGGTGACTCTTTTGCTGGTGGTCTCATTTGGACCCTGATTAACGGCGGAACATTGAAGAAAGGCGTATCTAATGGATCAGCTGCTGCAGCTATCAACGTGAGTGGAACAAGCTGTACAGAAGCAATGCCAACAAAGAGTCAACTAGAAGACTTCTTGGCGACATTTACGCAAATGAATCGAGACGATTAAACTTAAATTTAGATAGGTAGGATTTATAAATGGGTAAGCACATAGCTCCTTTTGACAACAAAAATACGCCAATCATCGATGCAAATGATGACACAGCACCTCTTTGTTACTTTAACCCAGTAAAGCTCACCCAAGGACAAAGCTTTACTCACCAGATTGAAGGATATGAGAGTGTTATCGTTCTAGCGGGTGGGACATGCTCTGTTACCGTCAATGGTGAAACATTTGAAAATATAGGCAAACGTTCAAGCATTTGGGAAGGTGACCCTGAATCTGTATATGTCCCCGTTGGTATGAAAGCAATCATTAACTGTGTTAGTGATTCTGCAGACATCATGATAGCTGGTGGCAAATATGATGAAGTATTAGCACCGTTTGCTGTCGTTCAGGGTGATGTTGACAAAATTCAATATGGCTCAGACGATACTAAGACACACCGCAAGATTAAGCATGTATTGGGTCAAGCAAATTCAGATAAACGCGGGCGTCTACTGGTTAGCGAACTCTTTACTGTTGGTGCTGGTGGTTGGTCAGGGTTCCCAGCTCACAAGCATGACAGTGAACGCCCACCTATGGAAACAAATTATCAAGAAGTTTATCAATTTCAATTTAACCCAGGACAAGGCTTTGGTGCACAATTCTTATACGAGCATGAAGATGATTGCGGCCCCGTTTATCACGTTAAATCCGGCAGCGTTATTGCAATAGATAAAGGCTACCACCCTAGTGTTGCAGCCCCTGGCTATGAAATGTACTACTTCACTATCATTGTGGGTGAAACATCCAAATCACTGATCCAATATTTTGATCCTCATCATGAATACCAAGTTCATACAATTCCAGGTATCAAAGATATGGTTAATAAATTTAAATAGTATTAAATCAAGGATATTTAAATGTTAGTTAATTTGAATGAGCTTTTACCCAACGCAGCGGAAGCTAGCTATGCAATACCTTGTTTTAATGTTTTTGGATATGAAGATGCTAAAGCAGTTGTAGAAGCAGCAGAAGAAAGTAAGAAGCCTGTAATTCTAGCGTGCAATAAAGATGTCATTGATTTCTATGGCCCTCGAGATGCCGTGAACCTATTTAGAGGACTAGCAGAAAGTAGCTCTCAAAAAATAGTACTGCACTTAGATCATACTTATGAAGAGGAAATCATCTATCAAGCAATAACTGCAGGGTTTAGCTCTGTGATGTTTGATGGTTCACAACTTCCTTTGGAAGAAAACATTAGAAGAACAAAAAATGTCGCACAAGTTGCTCACGCTTGTAATGTTTCTGTTGAAGGAGAAATAGGCTCAGTGCCCTATACAGAGGGTCGGGACCATATTAAATCCATATTGACTGATGCAAATGAAGCTCAGAGATATGCAGAGGAAAGTGATCTAGATTGTATGGCGCTATCTGTGGGTAACATCCACCGCCTAACTGAACCAACAAGCGTAATCGATTTTGGTTTATTAGATAAGGTGGAGTCATTGGTTACTAAGCCTTTAGTTATTCACGGCACGAGTGGAATCAAAGTTGAGGATATCCTTACCTTAAAGAAAACCCGTGTATCTAAGTTCAACATTGGTACTTGTTTAAGACAAGCTTTAGGTAATAACTTAAGAAAATACATGAATGAAGAAGCGAGTAAGTTCGATCGCTTATACTTTATGAAAAAAGCAATGCCACACGTAAGAGAAGAAGCATTAAGAAATATCGAATTGCTTTCTTAATTTTTTAAATCACATTATGACTATACACAGTAAAGAAATGGCAGGACGTCATTTCTTTATTTTTATATGCGTTATGTTCGTCCAATAGGTTCATGTATGGAAACTAACTCAAAAAAAATAATTGCGTTACTATCTTCCGTATTCATGGCATGGGGAATCATTACTTCAGCCAACGCTGTGTTAGTCCCATATTTTAAAGAAATGTTTACGTTAAATTATCAACAATCGATGATGATTCAAGTTGTATTTTATCTTGCGCCTTTTATTTCCTGCATTCCAACATCTATGTTAATGAGTTCAAAAGGTTACAAAAAAACACTGCTTTGCTCTTTAGGAATCACGATTGTTGGCTTAACAATGTTTTATTTAATGATCCAGACACATTCATATATAGGCGTTTTGCTTTCAATTTTCTTTATTGCTATCGGTGTCGCGTCAATGCAAGTCGTCGCTTCCCCGTACGTAATTAAATTAACGTCTGACATTCCATCGGTTAAAATTTTTTCGTTCACTTCCTCAATTAACTCGCTAGGTACTGTTATCGCACCAATTTGTATTGGTGCAACCATAGCAATAGTTGGGGTTTCAAATATCTATCTCATATTTGCAATGCTGATTTCAATATTATTATTTTGTATATATAGAGCCAATATCCCTAATTTTAAAAATGAAGAAACGTCTTCTATCATTATCCAACTCAAATCAATACGTCAGCACCGAGAGTTCCTTGCTGGAGCAATCGCGATATTTACTTATGTAGGAACTGAAGTAGCGATTGGTACCATTACGGTTAGCTATCTTCATCATCCCGATATTGGTAACGTTTCAATGATAAAGGCTACGTCTTTAATTGGTCTATATTGGGCGTGCGCTATGGTAGGTCGCTTTCTGTATAGCATTATTGCTGACAAAATTAACCCTGTAATATCCCTGATCTACAGTGCTCTTATCGCTATTAGCTTATTATTGTTTGCAATCTATACAAAAAATTTCTATGGAGGTATTGCTCTTATTTGTATCGGATTATGTAACTCTTTTCTGTATCCCGTCATTTTTGCGAGTTCGATAAAACGATTAGGCTCTTTAACTGGCTTAGGGTCCGCAATACTTATAATGTGTGGGATTGGAGGAGGAATAGTGCCATTAATACAAGCCGCTACTATTGATATGTTTGATATTGCAACGAGTTACTATGTACCTCTTCTTGGATACATAGTGATAGTAAGTTACGCAGCTATATACTCCGCACACTTCTCAAAACAACACCAAGCCATTCCTTAAACTAAATAACACATTTAAACCCACTGCCCCGCAACCCAACCACTAGACCAACACCACTGGAAATTATAGCCTCCAAGCCAGCCGGTAACGTCTAGCACTTCACCTACAAAATAGAGTCCAGGGACGTGTTTACACTCCATGGTTTTTGATGAAATTGCATCGGTATCAACCCCACCTAGTGTAACTTCAGCGGTACGATAGCCCTCAGTACCATTAGGAGCAATAATCCATTGTTCTAATTGCGTAACAACCTCGGAAAATTCTTTAGCATTAAACTGCTTTAACGGTTTATCCACCAGCTCATTTCGATTGATTAACACGTCGAGTAAACGTTTCGGTAAAACCTTGGATAAAGTATTTTTCAACGACTGATTTGGGTGTGCTTCTAAGCTCTGATTTAATAGTTGCTCGATGTCATCATTAGGAACCAAGTTTATCGATAAAGGCTCTCCAGGAAGCCAATAAGAGGATATTTGGAGCACGACTGGCCCAGATATACCTCGATGGGTAAATAACAAAGCTTCATTAAAAACAGTTCCACTTTTGGAGGTTATTTCTGCTGGGATGGAAATACCAGAGAGTTCCACAAGTTGCTCTTTATCTTTCACATGCAGTGTAAAGGGAACGAGTGCTGCTTTTGTTGGGTTAACGTTCAACCCAAATTGCTCAGCAACTTTGTAGCCAAATGGTGTTGCGCCAAGCTTAGGCATGGATAAACCACCAGTAGCAACCACTAGTGACTGGCAGCTGACTTTACGGCCATTTACGGTGATATCAAATCCGGTTGGAGTCTTATTAATGGTTTGTACATCAACTTGATAACAAGCATCTACCGTCGGAATATCACATTCTTTCAGTAAAACATTGACGATGTCCTTGGCACTATCTAAACAGAACAATTGACCATGTTCGCGTTCTTCATAGGCAACCCCGTAATCAGAAACTAAACCAATAAAGTCCCAATTCGTATATTGGGAAAGCGCTGATTTAACGAAATGAGGGTTAGAGCTGAGGTAGTTATTTGATGACACATCATAGTTGGTGAAATTACAACGGCCACCACCTGAAATCAGAATCTTTCTACCTGGTTTTTTACCGTGATCAAGCATTAGAACATCACGGCCACGCTTACCGGCTTGTGCTGCGCACATTAACCCTGCAGCGCCAGCTCCTATAACGACCACATCTACTTGCTCTTTCATCGTCAACTCTCTTGAAATAAAAAAGGATGCGCTCGGGGCACATCCTTTATTGAATTGACGATCATTGTACTCACAAACCTATAGTTTGCCAATTAACCTAAGTTACTCAGAGAATAAATGCGCCAAACATAGTGACTCCGAAGAGCGACATAGATAGTACAAACAACTGTCTAACTCGTTCACATTTGCCAATAAACAGCTCATCATGATGATGAAGATACTCTTTGCTTTTCAAATAATGAAACAGACGTACCTGCTTTGTCATATTCCCATGTGTGGAAAAAAAACCACGGCCATCAACTTGTTGATACAGCAGCGGATGAGCTTCCCTCATGATATAAATAAGTGAACGAAGCGTCGTCAGATAACGTGCAAAATTAACTAACGTTACTAACATCAAAGTAAATAAAATCAAGTCTACACTGATCATATTTTCCCCCTTAACCTTCATGAGGTGTTCAGAGAAAAGACGAACCATGTATTGATCTCTTAGATTGTCTATTCTTCTGAAGCATCCATCACTGAAGATGAACCTTTAGTAGCCATAACAGCTAAGTCTTTATCAATGAAGAACAGCGCTTTGCCGTCTTCGCCAACAAGCTCAATTTTATCTAAAATACCTTTAAACAACTTCTCTTCCTCATGTTGTTCTGCAACGTACCATTGAAGAAAATTAAAGGTGGAGTAATCTTGTGTTGTAAACGCCGCATGAGCCAATTGATTAATTTTTTCTGTAATCATTTGCTCATGTTCATAAGTCTCGCGAAATACATCTCCCAAGCTTTCAAATTCATACTTTGGCGCTTCAATACTTCCTAGAATTGGCAACGATCCAGTTTCACTTACGTAAGTAAATAAACGCTGCATATGTTCCATTTCTTCGGCTGCATGTATACGCATAAAGGCTGCTGCGCCTTCGAAGCCTTTATCTTCACACCAAGCACTCATTTGTAAGTATAGATTGGATGAGAAGAATTCGAGATTTATTTGATCATTTAATTGATCAACCATCGTTGCTGATAGCATTTTAGCTCCTAGTTATCGCATTTTATGGTTAAACAATATAACACTGATCTTATCATTTCCACCACTAAAGCGTTAGCATGATGTTATCGAATTGTTAAGTTGAGCGCTGTATGAAACGAACCGCAATGACATAAATATTTCTATATCAAATAATTAGAATTTTGATACTAAATTAATGCAAGTCACCCTCTTGAAGTCACGAAATGATCTCGAGTCTTAAGGTAAAGTTTGATCCTCACAACAATTATTCTTGTTTCATAATGCTAGAGTAAAAAAGAGTTCTCAAATAGGAGTCGATACAATGAACTATGAACATATTTTAGTCGCGGTAGATCTTTCTGATGAAAGCAGTACTTTGGTTAAAAAAGCGACATTTCTTGCCAAAGCCTTAGACTCGAAAGTTTCATTTATTCATATTGATGTTCATTACAGCGATCTATATTCTGGACTTATCGATATCAATTTAATAGAAACTCAACACCAATCGGCTGAAGCGTCCAAACAGGCTCTCGCAGCACTCGCAAAAGAAGCCGATTACCCAATTGAAAGCACTTATGTTGGGAGTGGCGATTTAAGTAATGAAATATGCGAGTGTATAGAGGCTCACAATGTCGACTTGATCGTATGTGGACATCACCAAGATTTTTGGAGCAAACTTCTCTCCTCGACTAAGCTCTTAATAAACTGTTCTCCAGTAGATATGTTAATCGTCCCATTAAAAGACTGACGAATTTCCAAAACTTAGATAGACTGCCGCCATGATTCACTAACTACTGTAATTTCATGGCTTATCTTTCTGCTGTTACCCTCTTATGGGCATTCTCATTTAGTCTGATCGGTGTTTACCTCGCCGGTCAGGTTGATTCTTGGTTTTCGGTGCTTATGCGCGTCGCATTAGCCAGTCTAATCTTCTTTCCCTTCATTAAATTCAAACAAGTGCCAAAATCATTAGCTATAAAACTAATGGCTATTGGTGGAGTTCAGTTGGGATTAATGTACTGCTTCTATTACAAATCCTTCTTACTACTTTCCGTCCCAGAAGTCTTGCTCTTTACTGTTTTCACACCAATTTACGTAACATTGATTTACGATGCCTTGAGAAAAAGGTTTTCTCCATGGTACTTACTCACTGCCGCAATTGCGGTTATGGGTGCCATGTTCATAAAGAGAACGGATATTAACCAAGACTTCATCGTAGGATTTCTCGTCGTTCAGGCGGCTAACTTATGTTTCGCAATTGGTCAGGTGGCCTATAAACGAGTTATGGAGCAAGACAATACTCATCTACCACAGCACAGTGTGTTCGGTTTTTTCTACCTTGGAGCACTGGTTGTTGCCACGATCGCATTCATATTATTTGGCAGCTTGGAAAAACTCCCAACGACCTACGTTCAGTGGGGAATATTGACATACCTTGGTGTGATCGCTTCTGGTCTAGGATATTTCGTATGGAATAAAGGAGCTTGTATGGTCAACTCTGGGGCTCTTGCTATCATGAATAACGTTTTAGTTCCGGCAGGGCTAATCGTTAACATCGTCATTTGGAATCGAGACGTAGATCTTGTTAGTTTATCGATTGGCGGAGCAATCATTGTATTTTCGCTTTGGTTTAATCAAACTTGGGTTAAATCTCGAGTTGAACACAACCCCAAGTAAGCACTTACTACCAACAACACTATTTATAATAGTGGTTTAAACTAAAAGTACTATACGCGTCGTTAATCCCGATCTGATAGTACTTTTGGTAGCCCATCTATTCTCGATACAATTTAGACTAAGTCATAGCTGCATTGACGTAAACGTCAAATCGATTTTTCTTCGTTTCAATGGTCATAGAAGGTCGTAGATCATCTAACCAAGGAGCATAACTTGGGCGTTTAACCACAACTCTTTTTGTTGCAAGAGTTAACGCTGGGTTCAATAGCTTGTCTGCATCGCTATCCTCTCCGACCAAGGATTGAAATACGCGCATCTCTTTCTTAACTAATGCCTGCTTTTTTCTATTTTCTGGATGTGGGTACATAGGATCCAAATAAACAACATCTGGACGAGAATAAGTGGAATCATCGAGCAGTGATATAAGCGCATCATGACTAGAGCGGTGAATCATCGTCATTCTTTCACTGACCCATTCCCCGATCTCTCCATCATGCTTAGCACGCGACAAACCATCATCAAGAATGGCTGCTACTACCGGGTGACGTTCAATCATATCAACCTTACAGCCCATAGATGCCAACACAAACGCGTCCCTCCCTAAGCCAGCAGTTGCATCTAAAACCGAAGGTGTTACCCCCTTATTTAGACCTGTAGCTTTTGCAATTGCCTGCCCTTTTCCTCCTCCAAACTTCCGCCTATGCGCAACGGATCCACCAACAAAATCCACACATATTGCGCCAAGCTTACGCTCATCAAGTTTGCGCAATTCCAATTGGGTTTCCGTTAAAGCTAAAGCAAATAAGCTATCGCTATGATGCTCTAAGCCCCATTTCTCGGATAGCTGCTGGAGGTAAGCCTCTCCACCTAAACGTTCACAGACTAATTGAATGTGCACAATTTCTTCCTAACTCATTCTAGTGGTACAAGTAGAGCATTGCTCTATATATCGAAACAAGCCTATACCATAGGGTATTTGACGCCTGTTCTCACGCTTTATACTTAACAATTTTATTCGCTTTGTTACACTAGTCATTACATACTGTCATTTAACTCGAACATCAAGGAATAATGATGCATTCCAATACGACAGCGAAACTTGACGATCTCGATCGTGCTATTTTGAAGATATTGATGGACGATGCCCGTACACCTTATGCAGAAATGGCAAAGAAATTCAACGTTAGTCCAGCGACAATCCATGTTCGCATCGAGAAAATGAAATCTGCCGACATTATTCAAAAAACGGAAGTGGTCGTAAACACTAAAAAGCTTGGATACGACGTATGTTGCTTCATTGGAATTAACCTAAATGCTGCTCGAGATTATCATTCGGCTTTAGAAAAGTTAAATGCTTTAGATGAAGTGGTAGAAGCTTACTATACCACGGGGGCTTATAATATTTTTGCCAAGTTGATGTGCCGCTCAATTGAAGAACTGCAATATGTTTTAATTGATAAACTTCAGACAATTAATGAAGTTCAGTCTACCGAAACATTAATTAGCTTACAAAACCCTATCAATAGAAATGTAAACCCATAATGAACTATTAGATTGTGTCATACTATTCTATGAGACTGTTGTAGCCATTATTTATTGAGATAATTTAGCAATTCTTCTGCCGAGATTCCTTTGTCAGCGATCTCTTTAGCCAATGTGTCGATTTGCTCATTTTTTCTAGAGTCAATAACTTGATTAAACTGATAAACAAGATCACGTAGAACCGGAACTGGTACTTGTTTTGCAGCACTACGAACTCGCTCACTACTCTGATTACCAAGCTCAATCAGTACTTTTCCGAACATAACCTTCTCTGGAGATTCTTCCATTTGCTCTAGCAAACGAGCCATTTCATAGGTTGTCATTGACATGCTTTATCATTCCAAATATGGGTGGTTAGAATATTTGAGAGGTGAATTAACGATGCGCAATATACTTGGTATATTGCGATAATAAAAATAGTCTAACACCGTAAGTGAATCTCTCGTAATAATATTAGTCCGCTTTTTCAACAAAGTCTTTTTATATTCTTTTTTCATTTTTAAGCTTTGTTTTTGATTTGATAGCGTCCTTAAAAAAGCGTAGCTTATATTTTGCTGATTATCACATTTACCGCTTACTTTTTAATCTATGAGGAACAATGACTATGCACGAGCTTACCTTTGAAAGGATATCATCAATTCGCCAGTGGTTAGTTGAAAATGATCTCGACGCTTTTATTGTCCCACACGAAGATGAATACTTAGGTGAGTATATTCCAGCACACAATGAACGCCTTTATTGGGCAACCGGCTTTACCGGCTCAGCTGGAGTTGCGGTTATAACGCAAAAAAGAGCGGCAATCTTTGTTGATGGTCGTTATACCGTCCAAGTTACGAAACAAGTACCTGAATCGCTATTTGAATTCCATCACCTCATCGAAGATCCCTTTTTGACTTGGGTATGCTCTACTCTACCGAACTCTAGTAAAGTTGGGTTTGATCCTCGTATGCATCGTGCTCGTTGGCTTGAGAATGCTCAAACCTCTTTGAATGGCGCTTTAACTCTTATTCCAGTAGATCGGAACCCCATCGACGAACTTTGGCTCGATCGTCCACAAGCCATCTTATCCCCGGTACGCTTGATGCCACTAGACTTAACTGGCCAATCGAGTCAAGACAAGCGAACGATCATTGCCAGTAAACTAAAATCTTCGAACCTCGATTGCGCGATTTTAACTCAACTTGATTCCATCTGTTGGCTACTAAATATTCGTGGTCTTGATGTATCCCGACTGCCAGTTTTGCTTTCACATGCGATCATTCACAACGATTCAAGCGTCGACTTTTTTATATCGCAGGATCGCATTGTCGAAGGTTTTGATTTGCATGTTGGTCCCGACGTAAACGTAGTGGATCCTGTATTACTTCAGGACTATCTCAATAGGTTGTCAAACAAACGAGTGTTAGTTGATCCTGTGAATACCAATTCGTGGATAACATTAACCTTGCAAAATACTGATGCACATATCGTTAATCAGGACGATCCATGTTTAATGATCAAGGCTGAGAAAAATAGTATTGAAGTCAAAGGTATGAAGTCTTGTCACGTTAGAGATGGAGCAGCCATGGTCAAGTTTTTGACGTGGTTAGATCAACAAGTTTCGACTAAAAATTGGTTAAACGAGGCTCAACTTTCTGACCAATTAGAACTATTTCGTCGTGAAGACGACACTCTCGTTGATCTCAGCTTTGATACTATTTCAGCAGTGGGTAGCAACGCAGCGATGTGCCATTATAATCATGTCGATCAGGTTCAACCTGGTACATTAAGTGAAAACTCACTCTATCTCGTTGATTCTGGAGGCCAATACCTTGATGGTACAACGGATATTACGCGTACAATTGCGATTGGAACGCCTTCAGCTGAAATGAAACAACAGTTTACGCTTGTGTTAAAAGGGCATATCGCACTTGCTTCTGCTCGTTTTCCTAAAGGCACTACTGGCCATCAACTCGATATTTTGGCTAGACAACATTTATGGTCTTATGGTTATGATTACGACCACGGAACTGGCCACGGAGTTGGGCACTTTTTAAGTGTTCATGAAGGTCCACAACGCATCAGTAAAGCGCCGAATACCATAGCGATGTTACCTGGAATGGTCGTGTCAAACGAACCTGGATACTACCGAGAGAACTGTTTTGGTATCAGAATAGAAAACTTGGAACTGGTTGTTCAATTTGAAACTGATGGTGATATGAGTGTATTAGGGTTTGAGTCATTGACACGGTGCCCTATCGATAAACGCGTTATTGAATCAAGCCTACTACTGGATCATGAAATTCATTGGTTGAATCAGTACCATGAAAAAGTTTGGAACGAAGTGTCCCCTTTAGTTGAAGGAGACACACTTGCTTGGTTAAAATCTGCTACGGCTCCGCTTGACCATCAACAATAATTAATATAATTCACTATTTATCAATTAGTTACGAAGGGTTAATTATATCGTAGTCTATGTTTCACATGAAACATAGACTATCCAGAAAATACTGGTTCCCAATCTTTCCATACTGGCTGTAAACCTTTTGCTATTAGTGCAGACGCGACATCATCTGCACTTCTATCATCACCAGTGCTAAATTGTTCCAACTCCTGATCACCATTCGAATACCCTCCGGGTTGGGTCTTAGAAGCAGCAGAAATACTGGTAATTGCGATAGGAATTGTATTATCTCGCATATCAGGCGACTCTCTTGTCGAAAGAGATAATTCAACCTCATTGCTTAGCATTCGAAAAGCACAGATTGCTTGGACCAATTGGCGGTCACTCATGACAGATTTAGTTGCTACTCCACCAGTACACGGTCTTAGCCGAGGAAATGATATAGAATATCGGCTCTTCCAATACACCTTCTCGAGATAGCTAAGGTGATGAGCGAGATACATCAGATCGACACGCCAATCATCCAAACCAATTAACGCTCCCAAACCAATTTTATCGATCCCTGCGCGCCCTAAACGATCAGGCGTATCTAGCCGAAAGTCGAAGTTAGATTTATTTCCACGCTTATGATGCTCTGCATACGTAATTCGATTATAGGTCTCTTGGTAAACCATTACCGCATCTAGACCAACACCAATCAACTGTTGATACTCTTCTTGTTCAAGCGGCTGAACCTCCATAGCCAAATAATTAAACTGCCTCTTCGCAAGTGGCACAACATCCTTAAAGTATTCTAATCCAACCTTTGACTCATGCTCCCCAGTTACGAGAAGCAAACTGTCAAACCCCATATTTTTTAGTGCGACTAACTCATTCCCTATTTCATTGAGATCTAATGTTTTACGCTTAATCCGATTTTCCATTGAAAATCCACAATACGTGCATACATTTGAACAAAGGTTTGACAAATACAAGGGCACGTACATATTGACTGTATTACCAAAACGGTTACGAGTTAACGATTGCGCTTTCTGGGCAATTTGCTCAAGGTACGGTTCAGCAGCAGGTGAAAGTAACGCACAAAAGTCATCAAGTGTTAGAGACTTTTTACCTAGTGCACGAGTAACGTCACTTTCTGTTTTCGAGTAAATACATAACCTAATATCATCCCAATCAAGTTTTTTAATATATTCCGAGAAACTCACACTAATTCTCCAAAAACTGGGTTAATGGGCTACTCGCAATCGCGGTATTACTAACGGCACCTAATTTAGCCAAGTAAGCCTTGCGCCCTGATTTTATTGCCAAATCAAATGCTATTGCCATTTGCTTAGGGTCCCCTGCAGAAGCGATGGCGGTGTTTACAAGCACAGCGTCGGCTCCCATTTCCATCGCTTCAGCAGCATGAGAAGGTGCTCCTATACCCGCGTCTACCACAACAGGAACGGTTGCTTGATCGATGATTATCGCTAAAAAATCACGGCTAGCTAGTCCTAGATTACTGCCTATTGGCGACCCTAATGGCATAACGGCATGACACCCCACTTCTTCCAAGTGCTTACAAAGCACTGGGTCAGCATGACAGTAAGGTAAGACAATGAACCCGTCATTTACTAACACCTCAGCCGCTTTTAGGGTTTCGATTGGGTCCGGCATGAGATATTTTGGATCTGGATGAATCTCCAGTTTTACCCAATTTGTATCTAGGGCTTCTCTGCTAAGTTGTGCCGCATATACAGCATCTTTGGCGTTTTTTGCACCTGAAGTATTGGGCAGAAGTGATATATTATTCTCGATTAACGGAGTAAGAATGTCATCGAATGGTTTATTGACGTCGACTCGGCGTAGTGCCATTGTCGCTAGCTCCGAGCCACTTGCTAGGATAGCGTCAATCATTTGACTTGAGCTTGAAAATTTTCCAGTTCCGGTAAAAAGACGGGAACCAAAGCTTTTATTTGCGATTTTTAACATCATCACCCTCCCGCGACAATATTGAATACAGAGATCTCGTCATTACACTCAACACAAGCAATATCCCAACTTCCTTTCGGGACAATTATATTGTTAATAGACACTGCACACCCTACAGTCGGAATGTTCATATTTGAGAGTAGTGAGGATAACGTGGTCATATCATCCACAGCGACTTGGTCACCATTGAATATTATGTTTATCATTTTGATTCTCCACTGGTTGACCCGCATATCTCGCAGCACGGATCTCGTTGTATTTCAAACTCGCTAAATTTTCGTTGTAAGCCATCATATATTGTTAAATGTGTACTATTAACCTGAAGTTCTGCTTCTGCGATCGCGAGTAACTTCAGCGCTTCGACTGCCTGAAGTGACGCAACTACGCCAGTAACAGGAGATATAATTCCAACCGTTGTACAGTTGGTATTTAAAGAATCGACCGAACTAGGGTCAATTAAGCATTGGTAACATGAGGAATTTGGCCGGTTATAGTACGTCGCTAATTGGCCCATCCAACCGGACGCTGATCCACTGATTAACGGTGTTCTAGTTTTATGACAGACTTGATTTAGTAAAAAGCGAGATTCAAAGTTGTCGCTGCAATCTATCACTACGTTCGCAAGTTCTACTTCTAGTGATAATTGAAGAGCATCCATTCTCTTATTTATAGCGCGAACGCGAGTGGTAGCACTCTTTGAAACTAATGAATTCCTTAGCGTATCTACTTTGGGTTTTCCAATATCCTGGTGTGTGTAGTTCAATTGACGTGGCAAGTTGGACAACTCAATTACATCGTCATCACTAATCACTATCGAACCGAGCCCACTGCTAACCAAATAGGAACTCACTAATGTACCCAGGCCGCCACAACCAATAACTAAAACACTGGATTTATCGAGGCATACCTGACCTGTTTCTCCGAATTCTGGCACCGATATCTGACGGTGATATTGGATAAAATCAGAATCTCTGGTGTTATGCTCCATCAGTAACTCCATTCTCTAATGAAGAGCTCTTTTTTTGTATTGCATCAAAGTGATGCAGAGTTTTCTCCAAATCGTTCGACTCTGTTATTGCACGAACGACGGCAATGGAATCAACGCCAGTATCAAGTACAGCTTGCGCGTTGGTTATGTCTATTCCACCTATCGCGCATGTTGGAATATGGACACCTAGCACTTCACAACTCTTAACAATAAACTCGTTATACAGTTTTAGCCGTTCTAGTCCTTGAGGTTTTGAAGGCATCTTCTTAGTTGTTGTTGGGAAAATGTGTCCTAACGCGATATAACTTGGCAAGATACTTAGAGCACGCACGATTTCATAATAGCTGTGCGTCGAGACACCTAGACGCATTCCGTTTGCTTTGATAGCAGTTAAATCAGCCGTACTAATATCTTCCTGACCGAGATGAACACCATATGAATTATGTCGAATCGCAAGATGCCAATAGTCGTTAACAAAGAACTGTATGCCCTTTGCCCTACTTAGCTCCGTCGTTCGTTCTAACTGAAGTTCATAATCGGAGGATGGTGATTTGTCTCTGAATTGAACTGTCGTCACCCCTTTTTCAATAAGCTCATGAATCAACTTTTCATCAGATACTACTGGATATAAATTGAATTTCGGCAAATCGACGGCTGGAAAACCGTCGCTCGGCGTAATATTTTGATTAATAGTGATATTGATTTTCGCTGTGTTCAAAGTAAGGAAATCGAACTGAGAATGAACCCACGTTTCACGTGAAACGTTGCGGCCAAGATGAGCAAGGAGAAGAGAATCATGAACTGAAAAGTTTAAACAGAGGGATGCCACAAACCAACCTAGATGGCCAGCTTGTGTTTCCTCTGAGCTATAATCAAACCAACAAGCCGAGCTTAGTTCACATGGATCCTCTCCACTGATGTGCCAACGCTCTGCAACCTCACCAGGCTTTCCCGAACAAGTTATTTCGACCAATGAACCAATGTCATTGACCAAAGGTTGAGGATGATTAACTTGAATCGAGCTATCTAAATAATTGAAACTAACTAGCTCGTACTCCGAATTAGCAGATGAATCCAGAGTGCTTGCCAAAGGAAAAACTGAAGAGTTTATCTCGACGATATATCGCTTACCGTCCACGCAAGCAGAAATATGATGAGATTCTGTTTCCAGAAAATTAAATTCAATTCTTCCTAACCCTGATTGGTACGCGGCCTCGAACGCTCGCTCAATCGGGCCCATAAGGCCCGTTAAATAATTAGGTAGTTTAATAGTTACCATATCAACTCCTAATCGACGCTAGCTGGATGATAAAGCTCTGACCCTTTTTCTAAAAACTCTTGGGACTTTCGATCCATTTCTGCCTGAACTTCCTTAACCTCTATCGAGAGTTCTTGATTCTTCGCATATTCCCTAACTTCTTGAGATATTTTCATAGAGCAAAATTTAGGACCACACATCGAGCAAAAGTGGGCAACTTTACCTGATTCCTGAGGTAACGTTTCATCGTGATAGGCTCGAGCAGTTACCGGGTCTAAAGATAAGTTAAATTGGTCTTCCCAACGAAACTCAAAACGAGCCTTCGAAAGCGCATTATCTCGAATTTGGGCGCCTGGATGGCCTTTTGCCAAGTCTCCAGCGTGTGCTGCGAGCTTATAAGTAATCAAGCCAGTTTTTACGTCCTCTTTATTCGGTAGACCAAGGTGCTCTTTAGGTGTCACGTAACAGAGCATAGCGCATCCATACCAGCCAATCATGGCTGCACCTATACCAGATGTAATATGATCATACCCAGGCGCGATATCGGTCGTTAAAGGCCCTAGAGTATAAAACGGTGCTTCGTCACAATGCTTTAGCTGCTCATCCATATTGGCTTTAATCATATGCATAGGCACATGTCCCGGCCCTTCAATCATGACTTGCACATCATGCTTCCATGCTATTTTTGTTAACTCACCTAACGTGCGTAGCTCCGAAAACTGCGCTTCATCATTAGCGTCAGCAATAGATCCAGGGCGCAGACCATCGCCTAATGACAACGAGATATCATAAGCCGCACAGATTTCGCAGATTTCTTCAAAATGAGTATATAAAAAGTTTTCCTTATGGTGAGCCAAACACCACTTAGCAACTATAGACCCGCCTCTAGAAACAATTCCAGTTACTCGACTTGCTGTCATAGGGACGTAACGGAGTAAAACACCGGCATGAATAGTAAAGTAGTCAACACCTTGTTCCGCTTGTTCGATTAATGTATCGCGCATAACCTCCCACGTAAGGTTCTCTGCGATTCCTTTAACTTTTTCGAGGGCTTGGTACATAGGAACCGTACCAATAGGCACAGGGCTGTTACGCAATATCCATTCACGTGTCTCATGTATATTACGTCCTGTAGACAAGTCCATTACTGTGTCAGCTCCCCAGCGAGTAGACCAAACCAACTTTTCCACTTCTTCCTCTATTGAAGAAGATACAGAAGAGTTACCAATATTCGCATTTACTTTAGTGAGGAAGTTCCGACCAATGATCATTGGTTCAGATTCAGGGTGATTAATATTTGCTGGAATAATTGCTCGCCCTTCAGCGACCTCACGACGAACAAACTCAGGGGTAATAGCGTCAGGCAAGTTGGCTCCAAAACTATGTCCTGGGTGCTGACGGGTTAATTGTTCGTCTTCATATTGCTCATGGCGGCTATTTTCACGAAGTGCAATAAATTCCATCTCTGGAGTAATAATACCTTGTCGAGCATAATGGAGTTGAGTAACACATTTACCCGGCTTCGCACGCTTTATATCAGGTAGTTGACCATAGCGAAGATCATCAAGTGTATGATCAGATAGACGAATATTGGCGAATTCTGAACTAGCACTGGCTAACGTTGTTGTATCAGATCGCTCGGAAATCCAAGTATCTCTGATTCTTGGCAAACCGGAGTATAAATCGACGGTGTAGTCTGGGTCAGAATAATAACCAGATGTATCATATACACATATTGGTTCATTGGGTTGATATACAGGGTTCTTCTTATCTGTTCCTATTAACGTATCGGAAAGTGATATTTCACGCATAGGAACATTAAGATCTGGGCGAGAACCCTTAATATAATACTTTTTTGAATTTGGATAAGGTGTTGATTTGATTGAATCAATAAACTTTTTAGCTAAAATTCTAGATTCTTTACGAGTCGACATGCATTTACCTCTAACAAGTGTAATAGGAACAAATGCTTATCGGATCAATGCTACAAGAGGTGTGACGTGTAACGACACTAAAGGATAGGTAAAGTCTTAACCAAAGAAATTGGTAAATTGACTATAAAATATCTTCTCCTGTTCCCTTCGCAGGTATTAGCCTGATCAGGTTCAACGGATCCCGAATTAACGGTCTCAGCCATATGGCACTCCGACAAGTGAAAATATTATAAGACTTAGGTTAGTAATAACCAAGAGGAATTAATTAAAATCATGCTTTAGTTAACAGTTGAAAGCCTAACCAAGCAGCTGAAATACTCAATACAACGTTAAGTACAATATTAACTCCCATTTTAATGAATGCTCCCTGCTGCATCAGTACAACATTATCCATAGAAAATGTAGAGAAAGTGGTTAATGCTCCAAGAAAACCTAGACCAATAATTTGACGCCATGGCTCAGTTGGAATCAATTGCCCTTGAAGAGCCGCTGCCAAAATTCCCATCATAAATGAACCAATGACATTTACAGTTAATGTGCCATAAGGAAACCCCTTACCTAATAATGACACACAAAACTCTGAAATTAGATATCGAGAGCAGGCACCAAATGCGCCTCCAATAGCGATAAAACTCAATATAGAAAACTGTCCCATAAAAATCCCTTACTTTAATTAGTAATATAATACCGTGAATTTGCATAAAACAGAGAAGAAATTCGAAAATTAAAACGAGATAATCTGTTAGAAAAAATTCAGATTTAAAAAGTTACAGGAGTCACTTATAAGTAGAGATCTGTCAATAACTCCCAATTTCTATTAATCTACCGGCAACAACTTAAAAATACGTAGCGCAGTATGGTGAGGCATCCCCCGGCATTGCAGGCCGATTTTTCTAAACAAATAGGCTAACCAACTGAACTGCCGCTCCACTTTCACTAACACTGCAACGATGCTTTCACAGCACAATCGCTAACAAACAAGCACAAAAAAGCCTTAGCATTTCTGCTAAGGCTTATGTGCTCTATTGTAAAGTACGTGGAGGAACGGACGAGACTCCCTATCTTGCAAAATGCAGCGCCCCCCGGCGTGACAGGCCGATTTTTCTAAACAAATAGGCTAACCAACTGAACTGCCGCTCCACTTTCACTAACACTGCGACGATGCTTTCACAGCACAATCGCTAACAAACAAGCACAAAAAAGCCTTAGCATTTCTGCTAAGGCTTATGTGCTCT
>NZ_JBTAMQ010000014.1:0-451 GCF_054404255.1 Vibrio phycocola
ATTGTAAAGTACTTGGCGGAACGGACGAGAGTTCCTATGTTGCAAGATGCAGCGGTTCCCGGCGTGGCAGGTCGCTTTCTCTAAACAAATAAGCTAACCAACTGAACTGCCGCTCCACTTTCACTAACACTGCGACGATGCTTTCACAGCACAATCGCTAACAAACACAAAAAAGCCTTAGCATTTCTGCTAAGGCTTATGTGCTCTATTGTAAAGTACGTGGCGGAACGGACGAGACTCCCTATCTTGCAAAATGCAGCGCCCCCCGGCGTGACAGGCCGCTTTCTCTAAACAAATAAGCTAACCAACTGAACTGCCGCTCCGCGTTTAATAACACTGCGACGATGCTTTTAGCACAATCGCTAACAAACAAGCACAAAAAAGCCTTAGCATTTCTGCTAAGGCTTATGTGTAAATGGCGGAACGGACGAGACTCGAACTCGCGACCCCC